>PEAK01000134.1 GCA_002753515.1 Magnetococcales bacterium
AGAACCGAGTTGCGCACCTCCAATTTAGCCAGCAAATCCAATTCATTGCCAGACAACGATTCCCGATCCATGCCTTTGAATTCCCCGGAGATCGCCCAATTGACAAGCCTGGCTTCGTTGATGTAGTGGTGTGACGCAGCGATCTTGCCTTGTTCTTCACGAACGATGCGCAGTGCTTCACTCATCACTTTGAATGAGGATGCGGCGGCGTGGCGCGATTTTTTCCAGTCGAAATGGGGATGAGAACCGCTTAAAATCTTGTCAATTTGCAGATCGCACCAAACAGCAAACCTGATATCGAGCCACCTGGCAAAGACAACGGCCAGTTTTGGATGAAGCCAGGTTCCACCACCGTTTTCAAGAGGACCAGATTTGGTACGAACCAGCCCCGTTTTCTTTGCAAGCGTTAACAATTTGGCTTGAGATGCCGCAGATGTCGATTCTAACTGTTTAATAATATTCATCTCCTCCACAGAATCGGAGTTGATTTTGCCAAGATCAACCGCCAAAACCGTCATATATTCGACAGTGTCTCTTTGGCGTAGCCACGAATAGACTTCTTTGCCAAACCGTTCAGCAACCAGAGTGGCGTTAAACCAGCCGTCTTCGTTGAATGTGACTTCAAGGCCTTGATATGAAGCGGAAACAATCATCTTTTGGTTCTCCTGTCCGATTGTTTAACCCCTGAAAAAACTGGCAAAACTGACGTTGGGCGCATTCTGGTTGCCGGTAGGTTTCAATTCGCCCTCAACCATGCGGATACGGCGCAACAGGTCAGCCTCTGAACCGTATTCCACCGTTTTGCCCTCATGGACGACGCGGAGGGCACCGGAAGCGTAGGCTTGTTTGAGTTCATCGAGTTCGGTTTGGGTAAAGGCCATTTTTCTTGCTCCAGCCGTATATGATGGCTATGTTTCAATAAGGCATAACTATTGCTTCATTGCTGTTCGGGAACAGTGCGTTACAAAATTCTGACATCGAACACTTGAGCAAAGGAGCCTTTATGCCGGAAGTCCAACAAACCCCCGCAGTCCCCTCCGAATACCAAGGTATCCCTGGCGAAGTTCTCCTTCGCTATCTGGAACGAGTTGAGCGTCTCGAGGAAGAAAAGACGGCCCTCTGCGAAGACATCAAAGAGGTGTTCCAGGAAGCCAAAGGAAATGGTTTCGATGTCAAAATAATGAAAGAACTTCTCAAGCTCCGGAAGATGGAGGAAAGTGAACTGGACGAGAAGGAAACCATGCTTGATGTCTACCGCAAAGCCATAGGCATGATGCACTGATTCCCTGGAATTATGCCGCCGTTCCAATATTTTGGTATGGAACGGCGGCTTTTTCATCTTCACTCCGACGATCTTAATCGATGACCAGCAATCCCCATTGGTTTATTGGGGTAAGGAATCGCAGTAGTTCTAAGCAAAAGGTGTATTGCAATATTTCGAAACCAATCTCTTACTCAACGGAGTCGGTATGTCAGTAGCCAAAGAAACTTCCTCAACTTCCTCCAAATACCAGGGAGTTCCCTGTGATACACTGCTTCAATATCTGGAGCAGGTCGGTGGCAAAGATGGTAATCGTGACCAGGTTCAGTTTATCTATCAGTTTCTTAATAATGTTGATAATATTATGCGATTACATCATGTTAAGTGATATAGGAGTCTGTCATCTACGATCCAACCATCCTGACCGTCGGCCAGCGAGCCACCGTGGTTTTTCAGTCTGTGGCTCCGCAACAATCCGGGGTGTTGCTGGTAGTATAATCCCCGGTCTTTCATCGGGAATGATAGCGGTAATCCCTTCCTTGAGAGGGATCTTGTCTTGCCAATCGGCCTCGACATTCAGCCGGAACCCCATATTCATCATGCCGTGCAGTGCAGCAACGGCATAAACCCGGCAATCCAACGCCTCGTTGCGGGCACTGTCCGGTTTTTTCCACTCCCGGATGGGACGACCCTTGACGTAACGGGTGGCTACTTTTTCAGCAGTTAACTGGCGGAACCATTCGGCGTCCCGGTCCTTTGGGAAGTGGCAATACCCTGGCCCAGGGGTTTTGATGCGCAGCCGGGCGTAAATTGATTCCTTGGCAGCATCGACACCGATGATAAAGAGGGGAATCCGCCCCTTGTTGTTGCGACTGGCCCGCAGTGGCCAAAGCGGTTTGCCCATGCCACCGATACCTTTGATTCCCCACACCCTCCGATCCTGCCGGTCCCGACAAAACGCATAGGCCTGCATGGTGTTGGCCCCACCGGTGTCAATGGCAGCGGCAAAAACGGGAAGGTCGCCCACCTGCCGCGAATGGGTGAAAGTGGACAACAGCAGATTGTCCAGGTCATCCCAAACCGTTGGGGCCGTCGGGTCACCGGAAATCACGATGTGCCTGATGGACCAGGACTCCTCATCCCGGCCCCAACCAACGATTTCAATCTCCAAGCGGTCTGGGTGAACGTCAATACCTGCGGTAAGAACCACAACGTCGGCGGGAAGATGGGCACCAAACACCTCACGACGTTCCATCAGCCCCTCGCTGTCCAACTTCTCGGTAATCTCCTCCCAGGTTTCGCCCAATTTGGTATTGACCCATACCTTCAATCGAAACGGATCCCGATGAACC
>PEAK01000047.1 GCA_002753515.1 Magnetococcales bacterium
ACTCGGAAAAGATGATGGCCCGTGACCTTCATGAGTTGATGCGCGCTTGGGAAAATTTCCACCGCATCTACGCCGGCGAAGCCCATCTGCGGCACATGTTGTTCCGCAAAGAGACCCGTTACCCCGGGTTCTACTACAACATGACCTACAACTTTGTTGACGAGAAGAATTGGAAGTGTTTCGTCAACAGCAAGATCAATCCCGCAACGGGCGAGTGGACCGCCTTCAAGCGGGCGCACAAAGATCTCGTGCCGAAGCCGTAAGCAAGAGCTGCAAAGGGGTGGGGCTTGTCCTCACCCCTCCCCTCCTTTATCTCCTTTCTTGAAGAGAAGCATCCCGTGTCAGATTACCAGGAAGACCGAAACAAGGCCCTTGAACTTGATGAGGAGCTGCGTGATCTACCCCGGGAAGTACGCAATGTCCTGCATCCGGTACGCATGACGAGCAAGGAACATTTCCATTTTCGCTGCCATCCCGGAATCGATTGTTTCAACGCCTGCTGCCGCAATATTGAAATTATTTTAACGCCTTACGATTTGATACGCATCCGTCGGCGTCTCAACCTGGACGTCGAAAGCTTTCTTTATCAATACGCGACCCCATTCACCCTGACCAAGGGCCAACTTCCCGTGCCCTTGATTCGCATGGATCCCGAAACCGGTCAATGCCCCTTCAATACCCCCGAAGGGTGTCGTATCTACACCGACCGCCCGGTGGCCTGCCGTTATTATCCCATCGGCATGGCGCTCATGCACAAACAACAGGCTACGAATGAAGAAGAATTTTATTTTTTGATCAAGGAAGATTTTTGCCACGGTCACCGGGAAAGCAAGGATTGGAGCATCCAGGAGTGGCGTGCCGACCAGGGGTCGGACGGCTACGACGAACAAAATCGGGGATGGATGGAAGTTATTCTGAAGCGCCGTTCCGCGGGGGACACCGTTGCCACTTCTACGCAATTGTCCGAATTTTTCTACATGGCCAGCACCAACCCCGATGCCTTTCGCCGGTTTGTGTTTGATTCCAGTTTTCTCAAACGCTTTCAGGTCGATCCCGATACCGAACGCAAAATACGCGAAGATGACCAAGCGTTGACCGAATTCGCGTTTGCCTGGTTGAAGAGCATTCTTTTCGGCGATCAGGAGGTCAAGGTCAAACCCGATGCCGTGAACGAACTTAAAAAAAGAAAAGCCGCTAAACCAGTCGCCGGGGAGGCATCCGAGGGGGAGTGAAGGAACGGTAGAGTCCGGTAAACTCTCGTGGGTTGCCAAATCAGGAGAGTGTGAACGTGACCATGAGAATTCGCCCCAGTGGCATTTGGATCGTCAACAACAAACTCTTCACCTTGCGCTATTCCTATGGTGGTCGGGAACGCTACAACCTCCCGGGTGGTGGTCAGGAAGGTCAGGAAACACTTATTGATACACTGATCCGCGAATTTTACGAAGAACTCGGCGTAACGATTTCAGTGGCTCATCTTCAATTCGTCGCAGAAACATTGGTCCAGGATCAACACACCCTGCATATGGTTTTTCAGATAGCCAGCCTCACCGGCACCCCCCAGTGTCGCCGACCGGAAACCTCGGCTCTGGATGTCGTCTGGATACCGTTGGTGGACCTCACACCCGGGATGCTGTATCCGAATGTCACCGAAGCACTCCAGTCGCTCTTTCTCCATGCTTTACCACAACCGGTCCACTTGGGTCGCATCGATCAACCGTGGTATGGCTAGGCTGATAACACAATTGATACTAAGTTCAATCAAAAAGTCATGAATGCACCTTCCTCTCAAACCATGAAAATAGATAAGAAGTATGAGGCAGGCATGGCTGGTTTTGACTGGATACCTGGCATCCCTTTGATTACCAATACGGGACACATAGTTTTCTAGCGTCATCCCCGCGAAAGCGGGGATCCAAGGAGTCTACACACCTTTCCCTAACTTTCTGGATCCCCGCTTTCGCGGGGATGACAATAACTGCACATTCCAAGATGGCTGCGGTTTAGTGTCAATCATTAACATTGGAGGATTGCGTCATGGCTACAAATGTTCATCTCACACCGGAACTTGAATCCTTCGCACGCTTTTGCGTGGAAAGTGGGCGCTACAGCAACGTCAGCGAGGTTGTCCGTAGCGCGTTACGTCTTCTCCAGGAAGGAGAAGAACGGAATGCTCGGTTCAATGCCATGCTGGATGCCGTCCGCCTTGAGGCAGAGAGGAATGGTGTTTATGAAGCAGCCGATGTGCTTGCGGAAGTGGACGGAATCATTGCACAATCCCCCCAATGAAACCAGCTCAATTATCCCCTCAAGCGCGCCGGGACGTGCTGGATGCCGCGTGGAATTAATAGAATCAAAAAATCAAATATAAGACTGTTTTTCCTTTTTGGGTTCGGAGGGTTTGTCTTGCGGGGTATGTTTGGGGCTTTCCATCTCCTTCTTGACACGCTCCATCCACTGCTCCAGTATTTTTTTGGATTCTTCCAGCGTCTTTTCAGCTTTTCCACGCATTTCCGGGGCATTTTTTTCATAAGCCAGCTTGCCGGCACGCTTCAAGGCATCCATGGCATCCAGAAAGAGTTCCTGAGCCTCATCCAAGGCTTCCTGAGTGGTTTGGGTGTCCCGATGGACGGGAGGAGGTGTTTGGCCACCTTCAGCCCACGCCGTCGCCATACCCGCCAGAAAACAAAAGCATGAACGTAGAAAGATCCGGTTCACCCGATACCCCTTTGCCAATATGGATTTCGCCAGTCAAAACGCCCATCCCAAAAATTGCACCTGCTCCTGCATGCACGGGTAGGCCAGGGCGTTCTCCCGAATCAATTGCCCATAAAAAGAGTAATCGGCCCACTTGAGATCCAAAAACTCCCGGGTCAGGCAGGTTGGATTACCCTGCCAATGGTTACTGGAATATAAAAGGCTGACATGGGGATGCTCCAGATGCAGCATGGGTCGAACCTGGATTTGCTTCCAAGCCAACAGTTCAACCCCGGTTTCTTCCCGCACCTCGCGACACAACGTGGTTTCAGGTGCCTCACCCTGATCCATATATCCCCCGGGAAACGACCACTTGCCCCAACGATGGTCACGATAAGCCAACTGTCCGAGCAGGATACGCATCCCCCCGGTCTCCATGGTGCCATCCACCAGTATGACATGCGCTGAAACGCTCGCGAGCAATCGTTCCGGTTTTCTGGGAGTGCCAGGTTGTGTCGGATGCATATTGTGCCTTATCCATTTGGTTCAAAAATGATTTTCCAATTTGTATTTTCTTCGAGGCGCCAAAACTGCGTCATAGGTACCCCGCGATTGCCGGTGTCAGTTTGCGGCATTCCTTCCCAAGTCACGACCACCATGTTCTCAACACCAGGATAACTCATAATGCCCGGATCCTTCAAAGTAACGTCACCATCTTGTAGATGATTCCAAAGGGTATCGTCCAGATGACCGCTTTGATACTGGGACGAATAATGCCGCAAGACCCCTGTTCCCTTTAACCGGGTCCAATCGGAACGCCATTGATCGATGCGTTGACTGATCTGTTCGCGTCGGCGGCGCCATTCGTCGGCGGGAATCCAGTCGATATGCTGCGTCAGCACAACGGGATCATCCACTGCCAACCATTGGGACAAAACTTTAAAGTCGGGGTTGGTCAATACGACACATCCATCGCTGGCCCGGGGGGGGCGGCTGTAGGTCTCAACAGGAGTGCCATGTAACCAGATACCACTGCCCGTACGGTGGTGCATTTGATCCCAAGGATTGGGATAATCCAATGGCAAGGCACCCGCGCCGTAAAATCCCGGAAGTGAACCGCCTTCAAGTCGTCCTGTGATACGATAGAGTCCGATTGGCGTTTTTTTATCTCCTTGCTGTTCCTTGCCACCGCCTTCCTTGCCGATGGTAATGTAGAAGTCGGCGACTTTTTCCGGGATGCTTTGCTTATTCTGGAACAAATGCAATCGGGAACGCGACAAATCAACAACCAAAGCATAACGGTGATTGGCGGAGATACGCAACAATTCCCCGGGCATGACATCCTGTGGCGAAGATCTGGCATTTTCCAGACGAACTTTGGCCTCTGCCAACAAATCGGCCAGTTCTTTATCGTACCCGGCGACCCCGGAAGCGAATTGGGTCAATTTTCCTGTTTTCATCAGGTACAAATCACCCAACACAACATTGGCCAAGCGAAAATCGGGCTGTTTAACCAGTACATCGTGAACGGCTGTTTCCGCCTCCCTGGTACGGCCTTGAGCAATCAGCTCCAAACCCTGCAGTAAAAGCCTTTCCACCGTAATACCGCCCGCTCTCTCTTCCCCGCGGGCTAAAGAATCGGATATTCCAACAGCCAAAGGGAGGATAAGCGCAACAAGCCAGCGAACTGCGATCACTCCCCGGGCTTCACTTGGTAGAAGCTTCCCGGAGAATTTTCCATCGACCATCTTCGAGAACCAGGGAAAGTGTTTTATTGACTACGTCTTGATAACTGGGCGACCAATAGTTTTGGCTAAACGTGACCGAGGCGCGGGTAGGATTCAGCAGGGCAACTTGGATATTGGACACGCTGACACGAATGGATGCCGTTTGATTGATGACCTGGCTGCGGTGCGCTTCCCAAGCGGCTCGATTGGTAAAAGGCGGGGGAGCCTTGAAACGGCTGGAGTAAGCATCCAGATAACCACGGGCATTCTTGTCGGACCAATCCTTGGCCCACTGCTGAACGCTACGCTCACATTCCTCCTTGGCATCGCCACCGACCGGGGCTGCGGCAGCGACTACGGGTTGTGGCGGAGGCTCTGGCTTGGCGGCGGGTGCTGGTGGTGGTGCCGGCGCGGTGGGGGCCGGTTTGGCATCACCAGTTGCAGCAGGCGTGGCCACAACCTCAGTCCCCTGTAAGGCAAACAATTTACGAATCATATCCAGTTTGGTCTGGGCTCCCCGATTTTGCGAATCCAGGGACAACGCCTTGCTATAGGCCTGCGAGGCCATTTTGGAATAAATATCACCCAGATTTTCGTGCGCCGTCGCATAGCTCGGATGGGTCTGGATTGCCTTTTTCAAAGACTCGCTCGCCTCATCATACATGCCCTTTTCGGCATACAATACGGCCAAGTTGTTGTAGGGTTCCGGAAGGCTTGGATGGTCAACACTCAGAGCCTTGAACAGGGCGATGGCCTCGTCGGGTCGTTTTTGTTCGGTCAGGATCAACCCTTTCAAGAAACGCCCCTGGGCATCCTTGGGATTTTTTTGCAGATAGCTGTCCAACCGGGTCATGGCATCAGCAAACCGTTTTTGATCAGCCAGGGCATAAATCTCATCGATTTCCGTGGTCCAGCCAGGGGTAACCGTTCCCAACCACAGCAACAAACTCAACAAAAAACTGGCTGCACGCATCATAGATCACAAACCCGGTTTGATAAAGATTAACTATATGAACTCACGCCAAGCCCGACAACACGGGATTTCCAGGTGTCCCCCCCCCTCAAACCGGGCAACCCAGCGGGGAGCCTACTCCTTGATTTGTTTGCGACGGGTTTGCAGATAAGCTTCACGAACGGCCATGTAGGGATCCAGCGCCGCTTTCTTCAGGCTTTCATACTCATCCATTTTGAGCGAGGTCTCGTTTTCAAAGCGGTACACCTCGACACCAAATCTGGCCCACAAATCGTGGGGTACATAACTGACCGGATCCAGGGCGGCATCGCCGATGAGACCAATGGAATCGCGCAGGTTGGAGGGTCCCAGAAAGGGCAAGGTCAGGAACACTTGATCACCAATACCGTAAACACCCAAGGTTTGCCCCGTATCCCGGTTTCCAGGTTTCAGGTTGAACACATGATCGGCTGCATCGTAAAAACCCAGCACCCCCACAGTGGTATTGATGGCGAACCGATACAACTCCCGTCCGGCATCATTGAATTTATTTTGCAGAACGGCGTTGACGAAATGCGTCGGCATGGCGAGGTTATGGAAGAAACTACGGACGGCAGTACGGAAAACCTCAGGTGTAACCGCCGAGTATACGATGGCCACGGGCTTGATAATGACGGAATAGACCAGATCATTAAAAACGAAAACCGCGCGATTGAAAGGTTCCAGGGGGTCGGAAACCTCTTCCTGGCGGCTGGCCTCTTCGGCGGCCAGCAACACCGCATCGGTCTGGCTGGTTGAAGATGATGTGGCAACGGGTGCCGCCTCGCCCGCACTCCCGGATATTCCGGAAGAGGCTGCGACTGCAGGTGTTTCGGCAGCCATAGTCCCGGAAAGAGGAAAAAAACTTAAAAATAGAATCAGGATTGCTCGTAGCATCATTATCCTCTCACACGGCTCACATGGCGAAGGTTCGCACTACCCGGGACGGAATCCAACTTCCGGTGCCTTGTCAACAACGCAATAATGAGGGATAATTCAGCAGATTGCAATGATTCCGCAGAGTGTGCATCCACCCACTGCCCTCGCGAGCCATCTGCGATGGTTATCCCCTTTGCTGCACAGGCTTGTCAACGGGACCCTTGAACCAACCAAGGCCCCACGGTAACAGGTATCGGTCAATCCCATTGAAAACTCCATCGATTATAAATTCAAGCCCATCTTTTTCCCGTAGGGTACATCCCATCTTGAATTTGGGAACCGCCGCCTTACAGGTCACGCGGGAAACCGGCAGGATGTTTCTTTTTCTCCTGCAAACCATTCTGGCCTCCTTCTCCCCGCCGTGGCGCCTGAGAAACGTGTTCAAACAAATTCATTTCATTGGCATGCGCTCCTTGTTCGTGATCGCCCTGACCTCGGTTTTTGCCGGAATGGTGCTGGCCCTTCAAGGCTATTATACCCTGTCACGCTTCGGTTCCGAGGCCCTCCTGGGACCCGCTGTGGCGCTTTCCATGATCCGTGAACTCGGTCCCGTTCTGTCCGGCCTGATGATTACGGGACGCGCTGGATCCGCCATAGCGGCGGAACTGGGTATCATGCGTATCCGCGAACAAATCGATGCCCTCGATGTCATGGGCGTTCCCCCCATCCACTTTCTCGCGGTACCCCGTTTCCTGGCCGGACTGATCGTGCTGCCCCTGTTGACCGTCATGTTCGATGTCATCGGCATTTGGGGCGGCTATCTCGTGGCCGTGCAGTTGCTCGGCATGAGTGCCGGAACCTACCTGGGGGGCATCGAATCCGCTGTCTCCATGCACGACATCACCACCGGGCTCATGAAAGCCCTGTGCTTCGGCATTGTGATCACCTGGGTCTGCTCCTACAAAGGATATTTTGCGCGTCGTGGTGCCGAAGGGGTCAGCCACGCCACCACGTCGGCGGTCGTCTTGAGTTCGGTAATGATCCTCGTCAGCGACTATTTCATTACCGCCATGATGCTCTAGGACCTTGCAACCGTGACCACACACCCATCATCACCCACAACCACCGAATTGCGTGCCCGCTTGGCCGATACCTTTTCCGAGGAGTGCCGGGAATATCGCCAAAGGTATCATGACAACCCGGCTGCCGTAGTGCCGATTCTATCCATGCAAGGGGTGACAAAGCATCTCGATGGCCGCATGGTGCTGAATGGGATCGACCTGGACATCCCCAAACAAGCCATCACCGCCATTATCGGCATCAGTGGCAGCGGTAAAAGTGTCACTCTCAAACATCTCGTCGGTCTCATGCGACCCGATTCCGGGATTGTCGCCCTGGACGGCCAGAACCTTGGGTCTTTGTCGGGCAAAAAAATCCAAGCGGTACGGCGGCGTTTCAGTTTGCTGTTCCAGGGCGGCGCCCTGTTCGACTCTTTGAATGTCTTTGATAATGTTGCTTTTCCTTTACGGGAAACAACACGAATCTCCGAGTCGGAAATTCAAACCCGGGTACTCGGCGCTCTCGAAGATGTCAATTTATCCGGCATGGAACATAAATTCCCCGACGAACTGAGCGGGGGCATGAACAAACGGGCTGCACTGGCCCGCGCCTTGATCACCCGACCGGAAATCATTCTTCTGGACGAACCGACTGCCGGACTGGATCCCATTATCGAAAATGCCATCCATCACCTCATCTGCGCTACGTTCCTGCGCACCAGAACAACAATGGTCGTCATCAGCCATGCCGTTCCCGCTATCTTCAAATGGTGTCACCACGTTATCGTCCTGCATCAGGGCAAAGTCTTGGCCTCAGGCCCAGCCATGACCATCCAGGACTCATCCGATCCGGTTATTCGCCAATTTATTCGGGGGGAAGTGGATGGACCCATTCATATCCTTTGATTGGACTTGTGTTGTTTTCACTTTTTTAAGGAAAGGATCCTCTCATGAAGGGAGGTAGACTGGAATTGTCGGTGGGTGTGTTCGTCTTGTTGGGATTGCTTGCGTTGGCATGGCTTTCCATAAAACTTGCCCGCATGGAAATCGTCGCCGGTGATAACATCCCCATTTACGCCAAATTTTCTTCCGTATCAGGCCTTAAAACAGGGGCTAACGTGGAAATCGCCGGGGTATTCGTGGGACGAGTGGATCGTATCACCCTGGAAACCGGCGATTATGAAGCCAAAATTCGTATGTTCATCCAACCCAATGTTCCCATTCAAGAGGATGCCATTGCATCCATTCGCACCAAAGGGTTGATCGGTGATCGCTACATTTCTATAAGTCCCGGAAGTTCTGATAAAATACTTAAAGAAAACGGTGTCATCGTACAAACAGAGCCCGCCATCAATTTTGAAGAGTTGATCAGTCAGTTTGTACACGGCAGCATTCGCTAAATGTTCAAAACACGACCGTAACTCTTGGGAGAAATGAAGATCAAGCTGATCATCATCCCTGATTTGTGTTCCTGGAAAACCCAATTAACCTGCTCTATACTCCCGCCACCTAATGCTTATGCCTGGAGAACCAAAAACCATGTGGCGTCATTTCATTTCTATGGGCCTTTCCGCCCTCGTTCTTTGTTTGGTCAGCTTGACCGCAACCAACTCGTTGGCTGCTTCCGGAGCCTTGAAAGGTTTGGAAAGCACCGTCAATCAAGCCGTGGCCGTCCTGAGAGATCCAGCCTATTCGGGACCCGGACAAAAGGAGGCCCGGCGCAAGGTGTTGCAGGATATCATCTATCCCCGGTTTGATTTTCAACGTATGGCCCAAGCCTCTGTCGGTTTGCCCTGGAAAAAATTTACCCCCGATCAGCAAAAACGTTTTTCCATAGCCTTTCGGACCATGTTGGAAAACACCTATTTGGGCATGATTGAACGCTACAGCGGTGAGGAAGTTCAATTCACCAATGAAGTTCCACTTTCCGCCGAGATTGTGCGCATCGACAGCGTGGTGGTTTCCAAGGGGCAAAAGTATGAAATGTCCTACCGGCTGGCCCCCAAGGGCGACCAATGGCTGGTCTTTGACGTCATCATCGAAGGGGTCAGCGTTGTTTCCAACTATCGCTCGCAGTTCAAGCAACTCCTGCACGCAGCAGACCCCGATATCGATGGAGTGATCAACAAAATGCAGGACAAAAACGCCGAAAATCAGCGGTAAACCACACACGCCATCCCTGGCGAATGAACCTTGCGTAAAAACAAACGGGGTAGGCCAAAAGCCCACCCCGGGAACACAATGTCATGATCTATAATCAGGTTCAGGCAACCGTGATGGTCTCGGCTGCCTTGAATTCCTGGCCTTTGTCATCTTTCCAGGTTACCTCCACAGGGCCGGTTTTTTCGGCACGCAGAGTGAAACCGAGATAGGGATTTTTCGATACGGCGCCGGTCCAGACAGCATCCAGCACCGGCTTGCCGTTGTACACAGCCTTGACACTGACGATGAAATGGGCCGGAACGGTTTCACCCGATTCCTTGTCCTTACGCAGGCCACTTTCCATGGGATGCTGGATCATGGTTTTAACATTGACCATTTCCCCCTTTTTGACGGGGGTCGTGGGTACGCGAACTTTTGGGCTGCCGATGGTCATGATACGTCCTTTCAAACGGTAAGATAGTTCCGAGGTACTCTTGACTGAAAGGCTTTATCAGCCGGAACAGCCACCTTCGGCCACCTCAATTTTTTTGGAAAAACCGAAAAGGGCACCGGTATTGTTCTTGGCCACAACGCGTACAGTGGACGTTTTCGCCATTTTCAGACGAAACTCAATGTCCACCTTGCCACTCTCGGGAAAAAAGGTATAGCTGGCAACGAAAGGCTTGGGATTGTCATCCACAAAGACCGCGACCTTTTCGATGTAATTGTTCGGTTCCATGGGGTGATTGACAACCACGGGGATACGGACCATGGCACCGTTCTCGGCCTTGTCAGGGGTATCCACGACGACTTTATCCATGGTGATGTTCCCCTGACCGACCTGTTCGGCGATCAGGGCATTGATATCGGCTGCTGCGGTTTTCGGCACCCCTGTCATGACAGTACCCATGGCCACCGCCACGCCGGCCACACCCGCAGATCGGAAAAAGCCGCGGCGGTTCACCACCAAAAAGTCCTTGTTTTCCATGCTGGGCTCTCCACAAAAGTTAGAAGTTGTTCAGTTCGAGGGTATCAGGGATTCCACAAGCGAAACGACACCGCAGTCGCCACCCGAGCCCACCCGCTCATCGTCTAGCAAATCGGATGGGAAATCGCAAGGGAGGAGGTGCAACGACCGGAAATCCATCCCATCCCCAAAGCAAGAAAGAGTAGGTCATCATTTATGACCGGCATCTGCGCCCGATGCTTTTCCTTCCGGCTCCGCAGGCTCCTTGTGGACAATGCCCGCATGACAATCCACACAGGTCTTGTCAGCGCTCTCCATGACCCTCTTATGTTTACGGGCAGCCGATTTCTCTTGGTCTTCCATGTTCATCGCTTCCATGGAATGACAGTTACGGCACTCTTTGGAATCACGGGAACGCATGTAGGCCAAAACATTTTGCGCCATGTGCCAACGATTTTTATCGAAAGCTTCACGCGTTGGGTAGGTACCGATCAAATGGTGATAGATATCTTTGGAGCCAATGGTCAGTTTGGCCATGAATTTATCAATATAATCCCCAAAAGTCTTTCCGTTCGGTACGTGGCAATCAGAGCAGACGGCGCGCACACCGGTGCGACTCGAATAATGCTTACTTTCCTTGTATTCTTCGTAAACGCCCTCCATTTCGTGACAGGACACGCAAATGGTCATACTGTTGGTTGCGTTCATGGTGAAGTGAAATACAAGGAAGAAGATGATACCGCCCAGAAAACCGGCGCCCAGGATCAGTCCCAGGGCAATTTTTGTATTGGGACGGATCAACAAGGTCCAAATTTTCTTCATCATTCCCATCGTTTGGTTACTTTCATTATGAGATCAATGTTGAATGTGACGGATACCACGGCAAGCTCTAAATCTGGCGATTACGATAGCTGCAAAGCCTACACAAATCCATGGCAGCATGGCAAGGGTTGCTTCTCGACCATCGCTTAATTTAGTGACACCAATGGCTTTGTAGATCCGTTTGACCTTCCAATCCAAGGTCTTTCCACAAAAAAGCGGGGTTCGTGAGGACACCCCGCTTGCTGTTGCCTTCGTAGTTTTCAGACTGGCCGGTCAGAATCAGGAGAAGGTATCGGCCATGATGCTTTGATACCAACTTTCGTTATAGGTGGCCTCCTGCTGCCGGATAAACTCGGGGGCATCGGCAGACGATAATCCACCACCAATTTCTTTGATCTTGCCTTCCACCACCTTGTAGACACCCGCAACCGAAATACCAAAAGTCGGGCTCAACATGCTGTAGCACGTGTTGACGAACGACGGTTCACCCGGTTTTTGTCCGTTCAGCAGGGCAACCACGGCGGCGGCACACACCTTGGCTTCCGAATTGGCGGCATATCCCGATTTGGGCAAGCCCGTTGCTTGCGCCGCATCACCAATGACATGGACATCCTTGTGAATTTTGGATTCGAGGGTGTCAAAATTGATGGGGCACCAACCCGAATCATCGGTCAACTTGGCCAATTCAGCAATGGCATTGGCCTTTTGCGGCGGAATAACATTGATGCAGCTCGATTTGTACTCGGCCATGTCGGTATACACCGTCATGGTCTTGGCATCGACACGGGTCACCTTGCCACCCTCACCACCGGGAATCCATTCGATAAGGCTCTTGTCGGTGCCAAAACCGTACAGCTTCGTCCAAGCTCCCTGAAACAGGGGCATTTTGGAAAATTTATCCTTGGGATCCAGGATGATCACCTTGGACTTGGGCTTGTTTTTCTTGAGGTAATGGGCAACCAAACTGGCGCGTTCGTAAGGTCCGGGCGGACAACGGAAGGGATCTGGTGGCGCTACCAGAATAAAGGGGTCACCATCACGCATGGCCGCCAATTGTTTACCCAACAACACCGTCTGTGGCCCGGCGTTCCAAGCGTGTGGCATTTTCTCCTCGGCCTCGGCGTCATAACCCTGGACGGGCTTGAATGCCACACCGGGGCTGACGATGAGACGGTCATACTTGAATTTGGTACCCCCCTTGGTGGTTACCGTTTTGGCAGCCGGATCAATTTCGGTGGCCTGCTCATGAACCACCTTGATCCCGTGCTTTTTCAATCCTTCATAACCCCATTTTTGCACTTCCAAGTCACGAAATCCTGCAACAACCCAGTTGGACAACGGACAGGAATAATAGTGCTCGTTTTGCTCGATCAGGGTAACATCAATCCCGGGATCGGCCAAACGGATGTACTTGGCAGCGACCGAGCCACCATAGCCCCCGCCAATGACCACCACACGTCCCTTTTCTTTCTCTTTATCAGCAGCGAAAAGGGGGCGGTGTACCGCCGATGTCGACAACCCCACCAGGGCCGCAGCCCCGGAAAGCTTGACAAAGCCTCTACGATTCAGCTTCAGCATGGACATGAGTATCGTCTCCTCTCACAAGGTTACTTCTTGGAGGCGTAAAAGTGGGCGATGGCGGTCAAATCTTCCGCAGTCAGCTTCTCCATGGCCTTCTCCATCTTTTTCTCCTGCGGGACCTTCAAAGCAGCATTTTTGTAGTCCTGCATTTTGAAAAGGAGATAGTCCAGCCATTGCCCGGCCAGTCTGGGAGTATTGTCATCCTGAAACTTGCCATCGTCCTCGTGACACTTGTCACATTTGGCGTCCGCTGCAATCTTTTTCCCCTTGGTGGCCAGAGCCGGATCTATGGCGGTAGCGAGCTTGGAATTGGCATGGCTATTGGCGCTCACCCATTTTTTCTTGGCAAAGAAATCGGCGATCAAGGCCACTTCTTCATCACTGTACCCCTTGGCCAAACGTCCCATGATGGTTGAAGGGCGGCTGCCATCCTTGAACTCTTTCATAAGAGTCTTGACGTGGTTGGCGGGAAACCCAGCTATGGTTGGCATCGCGGGTCCGCCTGAAATGCCGTCTGTGCCATGACATCCAGCGCAGGTGTTGGCCAGCATGGCTGCAGTCGGCCCAGTTTCAGCGCTGGCCGAGGAAGCCAAAACGACCCCCCCCATTACCAACCCACCGATCAGGCCCATCATGTGGATCTTTTTTCGATGCATAATACCCTCCAATGACATCAGTTATAGGATCAGGATTTCTTCCAGCCCCAGAAAAACTGTCAGCCCCCTCCTTGCTATCCCGGCTACAGTATTAAAACTCGCCTTTCGCCGCCCCATGCAGCATCTTCCAAATCACATTGCGGACCCGCAACGCCTCGGTACGCAACTCATCCGGCAGTTTTTTCCCACCGTGGATCATCATGTCCAGATTCATGGAATACAGCCACAGTTTACCGTTTTTATCCTGCACAACCGATATCCGGCATGGCATGAACCCAGTGTAGGCATCACGATAATCCGCCATCATCTTGCCCACCTTGGCATCACAAAAACTTAAAAAAGCAATATGCCGATACGGCTGCCCTGTGACCGCTTCCACCTGTTTGTAGAAAGCCGACTCACCGACATAAAGGAAATTATTCTGTACCGCCAAACTTTTAAGGGATTCCTTGACATCTTCCACCTTCAGGGCGGGATCTTCCACCGGAACGGCCCACATCATGGCTTCACCGGGATCTTTGGTGGTCAAAAGCTTGGTGGCGAAGGCTTGGTAAATCTCCATATACCCGGGATCAAACTCAGCCATGATCGGAGCCAAACGTACAAAGGCGTAGCCAAAGCCCAACAATGTTACCAATCCCAATGCGGCCAATATATTTCTGATGATCGCCATCTATTCCCTCCAAAAGAAGAACCAACCCGTACTTGGTTAATGAAAATTGACCTTCACCAACTCAATTAACGAACTGTTCACAAAATTAATCTATAACCTCAGAACGATCATTAATTGATAAATGAGAAGCTGGCAAAATGTCAACCCTATATTTATCTATATAATTTTCAGAATACCATAATATACTCCCATTTGCGTACAAACAAGACGTATACTGATATTCCTGGCTGACAGGGCAAAGTCTTTAACAGGGCAAGGAAAAAATTGCTGCAACCCAATGGCGAAAGGGCAACGCTTGCCGAGTCACCTAAACCGCAACTATCTTGGGTTGCGTAGTTTTTGTCATCCCCGCGAAAGCGGGGATCCAGAGGACTTTTCTACCTTCCCTGACTTTTTGGATTCCCGCTTTCTCGGGAATGACGCTAGAAAACTACGTTTCCCGTATTGGTTGCGGTTTAAGGATGGGCTGGGAAAAAAGGTGTTTACATGTCTTGTGGGAGGCGGGAAGGGGATCCGCGACTAAACGGAAAATGCCATAATTCAATACCATCAAGCCAGTTCTCAGGAAAACCGCCCATTTCAGGAGAGATCCCAACGCCACTTGTGCATGGCATGATCAGCCTTCCTGATCACATCTATTGCTGGGCAACCCGATCAGCTTCCGGGCGGTGCAAAGACTGCACCCGCCAAGACATACGACTGTGGGAAAAATCTGCCCAGTCCAAGCAGACCAATCTGTCAGACAATCGTTCCATTCGATTGTAATTTTTGCAAGCCCGCACTGGAGATGGAAACACGATATGCCGAGGAGGAACGAAACGACGGCCCCTTTTCATTCAAGCGTTCGGCAGCCTTTTCCCGTGGTGATTTAATACTCGGAGTCTTGGCTGTATTTTCCCGGTTTTGCTGTTGCAGGCCAGAAGCCATTTTCACAGCGCGGTCAATCAAATAGGTGGCAGCACTGGCGACATCCATGGTTCGTTCCCCTTTTAACTTGTGATCCTTGGCGAAATCTTTCAACCGACTTGATCGGCCTTTCGCGTCCATGTTTCCCAACAACGCTTGAGGAAACTAATGCAACAGCCATGCCGGAATCATCAAAGATCTTTGCGCTGTTTTACCGCCTGATCGCATCACAGAACTGGACAAAGCCATCATTTCCAGATATCATGTCACCCTTCTGATGTTGACCGGTCGGGGCGTGGCGCAGCTTGGTAGCGCACTAGCATGGGGTGCTAGGGGTCGGAAGTTCAAATCTTCTCGCCCCGACCAATCTTCAAGACTAAGGTACAAAATCTTCCCAGCAGGCAAAATCTTCCCCTTTTTCGTCCAGGCGCTTTCCTCCCCTTTTCTTAAGATTGCGGTGAGCAGGGCTCCTCCTGACGCCACCACGAATGGGCACCATGAGCTTGGCAACCGCCAAACCCATTATCCTCACTGTTGACGATACCCCTGCCAATATTGACGTGATCAGGGGCGTTTTATCTGCCGATTTTCTGATCCAGGTCGCCCTGAACGGCCCTACAGCCCTTAGAATTATCGAAATAAAACAACCCGATCTCATCCTTCTCGACATCATGATGCCGGACATGGACGGCTACGAGGTGTGTCGGCGTATCAAAGCCCGGGAATCCTTGCGGGACATCCCCATCATCTTCGTAACCGCCATGACCGACAAAGAAGATGAAGCCAAAGGATTAAGTCTGGGGGCCGTCGATTACATCACCAAACCAATCAGCCCATCCATCCTGCTGGCACGGGTTAAAACCCATATCGAACTGAAAACATCTCGCGACCAACTCAAGCATAACAACGAAATACTTGAGAAAAAAGTGATCGAACGAACCCGGCAGTTGGAAGAGTTGCAGGATGTCACCATGGTCGCCATGGGATCCATGGCGGAAACACGCGACCCGGAAACGGGCAATCACATCCGCCGCACCCAGCACTACATGAAACTGCTGGCCGAGCACCTCAAAGGTCATCCGCGTTTCCGACACCTGTTAAGCCCGGAAGCCATCACCAGCCTGTTCAAGTCAGCCCCCTTACATGACATCGGCAAGGTGGGGGTCCCCGACCATATTCTTTTAAAGCCGGGTCCACTGACTGAAGACGAATTCCAGGAAATGAAAAAACATCCCGGCCATGGCCGCAATGCCATTGCCGCCGCCGAACAAAGCATCACCCAATCGACCAGCTTTCTACAATTTGCCAAAGAAATCGCCTATTCCCATCATGAGAAATGGAATGGATCGGGCTACCCGGAAGGATTGCAGGGAGATGGAATTCCCATTGCTGCCCGGTTGATGGCAATCGCCGATGTTTACGATGCTTTGATCAGTCGGCGCATCTACAAACCACCCTTCAGCCACGAACAGGCGGTCGCTATCATACAAGAGGGATGCGGCAGTCATTTTGATCCAGATATCGTCGATGCTTTTCTCACCCTGGCAGCCCAATTCCATCACATCGCCCAGGAATTTTCCGATACTTGATTGGAATGATGTCATGTCGCCAGCCCATATCACGGATCTGACCATCCCACTTTTGTCCCGGTCACACGAGTCCATGCCGTGAATCCATCGCATACCACCCTCATCGACCAGGCAAACCAGCACCTGCAAGCGGGATTGAGTGCCCAGGAACAGGGGTGCCACCAGGAAGCCGTACAACACCTGCTACTGGCCCGGGCGAAGCAACCACAATCCCTGGAAATTGTAACCGCATTGGGTCGTTCCCAGCTCGCCTTGGGGGAGGTTGAAACCGGATTATCAACACTGGTCGATGCCCTGGAGATGCAAAGAACCTACGTTCCGGCACTGGTGTTGTTGGCGCAAGGATTGGCGGAACAAGGCCAAAGCGAAGAGGCCATCTCTATTTTTCTGCGCGTCCTGGACCAGGATTCCCATCATCCGACCGCCCTTCTCGGGGTGGGTCGCCTGTTCTTTGAACACGGACGCTGGGCGGATGCCACTGTTTATTTCCAAGATGTCCTGAACCAGATGCCGGACCATGTCGAGGCCCGAACCTATCAAGCCATGATCGAGCAACGTCTGGGCCACTGGGATATAGCCCAAGCCTTGTTTACCGACCTTATGCAAAAAAATCCCGGCAGCGCCCGGGGACACAATAATTTTGGTACCGCCTTACTGGAACAGTCTCTTTGGGACTTGGCCGTGGAACAATTTCAAGCCGCCCTGGCCATTCAACCCGATTATCCCCAGGCCATCAACAACCTGGGCGTCACCTACCAAAAAATGGGCAATGCCAGGACTGCACTCACACAATTTCACCGTGCCCTCGAAGTCAAGCCCGACTATTGGGATGCCGCCAATAATTTGGGTTTGAGCTACCAGAATATGGGGCAATTGGAGGAAGCCTTGCAAGCTTTCCGCCTCTGCCAACGCCTGAAACCCGACTTTGCCGATGCCTATTTCAATGAAGGAGTCATTTGGCTGACGCGGGGGGATTGGGTTCAGGGCTGGCGCGGTTATGAATGGCGGCTGAAGATGCGGAAATACTGTAACCACACCCATTTGCAACAAGCCCGGGAAATCTCCCCCCTGCCGGGACGCAGTGTGCTGGTCTATTGCGAACAGGGCTTTGGTGATGCCATTCAGTTCATTCGCTTCACCCGGGCGTTGCACGAAAAAGGAGTCCGGGTGGTGGTTGCCTGTCCGCGCGAGACCTATCCGCTACTGGCAACGGTTCAAGGGGTGGACCATTGGGTGGTGGACGCAGAGCCACTGCCTTTTTGCGATTATCATGTATTGCTGCTCAGTTTGCCACTCCTGCTGGGGATCACCACCTCAGAAAAGATCCCTGCAACAGTTCCTTATCTGAGCGCCGATAAAAAACAGGTGACCTATTTTCGCCGAAGCCTTGCACCCTGGACAAAAACCTTCAAGGTTGGCATTGCCTGGCGTGGTAATCCGCAACATGCCAATGACCGCCATCGATCCATGAAACCAGAACCATTATTACGTCTGTTGGACATTCCTGGACTTTGCCTGATCAACCTGCAAAAAGACACGACAACAGACGAACGGGCACTCTTTTCTCGTGCAGAAAGACGCATCGTGGATCTTACGGATCAATTAACCGATTTTTCCGCTACCGCCGCCTTGATGGACTCTTTGGATCTGATTATTACTGTGGATACCTCCATTGCCCATCTGGCGGGGGCATTGGCCAAGCCGGTGTGGGTGTTGTTGCCGGCGGTAGCGGAATGGCGCTGGCTCCTGGAACGCCAGGATTCCCCCTGGTATCCCAGCATGCGTCTGTTTCGTCAAGCCACCTTGGACGATTGGCAGGGCCTCATGGATAGCGTCATGGCGCAACTGGCCCCCATGGTGGCAGATCCCAATCATCACGACAATCACCCCGTACCCATGGAAACGTCATGAACCATGAAATCACCCTGGATCGAGCCATCAGCCACATGCAGGCCGGTCGTCTGGATGAGGCGGGTCACTGTTGCCTGGAGGTATTGGGAACACAACCCAATCATCCCAGGGCGTTACACCTGCTGGGCATCGTCGCCCATCAATCGGGACGCCATGACGATGCCGTTACCCTGCTACAACTGGCCCTTGCCAACCAGAATGATGTCCCTGAGGCCCATAACAATCTGGGTAACGCCTTCAAAGCCTTGGGGCGCCTGGAAGAGGCGCACATGAGTTATGAACGGGCGTTGGAACTGAAACCCGACTATGCCAATGCCCGCAATAACCTGGGAACCGTGTTACAGGCATTGGGGAGACATGGAGATGCCATTGTCCATTTTGAGCAGGCTTTGGCGCAACTGGGTCCCGTCCCCCCTATCTTGTACAACCTGGGTAACGCCTTTTTGGAATTGGGGCGCAGTGACGAGGCGATCACCAATTACCGCCATGCCTTGCGGCTCGCGCCACAATTTCCCGATGCATTAACCAATCTGGGACGGGCGCTGGCCAGCCAGGGAAAAACCGACGAGGGGATGGAGCAGATGGCCATGGCTTTGAAGATCAAGCCGGACCATGTCGATGCCCTTGTCAACCTGGGATTGGCTTTGTCGGACAGCGGCGAGCGCGATGAAGCGATCCGTCATTTTCGTACCGCATTGGATCATCTACCCGATCATGTCGTGGCCAACCATGGCCTGGGGGTGGCGTTACAAAAATTAAACCGTCTGGAAGAAGCTGCGGAATGTTATCGGCACACCCTGGAGCTGGACCCCGAGCATTACACCGCCATGAACAATCTTGGGGTGGCATTGTTGGAACAAAAACAATTGGACCAGGCAGCCGTTTGGTTTGAAAAGGCCATTGCCACGGCTCCGGTGCATGATTCGGCTTTGGCTTGGAACAATTTGGGTGTGGCGCGGCAAAATCAAAACAGCATTGAAGAATCGGCCCGCTGCTACCGGCAAGCCTTGAGCATCAATCCTGACTATCATGAGGCGTTGAATAATCTGGGAGTTTCTTTTCATAAAAAAGGGCAATTCTACGAAGCCATAGAAAGATTCATGAAGGTGCAAGAGATGGCCCCCGATTATCCCGATGCCTACTATAACGAGGGGATGGCCCGCTTGGCAGTCGGTGAGTTCAAACGTGGCTGGTTGCAGTCCGAGTGGCGTTTGCAGATGGAGACCTACAAACTGAAAGGGCATTCCGAACCGTTGACCGACAAAGCTTTGGCTCGGGGGCGCACCATTTTAATCCATTGTGAACAAGGATTGGGGGATAGTATTCAGTTTATTCGCTATGCGGTCATGGTTCAGGAGTTGGGTGCGAAGGTGATTGTGTTTGCTCCAACCGTATTGGTGCGGTTGTTCGGCAGTGTGAAGGGCATTGATCTGGTTACGGACGATGTTGGCAAGGTTCCTGTGTGTGATCATCGCATTCCAACGTTGAGTTTGCCTTATGTGTTTGAAACCGAACTTGCGAACATTCCCGCCAAGATTCCTTATATTTTTGCTGACGTGGAGCGCAGTCGCATCTTTGGTGAACGATTGCGGGAGTGCGCGGGGTTGAAGGTTGGCGTGGTTTGGCGGGGCAATCCGGGGCACTCGAATGATCGCAATCGTTCCATGGAAGCGATGATGATGGCTAGTTTGTTAGGTGTTGCGGGGGTTTCTTTGGTCAATTTACAATTGGGGGTTTCGTATATTGAGAATATTTTATTTGCCGGGCGTGCCAATTGGCTGGATATTACGAGTGACTTGGTGGATTTTGCGGATACGGCGGCGTTGGTGACGCATTTGGATTTGGTGATCACGGTGGATACTTCGGTGGCGCATTTGGCGGGTGCGTTGGGGAGGCCGGTTTGGGTCTTGTTGCCTTTTGTTGCCGACTGGCGTTGGATGGTGGGTAGGGAAGATTCGCCTTGGTATCCGAGTATGCGATTGTTTCGTCAGCCGACCATGGGGGATTGGGCAACGATGATGTTGGGTGTGAGGGAAAAGCTGGAGAAGGTTGTTCGTGGCGATCCACCGGCTGTGTGGCCAGTTACCGACTTTCGATAGGGCTTTAACGCTCGACTGGAAAGGCTGGCGGTGTCTGGGATCAGGTTGCCAATGATCCAGCCAGTGATTTGCTGGTCTCCATGGTTCAGGGACCTCAGCAGGACCAGGGAAGCTGTGACCGGTTGATAACGGACTTTGACGACCAGACCAGAAGCCGACCGCCAGAGCTGACCATCACGGATGAACACGCTGCGTTCGAGACCTCATTTGGCAGGCCACCAAGTAATATCCCAAATTTCCGTTTTTAGAAGAACCGGAGCAATACAATCTTCCAAGTCATGTGACTATCCTATTTTTCCCGATTCATAATCGCGATAGGCGGGGTTTTCCCACCAGTGCAGCTTATCCCTGAGGACGGAGAAATATTCGCGATCCAAGGCGTGGAGTACGCGCAATTTATGTCGTGATTGGCGCACAAGTACCTTGTCGGCGTCGAAAAGGGCAAAGCCGGCTTGGCCATCCAAGGTGAGCAGACGGTCGAGGCCATCTTTGGCCAGGGTGACGGTGACCCAATTGTTTCCCGGTACGGCGATGGCGCGATTGGCCAGTGTGTGCGGACAGATCGGCACCAGAAGGATGGCATCGAGGGCGGGATGGATGATAGGTCCCCCGGCTGACAGGGCGTAGGCGGTGGATCCGGTTGGGGTGGACAGGATCAAACCATCGGATCGGGTCGAAAAAGCGAACATGTCATCGATGGCGATTTCGCATTCCATCATGCGGGCCAGGGCCTCTTTGTGGACAACGGCATCGTTGAGTACCCGGGTTTTCAATACCTCTTCTCCCGCACGCAGTACGGTTACGTCCAACAGCGTCCGGTACTCTTCGCGAAATTGCCCCTCCAGGACATGGGACAGTGTGGAGATCATTTTGTCCATGGCGACTTCGGTGAGAAATCCCAGTCGCCCAACGTTGATGCCCATGAGTGGGGTATTCCGGTCGCCCACGGCCCGTGTGGCCGCGATAAACGTTCCATCACCACCGATGACGACCACCAGATCGCAATCAACGGGAATTTTAGATTGCGGAACGCCATCGGCGACTTGACGGTCGATTCCCGCATCGCGTGCGGTTTCGTTGGAAACCGTTACTTTCAATCCGCGTGCGTGGAGCCATGAAGCCAGTTGCGCACTCGCTTTCAAGGCCATGGCGTCGGAGCGTTTGGTGATGATACCGATGTTTTTCATAAGGGGTCGGGAGCTGGATAGGGATGGGACGGGATGAAATTTTGGCTGTACCTGACTTGCTGGCGGACCGAGTAAGGGCATACAATGCCCTTTTTTTTTGTAAAGGCCAATGAAATTTTGTTTTTATCGGTTTGGAAAGTACCCTGATGCTTTCATGCAATCCTATGATAAAGTTCAAATAATGGAACAGCAATCTCCCGAAGCCGGCTCGATTGAGTTGACGGATGTTCAGAGTCGCACCGATACCCGTCGCATCGATATTGACAAAGTGGGTGTAAAAAACATTCGCTATCCCATTATTATTCGAGATCGCAGTCGAGGGACTCAGCATACAATCGCCTCGGTCAATATGTATGTCAGATTACCACACCGTTTCAAGGGGACGCATATGTCGCGTTTTCTTGAAGTGCTGAGTACGTATGACCAGGCGGTGTCCGTGGAAAATCTTCCCGGTTTGCTCCAGGGTATTCGGGATCATTTGGATGCCGAGGAGGCACATATTGATCTTGAATTCCCCTTTTTCATGCAAAAGCGTGCGCCGGTGACCGGGGCACAGGCGATGATGGATTATCATGTCCGCTTTTCCGGGGTGCAGCGCGGCAAAGACTATCGTATGACCTTGGGTGTTGTGGTTCCGGTGACGACCTTATGCCCTTGTTCCAAGGAAATCTCGGATTATGGGGCGCACAATCAACGTTCGCATGTGACGGTGAATCTGTGTTTTCACAAGTTTGTCTGGGTAGAGGAGGTGATCGAACTGGTTGAAAGCCAAGCATCCTGTCCACTGTATGCCATTCTAAAGCGTCCCGATGAAAAATTTGTGACCGAGAAGGCCTATGAACACCCCATGTTTGTCGAAGACATGGTTCGGGCGGTGGCATCGGAATTGGAAAAGGATAGCCGCATCTCCTGGTTTACGGTGGAGTCGGAAAATTTCGAGTCGATACATAATCATTCGGCCTATGCCTTCCTGGAAGGCGGTTGCCGAGAGTGAGGAAAGTTGAGGGTTTATGCGTTTTGCCGCCACTTTAATACCCACCTTGAAGGAAAATCCCGTCGAGGCACGGGTGGAATCGCATCGACTGATGCTGCGGGCTGGTTTAATCCGGCAGTTGGGAGCGGGAATTTATACTTGGTTGCCCATGGGGCTTAAGGTATTGCGCAAGGTGGAGACCATTATCCGCGAAGAGATGGATGCTGCGGGCGCGCAGGAAATTCTTATGCCGGCGGTGCAACCGGCGGAACTCTGGCAGGAGTCGGGGCGCTGGCAGATGTATGGGCCTGAGCTGTTACGTTTCCAGGATCGTGGTGGGCGTGATTTTTGTTTCGGACCAACCCACGAAGAGGTGGTCACCGACTTGGTTCGGCGTGAGTTACGTTCCTACCGTCATCTCCCCGCCAATTTTTACCAGATTCAAACCAAGTTTCGCGATGAGATCCGTCCACGGTTCGGCATCATGCGTGGGCGGGAATTCTTGATGAAGGATGCCTATTCCTTTGACCTGGATGAGGCGGGGCTGGATAAAAGTTATAAACTGATGGTGGAGACCTACAATCGTATTTTTCAACGGTGTGGTTTGCATTATCGGGCGGTTGAGGCCGATACCGGCTCCATTGGCGGGGCGTCATCGCATGAATTCCATGTTCTGGCCAACAGTGGCGAAGATACCATCGCTTCCTGCGATCGTTGTGGTTATGCCGCCAATTTGGAAAAGGCCGAGGGTAAGTCCCCATCGGTAATGCCGGGAGGTGAGGTGGGTTCCATGCATGCGGTTGCCACTCCGGGGGTGAAAACCATGGAGGAGGTATCCGCCTTTTTAGGGTACCCCCTTGGGAAAATGGTTAAATCATTGGTTGTGGAAGGTGAGGGGGGGGCCTTCCAACTCTTGTTACGTGGCGATCACGAACTCAATCTGATCAAGGCGGCCCATGCAGTGGGGTCGGCCTTTGTTCAACTGGTTGAACCGTCACGGGTCCAGGAATTGACCGGCGTTGCGGTGGGATCCTTGGGTCCGGTGGGGGCGGTGCTGCCGGTGTTGGCGGATCATTGCCTCAAAGATTTGGCGGGGTTTGTTGCTGGTGCCAACGAGGAGGGAAAACATTGGGTGGATGTGATGTGGGAACGGGATTGTCCCATACCACAGATGGCCGATTTGCGAAATGTCGTGGCCGGGGATGGCTGTCCACGCTGCCAAGTTGGTTCCTTGCGTCTGGACCGGGGCATTGAAGTGGGACACGTTTTCAAACTGGGGGATAAGTATTCCAAAGCGTTGCAGGTTGCTGTGCAGGATGCTGATGGTCGGGAACGAACCCCGGTCATGGGCTGTTATGGTATTGGGGTATCGCGCATCGTGGCGGCCGCAATTGAACAGAATCATGACGATCAGGGTATCGTTTGGCCAATCGCTTTGGCACCTTTCCCGGTTGAAATTATCCTGGTCAATCCCAAGGAAACCCAATCGGTTGAGATTGCTGCCAGGCTGGAAGGAGGATTGAAAAAGTTCGGCATCGACGTTTTATTGGATGATCGCGATGAACGGTTGGGGGTTAAGTTCAAGGATGCTGATTTGTTGGGGATTCCCTGGCGAGCCGTTGTTGGCGGGCGTTCCTTGAAGGAGGGCTCTGTGGAGGTGCAACGACGGGGAAAACCGGATAAAGAATTGATCGCACTGGATAAGGTGGTAGAGTTGCTGACGGCTCGGGTGCGAGAGGGTGGGTAAGGTGTTACGGAACGTTGTGGATGCAGGACAGGTGGCCGTATGGTGTGCTTGCTGTCGTGAATTACGCATATCCATGGTAATGGGGTGGTGATCATGAGCGAAAATCAAGAGGCGGAGACCGGGGAACGGATGGAGACGCCATTCTTTCCCGAATCGACCCGGGATTTGCTGCGTCAGTGGGTACGGGGTTTGTTGCCGAACATTGCCGAACCCCTGATCAGGGAAGAGATCAGCCGATTGCGTGAGGAAGAGTTGGGGCGAGTGGATCCGCAGCTTCTTGCCGAAGAGGTGCGTACCTGGTTGGAACCGAGGATTGAAAGCATGGCGCGGCAGACCATTCGTGAGATGGTGGCGCAAGCGCTGCCCGGAATTGCCGAACCTTTGATCAAGGAGGAGATTCGCCGCATTTGCCAGCGTTGAATAACGATGTGGACGCTGGACGGGCTCTGGTAAATCATTAAAGAAGTTATTGTAACTGAGAGGTGTGGCTTGGTCGTTCTTGACGCATGCGATAAATTTTTTCATAATACGTGTAAACCGCAACCAGCGCGGGATACGTAGTTTTCTAGCGTCATCCCCGCGAAAGCGGGGATCCAGGGAGTCTACACACCTTTCCCTGACTTTCTGGATCCCCGCCTTCGCGGGGATGACAAGAACTGCGCATCCCAAGATAGCTGCGGTTTAGTGGAGTGTCGCCGGTTGTGCCAAGGGCCACCGTTCTGTTCGGGTATCCCCCGTTACATAATTTTGTTGGTTATTGTCAATTTTATACGCGGAGGACGTCCCAATGGACGATTTGATGGCCGAGGTCAATCAGCGCACCAATTTGGCATTCAGCAATGAAATGGAAATGCTGACTTTCTATTTATCAGACGGTCAGTTATATGGCTTGAATGTATTCAAGATTATTGAAATTCTAGAAACGCCTAAAGAGATTACAGTCATGCCAGAGGCGGCAGTTGGCATTGTCGGAACCATTGATTTTCGCGGCCATCCCATCAGTGTGATCGATCTTTCCTTGGCATTGGGACTGGACCGGGTGGATATCAATAAAGGTGTTTCCTATATTTTGATTTGCGAGTACAGCACTTCCACCCAAGGTTTCCTTATTGCCCGCCCTGATCGTTTGATCAACAAGAGCTGGGCTGAGGTTGTTGCCCCCAAGGGGACGATTTTTGAAGGTAGCTATTTGACGGCCATTACCTATCACCAGGACGTTCCCATCCAAATTTTGGATGTGGAAATGATTTTGGTTGATATTATCGGCATTGATGACCATGTGTCTGATGCTTTGGTTACTCAAAGCAAAAAGGTTGTGCAAAAGGAACATCATATTCTAGCGGCGGATGATTCACGTGCTGCCCGCGCCATGTTGGCGTCGGCGCTGGATCAGATGGGGATCCACCATACCATCGTCGAAAATGCGGAGAAAGCTTACGATCTCCTGGAACAATCAGTTGAGAGTGGCGATTGTCCTTACAACCTGGTTATCTCAGATATTGAAATGCCGGTCATGGATGGTTTTACTTTCACCAGAAAGGTGAAGCAAAATCCAAAGCTTGCTCATATTTACCTGGTATTGCACAGTTCGTTGAGCAATAAGTCCAATAGCGATAAAGCCAAGAAGATGGGGGCCAACGATTTTATTCCAAAGTTTCAACCGGACAAGATCATGTCGGTTATTCTGGAACAGTTGGCCAAGGCAGAAAATCATACTCAAGAGGTCAGTTCCTGAGTCTTTAAGATCTGGCTGGTCAAACGTATTGCAAGTTTTCGGCGGGTAACTCAGGCTGTGAATACGATCTTTGACTGTTGGGGGTATGTCTGCGGAACGGTTTTAACAGAAGGGATTCTGAGGGTGCTGATGGTTTCGGAAGCTTTAGAAAGGTGTAAGTATCAGGGGGGGTGAAGCGTCACCCCCCCTGATTGATGCCTTACTTCTTCTCGGCGGGGCCCTTCTTGACGCACTCTTCAATCCAACCGGCCAACTTGTCGGCGGGAACTTTCTCCTCAGTGGCCTTCTTGGCGCAGGCTTCGTGAGCGGGATCTTTCGGGGGGTCGCCAGCGAGGGCCAGGGTGGCAAAACCAGCAAACAGCATTCCGGCGAGAACTGACATCATTTTCTTCATGGTTAAACTCCTAGTAAGGTTGATTGTAACTCGAACTTGCAACATCAAACACGTAAGGCAAAAAGCCATTCGCCTTTCGGTAAAGCAAAAAACAATTACAAATTCAAATTTTTTTCGGGACTCTTGCCCGAGAAACAAAAGGCACTGTTACAACCAATGCAAAACTTTATGTTTCTTTATGCTCTCCATACCCTCTGTTTGGACGTGAGTATCAAACAGGAACAAAACAGTTTCAATGGAAAAATTTTTTTTTGAATCTTTATAAAATCCTTGACATTCAATATCATTTGCACTGAGTCTGCCCAGGATGTTACTGAGCTTTATTTTGTCTGGATTTGTCGCAGGATGCATTCATTCTCAGGCCTTATTCCCTGCGTTTATAGCATTCCGACCAAGTTGCTTACTAAGTGGCGGATCCCGACCAAATAGTTTCACTGGGATGGTAACATTTTTTTGTTGGATGTGTCCTTTTAACGATAATATATTGAAAAATATTGGAAAAAAATTGTGTCCCAACATTTATATTCCCTGTCGAGAGAGTCAGTTGTGGTTATGCTGCGCCAATTGGGACTGGTGCCACGTAAAGGGATGGGGCAAAATTTTTTGGTGGATGAGAATATCGCCGACACAATTGTCCGTTCAAGCGGTATCCAATCGGGGGATCGGGTGGTGGAAATCGGTCCGGGATTGGGAAGTCTGACCCGACCTTTGTCGCAGCGCGTGGCGGCGTTGGTGGTGGTTGAAATGGATCGACGTCTGTTGCCCGTTTGGCAGGGTCAGTTGGGTGACGCTTATGACCTGACCGTGGAGTGGGCTGATGCCCTGCAGTATGATTTTTCCAGCTTGAGTCGGCGTTTGGGTGGCCCGATCAAGATCGTCGCCAATTTGCCTTACAATATCAGTTCGCCATTGCTTATTCATCTACTGGATCATCGTGATGCCATCGACTCCATGACCCTGATGTTTCAAAAAGAGGTTGCGGAGCGGATCACCTCTGCACCGGGGGGGCGTGAATACGGTTCCTTGGCGGTGCAGACGTCACAATGGATGGAGGTTGAGCGTCTGTTTGACGTGGGGCCGCAGGCGTTTTATCCCGCTCCCAAGGTGACTTCCACGGTCGTACACATGCGGCGGCGCCTCCATCCCTTGGCGCAGGTGCGGGATGAAGGCTTGTTCCGCCAGGTTGTTCGCACCGCTTTCAACCAGCGCCGCAAAACCTTGGCCAATGCTTTGAAGCGGCTCCATCCCGACCCGAAAACCTGGTTGATAGCGGCCGGAATCGATCCTTCCCGACGCGCTGAAACCCTTGAGGTCGCCGAATTTGCGCGCTTGACCGATCTCCTGTCCAGCGGTTAAGCGGGATCGTAACTTCGCTGGTCATGTGTCTCATTGAATCCAGCCCAGCTCGGATTGGGTATCCTGGGGCGTATTCCGGGGATGATTGTCAAAGTCGAACAGGTCGTCAGCTTGGAAGGTGTGGGTAGATGTCCCGATTTCAAGGCGACCTTTGTGTACGTGCGTATCCCGGCCATTGCCGGTGGTCGTAACCAGAATACCCAGTGTAAAGGGGAGGGGTTTGTCAACGGGTGGGGTAATGGTCAATCCCGGGATGGTCCAGGATGTTGGTATGTTTTTATCATTGCTTGCGACAATTTGTACGGATTCCGGGCCGATGATCCAGGTGGCTCCGAGGCCGGGTGTTCCCCTGTTCAGTTCGGTTCCGGCGGGAACATCGGTCAAAACAATGCTGCCAAATAACGATTCCTGATTATCGGGGTCATGAAACTCCAAATGAATCGTTAAGGGAAGGGATGGGGTAACAAGTTTGCTGCTGCCCGGGGTATCCCATTGGGTGGAATCAAGGGTGAGTTGGCCCGTCTCGGTGTATAGGCCTTCGGGGCCGTGCATGGTGATCAGGAACTCCAATTGATACGTGGAGGTGGTGCGATCATCCGGGGGTGGGGAGAAGGTGAGTTGGGGAATGGTCCAGGCTATGGGTATCCCGGCGTCGTTGATTGCGGTGACCGTCACATATTCTTCAGGAATGATCCAGCGGCGGGGAGGCCAAGCCTTTCCCAGGTTCAGGGTGGCCCCTTCGGGAAGATAGGTGACCAAAATATCGCCCGACAGACTGGCGCTGCCATCTTCATCCTGAAGTCCAAAGTGAATATCCAGAGGGATGACGGGTGCGGGTTGCAAAGCGAAATCTTGCTCGTGAGTTTGTTGCGTGCTGTTTTCCGTGGGGGGTGCCAGACCCGATTCCTTAGCCATGTCGGTATTATCCAGTGCTGCATGGGTGTGTGCAGGCTCAAAAGCCATCCTGTTACCCATCTTGTGATGCCATTGTTTCCTTTTTGCTCAGGAAAAAATATTGGGGAACACGGCAAATTGTAACGGAAAGGGGCGTTTTGTATCTTGTAAAAGCGAAAAAAGATTTCGCCCCCGCTCCTTGTGGCATGGAGCCACATTCGGGCGGGGGTGAAAAGATGCGAGAGGATGAATGAGAAACCGTCGGCTTGTCACGGATGCTAGTTATCAAAATTCAGCTCTAGTCGAGTAGACGTACCCATTGATAACACTGGACTTATCAGATCTAGGTTTGGTTGGCGGGCGGGTCAACACATCGGCAGTCGGTATTGTCATGTTGCCGAAAATGTTATTGGCAGGAGCAGGGGTACCGCCTGTGACTTGTTGAACAACCTGGTTTGTAGGAAACAACCCGTTGGTCTGCTTAGCAGGTAACAACTCGTTGGTCTGGTTGGTGGGTAACGGCGTGATGACGGGTATTCCCAGATTTTGGCGTATGACAGCACCTGTATCGTAGTCCTTGTACACGTTTTTTGAGATCAATCCCGATTTGGCAGCGTCGCCCAGCACATTGAAAGCTCCAGTTACCTGTGCCTTTTGCATATCCACCTGGCCCTGCAGTTTGGCTTGATCCTGGGCTTGTTGCCCATGCAGTTGTGCCAAAGCCATCGCCTGATCGTAGGATTGCTGACCCTGCAATTTTGCGAGTGCAATGGCTTGGTCGGCATCGAGTGATTTGAGTTGTAGCTGATTGGCTTGGCCCTGGCCCATGAGTGTTTGCTGATTTTTAAGGCTTTGTTCCTGACGGTATTGTTCCAGGGCCATGGTTTGATCGGCTTGTTGCATGGCCAAAGCTTGCTGGTATTTCTGTTGCTGGGCGGCGGTGTCCAGATCCAGAAAATGTTTTTGCTGATTTTGGCCCATACTGAGGAAATTTTGTAGTCGGGCGATGTCCATATCGACCAAACCTTTTTGTCGTGCCACCTCCATGTCGGTTTGGCCGCGCACCCCGATTTGCGCCATGGCTTGACGTCCGGAAAAATCTTGCAATGCCAGTTGATTGGCGGCATTCATCTGTCCCAGCCCCCACTGGTTTTGCATGTTGGCAATGTTGGATTCCAAATTGGCCACGGCACCAGCCTGTTGGGCAGCCAGTTGCGATTCCATCCGTCCACGGGCGAGTCCTTCGGCAATCCCCAGACGAGTGGAACCATAATGCCCCATTTCCACGGCCTGCCCGGTCAGGCTTGGCATCATTTCCTGTTCAAAAGCTTGGCGTTGTAGATCGGCCTGGGATTGCAACTGGTGGTTCAGGGTATCGCGAGACCCTTGAAATTGGAGCTGCATTTCCGCTTGCATGGCACGAAGCATCGCGCTGGGGTCGTAGGTTGGGGCAGGGGATGGCGTTGTAACCGGCAGTGTTGATGCTGGCTGGGGTATCGGTGCCGTGTTTAAGATTTGCGGCGCTTGGGTGGGTTCTGGTGTTGGTGCGGGTATCTCCTGAGGTGCAACGGTAGGCGCCGGGGTGCGCGGCCAAACCGACATGGAGGTGGCA
>PEAK01000048.1 GCA_002753515.1 Magnetococcales bacterium
TTTCGGTTTGTTGGTGGGTCTGCTCCGCTCATTCTTTTCGAGTTCCTGACCTTGCGTTTAAGGATGCAAATATTGTAACATATCCGTAACAAATCAAAAGGTTAAATGTGACAAAGTAGAAGTAAGGTGGGGTATTCCGGCTCCTGCATCAGAGTACGCAGAAAGCCGGGAAAGTCATCCCCGAGCCTTTTGCGGGGAATCAAGTCGGCCTCGTCCACCATGATGAGAAAACGCCGGCCCGCCAACTCCAGGGCCACGGAGTTCAGAAAAGTCTTGAAGTCGGCGAAGGGGTGATCCGCCGCCAGTGCGGGTTCCAGGCATCCAAGCCGATGGGCCATCTTGCGGCTGCTCTCCTGCCAAAAATCCCGGGCACCGCTGATGCCCTGGATGGTGGTCTTCACCGTAAGCACCCCCTCCTTTTCCAGAGGCAGGCGCAAAATCTTGTTGAGCAGGCTGGTCTTGCCGATGCGCCGCTGCCCCATGAGTACCACGGCGGGTTTGCCGCCCGGCTGACGCCACAGCCCCAGCATCCGTTCGAGCAGATGCTCACGGCCTATGAAATGGTCATCCTGGCCAATCCCTTCACCGGCTATGTAGAGATCATGGGGCGGTTTGGCATAGGGCCGGCCCGTTTGCGCCGCCTGGATCTTGAAGGCAAAGGGAAAGACGAACCCTCTTCCTTGGAGGTCCTCGGCCTTCACCTGGCCGCCAACCCGGTAGGCTCCCGCCCGGTTGACGCGAACTCCCAGGGAAAAAGTAAGGTTTTCATGACCTGCCAACAGGGGGGCGTCAGCTTCCCGATGCGTAAAAAAGAGATGCTCCTTACCATCCTCACCATCCTCCGCGTCCACCCGCAAATGGATCCGGCGGGCGATGGTGGTGGTGGTATTACGCACCTCAATGCGCAAAGAGTCCTCCCCCATGGGCAGGGGACGCCGGGGCGGTTCGATCTCCAGATTGAGAACCTCCCAGGACAACTCCGCTTCGCGCTTGAGAAGACGGGTCCAATGGCGCGCCAATTCGCTACCGATATGGCCCCAATAGGGGGACAGGCCATGCCAATATTCGGAGATCTCCCCTTCATCGGTGATCTGCGCTTTTTCCACCTCTTGGGAGGTCTGAAGCAACAACGTCTGGCGTCCGTCTCTCGAAGTCAGGCCGGCATAATTCTCCAGAGGTTTGAGCATCTGCGCCATACGGCGCAACACATGCCAGCCCTGTGCCAGCCAATCATCCGATGGTGCCGGGTCGAGGGCGGACAAGCCAGGCAAGGCCAGGGCGGCGGCGATGCTTTCGACTTCAAGGCAGATTGATAACCGTTGCAACAGGTCACGAAAAGCGGGCGCTTGTTCATGGCTGCCGCACTCTTCCAATTGGTCCAAAGCATATCGGACACGCCGGGAAAGGGGGGCGCCGGAAATATCGTCGAAAGGTTTGAACCATGCCGGATATCCGGCTTTAGGACGCCAGGGCAGAGGCCATCCGGATTTCGGTGGATAGGAACCGGTCCTCAGATAAACCTCAATATCCTTTTTTTTCGGTACCAGGGACGCCACGGCCCTGGCCACCGGGCCGGTGGCGGCCAGAGGAAGGAGGGTGGCGGTGTTGGTATGCATCGCTACGAAGCCACAGAATGGCAAAGCGGTCTGGCGGTCCGCCGCCAACGTCTGCGCCGCCCGTCGGGCGGCCCGTTGTTGCAGGGTCTGCATTTGCAGTTGTTGCAACGCATGGAACGCCGACTCGATACCATGATGGGCCGCTACCCGGATCATGTATTTTGCCAGGGCGGGCAGGGGAAAGGGAAAGGATTGCCATCGAAACGGCATCAGTTGGTGACAATTCTCCCTGGTGTAATGCTTTGCCCGGGCCGGACGCATCTGCCAGAGGGCGGCCAAGGCCAGGAATGGATAAAAGGCCAGTCCGGAAAAAAAGAGGGGCAGGAGAACCAGGAACGTGGCCAGTTGGGAAAGTTTCGTCTCCAGTCCAGGCAGTTCGGGGTCGACATACCAAGCCAACAGGGCCAAAACCGGAAACAGAATCCCCTGGTAAAGGAGCCAGTTTTGTTGTGGATCCTCTACCCGTGACATATCCCCAGCGCCGATGGTTGACACCAATTCACCGAAAAATCCGGACATGCTGGAAAAAAAAAGCAGCAATGAAATCAGCACACTCATGCCAAGACCCATCGGTGGGGGAACATGGATGAACGCCCAGACCAGCATGGATGGAAAAAAGATCAACAGACAAAAAGCGGAAACGGAGAAATAGATGTTATGCAACCTGGTGGAAAGATATCCTTTGGAATTCATGTAGGCAAGAACGGGATGCAGCAGAATCACCACAGCCCCGATGGCAGTAATCAGTCCAATATATTGGGGAGAAACATATTGATGCAAACCGGTTCCGACCAGTATGTTAACCAGGATTATTAAAATGACGAGACCGCCAGCGGCAGCGCCATCGCCATCGCCATCGCCAGCGACAGCGCCAGTGACAGCGCCAGCGCCAGCGCCAGCGCCAGCGCCAGCAGCGGCAGCGGCAGCGGCAGCGACAGCGACAGCGGCAGCGCCAGCGGCAGCGCCAGCAGTGGCAGCAGCGGCAGCGGCAGCAAAAACAAACCCGGACTGAGTGTCACCGGTTGACCACCAGAGCAATACCCCACCCAACGTACCCCACAGCCCAAAACCCAACAGGGCGAGGAGCATTTCCCGCAGGACTTCTTTCCGTCCCCTCTGAATAACGTCCATGGGCCGGAGCCAAAACACGAATGGCCACAGCCAGAAATGGCGCAGGAGGTAGAGGATATATGCTGGCCACTTCATTCTTCCTCATCCACCGTCGGCTGTCCGTCAGCAGGGTCCACCTCGGCCCGGCCCTGGTCAAAGGCCTTGCGGATCCTCCCCAGTTTTTTGGCCACCTGTTCTCCGGTCTTGAACCATTTTTCCGCTGTTTTTTGAAATCTGTTGAAATGAGTGTGAGCCTCCACCGCCCCGTCCATAATCGCCGTGGCAACATGGGACAGGTCTTTCCCGGCGGGATCCTGCCTCTCTATGATCTCCTGTAGGATTGGCGAGAAGAGCCGATTCCCCTCATTCAACACCCCACGCAGGCGCAAGTCCAGAAGCGTGCTTTCATCCCCGGGGCGAGTTTGATCGCAAACCAGCAGGTTCAAAACCTCCCACTCCTCGCGGTTGCGGTTGAACCACATCTCCTCCACATGGGGCACCAGGTTGCTCCGCAACCCGTCCCGGTCCACGGCATCACCACTAACGAAGGCATCCCAACAAGCTTCCAGCACCATCTGAACCAGTCCGGGGTGGCCGTCCGCCCAGGTCAACAGCTTCGGTTCCAATTGTGCCATGCATTTCCTGGGGAGAGACTTTTTCATAATCTTTTCGGTCAACAGGGTTTGTTCCGATACTGAGAGCCCCCCCAACGTGACCGTGCTGTTGAAAATACCCCAGAAATTGGAACCGTCGATTCGCCGTTGTCGGCATAGATCCTTAAGGGGAGTGCGGCTGGCGGTCAAATAGCCGATAGGATAGCCTTCATCCACCAAAGCGCGGAGATTGGAGAAAAACACGGCATTCAACGTCGGCGTGTCGGCCAATAACTCAAATTCATCGATAACGACCACCAGCCGGACCCCTCCCTCTTTCAGATGGCGCACCGTGTTACGAAAAGCGGGAAAATCCATTCTCTCCCCCGGCAGTTCGATGACGTCGGGTAATACCCCATGAATGGCCCGGGCCAGTGCTGCAAAAAAGGTTTGGGGATCCTTGACCGACCAGCCCAACGGATTGGAAACCGCCACCACCATGCCGGGGATGGCGGCCAAGGCATGGACCACCTGGTTGATCTGTGAACTTTTGCCCATTCGCCGTTCGGCCAGGATGCTGACGCTTGCGGGACCATCCGCACGGTTCAAAGCCCGGACGATTCGGGGGACAGAGTGTTTGCGGTCCACGAACACCGGGGCGTTGGCCGGCAGCGGTCGACCGAAGCGGTAGGGATTTTCTCTCCGGATCAGCCGACTTTCCCGCTGGGTTTGGTTAAGAAAACCCTCCCTGCCATCCAAACCAATAACTGCGCTGAAATCGATGCCTGGCTGGCAGTCATGGTCCGCAGCTCCCTTTTTGTTTTGCATTGCCCTCTCCCCCACGCCATAGCTCAACCATGAATCCAGAACGTGTCCACAGGTTTTAAAGAATAGTACCGTGAAGAGAATACTATCCGCCTATTTCGACTTCTGCAAGTCCGAAATGAAACCACATGCATTTTCAAGTCATTCTGTGTAAATATTAATAATATTTATATTTTTTTATCACAAAAAAAACCGCCCCGAAGGGCGGTGACAGACGAAGACAACCTTCAAATTCAAAATTGTTGGGTACTTTGTGGTGAGAATCCGGGTCTGGCTTGATACTATCGGAACTGTTTTCAGGAGAGTCCGCACATTCCAGAGCCGCATCCTCCCCCCATGCCGCATGGGGGCGCTGATGGCGGCGAAAAGGAGCGGGACGCCCCACTGCTCATCACCCCACCAGTGGAAAGGATTTTACGAACTTTGTCCTGACCGCAGTGTGGGCACGTTTTGACCGGGGGTGCCGACATGGGGTGTTCCTGTTCAAATTTGGTTTGACAGGCATCGCATTTATAGTCGTACAGAGGCATGTTTGTACTCCCGTCAGGGGTGAGAACTTATAAGACAAAGCCATTAACTGGAAACGCGACGTTCCACGACCACCTTGACAACCGGGATGACATCCGGGTGTAACCGGATGCGAATGGTATGTTCTCCCAGAACGCGGATGGGATGGGGGACATCGATTTGGCTGCGAGGGATGTCGATCCCTTTTTCTTTGTAATAGCTTGAGATATCAGCATTGGTCACCGACCCGAACAATTTGTCGGTGGTTCCTGCGGGGCGGTCGAGGACTACGGATACGCCTTCGATTTGGGCTGCGAGTTCTTTTGCGGTGGCGAGGATTTCTTCCTGACGTTTTAGAAACTCCGCTTTTTGTTTTTCAAAGCGTTCCCTGTTTTCTTTGGTTGCGGGCAGTGCTTTGCCTTGCGGGATCAGGAAATTGCGTCCGTACCCCCCACGAACTTTGACTTGCTCACCCAGATTACCAACGCGACTGATTTTTTCAAGAAGTATGACTTCCATGCGACTATCTCCCGGAAGGTCTCTTGCCTTCCCCAGTTTTTTCAAGGCGGATACGAACGTTTAACCAAGTATCAAAGAACCCCAGGGCACCGATGACCAGGGCTGTTCTTGAGAACAAAAAAGTGAAGACATAAAACGAAACCTGCCAAAAGGCGGGAACCTTTAAATGTTGAAACATGGCTTGCACCACGGCCAACCCTTGGAAAAAATAGGGTACGGCCAAAAACAGGACCATATTGGCAGCGAAACGATACCATGGATTGCCCAGGAGGAGCAAGATAAGGCCAAAAGCGATGATGGGCCAGACCAGAAAGAAGGGAACGCGAAAATGGGTAAAATTTTCATTGGGCGGGGGGTGGCCGAAGCGTTTGGCAAAGAGCTGTCGGGTCAGGAAAAGGTTTGCCAGTTGTACCATGTACCATCCTGAAATCAGCAAGGTGGGGAACAGGAAGGTGATGGTATGAGAAAATTGTTCCCAGGTTTTTTCGTGATTCAGGATGGTTTTGGCATCGGCACCCTGGCTCTGGGCAAGGGTTACAAACCGTTCCTGCATGGAACTGAAAGAAGCGGAGAGCGCTTTCTCCATTTCTGTCGGGGAGTGGGACGAGACGAGTAACAGCCCGATCAGAAAAGCGATTCCGAGCAAAAAGCCGGCACTGCTGCATTGGGTGAAGTTCCAACCGTTGCGCAGCATCCAGATGGCCAGCAGGGGAAAGGCACCCAGTACCAGGAACACCAGCAGGGGAAAAGTCAATTCCTGTGTCAGGAGGAGTGCCCCCGCAACTAATACCAGCGTTGCATAAAGTCCGGCACGGGGACCTCGTTTCAGGCCGACGAGGAGGATGGGGAGCGGGGTGATGATCTGGAACGGCATGGTCAGGAGCATGGCCATGCTGACCATTTTATTGGACGGCACGATTGCTGCCGCCAGCGACGGGAGTGTCAGGAGGAAGATCGCCCACAAACCCGCTGCTATCGGATGTTCGGAAATAACTCGAATCACCATAAGTGGCTCACTCCCGTTCCCACGGGGTAGAGGCCCTGATCCCATGCCCATCGCCAGGGGATCAGGGCTTTTTACAACATCGGGCCGTCCCTTGACCAATAGGATGAGCCTTGTTTGGTAGCCCTGGGGAGGGGTCCGGGGGGCTCGACGGCGGCGCCAACCGAGTCAAATAACACAAACTCGGATGGAAAGGCGCCCGGCAGACATCAAGAGCCCATTTCAGGCTTATTTGACCAGATTGGGCAACAGGGCGATATTTCTGGCCCGCTTGATGGCTTTGCTGAGTCGGCGCTGGTGCGGTGCGCACACCCCGGTGATACGGCTGGGGACCATCTTGCCGCGTTCGGTGATGAAGCGCAGCAAAAGCTTGGGATCCTTGTAGTCAATCTTGATGGCTTTGTCGGCGCAAAACATGCAAACTTTGCGTCTTCTGAAAAACGGGCGCCTGAAGCCCACGGGTCTGGCGGACTTGGCTTTGTGTCCTTCGCTATGGTCAAAGGCGCTGGTTTCGTGTTCTGACATGTGGGTATCCATCCCTTGTGGTTCTTGTGGTAATCTGAAGGTATCCAGGGGTAACGTGGTATCAAACCTTAAACTTTAGAGCTGTTGCACATTTGTTCCTGGGCCCATGGTTTCCATGGCGGTTGCAATAAGCTCAACTTGCCCCCAGCGTATTCGTTCATCCCGTATCCATCGTTTTTGGTTGAGTCGTCCGCGAAACTTGAGCCGGGTTCCTGCGACCAATACGGCGCACTGATCGGCCAGGGAATCGAAGGCGATGACAACGATCTTGAGTTCCATTCGTTTGAGGGGTGCTGTGTCAGAATAGCTGGATACATGATCCAACTCCAATGTGGCCACCGCGATACCCGTAGGGGTGTAGCGCAGGTCACAAGGTTTGGCAAGCGTTCCCTCAAGCTCAACATGGTTGGTCAGACAGCCCTCTGGGATGGACTCAACCGCTTCAGTACGGGATTGAAGCAGATCCTGGCCCAAGAATCAGACCCGATCTTCATCGTCCGTATCGTCATCCTCTGGCAATCCCAATTCGGGATCGTCGAGATCATCCAGAACGGACCCTGCCGCGCTGGCTTGGGGACGTCCGCTTCGCTCATCCGCGCCAGAGAGGGGAGTCGGGGTCCGATCAGCCTTATCGACTCTGACGTTCAAATATTTAAGGATGTCCTCATCGATTTTCAGCCTGGATTCCAGGTTGGCAACCATGGAGCCACCCCCCTGGAGCAGATTAAACACGTAGTATCCTTTGGAGTTTTTCTTGACCTGGTAGGCCAGTTGCCTGCGGCCCCAAAGTTCGGTTTGCAATATTTCGCCACCGTTGTCGGCGATGATGGCGTTGATTCGTTTGTTGACTTGTTCGAGCTGTTCGGTGGTAAGATCGGGTCGAACGATGTAAATGGATTCGTAGAAGGCCACGGCCTCTCCTTTCGTCCTTTCGGTGTTCCGCCCCGGAGCGTCGTTGGTCAGCCGGAGCAAGGATCAATGAGACAACAAACGCTCATCATAACAGATCCAGGTAGAGCGGGTCAAGAAGAAGAGACTTTCTTGCTGCAACAGCCGGTAAACCCGCCCCCGGGAATTGTACCGTTCTTTACGACGCGACGCGGAGGGGTGAGTCGTTCCGGGTATGCAAGTTTCAATCTCGGGTTGCATGTGGGGGATGACCAAAGCTTGGTGCTGCAAAACCGGGAGCGCCTGAAACAGGCCCTCCACCCCCGGGTACACTCCTTGTGTCTCCTGCAGCAGGTGCATGGCATCCGAGCCGTTGTTGCCCGACCCGGCCAGGGCGATATCCCGGAAGCGGATGCCATCGTTACCAAAGATACCGGGGTGGCGGTCGCGGTGATGACGGCGGATTGCGCCCCGGTGTTGCTTTGTGATCCGGTCAACAGAGTGGTGGGGGCGGCACATGCGGGGTGGCGAGGGGCTTTGTTCGGTGTTGTGGAGTCTTGCATCGATCTCATGGAAACCTTGGGAGCGAACACACAACACATGTCGGCGATCATTGGTCCGACCATCTGCCCGCCAAATTATGAAGTGGATACAGCGTTTTACCATCAATTCATGGATTATCACAAGCCAGGACACAAAATTATTGTGGAAAGATTCTTTTTATCCCTTGCAATAAGTGGGCGATTCCAGTTTAACTTACCCCAATATTTGATTGCTCGGCTACATGCGCGGGGGATTCCCCAGGAAGGGATAAATAATGTTGGGTTGTGTACTTTCCAGGATGAGGAACGTTTTTTCAGCTATCGCCGGTCAAACAGCAGAGGTGAGACTGGTTGCGGACGACAGATGGGCGGCATCGCCCTCGTTGAAGCAAAATAGGGTCTTCCCTCATTCTTTCGCCCTCAAGGTGGCGTTGGGTGGTGCGATCATCGCGATTATCGCCGGTTCCAATCAGGCCTTCGCATCCTCCGGGGATCTGCCACGCCTGATTCATCGGGTCGCTGGGGAGGAAAAGGTCGATGCCGGATTGCTCAAGGCCATCGTTGCCGTGGAATCAAATAATCAGGCCGATCTGGTTTCGGAAAAAGGAGCTGTCGGCTTGATGCAACTCATGCCTGGAACGGCGCGGGCTCTGGGGGTCACCAACCGTCTGAATCCGGAACAATGCCTGCGCGGCGGTGCCCGTTATATCAAAAGGCTCATTGCCATGTATCCCAATTTGTCGTTGGCCCTGGCAGCTTATAACGCAGGTCCGGCCAATGTGGATAAGTTTGGTGGCATGCCCCCGTTTCCAGAGACTAAAAGTTATGTAAGACGGGTGATGGCCCGGTATGCCAAGACGATTCCCCCCAGGAAAGCCTTGCCCCTGCATACGGCGCGTCGGAAGCCCGTGATCATCAAGGACACGGTGGTTGCCCCGGATCGGAACGAACATTCCGACGAACAAAAAATGGCCGTTGTTGCTGGTAGTGGCAGCGCTGGCAACACCCATGGTCCAGGGGCCTACGGTTTCCTCCATCGCTCTTCCTATCTGGCTTCGCGTCATGCGGTCGTCATGGAAGTCATGGATCGTGATATCATCAATACCAGTGAAAGTGTCACGGACGGCAAGGGATCAACCGAGGTTCCCATTATTCGCTTGGTTTACAATTAGACGATCTGCCTGGAATTATCTGCTTTTTCAGAATGGTTTGATTCAGAGTTCTTTTCACGTTGGCGTCTCGATTCTCTCCTTGGGTCCATGAGGTGATTGGCAGGGACAGGAGGGGCAGTCTTGGGGAAAAACCGTGTTGACCCCTGACTCCGTTCAGCAATGTCTTCCCGCTTTGACCGAGTTGGATCGAATCGGGCAAGGTCCAGGTGGCTTGTTATCAGGAGGCGGCTGCGTGGTAGCGGCGGTGCTGGTCCCCCTGATTTTTGGCCCGCCAGTGGAGCCGGAAGGGAGCGGCCAAGTGCTACTCATTCGTCGTTCCCAGGAGGTACGTCACCACAAAGGGCAAATTGCCTTTCCAGGTGGACGATGGGATCGTTCCGATGCTACTGTCCTTGAGACGGCGTTGCGTGAGACAGTGGAGGAACTGGGGCCTGATGCCCGCCCCGTGCGTCTCTTGGGTCGATTGACCCCGGTTCAGACGATCGTTACGGGTTTTATCATCCATCCCTTTGTCGCTTTGATGCCGGAAGCCATGGAGCTGCGGCCTGAACCACGCGAGGTCGCTGGGGTGATGACGGTTCCTCTTCATTTCTTCCTGAAAACCGAGGACTTGGCCCCGGAAAGCTACCACTATGGTCCCCACGTGATCTGGGGGGCAACGGCGCGCATTCTCAACCAATTGGTGACTTGCATGCGTGGGATTGATGTGTCATGAGGTTGTTCTTGACTTCCATTGTGGCGGCCATGGTGCTATCGGCGATCGTCATCGGTATGCGCATGGTGTGGCACCATTTTTATCCGCCTACAGAACCTTCCAAGGTGGAGACTCCCGCAGGGAATTGGTTGCAAACCTGGAACGGGCGGGTCTTTCTCATTGTGTTATTGCTGACATTTCTTGCTGTCGGTTTGCACCGGATGGCAGAGGTTCAACAGTCGCCCAATAATTTGGAACGCCCCCCATCCCGGGAACCGGCCCCGAAGAAAGCCCTGTAGGTCCGCCCCGGATTGTGCAATCTACGCGCCCTGCGTTTGACGCCATTTTTCGTACGCGTCCAAAAACAATTTTTCCATTTTTCGGATCAATTCGGCATCGGGGTGGCCGAGAACCTTTTGCATGACAAACTGTGATGCGGCATCCAGGAGGCCAATGTCGGCCTCGATCATCGGGTAAGATTTTTTAAGCCGTTTGAGGGCTTGGACGACAGTTTCATTGGCGGGGGAAGGGATATTCAATGGTTCGCGGGGAGGGGACTCTGGGGATGTGCTGGTTTGCTCTTGTTGTAGCAAAAATTGCGCAAACTTAAGCAAGGTTTCACGATTGGCTTCGTTGAGCTGTTGCTCTATCTTTTGCAGATCGTTTGGGTTGGTCTTGTGGATAATCATCGGCTCGCCAAGATTGGTTCCTTACACGACTGGTAAATTAAACCGCAGCCATCTTGGAATGTGTAGTTATTGTCATCCCCGCGAAAGCGGGGATCCAGAGGGTATTTCTACTTCCCCTGACTTTCTGGATTCCCGCTTTCGCGGGAATGACACTGGAAAGCTACGTTTCCCGTGTTGGTTGCGGTTTAAAAATGTAAACTTTTCCTTGAGGATGTAGCTTTATTATAGCATTACACCGTGTCCGAAAAAATATCGCCCAGTGATTTGGCATCAAGCAGTTTTAGGCTCAAATCTTCCAAAGCAGACAGTTCAGCTTTGGCAATGCGTTCATAAACCCAGGGAGGCAATTCGCCAAAACGGCGTTGTAACTGACGCGTTAGTATTTTGGCTTCTCCTTCCCGTTCGCCATCTTGGTGTTCTTGCTCCAGACGACGTTCAAATTTCGGCAGGGAAAAGAGTTCCTCCTCTGGTGTTGCATCTACCATCAACTCAAACCACTCTTTTCCAAGCTGAATCACATACTCAGGTGTGATACCCTCCGTCTCAGGACTATTCAAGGTACCTTCCAAGCAGTGCCAATATGTTTTTCCGTCTTTTTTTTCCAATTGGAAGTCCTGGCATTACGTCCCAACCATCTTTACCGATTCCATCGGCCTGTACGCCATTACAGGAGGGGAAACCTACCCCCTCCTGTAATGAACGGTTGATGCTGAGAATACTTCTGAGGCCCTTGGATCCCAAATTTTAAGCGGGCCAGGACAACTCCATCTGTTTCATGTGCTGGGCGAAGGCTGCTTCCCGACTATCCGGCTGTGCTGCAACCAGGAGAGGGGCTACCCCGATTTTGACGACCCGTTGGCCATTGATTTGCGTCAGGACCGACAAATCCTGGTGCTCTCCCGCCAGGGCTTTGCGCAACGCGGACAAATCGGCCAGACCGTCTTCGCCACTCAAGCGCATGAGTGCAGCAACCCCTGATGGCACCCCCTGATTGATCAAGGCGGTATTGAGGACACAAAGGTCACCATCGCGATTCAAGAACGTGCCGCTGGTCTCCAAGGGATCGGCGATGGTGATGGAAACACCGCCTTCCTCCTGATTGCCGTGGGAATTCAAGGCAACGACCCGATTGGATGCTGCTTTATTTGGCAACCCGGATAGATTGACGGTAACAAAGGTATCAGCTTGATCGCCTTGCCATTTTTGACCACCCAGGCGAGCGAGCAGGGCAACATTGGCTTCACCACGCATTTTTCCAGCGGGTTTGGCTGATCCCTGGACCGCATCACCTTCGACCCAGTACAACGCCCCGCCATAGCGTTTGGCCAAGCGGGAGGCGGCATAAGATTCCTCCACCGTCAGCTTCGGAGAGACCAATACGGCGACTTTCCCCCCTTGGCCCAGCAGATCACGCGCTTTTTGAATCGCTTGATCGTTATCGCGACTTGCCCGTTGACCCAACAATTGGTAACCAAAACGCCCTTCGGCGCAGATGACCGCTCCATTCACCGGATCGGCGTTGACAGACTGCACTTTCACGATACGGTTGCGGTTGACGGCAACCTTGATACCACACCCTCTGGAACAATCGGTACACGTGCTGATGGTTTCGTTCCAGATCCACGGACCGCATTCCTTACCGGTATTGGGTGCCAGGGTACCGGTGGGGCAGACATCGGTACACATGCCACAGGCATCGCACCCGGTTTCTTGCAGGGGATCATTGAAGTTGGGACCGATACGGGTACCAAATCCCCGCTTGATAAAGGTCAGGGCATTGATATTGCGGACCTCGTTGCAGATACGTACGCAGGAGGCGCAGGTAATGCATTTATCCGCCTCGATACGGATGAGGGGATGGCGTTTGTCTTCGTCGTACGAACGCTTGGCACCGGACAGACGCTTTTCGGTGGCGTTGTATTCGGTGGAAAAGTTACGCAGATCGCAATCGAAGCGGGCGTTGCATCCGCATTCGATGCAACGTGTTGCTTCGGCCATGGCCTGAATCTGGTCGAGACCGATGTTGATGGGAGCCCAGCCGGCATCGTTTTTAAGGCGTTGCTCAGGAGGCAAGGTTGTTTCCAAAGACCGTTTCTTATGGACGAAACGCGGGGCATAGTCCGCCGAATCCAGTTCTTTCAGACGACCTCTGGAAATGGCGTACGGGGTGATGATTTTAACATGGGCACCATGGAGGTGGAGGTTGATGGCCTCGGCGGCCTTGCGACCTTCACCAATGGCGCGAATCAGGATGTCGGGTCCGAAGGCGCAGTCACCCGCGGTGAAAACCCCATCCATGGAGCTGACCATGGTTTTTGCATCGTGAACGATGGTATTCCATTTCGTCGTCTTCGGTTTTTCGCTATCCCCATCCAGACAGGAAAGATCTGGATCCTGGCCAATGGCGGGGATGATCAGGTCAAATTCCAAATCTTCCTCGCTGTTTTCGATGGGGACTGGCCGCCGGCGGCCCGAGGCATCGGGTTCGCCCAATTCCATGGTGATGACCCGCAGGGCCTTGGCATGGCCTTTTTCATCGACAACCACCGCCGAGGGTGCCGTCAGGAAGCGAAATTCCACACCTTCCTCATGGGCTTCTTCCTGCTCCCAGGGGGAACAAGGCATTTCCGCTTGCGTGCGACGATAGAGCAGGGTGACCTGGGCCCCCATGCGCAGGGCAACGCGGCAGCAGTCCATGGCGGTGTCGCCACCACCCAGGACGGCAACGCGGGTACCAACGTTGACCGGCTCCTTGAGGACGACCTTGCGCAGAAAATCGATGCCTCCCATAACCCCTGGAACATCTTCATTTTCGATGTGCAAGGGTTTGGATTTGTGCGCACCGATAGCGAGCAGGATAGCGGAAAAGCCTTGGCGTTTGAGGTCGGCCAGGGTGAAATGCTGTCCGAGTTTGCTGTTGAAGTGGACTTTGACGCCCAGGTCGAGAATGGCCTTGATTTCCCGGTCCATGATTTCCCATGGCAGACGAAACCGGGGAATACCGTATCGGGCCATACCGCCCAACTCGGGGAGGGCCTCGAAAATTTCCACGGCATGTCCTGCCTGCCGGAGGAAGTAGGCGGCGGACAAACCAGCGGGGCCGCCACCGATGATGGCAACCTTTTTGCCGGAATCCGGACCTGCTTGCGGTACAAACGGTCCATGTTCCAATTCGTATTCGGAGGAGAACCGTTTGAGGGGGTTGATGGCGATGGGTTCGTCCACCAGGGCGCGCCGGCATTGGGATTCACAGGGATGCGGGCAGATACGACCGCAGACCACCGGCAAAGGATTGCGTTTTTTGATCAGGTGAACGGCCCCGGCAAAGTCACCATTGGCAATATGAGCGATATAGCCTTGGATGTCGATATTGGCCGGACAGGTGGCTTCGCATGGGGCGATACAGTCGCCGGCATGGTCGGATAGAATCAAATCCAGGGCCATTTTACGTGAGGTGACAACTTTTTCGTTGTCGGTGTAGATCTCCATTTTGGGTGCCACGCGGGTCGAACAGGCCGGCAGCAGAGTCCTGGCCCCTTTGACCTCGACGACACACAAAAAGCAGGAGGCGAATGGTTTCAGACGATTGTCGTGGCAAAAAGTGGGAATTTTGATTCCCTGCGCTTCCGCGACCTCGCGTATGGTCGCATTGGCTTTGGCCTCGACGGCGCGACCATTTAAGGTAATGGGAACGGTGTTTTCCATTAGGATATTCTCCCCAGTTCAAGCCGCCAGGATGGCGTCAGGGTTGCAGACTTCGACACACATCCCGCAGTTGATGCAGATTTTCTGGTCGATGACCCATGTATTGGGTTTCTTGAGTTCGCCGGTAATGGCGTTGACCGGGCAGTAGCGGTCGCAGATGGAACACCCGGTACACATTTCCTGACGAATGGTGTGGGTGATGAGCCCTTTACAGACACCGCCCGGGCACCGTTTTTCGGTGACATGGGCGATGTATTCATCCCGGAAATATTTCAGGGTGGTCAGCACCGGGTTGGGAGCGGTTTGTCCCAAGCCGCACAGGCTGGCGTCCTTGATTCGATCCGCGAGTTCGGCAAGTGTGTCAATGTCTTCCAAGGTACCATGACCATCGCATATCTTGGTCAGCAACTCTTTCATGCGCAAGGTGCCGATGCGGCAGAAGGTACACTTGCCACAGGATTCGATCTGCGTGAACTCAAGGAAGAAACGGGCGAGGTCAACCATGCAGGATTTGGTGTCAGTGACCACCATACCGCCCGATCCCATGATAGCCCCGGTGGCGTTGATGGCATCGTAATCGATGATGGTATCGAACATCGATTCGGGGATACAGCCGCCGGAAGGTCCGCCCAATTGAACCGCCTTGAGGGGTCGGCCTGAAGCGGATCCACCACCGATTTCCATCAGCAGTTGGCGAATGCTCATCCCCATGGGGACTTCCACCAGACCGCCGCGTTTGATGGCGCCGGCCAGGGCGAACACCTTGGTGCCACGGCTCTTTTCGGTACCGATTTTGGCGTAGGCAGCCCCACCATTGAGGAGGATCCAGGGAATGTTGGCCAGAGTTTCCACGTTATTGATGATGGTTGGTTTGCCGAAGACCCCTTGAATAGCGGGAAATGGCGGACGGATTCGCGGCATGCCGCGTTGTCCCTCGATGGAGGCCAGGAGGGCGGTTTCCTCACCGCAGACGAAGGCCCCGGCACCTTCCTTAATTTTGATATCGAAGGAAAAGTTGGATCCAAGGATGTTATAGCCGAGGAAGCCGGCTTTGCGGGCATCATCCAAGGCGATGGCAAAGTGTTTCAGAGCCAGGGGATATTCAGCACGGATATAGGCGTAGCCTTTGGAAGCCCCGATGGCATAGGCGGCGATGAGCATGCCCTCAACCACGGTATGGGGGTCGCCCTCCAGCAGGGAGCGGTCCATGAAAGCCCCCGGATCCCCTTCGTCACCATTGCAGACCAGATATTTCGGTTCGCCTTGGGCGCTACGGGCAAAGCCCCACTTGACGGCAGTCGGGAAACCGGCACCACCGCGACCGCGGATGGAGGATATCTTGACCTCTTCGATGACTTGTTCGGGGGTCATGCCGCCCTTGATCACCTTTTCGATAGCGGTGTAACCGCCACGGGCGCGGAACTGCTCCATCGAGATGGGGTTGAGTTGACCCACGTTGCGCAAGGCGATACGGGTTTGTTTCGTGAGGTACTGTGACCGCTCGGTTTCCGTAACGTCAGAGGAACGGATCAGCATGGATTCGGGCAGATCGCCTTGTCCACGATGGAACCGGACCACTTTGGGAAGGTTTTTCTTGTTGAGACCACCCCAAAGGTAGCTCTTACCGCCGGTGGCAATTTCCACCATGACTTCCAGGTGGCACATGCCGATGCAACCGACCTGCTTGAACTGGGCCTGAGGAAAGCGATCTTTCAAAAGTTTGGTAATTTCCGGGGCGCCGGCGGCCACGCCGCAGGTTCCTTCACCCACTGTAATGACCATGTCACCGCTCATGTTTACTTCTCCTTCTCGTCGGCGGGTTGGTCGTCGCCTTCGCCGGCATGACCAGGGAGGATCTCACCTTTGGTTTTGGCGTGCTTGACCAGATGTTTTTGGGCATCGGCTCCCTTGAGGTTGGGGAAAGCTTCGCCATCGATCAGCATGACCGGGGCCAAACTACAGCAACCGATACAGGCCACATTTTCGACGGTGTAACTGCCGTTGGATGCCGTATCCTCTTTTTCGTCCTCAATGCCCAGCGCGTGCCGCAAAGACGTATTGAGCCGGTCGGCCCCTTGCACATGGCAGGCGGTACCATGGCAAACCTTGATCATGTGGCGGCCTACAGGATCGAGGCGAAACTGGGCGTAGAAGGTTGCGACTCCGAATAATTGACTGGCGTTGATCTCGGTGTTTTCAAGCACCAGATTCATGGCTTTTCTGGGCAGATAGCCATATTCACTCTGGATTGCTTGAAGCAAGGGGACGGCTGCCGATGTATCCGACCCGATTTGGGTGATCCAGCCCTGGACCTTTTCTGGATCCACGGTGGCTTCCAGGGAAGCTTTGCTCACGGTTTTCTCCTGCAAAAAGTCTGGAGGAAAAACAAGTATATATATGCTGCGACCGCAGCTTTAACGCATGCAACGGCTTGCATCTTGGAAGAATTTAAAATATTTATAGGTCGATGACAAGATCAAATCTTACAAACTTGAAAGCAGCCATGTCCGCCTTTAAAAACCTGCCCCCTAGTTACAAAGGAGCCCTCATGGCTCTCCTGGTCAGCACCCTGGCGTTCGTTGCCCTGCATGCCGGTTACAGGGTATTGCTGATGAACCAGAACGAAATTGCGCCAGAGTTGCTCGGGGTGGTGTTACCAACACCCAGGGCGGTGAATGATTTTACATTGAAAGATCATCGGGGCGAACCGTTCACGTTGAAGAATATGCAGGGGCGGTGGAATTTCCTGTTTTTCGGTTATACCCATTGTCCCGACGTGTGCCCGGTGACCATGGGTTTGTTGGCAGACGTGTTCAAGCGGCTCAAAGAACATCCCATGGCACTGCAACAGAGTCAGGGTATTTTTGTCAGTGTTGACGCCAAACGTGATCAGGCCAACGTCCTCAAAGATTACGTGACCTACTTCAACGAAGCATTCATCGGAGTGACCGCTGACGATGACACGATTAAAAAATTTACTTCTGGATTGGGAGTTGCTTTCAAGTCATCGGCGGTGGAGGCGGATGGGAACTACCTGATTGCCCATTCCACGGGCATTTACCTGATCGATCCACAGGGTCGTTTTTATGCCTTGTTTCAGCCGCAGCATCATAATGCGGAAAAAATTGCGGCTCTGTTTCTTGAAATTGTGAAATCCTACCGTTGATCGCACATTTAACCCAAATGTAAGGATGGTGCCATGAAAACTTTATTTCGGGCCGTTGCCGTAGTGCTGGCATGGACGAGCATTTGTGCCTGGGCAGGGGAGTCGGTCCGCATCGGTGATCCATGGGTGCGAGCGGCTCCGCCCACCGTGCAAACCTTGGCCGGGTATATGGAGCTGGAAAATTCGGGTTCGGTTGATAAAATCATGACGCAGGTGCAAAGCCCGCAATTTGCCAAAGTGGAACTCCATGAATCGGTTCAGAATCACGATATGGTTTCCATGGTGCCCCGCAAAGAATTGGTGATTGCCGCAGGCAGCAAGGTCTCTTTAAAACCGGGTGGTTATCACCTCATGCTAATCGCTCCCAAATCTCCCGTGACCGAGGGGTCCAAAGTTGCACTGACGCTGGTTTTCAGCGATGGTATGCGCCAGGACGTTCAGGCAACGGTCAGGAAGAGTGCCGACGACTCCCCGATGCAGGGACATGAGGGGCACGGGGAACATGGGCAACACCATGATATGCATTGAATTGCTTGACAGGTTGCTTGACAGATCGCCGATTGGATTCCGACTGTTGGGATTGAGATGTTATGAGTAATGCGATGGTTGCCATGTTGCCGCATCTGTTGGCCGGACTGAATCTGTTGGGCGTGCTGCTTTTGCTCCCGGCTTATTGGGCCATTCGCTCCGGGCACCGGGGGCGGCACCAATGGCTGATGGTGATGGCTTTGGTGGTGGGGCTGGTCTTTTTGCTGCTCTACCTGACCTACCATTGGATTGTCGGTCATGTGCCGTTCACGGGCCAGGGATGGATCAGAATCGTTTATTTTTCGTTATTGGCAGCCCATGTCCTCATGGCCCTGGTTACGGCCATTATGGTGCCGATGACTGCCTTGCGCGCCCTCGGTAATCATTGGGAAAAACATGTGGCGATTGCCAGACGTACCTTGCCGCTGTGGTTGTTCGTCTGCATATCGGGACTGGTGGTTTACGTCATGGCTTTTTTCCTGTATCCACCCCCCGTGACCTGATTCGGTGATAGGGGTGGGTTTCGTTTCTTCGTTGTCATGTTGGCGCATCTTTCAGGAGTCGGGTTATGGTTGCAACTGCAAGTCCTTCTCGGTCTTCCGGGTTTACCTTGATTGAAATCATGGTCGTTATTGTGATCCTGGGCATTTTGGCGACACTCATCATCCCAAAGATCATGGATCGACCGGATGAAGCCAGACGGACCAAGGCAGCCTTGGATATTCAGGCCATTGGTCAGGCGTTGGATTTGTATCGTCTGGACAATTCCAGCTACCCAACCACCGAGCAGGGGTTGGATGCCTTGACCAAAAAGCCAACTGCCGAACCGGTTCCCAAACAATGGCGGCAAAGCGGCTACCTGGCCAAATTGCCCAAAGACCCCTGGGATCGGGCATACGTCTACATGTCCCCCGGGGTGCATGGCGATTATGATCTGGTTTCCCTGGGGGCTGATGGGGAGTTGGGTGGGTCGGGCAACGCAGCGGACGTTGAATCCTGGAATCTGTCGGGTAAGTGAATGGGGGCGGTGCTGGTTAAACCGCAGCTATCTTGGGATGCGCAGTTCTTGTCATCCCCGCGAAGGCGGGGATCCAGAAAGTCAGGAAAAGGTGTGTAGACTCCCTGGATCCCCGCTTTCGCGGGGATGACGCTAGAAAACTACGTATCTCGCGCTGGTTGCGGTTTAGGACCGAAAAATGAAATAGACGGCCCCCATGAGGCAAAGACCTGCCCAGAGGAAGTCTAGCTTGATCGGGTTGCCCATGTAAAATACCGAAAAGGGCACAAAAACAGTCAGAGCAATGACTTCCTGGATGATTTTCAACTGGGGCAGGCTCAAGGAGCCGAAGCCGATGCGATTGGCGGGAACCTGGAGCAGGTATTCAAACAGGGCGATGCCCCAGCTTATAACGGCGGCGGTGAGCCAGGAACGATTGTCCAAATGTTTGAGATGGGCGTACCAGGCGAAAGTCATGAATACGTTCGACAGTACCAAAAGTACCACCGTTTGGGCGATGGGTGGTATCATGGTGCCCTCTCCAAGCCTGAAAACGGTCGGCTCCTTCCAATCATGAACGCGGTAACCGGTTAGCCTGCCTGCGTCACATCCCCGATTGGCCTTACCACCCGGATCGGCTCAGCGGGGTACGAATTGCCGGACTCTTCGTCTGCGGGGCGTGCGGAATGTCTGAGGACGGGATCAATGGGCAGCGTTGTGTCCAGTTCCTCTGTGGCCTCCTCAGACTTGGCAAATTTTTCCTTGAGCAGTGCGATCCCTTCATGGGCTTTGGCGCAGGCGAAACGATTGAGTTCAACCAAGCCACCTACCATATCGCCAAGGGCATTGAAAACACCCACACCCATGTTTTCCACCGGGATATCGATGGTGTCCCCCATTGGGGTGCTGGAGGATTGCGATGATTCGTTCATGATCATGTCCCACCTCATGGTTTGCTGGCCCCTGACGTTTGTATTCTTCGTGCAGGGGCGAGAAGGAAAAAATGGATCAACGTATTATCCGCCGATGACATCCCCGACCTGGTTCCAGTATTCCAGCGGCAACTCGGTTGCCATTTTCAGCGCCCCCAGGGAACCGGCGTAGATGGGATCATCCACCAGGTGGATGCGAACATCGCCATATTCGCGCAGGCTGTCGGCAAGGATTCGGTCCAAACCGCGCATACGTGAGCCGCCCCCGGCCAGAATGATGTTACCCACCACCTCTTCCTGGTTTTCCGGGTCGAATATGGTGATCAATTGCTGAACATTTTCAATGATGTCCGGGACGATGGCTTCACAAGCCATGCGGACTTCCCGAGTGATTTCGTGGGGCTGCGGTTTGCCGTTGGCACGCAGGTTGACGATGATATCCTGCTCTGGCTGGCCGACAAAGCCGAATTGATCCTTGATCTTTTGTGCCAGGAGCGTGGTGATCTGTACGTTGGGATAGGATTCGGAGATCAGGCTGGTCAAAAAATTATCCACATGATTGCCCGCTTTCATCAGGGTGACCTGCTCTTCGGCTCCCGGGATGGTGCCGCGCATGGCGCAGATATCGATGGTACCGGCACCAATGTCAATGATGATGGCATTGGTCAGCTTGTTGAGGCCGTAGGCCACCATGAATGGTTCCGAAACCACCATGGAAAAGTGCATCAACTCATTGGTGATACGCAACAGTTGATTTTTATTGGAAATGGATGCCCTGGCTGGAACACCCACGATACCGCATACCCGGTCACCCGGCTGGGGATGGGCCAACGATATGGCGTACTGGATCAATTCTTTCGCCGCCTGGGTATCTTTTTCACTGGCCTCTTTCAACACCCCGTCTTCCAGGGGAAAATGGATGTTCAGATAGGAACGGCGATCCAAGGCTTCCTCGCCGACCACATTGGTTTGGTCCAGCAGCTTGACCCCGATGATATCCTTGGGGTATCCCACGACGGACCGGACGGCTTCCTTGGTGCCACGGTTGGAAACCACGGTCGTTCTGGATGTGCCCAGGTCAATGCCCAAAAAAAGGTTTCTGCCCTGTTGCGCGGATGATTCCATGCTTTACCCCTGTCATCGGTTTGCAAATACCGGATGGGTCAGGCCCAAAGTTCCGGCGGTTTGTTATCTCATGGCCCGAATTAAAAATTCATGGCCGAAATGTCAATCAATGTTTTGATTTGATACCCATCTTTCCGGCGGTGTGGATGATTACTCCCCCCAATGTCCCCAGCGAGCCCAGTACGACATCGATACTGCCGGTGGCAATCTGGGCGACGCCGGTCAGGATACCCCGGACGCCACCTGAAAGTTTGCCGGTCGCTACCTGTAATCCAGCCGATGGTTTATGAGTTGCGATGGCATGCGGCACCGATTGCCTGGTTGGCTCACCGGGAGTTTTTTGTGGATGAGTCCGTTTTTTTTTAGTCTGGGAGCCGGAAACCAGGGAAACCACCCCACCCACGGCATCACCCAGCAGGTGAACAATGCCCTTGCCCAAGCCTTCAATCGGCACTTGCCAAACCTCGACGGTGTTGTTGTGTCCATTGCGCTGGGGTACAGCTTCCAGGGTGCTGTGGTCAGGTTTCGTTTGCGGTCCGACATTGGTGCGGGGACGACTCGGGTCAACATTATTGGGACTGGTGCGCTGGTATCCCTTGGGAGGCTTGCCTGACATGGGTACTTTGGTTTGCCCGGCTGGTTGGTCCTCTTTGGCTGGGATGGTCACAATCAGCCGGGCTGCCTTTGGGGGGGGCGCATCCGGTCGAGGATGGGCACCAACCCGTGTTGGACCCGCAATGGCGGCTTCGGGCACCCGGGATTGTGTTTTTGTTTGTGTTTTCCCAGGTCCAGGATTAATCGTGATTTTTGTTGATGAGGGAATGCGGACGGTCCCACCCGGCAGGATCAGGGATCCCATCGCTGCTTTCTGACCCGATGGACCGATTGCATTGGTTCCGGCAGTTTGTCGACCTGGTGCCGATTTTTGGGGTGCCAAAGTGCCGGAACGAAGCTCTGCATGCTGGGGTGCCGCTGGCTTTTGTACGGGTTGTGGCAATGGACGCCGTCCTTGGTGTTGGGTTACACCACCAGGCTTGGTTGCTTGCAGCGTCGTGTGGTTTTTGGGTAGGGATGTGGCTTGAACCAATACCCCCTTGGGCGCATTGCGGGCTGGGGTAGTAGGTACCATGGGCTTGGTGGTTGGTACCGTGGGCGGAACGGGTGGCTTGTTTGCGGACACGTCTTTTTTTTGATCCGGTTTGATTGCAATCTTTGGTTTGGGCTTGTCCTGGCCGAGCGTAACCGTTTGTTTTCGTTGTGCCGCCACAGTCGGGGGTTTGCTTGCGGCGGAATGATCTTTCATTGGCGGGGCAGCGGGTTTGACGGTTGCAACTGGCTGGGGCTCGCGTGCGGGCGTGGTATCGGTCAATTCATTGAGAAGGGCGCTGACGTGACTGACCCCTTGTTTGCGTTGGATGTCCGACGAAACATGACGGGCAACATCATCTTGGTTTGTGATGGACTCTGTGCGTTTGGTATCGGCGGCCATGGTTTTTATGGTGTGGGGTGCGCCCCCTGTGACCGAACTGGGATGAGAGCGAAGAACGGGTTTGGTTATTCCCGGACTGTCTTGGAAGGGATTGGCAGGCGCTTTGGCCTTGGCGACAACCGGGGCCGCAGAACTTCGCAGATTCGGCGATGGGGCGAGTATTTTTGCGGCTGCCAGGGGCTGGATGGGCTCCAACGGCACCGGAACGGATAGTTTCGGACCTGAAACCGATTCAGAGACAAAAGGGACATTCTTGACCGATTCGGGTTGCTTGCGACGCAGGTGGGACGGTACGGCCCCGAAAGCTTGATTGGTGTCCCGATGGGTGTGTTGAAGAGGTGCCTGGGGTCGAAGGAGTTGTTTGGCCGCGACTTGAACCCAATGCGGGGCGTTGTCTGGGGGCGCGGAGGTTACCTTGGGAGCGGGAGTGGAGGAATCAAAGAGTTGTGCCCGTAAGGGCGAAGTATCCGCCGGGATGGGCTTGGGTGTTGCGGCAGGCGGCGAGACGGCCAAACCGTCCGCCGCACTGACATGCTGTTCGACCCTGGAAGGGAGTGTCGCGATTTTGTCAGGGGGTGGTTCCGCTGCCCTCGGTTTACCAGCCGATGCCGGTTCGGCTTGTTCTGTCATTGTAACAACGGTTTGCCCCAAATTGCCGTTGGATTTAAGTTTTTCTTTTAAAAAGCGGTTGAGAGGCGAATGTTCCCAACTCTCCGCCTGGGTGGATTCCGGGCCGGATGCTTGGGAGGCGGCTCGAAAATGGCCCGCTGGGGTCGTGGGAGGGGTGCCTTTTTCCTGTGCGGTTATGGGGGGGGGGGGCGGATTGTCCCTCGGAGGGTGGTACAATATCCAGATTGTCCATCAGCCGGAGTTCAGAGGGATCGGGAATTTTTTTGGTGCTGCCACGATTGGCTAGGCTTGCAGTGTGGGTCAGGGGCTGGTGTGGATCGGAGACATGATGACCCGGGGTGGTGGTGCTGGCATCGGAGGGGGTGGACTCGATCGTAGGGGATGCGGGAACATCGCTGACCTCGCCTGCTGGTCGGGTCACCTGTTCCTGGTTCTGATGTCTTCGGGCCAGGGAGACCGATGCCTGCTTGAGTGCAGCCAACCCCCGCATGGCATTCCCTTTGGATTCGGATGCATTGTGTTCCATGACGTATCCTTAAGCATGTCAAGCATGTCAGCCCGACGCAAACGCAATCCCGTAAGGCACGCCAACCAGCGGCAGCCTTGGAAGGCTGCACCATGTGGATGGGCATGAGGCCAAGAGACTCTCGCAGTCTTATAGCGCAAGTTGAATGCAATTGAAACACTTTTTCAACTTGACGCCGTCAAACGTCACCCAGGGGTGTCCATGCAACTGCCATGGAGCCAAGGGCCTCTGATTTTGATTACGTGGGTGTTTCGGATACCCCGGAGGGACGCTTTTTAAGTGTTTTGCGAACTTTTCCCAGGCTTCGGGCGAGCAGACGACTTTCGCTTGGGGAAAGGCGACCTGAGGCCAGGGAATCCAGCATATGTCCCCAAAAGCGATCCAGTTCTTTTGAATCGGGGGAGCGGATGGCGGCTAATGTCCGGGTTAATTCGTGGACCAGTGGCGTGGGGCGGGGCGGTTCGTATTCTGACTCGATGTGCGTTGAAAGGTTGGAACCCGGGATGGGAGGGGTTGTTTGTTGCTTCTGCCGAACGAGGAATGAACGGGCGGCATCGGCGCTGACGCGTTGGCTCCGGCGGCGAATGTGAGGGCGGATGGCGGCAACAGGATTAGGCATGGTTCGGTCAGTTGTAGGTGCGAATATAAGCGTCCGGGATACCGTTTTGATTCAGGTTCTTTTTGGCTTCTTCGGCTTCCTCTTCCTTGGGGAAGGGGCCAATATAGACGCATGTCATGGATCCGTTGCGCGCCGGTTTGGTATAACCCGGCAAACCCAGTTTTTGCACGGCACCCAGTCGTTCATCGGTATTGACCTGCTCGGAAAAACAACCCACCGAAAGGAACCAACCTTTCCGTTCCGCAGGGGATTCGGCTGGTTTGGCAACGGCTGGAACGCGGGTTTCCGTGGCGGCAGGTGGGGGCGGCGGCGGGCTTGTGACGGCGGCAGGCGCGGCACTGTTTTGTCCCTGGGGTGTCGCCGGGGTGACAGACGTTGGATTGGCCTTCCAATGGACGGGCTGTGGTGTATCCACGGCAAATGAAAACGGTGAGTTGGTGGCGGGGGCGCTTGCTGCCTCCGGTTTTTCTGGGCGCGGTGGCGTGGCAGGTGTCCCGGAAGGGGCTTGAGAAGTCTCTTTGGCGGGAGATGCGATTGCGACTGCGGGCTCACTTTTACTTTCCGGTTTGGATGTTTCTTTGGCAACAGCGGCAGATGGTGCCGACTCGCCCTTGCCATCCGCTTTGGACGTTTCCTTCGCTGTAGCGGCGGGCGGGGTGGGCGGAAGTTGGCTTTGATTGGCGATAACCAAGTCGTGGGCCGGATCTTTGGATCCTTGCGAGGATTGGGTCTGCTTGCGCCGAACGTTGGTTTGCGTACCTGCCAAACGTTCTTTTTGCCGGGCGTCCGCCAAATTATCGAGGAGTTTTTGCATGACCGGGCTGTTGTTGCCGTGAACCCGTCGGGCGATTTCGATGGCATCGCTGTAAAATTGTTTACCGGAAGTGAAGCGATTGTTTCGTATATCGATCCAGGCCAGGCGTTCCAGAATGGGCAGCAACGATTTATGGTTGTTGCCGCTGATCCGTACCGTGATATTGAGTGCCTGTTGCAACAACGGTTCCGCTTTGGGAAAATCGCCGTCGGCGATATGCAACTCTGCAAGAGCGAGGCGAGGGGCAACGGTTTCGATGGCATTGGGTCCATAGCGATCCACCGCGAGTCGAACCGCCTCCTGGGCACCTGCCAGTTGAGATCTGGTCGCATCATCCGCATGGGCCGGAACCCAGGCAATGACCAACACCGACCATAGCAGCAGGAACACAATATCAAGACAGAATTCTGGATGAGGCACCAGACTGTTTTCCGGTAGTGCGGTCATGATCAAACATCCAGATGGTTGGTTTGGCCCGGGTTGCAGATTTTCAAGGTACACCAGAGGGCAGTGGCGTTGACCCACCCATGGTATTATCCGTTGGTTCAAAGAAAAAGCGCAAGTCCAGTTGATGTCTGTTGCGATCTTCGTCAGAGCGGTTTACACGACCTTCAATCTGGAACAAGGTTTGTCCACGACTGTTTTTCAAGGCCAACAGGTCGGGTTGCGTCGATAACATGGTTTTCAGGGCGTGGAATGCACGTGACGTGGCCAGTTTCCAATTGAAATAAAATCTGGGTTCACCGGGATGGGCGAAGGCGGCTTGCCCGCGGATGCGGATGGCGTTGATGCGGGGTGCTTGCGGGTTGTTGTCGCGGCAAGGCAAGGTGGCTGAAGTATGGGCCACGTGACAGGGAAGCGTTTGGGCCAATCCGTGCGCGATGGTCGACAGGACCTGCTGTTGTTTGGGACTTGGTAGGGGAGATCCCCGCTCAAAATCCAGATTGGCGGGCAGGGTGATGCTCGCGTTGTCCAGGTTGACGAAAATCTTATGCGAAGACTGGGCGAATGTGGTGCCCAGTTGGGACAGGAACGCCGCCGTCGATGGTGTCGGGGCCGTGTTGGCACTTTCCGGGCTGGCAATGACATCCTGGGGTTGCGGGGGGATGCTGGACCGGGGAGTCGGTGTCGGCAGAGGCGCGGGGCCGGTCATTATGTCCTGCAACTTTTCCAGATGATCTTTCAGACCCAAAAGAAGTTCACGGTTGAGGGCTTGCTCTTGCAACTCCCGGGTTTGAGCTGCCGCCATGGATTGGGTGGCTTGAACCATTTGCTGTCCGAGATGTTCCAAAGCATCGATGAATTCGTGCGGCGGTTGCGCAGTGGTCGTTGATTCCAACCGGGCATTCATCCGTTCCAACAGGGCGACCAAACGTTCTTCATGCCCTGGGGCTGGCAGGGTCAAGGTTGTGGCCGGTTGTCCGCCTATGGGTTGAGCGGGTTGGGCAACCATGGCCGAAGCGGGTGCTGTCGCCTTTGCCACCAAAGCGGGGCGCGCTTGGTACAGGCTTATACCGACCAGCAGTACCAGGACGAACAGGGCGGTTGCCGCTGTTTCAAGCATGAAAAGGGGCCACGGGTGCCACGGGTCAAGTGCTGAACTGGCAAAATTCTTCATGGCCCTCTTTGGCAAAAAAAACGGTGGCCTAGCTTATCAGACCTCCTTTATCACGTTGATAATATTTGCGCAACAAGGAATCCAATTGTTCTGGATGTCCTTTTCCCAGGAGGGGGGGGATTGGGGCTTGGCTGAAGGGTGTTGCTGAAACGGACAGCACTTCGGCGGCAATCCTGGATTGGCTGATGGAGATTGGTTTGACGGTCCGTCGTTGCAGGGGCGAAGCGGGTACGCTGGCTGGTACATTGGTTTGGGCCGCTTCGTTGGCCCCTTCCTGAACCAGACTGGCCAATTCCAGAAAATCATCATCCAGGTTGGACAAGGGATCCCGGGGAAACGCATCACCGGGTTTCCAAGTTTCCATGATCGTTACCAGTTGCGTCAGTTGCTCGGCAAACTGGGGGTCGGACGCCTGCTTGCCAGCAGCCAGAAGGTCAGACATGCTGATTAACACCGGGGTGATGGGCTCGCTCTTTCCTTCGGTTTTGTCATGGATATTCTGCGCCATGCGGTTGACCACGATGTTCATGGCTGCTTCACGCCGCCCGGCGAAATCCTGATGTTTTTGACGGTGTGGTGCCCATTGCAGGCGTTGCTTGGGGAGCGTTTCCCCAGCCTCGGTGACAACGTGGATGACATCCGGTTGTGCTGCGGTAGCGGGCATCCCGGTCCCAATCGGGGTGTGATGCTCGGGTGTGCTGACCCAGGGGTGGCCTGTGGGTCCGGCTGTGGAGGCGGGGACTGCGTCTTTGTCGTCCAGCATCATCGGAACGGCTGTTGCTGTCCCGCCACTTGTGAAACCGGTCGAGGGCGCAAGGGATCGTGTCATCCCACCCAAGGTGACTTGGACACCCTCTGTCCAGGGAATGGGATCGGGTGTGGCAACGGGTGGCATGGTGGTGGCCATGAGGATGGATTTGGGAAAACGCACCGGGTGCGGCTCCGTCTTCCAAGGGCCTGGGTTGACCGGGACATCCGTAGGGGCAGGGGGAAGTGCAGACGTGACCGGGGGAAAACCGTGCGATGAGGCAACCGGTTCCGTGACGACGGATTGTTGCGCCGATTGAGCCGGTTCGTCAACGGCTGCGGGTTGCGACGACAATTTCGGCGATTCCGGGGGTTCGGCAACTATCGGAAGGTTCGCCATTGGTTCCGCTAAAATACTGGAGGCGATGACAGGGACTTCGGGAGTGGTGGTGCGCTCCGGCTCAGCGGGCATTTTTCTGGGTTTATCGTGACTGTCTGCCAAGGAATCCCAGACGTTTTTCAGCAAAGGGTGGACATCGCCTTGGGGATCAAGGCGCAGCCCCGCTTCCCGCTTGGCAGCCCTTTGGGTGTTGACCAGATTTTCCAGTGCCTTGGCTTCCTTGCGTATGCTGGCAAAAAAGGTTTGCGACAAGTCATCCTTGTCCGTTGCCTGCCGCAACTCTTCGAGTAATTGCGCAACCATCTCGGCAAAACGCTCCGAAAGCTGATTGCTTTCCTCTTGGACGGTGATAACAAGATCGGTTTGTTTGCGACTCAGAAGGTTGTTTTGTTCCTTGATGGCCGTAACGGCTTTTTGGAATTCTTCCCGTTTGATGACGGCCTCCAGGGCGGTTTGGACGATGTGTTGAAATTCTTCCCGACGTGTTTCCGACTCTTCTACCCGTTGCCGGCGCATCAAGGTTTCCAATTCGTTAACCCGATGTTTTTGTGCTTCGGCATGCTGACGCATGGCTTCCAGTGCTGGGTCCAAGGTAAAGAGCGAATCCCGGAGCGTAATACCTTCGTGAATCGCGGCGTTGATTGCTGTCAGGTGCTTGTCATGGGCCTGACGGGTCTCCACTACCAAGGCATCCTTGATTTGGTTGACATGCTGAAGTGTGGCGGAAATATGTTGCGTAACATGTCCGGTATTGTTGGCAATGGAATGATGCGTAGCCTGGAAATGGGTATCCAGGTGTTCCTTCACCCGCTCTGACTGGGCCGTAATGGATTGCATGACGGGTTGCGTGGCGTTTTGTACGGAGCGCTCCATGTGTTCGACGATGCGTCCCGCTTGTGATTCGATGGATTGCATGACGGGCTGCGAGGCGTTTAGCACGGAGCGTTCCATGGATTCGACGATGCGTCCCGCTTGCGATTCGATGGAATGCATGACGGGTTGTGTGGCGTTTTGTACGGAGCGTTCCACGCTTTCGACGATGCGTCCCGCCTGGGATTCGATGGATTGCATGACGGGCTGCGAGGCGTTTAGCACGGAGCGTTCCATGGATTCGACGATGCGTCCCGCTTGCGATTCGATGGAATGCATGATGGGTTGCGTGGCGTTTTGTACGGAGCGTTCGACGTTTTCGACGATGCGCACCGCTTGCGATTCGATGGAATGCATGATGGGTTGCGTGGCGTTTTGCACGGAACTTTCCATGGATTCGACGATGCGTCCCGCTTGCGATTCGATGGAATGCATGACGGGTTGCGTGGCGTTTTGACCGGAGCGTTCTACGTT
>PEAK01000049.1 GCA_002753515.1 Magnetococcales bacterium
GAAGGAAAAAGTTATCGAATGAAAGAAAAAATAAAAGAATAAATGAAGAAAATGGGAAGAAAAGGCGGGAAGAACAATTTCAAACCGCTGCTTTTATGACATTTCCAGGCCGATGTCCGCACTTGAAAAATGGACGCTAGTTGAAAGCATCCTCAAAGCAGTAGGAACTGGTCTATTTCTTGATTTGGGAAGGGTGAAAATTCGGGAGCCATGGGCATTTGTTGATGATTATTCATTTTATTTTCGTAGAATCACCATTCATCCAGACTATAGCTGTCACGTTGCCATCAGTTCTGTAAAGCAAAAATTGATCGTTCAAAATGCAGAGTATCCTTTTGACGCAAGTGAGGTACCCATCCTGGAAAGCCAAACCAGGTTGGAAGTAGTCGAATGGTGACTGTTAAAAAGGTTGATTATTGGATAGAGGCAGTAGGAAATAGAGTATGATCGGCAGGAAGAGCCAGATCAACATCTGAAAAAAATCATTAAATATTTACAATATTATTTAAATTAATAATATTTTATTGTATTTTTATAATTATATACTATATATATAATATTATTGTTTATCCATATAATTTATACCTTGCGTTCATAACCAATATTGCGTAATATCCCTCCAGGCTTGTCCCAAACCCGATGCTCGCGTGTGCGTGCAAACAAGAAGTTTATTGACTGAAACTACGCTTAACCATGCCTTTCTTTAGGTCAGGAATGGCTGACGGCAATGTGATCACGTTGTACAGGTAACCGCCATGATGATCTTAAATCGAAAATTCTATGAAGATTTATTAGTTTACCTAAATGAATGCAATATAAATTATCAGTCGATCGATTTCCCCGGGCTCATGCGCAGTATCCAACTGCACGAAAAGGATCAATTCAACGCCAAAGAAATTGCACGCATCATCGACACCATCGCCGCCTTCGCCAAAATGGATCCCTTCCGCCTCATCGATATCATCGGCGATTTTCTGACAGAAATGCGACGCCGGAACAATTTCTCCTGCGCCGCCCATTATGAACTCATGACCCTCCGCTTCATCATCATGATCGCCAGCCGCAGACCAACAACGGGCATGGTTATCGTCAACGGGGTTCACACCCCGTTCGGTTTGAATTTCATCAAGCTGGACCGATTCACCATCCAGGCGCGATACGATCCCTCATTGCGGAAAATACTCGAAGCCAGTAGCCGGGAAGTATTCATCCGCAGCCCCTCTTCCAATGAAGATGTCAAGTCATTCGCTGAACTCGACAGCAATGATATCATCCTGCTCAGAAACATTCATTACGCACCCCGATTATGGCCAATCAATGACCTGCGCGTTGAACCCCATCGGCATTCCCCGGCACAAATCGTTCTCTATAATCGGGCGACGATCGATTGCACCCTGCTCGACCTGTCCAGCCGGGGAGCCAATCTCCTCGTTCAGAGCAATGCCATTTTGCGTAATTCCTTCAACGCACGCTTGGATGTGCATTTCACCCTGGAAAAAGAAGTCATCAACGGTTATGTCGAAAGCAACCGCAGTGTTGCAATTCGGGTTACGTCAACCATCCATGGATTGCAATCTCATGATGACAATCACATCATGAAACTCGAGTTTACCGAAATTCCCGAATCCGCCAAAAGAAATATCGAGGAATACATGCAATTTCGCCGCAATCAGGCGTGGCAACCCATTGGTTATGGGACCGAAAGCAACTTGAGATCAAGGATTTCCTTGTTGAGGTTTTGACGGAAGTTCCCACCGATGACTTCATGGTCATCATGCGGTATGTGGTGGAAACGTACATACGTTACGATGAAAAGGATGTCCGGGAAATCATTCGACGGGTGCGTCCGGAGGAGGAAGAGAAAATGATGTCACAATTTGCGCAAAGCGTTATTGAAAACACGAATCCGAAATGGGCTCAGATGGTACGGCAGGAAGGGCGGCAGGAAGGGCGACAGGAAGGTGAGCAGATTGGTGAACAGAGAGGCGAACAAAAAGGTGAGGCTAAAGCCCTGACGCGCCTGTTGCAACGCCGTTTCGGTACCGTACCCGACTGGGCCAGCGAAAAGATTGCCAAAGCAGACCTGTCCTCATTGGAAGAGTGGAGCCTTCGCATCTTCGATGCCCAGTCACTGGGAGATGTTTTCTCTGAGAAGAAGTAATGAATGGAATGGTGTGCCTTGCTTGCCGTTGATTTCCTTGACGGTGAGGGATTGAGGAAGCGCTCAGGCCGCATCGCAATCGCTCAGTTCAACTGTGCATCGCCATCATCCCACCGCCAACCCCAACCGGCCAGTTTCGCGATGTGTTCCGTAACTACCGATAAACACCTGTCCCGTGACGTCACCCCACCGCCTGTGCTAAAGTAAACCCCGTCAGGTCGCCCCAGAAGAGTTGCCGTATTGGAGTTACTCATATGTCCCCCAATGATTTTTTGACCCCAGAACTTAAAAAGAAAATGAAGTTCACTGCGGTGTTCTTTGTTTTTTTGCTGCTGATCATCCCGGGAATCACCCTCTGGTACCAATATTTTTATCACTATTCCGAAGGATCCCGAACTGGAACCATTACCAAACTGTCCCACAAAGGGGGAATCCTGGGCAAAACCAACGAAGCTGACCTGGATATCAGCGCCCTGAAAACCGGGACCAGCGTGTGGTCGGTCAGCATCCGGGACGCCAATGTGTTGGACGACATAACTATCGCCAAACACTGTGGCGATGAAGTCGAGGTCTCCTATGTGCAAACTCTCAAACATTTTGATTTTCTGCAAAAAACGGACTATCGGGCCACAGGGGTGGTGGTGACCAACCGTAATGCCAACCCGGAAAACCCCAACTGTCCCCGCTCCAAGACGGCACAAAATACTCCCAAAAAATGACCTTTCCACCCTGTCCAGCCCGAACTTTTCGTGTTGCCAGCGGAGCCTTCCGGCCCGGGGACAGGGATGGAAAATAGCGTTGACGTATGTTAGAAACCATCCTGATCGGCAATCCGGATGATTCTCTCAGATAACTGCACGCAACCAAGGAATCCCACATTGAGTACGGATATTCATTATACGCGCCTACTACAAGCCATTACCCACGATTTCCGCACCATTTCCATAGTGGTGGTGGGTGATTTAATGTTGGATCGATATCTTTGGGGTGAGGTATCGCGCATATCGCCGGAAGCCCCGGTTCCGGTGGTGCGATTGAACCGGGTCAGCGAAAATCCAGGTGCCGCCGCCAATGTCGCCATGAATCTGGTCCGTCTGGGTGTGCAATGTCGTTTGGCGGGATTTGTCGGCCAGGACACCGATGGGGCCAAATTGAAAGAAATCGTTACCGCTGCGGGAATCGATGCGACGGCGATCTGGCCGTTGTCGGATCATCCCACAATCACCAAAACCCGCATCATCGGCGGACACCAGCAAATGCTGCGCCTCGATTTGGAGGATACCCGTCCCCCCGGGGAAGCGGATCGAAACCAATTTGTGGAGCGCCTGTTACGCATGCTCGATACCCCACCCATTCCGGGGGCGGTCATCCTGTCCGACTACGGCAAGGGGGCCTTGGGCACTGCGACCTGTCAGGCCATCATTCAAGCGGCCCGGGCCAGAAACCTTCCCGTGGTGGTCGATCCCAAGGGGGTGGACTATTCCCGGTATCACGGAGCCACCACCTTGACACCCAATCGTCGCGAACTGGCCGAAGCCGTCCCTTGGCCCTATGCCGATCTGGCAGGTTTATTGGGCCAGGGGGAACGGATGATCCAATCCTTGGGACTGGATTTCCTGACCGTTACCTTGAGTGAACTGGGTATTGCGCTTTTGGAACCCGGTACGGCCCCGAGGCGAATTCCCGCCATGGCCAAGGAAGTTTATGATGTATCCGGTGCAGGTGACACGGTCGTGGCCACCTTGACAGTCGGTTTGGCAGCGGGTCTCTCACGCATGGAAGCCTTGCATCTGGCCAATCTGGCAGCGGGTGTCGTTGTCGGGAAAGTGGGCACCACACCCATCACCTACCCCGAAATTTTGGCCGCTTTGTCCACCGATGCGGCCATGGGGGAATCGGATAAAATTTGTGACAGAAACCGTGCCCTGACCCGGGTGACCGCTTGGCGGGAAATGGGCAATAAAATCGTCTTCACCAATGGTTGCTTCGATCTCTTGCATGCCGGGCACGTCACGTATCTGGAAAAGGCCCGCCGCTTGGGGCAACGATTGATCATCGGCTTGAATACCGATGCCTCGGTGCGTCGGTTGAAAGGCGATTCCCGACCCGTGATCAATGAAAATGATCGGGCCCGTGTGTTGGCGGCCATGGCTTCCATCGACATGGTGGTGTTGTTTGACGACGATACCCCCTTGAATCTGATCAAAACATTACGGCCTCATGTCCTCGCCAAGGGGGCCGATTATACTTTGGAACAAGTGGTTGGTTATCGGGAAGTCTTGGAATGGGGTGGTGAATGTGTCCTGATCCCTCTGGTTGAAGGAAAAAGTTCCAGCCGTATCGTTGAACACATCAAGCATCCGTAACTCTGCAACAACTGGGTACCGCTTGCGATGTCACGATATTGCGGGACTCGGTGGGGAATACCCGCTGGTCTTGGACTCCCATATACATTTCTTGATCACGTAGTGATATGGCGCAACGATTCGATCCAGGTTTCCGTATTTCCAGAATGGACGGCTTCGTCCTGATTTCTGGCTTGATCGGATCACTGCTGTGTATGGAAATAGAAATGTGGTTTGGAATTGCAATCGTATTCATCGTTGGGCATTTCTTTCTATTTTGCAATGTATTCCGCATATCCCGCCCCCTTGAGCTGACGTGGGCAGCGCTTTTCCTACTACTGCTCGGGAGTACGATAGTGTTCCAGAAGCCTGGTTGGTTCGACTCCTTCGCCTTGTCGGTTGTCATGACAGTCGTGGTTGTTGTTATCCAAATGCTTCAGCCTTCGTATCATGGCGTTGGATGGAAAACGATTAATCCAAAACTGCCGCAATGGTGGCAGTCTCAAACAGCAGTGGACACGGAATAGCGTTTCGGAAACTCTGGGAGACGGAAATGGAACATACCTCGGCAATGATTTCCTGGTTCATCCCGGTTTTTGCCATTGTTTTTGTTTCCTGGTATTTCATTGTGATCTTCAACCGCTTGGTGCGGTTGGACAATGAGCGAAAAAATGCATTTTCCCAGATCAGTGTGCAATTGAAACGCCGCTATGATCTCATTCCCAACCTCGTTGAAACCGCCAAGGCCTATTTGAAGCATGAAAATCAGACACTTGAATCTGTCATAAACGCCAGGGATCATGCTGAGGCAACGCGAAGGGAAGCCAATAAATCACCAACACCTCAGGCGTTGGGAGAATTGATGGGAGCGGAAGCCATTTTGGGAGGAGCTTTGGGTGGGCTGTTTGCAGTTGTGGAGAGTTATCCCGATCTCAAGGCTGATCAGACCATGGGGCGCCTCCATGAGGAACTCGTCTCAACGGAAAATCGCGTTGCCTTTGCCCGTCAGGCATTCAACGATGCGGTTATGGTTTATAACACCCGTCGCGAAAGCTTTCCCGATGTCCTGCTCGCCAAAATGGGTGGCTTCCAGGAAGCGATTCTTTGGGATGAGATATCACAGAATGAAAGGGTATCGGTAAAAGTTTCCTTTTAGCCCGCAGAAGAACGCAAACCAATGTATCAACCGTCAGCGAGCCGCTTTTTTGATCGCCAAGCATTGGCTCGGCGACGGACGTTGCAAATCATATTTTTGTTCCCCCTGTCGCTGGCCTCTGTAGCCGCAGCATTCCATGCGCTCTATTTTCTGTATACCATTTTTTCCATGCAATGGGTATTCATGGAGGATCCCCTCGCATCACCTTACCGACCCGAACGCATAGGGTTGGTTCATTTATTGGCGGCGTTCGTGGTGCTTTTCGGAATGGTTCGAGCCTGGTGGACCATGTCTGGTGGCGGTGTGATTGTTGCCCAACGCCTGGGAGGTCGTCTCGCCGACCCGAATTCAACCCTTCGTGGGGAAAAGCGCTGGATTAACGTTGTGGAAGAAATGGCAGTGGCAGCGCGAATCCCCACCCCCGGGATTTACATCCTTGACCAACAAAACGGTATTAACGCCTTTGCCGCCGGGTTCACTCCGGACGACGCCGTAGTAGCCATTACCCGTGGGGGACTGGAATGGTTGACTCGCGATGAGTTGCAGGGTGTTGCCGCGCACGAAATCGGTCATATCGTCCATGGTGACTCCCGGCTGAACATGCGTATCATGATCCTATTGTCCGGGGTACAAACGCTTCCAAGCGCTGGAAGGGCAATGGTGGAAAATTCCTATAAGAGTTTGGAACTTTCAGGAATGAAACAGGGTGGTGGCCTGGCGCTATTCGGTTTCATTGCCGGATATGCCATGTGGTTCCTGGGATCGCTCGCCCTTTTCTTCAACCGATTAATTCAAGCGGCGGTGGCGAGACAAAGGGAACACTTGGCTGATGCCAGTGCCATCCAATACAGCCGCAATCCCCAAGGCTTGTCACAGGCATTGCAGAAGATTGGCGGTTTTTGTAGCGGCTCCCGCATTCGCGATTCACTCAGCGAAGAGTACCGGCATTTCTACTTTAGCCAAACCTCCGTCCCCTCAATGTTTGACTGGACCGATACCCATCCGTCATTACATGAACGCATACGGCTTTTAGACCCGAGTTTTACCGGAACCTTTCCAAGATTGATTCAGGGGAGGTGGTATGGTTTGAATGAAAGTGAAGAATCCAATCCACAACCTACCGATGAAGAGTTGGATATCAATAATAAAGGCGGGTCAGGTGGGATGGCATGGATCAACTCCTTCAAGGAAATGGGAGCGATCTTGAGTGGGGTACATCACAACCTGATCCAGGCATCTCGCCAACGGATCACGGGTATATGTCTACTGTATGCCCTACTGATCACGGAGTCTTCCAGCCGAAAGGAATCATTGGCCTCGTTATCTCAATCTGAAACGGATTTTTGGACCAATACTATCAATAATTTTATCAATCTCATTGAAAAAATAGACGGCGCGACACAACTGGCACTGGTTCGATTGTCAACAATGTCTTTAGCGGGATTGAACCTGGATGACCGCGCTAAAATTATGAAAACCATCAATACACTGATTCGTCTCGATAACAAGATCAGCTTGGTTGAGTACAGCATAGAAAAAATAGTACACCGAACATTGGTTCCTGAAGATTTCAAGGTTCCCGGTCACCGGCGGGTCAGTTCTTTTCGCAAGCATGGTGAACACGTGTCGGTTTGCCTTTCCCTCATGGCGAGAATTGCTGGTGATCCCCCCGCAGATGCCTTTGCACGGGGTGTGGCCTGTCTGGGAAGGGATCGTGGCTGGCAGTTGCTGCCTGCAGGTTCTTGTGGTCTGAAGGCAATGGATCGGGCTCTCGGAGAACTGGCCGTCCTGGGCGATGAGCATTTGCGAGTATTGATCAAAGCGATCCATGCCACGTTACCCTTGGAGACGCCACCGACACTCAACGCACTCTGGCTGTATTTCGCGACGATAGCGATACTCAACCAACCGATCCCGGTCTCTTTCTGGACACTTCTAGCCAGACGGAGTAACGATGACAAGACAATGAATCAATAGAAATTGGCATCACAATGATTGCAAATTGATCTTGAGATAATATTCTGTGCCAGATATATCTCGGGAAACCGTCGGCGGGTGCCCGCAAAAACATTTTAGATCCAAAAAATATTCTAATGCTCTGAAGAACCGGGAAATATCGGTCCATCCGGTGATTGGTTTTAACTTTGATTTTCCAGCCCGAAGCGCCTATTGTACACCTCAATTGCGTTGTCCCAATTATCGCCCATCACTATAAGGCCCGCCTGGTTCATCGCAAGTTACCGTAATGGTATGCATTAACACAACTTGATACATCATCCCGTTGGGTCAACTATGGAAACGCTTTATAAATTTCTTCAGCAAATGCGTGTCAATACGCGAATCTGGATCATGTTGATCGTGATCTTTACCGGCATTGTCAGTGGCGGCATGATTCAAATCCTCACGGAACGGAGCGAGCTGCTGGAACATAAGAAAATGCTTGCCAATGTGCTGGTGGAAAGCGCCTACAGCGTGTTGAACCACTACCACGAATTGGAAACCAAAGGCGAACTGAGTCGGGATCAGGCGCAACAACAAGCCCAAAAGGTGGTGCGCTCGCTGCGTTACCGGGAAACAGAGTACTTCTGGATCAACGATATGCATCCCAACATGGTGATGCACCCTTACAAGCCAAAGTTGGACGGTACGGACCTGTCCAATTTCAAGGATCCCACCGGCAAGGCGCTTTTCGTCGAGTTCGTCAAAGTTGTGAAACAATCCGGTGCGGGCTTTGTTGACTATCAATGGCCCAAACCCAATTCAGACACCCCCTCGCCCAAGATTTCGTTCGTCAAAGGGTTCACACCTTGGCAATGGGTCATCGGGACCGGACTCTACGTCGATGATGTGGATCAGGAATTCCAAAGAAGGGCCATCCGCTTGATGACAACGCTCTTTGGCTTTCTGCTGGTTATGTTTCTCATGTCCTATACCATTTCGCGCAGCATCACCACACCCATCGGGGCCATTTTGCACCTGGTTGAGGACATGGCACGCGGCAACCTGACCAAACGCATCACCATCCCTGCCAAGCATGACGAGATTTTCGCCATTGCCGCACGCATCAATCAAATGGCCGATGGCTTGACCCATACCGTGCGCATGATCCGTTTGCAGTCGGAAACCATCATGGCTGTAGTGGATGAGCAGCTATTGCTGAAAGACACCCTGTCCGATGATTCCCATGCGACCTCTGAGCTGGCGCGACAGGTGGTCAAGGAGAACGACCTCCTGGACAATGAGAGCCAGAAGCTTAAACAGCAGATCGACCTGACCAAGGAACATGTTTCCAACGTCTCCCAGGCGGCTACGGAGCTTTCCGGGGATGTCAGCTCGATTGCCGCCGCTTCGGAACAAGCCAGCGTCAATGTGCAGACCATGGCCTCGGCCGCCGAAGAAATGAGTGCCAATCTCGCACAGGTAAACACCAACCTGGGCGAGGTCAGTCATTCGGTCCAGGCGGTTTCCGCATCGCTCGTCAGTGTCAAAGGCGAGCAGGACAATATTCGCGATCAATGCCGCATGGCCGATGAGCAATCCCGGAATGCCAACAGTCAGGCGCAGGAGATGGTTCAGGCCATTCAGACCCTTACCGGAGCTACGGAAGAGATCCGCAATGTGGTCAGCGGTATCAATGCGATTGCCGAGCAGACCAACATGCTGGCCTTGAACGCCTCCATCGAGGCGGCCAGCGCAGGTGAGGCCGGCAAAGGGTTTGCGGTGGTGGCCAACGAGGTCAAAGCACTCGCCAGACAAACCGCCGATGCCACCATCACCATTGGGGATCGGATCGACGACATGCTGATGCGTTCTCGTTCCGTGGCCGATGCCTCGGATCGGATCGTACGTGTACTCCAGAATATCTCTGAGATGAATCTGGCCATTTCCCGTTCGGTTGATCATCAGACCCATTCCGTGGAGGGGATCACCGTCTCCATGGATCAGGTCAGTCAGTCAGCCGATGTGGTATCGCGCAATGCCGAAGAGTTGTTGCATGCCGCCAATGAAGTCGCTCGTGCCGCCGTGGAAGCCGCCCTGGGTACCACGGAAATCGCCCGTTCTTCCGGCAATGTGGCTGCGGTGGCCGAACGGGTTGCCCAATACGGGGCCAGTGCGCAGGAATGTTCCAACAACATGCAAATGTCTGCGGGAGAAATCTTCGCCGCCTCGGTCGAAGTGCAAAAAATGATGCTGAATGCCATGCAACTCATCGATTTCCTGGATGGCTCCATTCGACACTCCGGTAAATTGACCGTGGTCACCCAGGAAAGCAGCGATGCGTTACGTGCGGCCATGGAGGGCAAAGAGGTCGGCGATGCCCCGTTTGATGTGCGGACGATCAAACAGGCCCATTTGAAATGGCTGGGTCGTTTGGAACATGTCGTGCGCGGTCGGACCCGGTTACGACCGGAAGAGGTCGCCAGTGGTCACGAATGTGCTTTTGGCAAATGGTATGATCACGAAGGAACCGCTGCGTTTGGCAACCTCGCCTCGTTCCAGGAGTTGGGCGAGGTCCACATGTCGGTGCATGAGATGGCGCGCAAGGTGGTGGGATTGGTCGCCGAGCTGAAAAATGATCAAGTGGTACCGGCTATGGAACACTTCGATATCCTGCGACGGGATTTGTTCGTCCACCTGGATAAGCTCTATATTTCGGCGGATAAACCGGAGGGATGAATCGAATCCCTCCGCCCCGTGCAAGCACGCGACACAACCGCCTAGTTGGAGGGCACCTCCATCACCAGACGGAAACCGAGATAGGGATTTTTCTCGGCGGGAGCGAGACTGAAACGAAACGCAGCACGGGAGTTGGACGGGTTATCACCCCAACGTCCCCCTCTGGCGACGCGATACACGCCAGTGGCCGCACCGCTGGGATCGGTTTGCGCACCGGTACCATAATCCCCGTACCAATCCTGCACCCATTCCAGGACGTTGCCATAGATATCGTAGAATCCCCAGGAATCCGCCTTTTTCTGGCCCACGGGATGGGTGGTTGATTGGCTGTTGTCGCTGAACCAGGCATAGGTGCCAAGGGAACTCGAACCGTCCCCAAACGACCAGGCCGTGGTAGTGCCCTGACGTGCGGCATATTCCCATTCCGCTTCGGTGGGTAGACGGTAGGTCCCTTCCCCGGAGGGTCTCTGTTTGTTCAAGGCGGTTATGAAAGCGCTGACGTCACTCCAGGTCACCTGCTCCACCGGACAGTCGCTGCCGCAACTGCTGAAAAATGATGGGTTGGACCCCATGATCGTCTGCCACACTTTTTGGGTCGTTTCCGTGGTGGCCAAGTAAAATGGTTTGCTGATCGTAACCGCGTGTTGCACCTCATCACTCCCACGACCCGACTCAGTTGTCGGGCTACCCATGGTGAAACCGCCGGCCATGATTTTTTGGAATTTGACACCAAGGCTGTTGGTAAAGGTCAGGGAACCCGAGGAGGGGCTGAAGTTGCTGGTATCGGCAGAAGCCGTAACCGCCTGCTGTTTGGCGCTGCTCAACGCCGAGGCAACGGTTGTTGAATTGAGGCCCCCCTTGCCCGCCGAAGCGGCAAGGGCGGTACCGATCGCCTTGACCTTGGTACGATAACTGGAATCCAGGGCAGTGGATGAATTCGCACCCTTCAGGTTGGATGATGTGATAAGGGCCTTGATGGTGTTGTCAGACGGTTGGTAGAGCAACTGCGCCAAGGTACCCGCATTGTCCCCGGAAGAGATCAGAGTTCCCATCCCGGCACCGCGCAGTACCCCGATTACGGAGTTCAATCCCGCTGTCGATCCCGCCGTCACCGAGGAAAAGTCCGCAGCGGTCACCGTACTCGCCAAATCCTTCGCCTCCTGAACGATGGAATCCTCCGCCAGGGCGGCGATGCCATCGGGATTGAGCGCTTGCAAATTGGCCTTGCTGGAGCTGGAAATATCGGCAGCGACACCCGTGACCGCAGAACTGATAACCGTGGAAACGAACGCGGTCAGATTGGCCGTGGTGCCACTGGAAAAATTGTAGTCGCCAGTCCCGGAAGAGGTGCTGGCCCCCCGGGAACTCAAGGCGGTTGCAGCGGCCTTCACCACACCCTTATAGATTTTGCGCATATCATCCAGCGCTGTGCCACTGGGATCGGCATTGCTGGCGGTCAGGGAAGCCAGGGTGGTTGTCGAGGTATCGATCCCCGCCGCCGCAGCGATAACTCCGGTAATCCTGCGAAGCATCAAGCCCAACGATTCAATCCCGGCCATGGCGGTTTTATCGGTCAACGATGAAAGCCCCGTCAGGCTGACGCTGGAACCCGTGACGCCAAACAATTTTTTGATATTGGCCTCCGCCTGGGTGGACGTGTTTCCGGCAACGATCATATTCTGTAATGCCGACGTCATGGGCGTCACCGCACCGGAACCGGACGGAGCCTTGATGACACCTGCGAAGGGGTTGAAAAAGCCGCTCGCCGTCTTGACGGTACCGTCCCAACCGGAAATGGACTTGCCGGAAATCACCGAATCCATATCATACCCACCCCGCACCAGGATGATGCCCGTTGTGGCAAGTGTAAAGCTGCCATCGGCTGCGGTTGTGGTCGTGGTGGATGAATCGCAAGCCAGATCGTCGTTGTTATCGATGCAGACGGTCGCGCCGATCAGGGTGCCACCCGCATACGCCGTTGCCGACTCACTGCTCGTGGACGTGGATGTTGTCGCACTGTCGCTCACGCCACCGCCACATCCAGCCGATCCCATGATCAGTGCCACCCCCCCGGCGATGGACAACGCTCTTGCCAAACTTTTACCACTTCCCAACATCTTGAAACACCCGGACAGTTTCATGCATTCCTCCCTGGCACCGTGCCGGCCCCCCCTGTTGCGCGACAACAGAGAAACGACACAATAAATTCCCAACCTTTTATCCCATATCGATGCGGCTTGGGGAGATGGTCCCGAACCAGGTCGAAATCTGTCTCCAAAGCGCAATAATTCATGGTCTTACCACCTCATCTCACCAGGAAGGATACAAAAAAAATGGCCAAACAGTCCATCTCAATATCAGGCCCGGAGCAAAATCTTTGCAAAATGTTTTTTGCCTTAACGCTGCCAACCGTTGTAGCATCCACACTCGACCCATTTCTCTTGCCAAACAAGTGCGGTAACGGTGATACCCATGGTTCATGATTGGAAAAAATTTGCGGCATCGTGTCTGTTCGGTATGATACTGGTTTGGTTATTGAATTCTTGGGCATGGGCGGGACAAGCACCCCGGGTATTGGTTTCCATCAAACCCATTCATGCTTTGGTGGCCGCTGTCATGAAAGGGGTCGGAGATCCCAAGGTGATGCTACAAGGTTCCGCATCGCCACACACCTATGCCTTGCGTCCTTCCGAGGCCAGTTCATTGCGCCATGCCGATGTGGTTTTTTGGGTCGGCGAAGATTTGGAGTCTTTCCTGGTCAAGCCGATGTTGCAATTGGCCGGCAAAGCCAGCTTGATCGCATTGTCACAGGCTCCGGGCGTGCAATTGTTGCCCAATCGTCAACTGGGATCTGTGACGGAACCTTCCGAACATCACGAAGATGCGGCTGCCGATGCCCACCATCATGGTACTCAGGATATGCATGTTTGGTTGAGCCCGGCCAACGCCGTGGCCATGGTGGAGGAAATACGTCGGGTGTTGAGTGAACTCGATCCCAAACATATGGACAAATATCTGGAAAATGCTCAAAAAATAACGAAAAAGATTCAATCCTTCGACGATTCCGCCAAAAAACGCTTGGCCACCGTCGGCAACCGTCCATTCGTTGTGTTTCACGATGCCTACCACTATTTCGAGAAACATTTTTCTTTAAACAATGCTGGATCCATCAGTTTCTCACCCGAACGTCCCGTTTCCGTCAAACGTTTGCATGAAATTCAAGAGACGATCAAAACAACCCATGCGGTATGCCTCTTTGCCGAACCCCAGTTTCAATCGGCACTCGTCGAAACCATCGTTCGTGATACAGGCATCAAAAAGGGTGTGCTGGATCCCTTGGGCGTGGATACCCCAAAAGGTGAAGAGGGATGGTTTGTGTTGATGAATCGGTTGGTGGATGCGCTGGTGGGGTGTTTGCTGTAGACGGGTGCATACCACGGAAAAAGAGTACAACTCTTTGACAAACAGCCGAAACACCCTAAACTGGCTCCCACGACCCCTCATTTTTCGACTATTAAGGATAGCTCATGAGTCACCAGGACAAACCCGCTGAGGCGATCAAAATTGCCGGAAAACGCAAACATCTGCGGGCATCAACCCGTGAAAAAGCGACATTGCACCTGGAAGGTATCGGCGCAATCGAAGGACATGCCGATGATATCGGATTTGGCGGGGTATTCTTCACCGCCGAACGTGATTTGAGTGCCATACCCATCGGTACCACCGGGACCATCGCCTTCACCATGTTCAATACCCTGGTTGACTTGAATTGCCGTGTTGCCGCCTGCCGCCAAGGGGGGTTGGGCATCGAAATTCAACGACACTACTCAACCGAGGAATTGAAAGAAAAAGTCCAGGGGATCACAACCAAACCCGGTGGCAAAAGATTGGATTGGAACGGCGAAGAAGTCACGCAACTGTTGCAACAGGCCAGCGTCTTTCTACGTCAACTGGCCGACCCCGGCAGCAAGGGACACTCGAAAGCGGAAGCCGAACTCCTCGCCGATAAAATGGACGACGCCCTGGCAGCCTTAAGCAATAAATAGCTCAGCTTCAGCTCAGTTGTGCAATACGCCATATGGCGGTGGCCTGATGTGACATCCAGTTCTGATGAGCGGCAATCTGCTCGGGCGTCCATTCGGCGTGGTCGTTGGCCAGCTTCCGTGTCACGGCGAAATTGCTTTGTCGATAGACTTGCCGCTTCTGTTCGTATGCCATCGTCCCGAGATCCCGGTTCGCACCCTCTTCAAGCAGAGTCATATTGCCCAGACGGTAGATCAGCGCATCCGCGTCATCGTTACCAAACCCACCCCAACCATCCGGTGCGTTTTGCGGTAGCACATGCTCAATGTTGAACGTATCGCTGACAAAACTGTAATCCTGTCCGGAAAGATGTTTCTCCAGTGCGCACAGAATGAAACGGACCACGCGATTGTTACGTGAATCCGTGGTGCGCAGGGTCTTCTCGGCAAAGGCCATACGGAATGCCGTGTCATCCGGGTAAATACTGCGCAACAACTGTAGTGTGGAGCCCAGCGAACTCAGTTCTCCCTTGGCAAGACGCTCGGCCACCTCGTTGTATTTACGCTCCTGATCTGCCGTACTGGTGGAACCGATTACGTTGAACCGCATCGAAATCACGACCGTAGCACGCAGCATCCCGGTAAAATCGGACGCATCAAACAGGCGCCTGGCCGCCAGCAACAACGGAAATGGTTGACGTACTCGAAAAGTTTTCAGGACGCTGGCTAATTGTTTGTCTTCCGGTGACCAATCGGAGGGTTCCGGTGTGGAGAGGGCGAGGTAGGCATCAAGGTCTTCTTCCATCTCGCGCAACAGCCGGAACACGGCCTCGCGTGTGGTAACCTGCGCCCGGATCGTCTTGAACAGATCGGCCTGACGGGAAAAACGCCAGCGGCTGTTCCAATGCACGCGCAAAAAGTCCGGGAAATTTTCTGACTGCAGCCGATCAACAATGTTTTCCCAACGCTCCTCAAGGTTGCGCAGTTCATGGTCGGTATCGCCACCACGGTCGAGTACCGAGAACAGGTAATTTTTAAGAAGATCCGTAGCGGACAGGCGCACGCCACGCGCATTGAGGGTCTCGAATACCTTGTACGCATTGAGTTCATCGTTAACCGTGATCACCGTAAAGAACAGGTGGTCGCTGATGTCTTCGATCAGCTTGGCAAGTCGCATACCCTCATTGCCGGTGTTGCCCTTCAAATACACCACCACCTGTTTGTCGAACCATTGAAAAGCCTTACGCAAAAGGTGTTCGGAGGCACGAAAACCACGCTGCGGAAGATGCCCGAGCGGCACCAGGTAATTTTGGAAATAGTTGTTGTTATTCCTGTTAAGTTGCAGTTTGGGGAGGGCGACCAAAGTGACCGGATCCAGATAGCCCACATAGGTTTGCCGGATCTGCTCCATGCGCCGCCTGTTCGCATCCGCCTCATTGCCAACTTCAACCAGCCGTTGGATATTCTTGAGAACGGCGAGTACGATGAGGCTGATGGTGGTCAGGCGTTGTTGCCCATCGATGACCTCAAAGGTCTTGTCGTCGGATGACTGCAAAACCAGATATCCCATGTAATGCGCCGTCTCGCTTTCACCTCTGAGCGTACCCAGGAGGTCCATCCACAGGTCTTCCCACTCCTCGTTGCTCCAACTGTAGTCACGTTGAAACCGGGGAACTCGGTAGGTCAAGCCATTGCCGATCAGCTTTCTGAACGTGTTATTCTCAGTCTTGAAGTTTGTTGCAGCCATAACGTATTCCGTTTCATCGATTCAGGTAACCTGAAGAAAAATCAAACAGAATCAACTTCTACAGGCTTCGATAACCCGTTGGGCGATGGCGTTCAGGGGCAGGGTGACCATGGCCCCACCACGACGAATGGCTTCGGCAGGCATGCCGAAAACGACGCAAGATTTTTTGTCTTGCGCAATGGTCAGGGCACCCGCCTGACGCAACTCCAGCATGCATTGGGCACCGTCATCACCCATGCCGGTCAAGATAACCCCCACCGCATTGCCACCCGCCGCATTGGCCGTGGAACGAAACAATACATCGACACTGGGACGATGACGCCGGACCGGGGGACCCTCTCGCAATTCGACACAAAACTGTTGCCCTTTGCGTTGCAGCAGCATGTGCCGATCCCCTGGGGACAGCAGGACCAATCCTTTTTTCATGACATCCCCATGACAGGCAACACGGATCCGCATATTGCAGTACCCTTGCAATTGCATGGCCAGCATATCGCTGTAATCGCTGGGAAGGTGCTGCACAATGGCAATGCCATTCATTGTTGGCGGCATGGGACGCAAAAATTCCTGAAGCGCTTCGGTCCCACCGGTAGAACTGCCAACAACCACAATTTTATCGGCCATGCGGGGACAGGTGTAGCGTTCGGCAGGGGCCAGGATAACATCGGCAGTGTGTTTTTTGGGAACTTTTTCTGTTTTATTTTTTTTATCGTAATCGATCATGATGGCCCCAACAAACACCGGCATCCGCCGCAACCATCGCGACCGCCAATATCAGCCATCTGTACCGCATCTGGTCAATCTTTTCAAGGAATTAACTTACATTTCGCCACATCAGACCGCTGGCAAGCCTTCGGCGTGATGTTTGGCATGGGAAAAATAGGTGACCAAAACTTTTTTGATGGCCTGTGTCCGTTTTTGCAGCAACGCCTTGCCCAAGGCGGCACCAGAAAGTCCATGGTCGCGCAACACGGCGACGTCGCACCCCTTCGCCGCTTCCAAACACGCCTGCAACAGATTTCGAGCCACCTCACGCGGGACAAATTTACCAGTACGACGCCAACGATCCGCCTGACACACGATCAACAAGCGCTCCAAACTGTCGGTTTCGTGGAAGGCATGCATGGACTCCAACAATTTCAGGATGGTCCGGGGACGCAATTCGGGAAGTTGGTGGATCACCATGTGGAAACGGGCCACCTGTTTGGCCATGTAACAATACCGGCCCGGAATGGCCAGCCGGTCGGCCATTTCTTGAATTTGATCCACCCCCTGGCGATCATGACCGCGATGGTGGGGCAACTGTTCCTTGGGGGTGGTCCCCTTGCCCAGATCATGGGTCAAGGCGGCAAAACGAACCACCGGATCGGTTGAGAGATGACTGGCCTGTGCCAACACCTCCAGGGTATGCTGCCAGGCATCCCCCTCCGGGTGATAACGGCTGGGCTGGGTTTGGTTGATGAGTTTGGCCAACTCGGGAAACAAGGCTTCGAGCGCCCCGCAGTGTTGCATCACCTGGAAAAACACCTCGGGATGATTGGTATGCAATGCTTTTTCGGTTTCCTGCCACACACGCTCGGCGGACAAGGATGCGAGTTCGCCGCTTTGGGCCAAGGTTCGCATCAGATCAAAGGTTTCTTCGGCAATGGTGAAGCCCAGGTGGTAAAAACGGGCCTGGAAGCGGGCCACGCGCAAGACGCGCAGGGGATCCTCGGCAAAAGCCGGGGAGACATGCCTGAGAAGCCGATGTTCCAGGTCTTTCCGCCCGGAGAAGGGGTCGCATATCCCCCCCTGGGCATCCATGGCCATGGCATTGATGGTCAGGTCACGCCGATACAAATCCTCTTCCAGAGTCACCTCGGGGCCAAAAGCAACGGAAAAGCCACGATATCCCGGCCCGGTTTTGATCTCTTTGCGTGCCAGGGCGTATTCTTCTCCGGTTTCGGGGTGTATGAATACCGGAAAACTGCGTCCCACCTGTTTGAAACCACGCGACACCATCATTTCTGGCGTGGCCCCGGTGACCACCCAATCCCAGTCGTGTACCGGCAACCCCAACAGGGTGTCACGAATGGCACCACCCACCCGGTGATAGCCTATCCTATTGATTTCGGTGTCGTTTTGGCGCATGGCTCAGGCGTTGTCACCGTTCGGCATCGATAGGTTCAAGATCTGGATCGCTTATAAAATAAACTATCACATAAAAGGCGATGTTGAATAGCCTTTTTTCACCCATGGTCGCGGATTATAAGGCTATTTCATGGCATGACTATTGCTTATGAATGATCGCCATTTCCCACCACCTGCGGCTGGCCAGGGTGAAACATGTTTCCATCCCGGGAGAAGTTTTGTTACTGTAAGCAAAAAATCCAACCGGAGCCCGTGGAACCAATACCGGTTGTCAACGCATGGGAACCAAGATGAAAATAAGTATTTTCGGCATGGGGTATGTCGGTTGTGTTTCCGCCGCCTGCCTGGCATCCGCCCAACACTCCGTCATCGGCGTCGATGTCTCGGAAGCAAAAATTGCCCTCCTCAATCAAGGAATTTCACCCGTTACGGAAGAACAACTCCCCGAAAAAATGGCCAACGCCGTCACCCGGGGATACCTGCAAGCCACGCGCGATGCCCGTGCCGCCATACACACCACGGACCTCAGCCTCATCACCGTCGGCACACCCGCCCGCGACGATGGATCCCTGGAACTCGCATACATGATACAAGTCATTCAAGAAATTGCTCAGGCGCTACGCGACAAAACCAGCCCGCATACCATCGTGATCCGCTCCACCGTTCCCCCCGGGACAACCGAACGCCTCCTCATCCCCCAGCTCACAGCACAGTCGGGACGCACCCTGAATCAGGACCTCCTCGTTTGCTACAACCCCGAATTTTTGCGGGAAGGCTCCAGCATCAAAGATTTTTACAACCCGCCGTTCACCATCCTCGGCACCGAACATGACGATACGTTCCAACAGGTGGCACAACTCTACACCGATGTTCGCGGCGCCGTACTCCCTTGTTCCATCCAGGCGGCGGAAGCGATGAAAACCTTGTGCAACGTGTTTCACGCCTTGAAAATCGCCTTCGCCAACGAAGCCGCCGCTGTTTTGCATGGGTGTGGCGCCAATGCCATGGAGGCTATCGACTTGTTCCTCCGGGATGAAAAATTGAACATTTCCCGCGCCTACCTGAAGCCCGGCTTCGCCTTTGGTGGATCGTGTCTGCCCAAGGATGTCGGTGCCATGATCCATCTGGGTCAGTCCCATGGCGTGGCGACCCCCCTGTTATCAGGCATTCGTGTCAGCAACGATGCCCATCTGGAACGCGCCCTGGCCATCATCCAGCGCCAAAATGTGCGAAAAATAGCCCTCATCGGCATCGCCTTCAAGCCCGGCACCGATGATCTGCGCGACAGCCCCGCCCTCAATCTGGCGGCCCGTCTGCTGGCTGAAGGCTATGAACTGCGCATCTTCGACCCCATTGTCCGCATCCAAAACCTCATTGGTGCCAATGCTCTCCATATGCAACGCCATCTGCCCGATCTGGGGGATTATTTGGATGATCACCTGGATCGGGTTCTCAATCATGGCGCCGTATGGGTGATCGCCCATGCTGAACCCGGCGTATACCAGCAAATCCTGGCGTACACCCCCAAAGCCCCCCTGATCGACCTGTCGGGCCAATTCGCCCGCGATGCCGGGCAGTTCTCCTACACCGGCCTGTGTTGGATGCCCACCCCATGACCACCCCGGCATTGCCAAAAATATTGTTCGTCACCCCACGCTTTTTATTTCCCCTGGATACGGGCGGACAGATTCGCAGTGCCAAAATATTGCGGGCGGCACAAGGTACCCTGTTGGACATCACCCTGGTCGCCCCCGCAACCGCCGATCAGGTCAGAACCCATGCCCACGAATTGCAAAACGTGTGCAGCCGTTTCCTACCCTACCCCCCCCGCTGGTCCCACCCCTGGCACCGGTGGTTGGGACGGGTGCTGGCTTTGTTCGGCGATCTGCCCATTTCCGTCGCCTCCGATCTCTCCAAACCCCTGCAACAACTCCTGGCACGAGAACGGCGCTCGCAAACCTACGCCGCCGAGGTATGCGATTTTTTGCATCAGGCCGTCAACTATCCCAACCCGACCGGACCCATACCGTTCGTATTGTTCACCCACAATGTGGAACAGGAAATCTTTCGCCGACGCCTGGAAGTGGCCAAAACGGGCTGGCAACGCTGGTTGTGGCGCAATCAATACCAGAAAATGGCACGTCTGGAATCCCATCTGGTTGGGCGATTCCAGCGTATCCTGACCGTGTCGGAACGCGACCGCCAATTTTTCCTGACCAACACCCGGCACCCCGATGTGCGCATGATTCCCACCGGGGTCGATTGGGACGAACTCCCCTGGCACCCCCCCGCCCCCACCCGGGAAATGGTCTTCATGGGATCCATGGATGCCCATCAAAATGTGGAAGGGGTGCGCTGGTTTCTGGAGGCCATCTGGCCGCTTGTGGCCCAACAGGTTGGGAATGCCCGGGTCAGAATCATCGGTCGCTATCCGCCAGCGGCACTGGTGAACGCTTACCAGGGGGACGAACGCATCGTCTTCACCGGTTGGGTCGCCGATGTCGCGGCAGCCGCACGCACAGGGCAGGTGTTCATCGTCCCACTGCGGGTGGGCAGCGGGACACGCATCAAAATCTATGAAGCCATGGCTTTGGGCCTCCCGGTCGTTTCCACAACCATCGGGGCCGAAGGTTTGGAACTCCTACCCGGAAAACACTTCCTCCAGGCGGACCGGCCCGAAGAGTTCGCCGCTGCCCTGGTCGCCCTGCTCAACGATCATGAAACCTGCGTCACACTTTCCAAGGAGGCCCGTCTGCAGGTGGAATCATGCTGTGGCTGGCAACAGGCGGCCCAGGTTCTGGCAAGAGCTTGCAGTATTACTTGAATAACGCCTCGGCAGCCTTGCGGGCGTCCTGACGCATGCTGGCCACCTTGTCCACTTTTTGCAACTGACCCGGTTTGAAAAAATCACAAAACGTTGCCTTTTCCTTGTCCACCACCCGCTCGCTTTGCGGTTCACGACACGCATTGTAGGCCCGTGGATCGTAAAATAGACAATTCTTGCAGACCCGAACCGAATAGCCGCAGCCGATACAGGTTTCACTGCGGGTATAAGGGCTCTTTTCCAGAGAGGCCAAGCATTTCCAACACCGTTTCAAGATTGCATCCGCCACAATACGAACCTCAATTTTTTCGATGGATCAAACACACGCGAACCCTTGCTTTATAAATGCAAGGTGCCAATAAACAACAGTCAGATGAACAATATGCCCTTTGGGCAAAAAAATCAAAATCAAAACCCAGGCGAATCTCGCCCCTTTACGATTCTCCAGAAAATTCTGAAAATTTTTCAAGGCTCTGTTTGAAAAGTGAGCATTGCTCGACGCCTTCTATAGCTATCAGTGCGGAAACGCCTCTCTCTTTCTGCAAAGAGCAGGGATTCCTCCCAGACACCACGGTTACTCCCCATAGCTTTGGCAACGATTTGAAGCGACATTTCCGTATCCACTTCATCACTAGTGCGGGTAGAATGGTATTCAACAAAAGAGCAAAGCGATTTACCCATTGGATAAAATGAAGACTGCAAAAATGGTCGCGTCAAGAAGAAAGAATTTACTGCCGTAACTGACAAACAAAAATGGATCCCTCGAGATATTTCCCCACAAAATTCTCAGAAAACGCTACCTAAACCGCAGCTATCTTGGGATGTGTAGTTATTGTCATCCTCGCGAAAGCGGGGATCCAGAGGACCTTCCTACCTCCCCTGACTTTCTGGATTCCCGCTTTCGCGGGAATGACTCAGGAAAACTACGTTTCCCGTGTTGGTTGCGGTTTAGTTCCCCTCATCAAGCACATCAAGAATCAGATTCAGTAAAGACACTTTTTCCAAGATCCAGATTCAGTTTTTCTCGTTTTTCCAGATATTTAGTAACGAAATACTCTTTATGATCTCAAAAAATACAAAATGGTTATTGATTACGGCTGTCCTGTATGGTCGCCCATATCTGAAATCAAGTTGGACACCATCTCGCGGAATAAAGGCTCAACAGTTTGTCGATCCAAATTTTTACTGTTTGCACAATGCTCCATAAAACTTTCAAACTCACCCAAGACCCTGCTTTCCAAACTCGCCTTAACATTATTGATCATCTGTCTATATTGCTCATCAAATTTCGCTTGGAATCCGATTTTCTCCTGCTCAAGCCATTGTTCAAGTTCACCTAGAACAGCCTCCTCTGCCGCTGTTCTGAAATTTTCCTCAATCTTTTGTTTTTCTTCGACTGTAAGCTGCTCCAGCTCCTCTTCAACTTTTTGAATCCCCTTTTCGCGCGCATTTTTCAGGTATTCATCCATTTCACTCTTTCTGCTGGAGAATTCATTGCAGAATATCTCAAATTCCTTATTCATCGCTTCTTTTTTTCTCTTTAACTCCTGCTCTACATCATTTTCGACATCGTTAAGCCTCCATTTGCGTTCGTCTTCCAAACTCGCTTCCATTGCACGCTTTCTTTCTGAAAACTCAGCATGCAATTTCTCAATCTCATCATTAACCAACCGCTGTTTCTGAATTCTATATTGCTCAATATCATCTTCAATATCCTTCAATCGCCACTGCCTTTCCGCCTCCATAGCATTCTTGCGATCAATAATCTGTTCGTCTAGAAGGCGAAGTTCGTTCTCAACTTCCTGGAGTTTCCTCTCCCTAATACCTATAATTTCATCGTTAAGGTCTGCAAGCTTCCGTTTCCGGGCGGACTCCAGCCCCGATGCCAAAACATTTTACTGTGCAATAATTTCAAGATCCAAGACACGCAATTCGGCCTCTTTCCTGTGAAATTCCTTCATGTCTTTTTTAATCATATTTCTAATAATATTACCCTTCCCTTTTAGGATTTCAATATCTTCCCGCAAGGTTGATCCTTTTTCTTGCGCTGTATGGTTGGATGAATTTATTATATTACGAACCATATATCCAAGCACAAACAGAAGTAGCAATGATAGAATAATTTCCATTATAGACCCTAAACTTTAATAGAATTAATAAGTTCCATCCATTTCATTTTTCCCTTCGTTTTTTCCTTGAAGGAAGAAATAGTCATGACAATGTCCTTATCGGTCTTTCTAAAAATTTCAGCATTCGCTATCTCAAGTGTTAAGCATTCTTCAGGCCAAAAAATTTTCTGAACACTTTTGACAGAAAGCATTGGAATACCAAATCGAAGCCCGTGTATGGACACGTCAAGGACGCTTTCCTGAAACTCTCTACCGTCCTCAGTTAAGCCAATCACTATCATTTTCCCAGGAGGCAAAGCAACTCTGAATGCAAAACGTCTTTCAAAATCCAGTGGATTCGGATCCCTTCGCAGCCTTTGACTACATGAATCCGTACTGCGGTCAGCGGACTCCATAATCCGTATAGCTTCAAACCAGAAGTCTTTGTCCCTTCCCAACGGAAAGCCAGCTTCCTCCGAAAGGCGATAGGCTAATCTTCTTATCATTCCTTCATCATCATCCAAACGCATTTCGACAGCCTATATTATACATAGATTGAGGAATATATGCCTTAAAATCTTCACAAATGCTTGGGCACCTTCTTCAGCATCTATCAGTCAGGAATCCAGTGGCACTCTCGTCGCCAAGGACCCCAAGATAAACCCAACGAGTGGCTCGGTCAATCGCTACGAAAAGGAATTTTTTTGAGCTTCATTTGGCATCTTTGGCAGGTATACTTATCGATATAAATTGAGATCATCCAATGAGATAGACAATTAAAGGTGAAAGGCCCGGCACAAAGCGCAAAGAAAAAGCTTATTTATATCATCCGCTTACTAGCGTTGACTGTTGATAGCATTAATCTTGAAAGACGCACGAAAGCCTTATACATGCAAAGCGTGTTTCTACCAGAAAAAATCTGATAAAGTTCCAAAAGAAATTGTCCTGGTGCCTCATTTAAAATTCTTGCTAAACAAGGCCACGATCTTTTCCCGGGTCGGCTCTGAAACCACACCTTTTTCCGACACGAACCAAGTGATCAGATCGGCGGGTGTCACGTCAAAAGCGGGGTTATGCACGGCCACATCCGGGGCGGCAATCCGTTTGCCACCCAGATGGGTCACTTCGCTCGCAGGTCGTTCTTCGATGGGGATATGGCTGCCATCAGCAGCCTGCAAGTCGATTGTTGAAAGGGGTGCGGCTACCAGGAAAGGGATAGCATACCGCCGGGCACAAATAGCATGTCCCAACGTGCCAATCTTGTTGGCAGCATCCCCATTGGCAGCGACCCGGTCGGAACCAACGATCACGCAATCGATCACACCCCGGCTCATCAGGTGCGCCGCCATGTTGTCGGTAATGAGGGTGGTCGCGATACCATCCTGCAACAATTCCCACGCCGTCAAACGCGCCCCTTGTAAAAACGGACGGGTTTCACAAGCAATCACGCGTACTTGTCGCCCCTGATCCACGGCCCCACGAATCACCCCCAACGCGGTACCATACACGCCGCCCGTTGCCAACGCGCCCGCATTGCAATGGGTCATGATGGTGATGGGTCTCTCCCCGGTGTCGGGCAGCACCTTGGCACCGTGACGCCCCATCTGCATGCATGCCTCGTGATCCTCACGCAAAATGGCCTGGGCCTCGTCCAACAAACGTTGCGGAACCTCCCCGGGAGGGGTGGTCGTCAGCAGGGGCCGCATCCGCTCCAAAGCCCAGCGCAAATTAACCGCCGTGGGACGACTCCCTTCCAAGAGTTTCAGTCCCGGGGCCATGGCCTCGGGCCAGGATGCGGGCACCCCCTGCCCGGCAATGCGAAACGCCTCCACCGCCACGCCAAAAGCCGCCGCGCAACCTATCGCCGGTGCGCCACGTACCACCATGTCCTTGATACCCTGCGCCGTTTCTTCCGCGCTGTAATAGTTGCGACTGATCACCTCATGGGGTAACAGCCGCTGATCCAGCATGGAAAGGTGCCCATCCACCCAAACCGCAACCGCAAAACCAGTCATGAATCGATCCATCCTTGTGAACAGGAGTTAATGAAACCATCATTCCCCTTCAAACTCGACCAGGGTGGACCAGCGATACCCCCGCTGCTGCAAATTTTTGCTGCCCCCCAGATCGGGGAGATCGACGATGAACACCATTTCCGCCACCACGCCACCCAATTTTTCCACCAGCGCCGCAGCGGCCAATGCCGTGCCCCCCGTTGCCAACAGATCATCCACCAACAATACCCTGGTACCCGCCGCAAAGGCATCCTTGTGAATTTCAATCTTGTCGGTACCGTACTCCAATTGATACTCCTGGGTGACCACCTCACCGGGAAGTTTCCCTTTTTTGCGCACCGGGACAAACCCTTTGCCCAACGTGTAGGCCAAAGCCCCGCCGAGAATGAAGCCGCGTGCCTCGATACCCACGACACAATCAATAGGGGATGTCGCTGCCAGACAGCGCTGGGCCAGGGCATCGATGGTCAACCGCAATCCCACGGGATTCTGCAACAAGGTCGTGATATCCCGGAACATGATACCCGGTTTGGGATAATTGGGAATGGTGCGGATCAGGCTTTTAATGGTCACGGGGATCCCTCCTTCATTGTATATGGATTACGAATTGCACTCATCCGTAGTGGCGACAATTTTCGGAATCAACGCCAAAAACAAACGAATGACCCGGTCGGCATTGGCATGCATGGTTTTTTGGATCATTTCCCAGGTCACGGCCTCCTCCTCCTCATGCCAACAATCGTAATCCGTGGACATGGCCACAGCGGCATAGTGCAACTTTTTTTCGCGAGCCAAGGGCGATTCCGGCACCGTACTCATGTTGATGACATCCGCCCCCCACTGCCGAAACATATGACTTTCGGCACGGGTGGAAAAACGGGGTCCTTCGATGGTGATGACGGTTTTATCCTTGTGAAATGGCAATCCCAGATCCGTTGCCGTACTGGCGAACAAGGCACGCAAGTTGGGGCAAAACGGCTGCGCCATCGGCGTATGGACGACCCGATCCCCATCAAAAAAGGTACTGGCCCGTTTTTTTGTCCAATCGATGAATTGCGATGGGAACACCAGATGCCCGGGTTGAATCTCCTGACGCAACGATCCCACAGCGGTGGTTGCCAGCACATGGGTACAGCCATGGCTGCTCAACGCCGCCACATTGGCGCGAAAGTTGACATTGGAGGGGGGAATGGTATGCCCCACCCCATGCCGTGCCAACAGGGCCACCTCAACACCGGCGATTTGCCCAACCTTCAGGGCCGATGACGGCTTGCCGAACGGTGTATCCACGGAAATTAGCCTCGGATCCTTGAGAATATCCGGATTATCCAGACCAGAACCCCCGATAATACCAATCTTGATCATGATGTCATCCTAACGGTTCGCTTCACTTTTCAGATTTATAAGGCACCATTCGTAAGAAAAATGCACGATGCACCACGTCTTGAATCCAAACATTCAACATTTGGCCAAACAGCCTCCCCGCAGCCGGATTGTCCAGGATTTCACTCATCCAGTCCGCCGAATTCGGAAAGAAGTTGATCAACTGCCGTTCTTCTACTTTTGTTGGTCCTTCTTTAAAGATACCCGATCAACCTGAACTTTGAAAAGTTGCGCATTCATCAAATGTCCATGATAATCTTTTTGCCATGGGAAACAAGTCGGAATCCTGGTTGGACACCTATCAAATCGTTAATGAAAATAACTTTTTGAATTCAAAATCCGCAGAGGGGCGAGGAAATGCGAAGAGAGTGATAACGTTTGCAAACTCACAAAAAAGACAACGCACCCCGAAGGGTGCGCTGTCCATATCATTTTGCATCATCAGCAACAATCAACCAGCGACCTTTTTCATATGAAGAATCAGGTCAACGACGCGGTTGGAATAACCCCATTCGTTGTCGTACCAGGACATGACCTTGACGGTGGTACCACCGCCGGTCACCCGGGTGCAACCACCATCGACGATGGAAGACCGGGGGTCACCCTGGAAGTCAACCGACACGAGGGGCTCATCGGTGTAACCCAGAACCTTGTTGTCAGCGGCAGCACGCAGGGCATCATTGACTTCCTTGACGGAGGTCGCTTTTTTCACCTGCATGACGGCGTCCACCAACGACACGTTCGGGGTGGGAACACGCACCGCCAAACCGTCGAAACGACCCTTCATCTCGGGCATGACCAGACCGATGGCCGCAGCGGCACCAGTCTTCGTGGGGATCATGGAGACACCAGCGGTACGGGCACGACGCAGGTCACTGTGGGGGGCGTCCACCAAACGTTGGTCACCGGTGTAGGCATGGGTGGTGGTCATCAGGCCGCACTCAATGCCGAATTTCTCATGAATCACCTTGGCGAAAGGAGCCAAGCAGTTGGTGGTGCAGGAAGCGTTGGAAACGACGAAATGCTCGGCGGGGTTGAACTCATGCTCGTTGACACCCATCACCATGGTCTTCACGTCGCCGGTCGCAGGAGCGGAAATGATCACCCGCTTGGCGCCACCCTTCATGTGCAGACCCGCATCGTCCTTCTTGACGAAAAAGCCGGTCGACTCGATCACGAACTCAACACCGTGCTCACCCCAGGGAATCTTGTCGGGCTCACGCAGGCCATAAATGGCAACACCCTTGCCATTGCAGGTAAAACCCTTCTCGCTCTCGGCCACTTCACCACCGAAAACACCCATGACAGAGTCATACTTGAGCAGATGGATCAGGGTAGCCTTGGGCACCGGATCATTGATCGCCACAACCGACACGTCTTTGAAAGCCGGATTTTTTTGAATCGCACGAAAAACGCTACGGCCAATACGCCCAAAGCCGTTGATGCCAATCTTTATAGTCATTACTGCCTCCTTACTTAAACATGATCAGGTTGGGGACGACCCCGGTCGCATACTACGTCCCTGGTGTGTCCCTAGTGATTTTGCTCATCCAAAAACAAATTAATCGAACTCCGTGTACGCCCTTGATAGAGATCCTGTTAGAGTTTGTCAAGGAATCTCTTGTGGCAATTGGTAAACTCTTGAACGCGGCGCCACGGGAAATCAGGAAAAAACAACGCCATCATCCACAGTTACCATCTATTCCCTGTGATTATCTTTTCTTTAATCACAGGAAATAATTGTAGAAGCTCACCCCCGCGCCTGAATGGAAACCATCGTGGCCAATCGATGATCAGGCGTTGCCGCACCCCCCCCCCTGAGCGGGTGAGAACGATTTGCCGCAGCCACAGGAACTGGCCGCATTGGGATTTTTAATCACGAACTGGGCACCGTTGAGGTCCTCCACGTAATCCACCTCAGCCCCTTTCAGATAGTTGCCCGACATGGGATCAACCAAAACCTTGACGCCACCCGATTCAATCAGTTCATCATTTTCCTCCTGATTTTCGTCAAACGTGAAACCATATTGAAAACCGGAGCAGCCACCGCCCGAAACAAAAATGCGCAGTTTCAAGTTCGGGTTGTTCTCGTCGGCTAAAAGTGTACCAAGTTTTTTGCAGGCGTTTTGGGTCAAAGTCAAAAACATGGGTGAAATCTCCGTGAAAAGTGGTGACAAACGTACCCATCAAGGTACCAAGAGCGACGGCGACACGCAAACTTTACCGAGTCAACGACACCATCCTAACGTAACGATGTCGATATGGCAACAATAATGTTTTCTTGTTGGATGAAACAGCACGCCCATTTCAACAAATTCGCTGGTTTTGCGGAATAGTTATCGCCATCATGTTGATATTGTGATAGAATATTTTTTTATCGTAAATCAGGAACAAAATTAATCGAGAAAAGCAACCCATGGAATACAAGGTATGGCGTGAACGGTATTGGCAGTTGATGCGGCATGGAACACGCTTGCGTCACCTTTTCCAATCCACCGACCCGGAGCTGCGCAGGCTGGTACTCAAAGACCAACTCGATTTTTTCCTGCGCCCCGGCCCCCCCCCCCCCGCCGCAGAAGCCACATCCAGGGCGCGGGAAGCCTTGCATTGGTTGTATCGCGCCCAGGGGGCGACACCCGATGCCGGAGTATCCATGGG
>PEAK01000050.1 GCA_002753515.1 Magnetococcales bacterium
ATTCTACTTTGTCACATTTCCAGTTCGGAGTTTGTGGCCTCTGGATCCCCGCATTCGCGGGAATGACGGTTACCTTTTTTCAACGGATTTTCTGCTTCGTCATCCCCGCGAAAGCGGGGATGACAAGAACTGCGCATCCCAAGATAGCTGCGGTTTAATTCTACTTTGTCACATTTCCAGTTCGGAGTTTGTGGCCTCTGGATCCCCGCATTCGCGGGAATGACGGTTACCTTTTTTCAACGGATTTTCTGCTTCGTCATCCCCGCGAAAGCGGGGATCCAGAGCGTATATTCTAATGTGACAAAGTAGAACTAATGAGCCATTGTTCGCGCATGCATCGCTCAAGAAAAGGACAAGCACCTTGATCGCTTGACGATTCATATTTTCATTGAACCGCAGCAAAGCTTATTGTAAACCATCTTTGCCGTATACGGGAATTAAACCTTTGCGTTGCGAGTCAAGATCCAATGAACTCTATTATTAATCAAAATATCAATACGGACCGTCCCGTGCAATTGGCCGATGGCGTTTTTTGGGTCGGAGCCAATCACCATGAAAACTTGCCCGCCAATCCTTACCTGATCGTCGACGGCGACGAAGCGGTATTGATTGATGGTGGCAGCCGTCCTGACTTCAGCACCGTGATGCGCAAGGTACTCCAAACCGGCATCGCCCCGGAACAAATCAGGCATCTGATCTACCAGCATTATGACCCCGATCTTTGCGGATCAATCCCCAATTTGGAACAACTCATTGACCGCGAAGACCTGCAAATCATCTCCAAAAAAGAGAACAACCCCTTCATCCGCCACTATTCGGTTCGCTCAAAGTTGATGTGTATCGATGGACTCGGGCACGAATTGATCTTGAAATCCGGACGACGATTGCGTTTCCTGCCCACACCCTATGCCCATTCCGCTGGCAGTTTCATCACCCTGGATGAAACCAGTGGAATCCTGTTCACCAGCGATCTGTTCGGAACCATCTCCCGCCCACGTGGCCAATCCCTTTTCGCTGAAATGCATGAGCTTTGCCTGAGTTGCCGTGGTTCCCGGCCTGAACAACCGCATGAGGAATGCCCCAAAATCCAAGATATCTGCCTGCACACCGGCGTACATCTGTTCCACAAGGAGGTGATGCCCAGTACGAAAGCCTTGCGCCATGCCTTGTCCGTGATCTTTTCGGTGGATGCGCGCATGATCGCGCCGCAACATGGGGTCATTTTCCATCGTCGAGAGGATATCCAAACCATGCGCGACATCCTGGAATCACTTGAAGATATCGGGATTGACCATATTCCGGGCGTTGCAAAATAGGAGATCACCATGTTTAAAACGGGCATCGTCGATTTTTCCTTTGAGTCCCAGTTCCATCGCTCCTATGGCAACCTGGTCGCGAGGGTGATCGAACAACAGGCCGAATTGGCCGATCACAGACTCAATGAACAACTACTCAAAGCATTGATCCAGGAATTTGTCGAATCAGAACGACAATTGGCTGAGGCACACCGTCTCTTGCTGTCCATCTCCCGTACCGATGCCCTGACCGGTATTGCCAATCGACGCTGGTTTGATGAAGTACTGGCCTCCGAATGGAACCGGGCGCTCCGCTCCGGCGGAAAGGTTGGATTGTTGCTGATGGATATCGATAGTTTCAAACTTTTCAACGACAACTACGGACATCCCGCCGGCGATGACTGCCTGCGCCAAGTGGCTCGGGCGGTTCAAGGAGTCGTGCATCGCTCCCCGGATTTGGCGGCCCGCTACGGCGGTGAGGAATTGGTGTGCGTTCTACCGGATACCGACTTGGATGGGGTCGGCAAGGTGGGCCAGGAAGTTCTGGAAGCCATACGCGCCCTACAGATTCCCCATGTCTTCTCAAAAGTGCCCGATGGCATCGTCACCGTCAGTATCGGTGGCGCCTCGCTCCACCCTGCGCCTGGATCCGATCCCGAGGAGCTGGTCAAGTGCGCTGATACCATGCTGTATCATTCCAAGGGGAATGGACGCAATCGTCTCACATTGCGGACTTGAGTCCATCACCTCGAATTTCACGGGATCATCCGCATCGCGTTGTCCTCACTCGCGCCATGGAATCCCATATCCGACTGCCGTTCCCCGACCTGTGCAGCCAACTCCCGTGCCATATGTTGCACAACCTGCGACCAATCATCGAATCGGGTTTGCCGAAACAATCGCATGCCATCGGGATACCAGGGGGAATCGTTCCTCCCTTTGAGCCAACGCCAATCGGTCCCCCAACAGGGCAGCAACACCCAACACCTTTGCCCAACAGCACCCGCCAAATGGGCCACCGCCGAATCAATGCTGATGACCAGATCCAGTTGCACCACCAAAGCCGCCGTGTCGGCAAAATCGTGCAATAATGAACCATAATGCCGCAAAGGTTGGCCAACCGGTGGTGTTGTCGCCTGTTCTTCGCCATCGCCTTTTTGCAAGCTTAAGAACGTGACACCCGGAACCTCCCACAACGGGGCCAACACCTCCAATCCGGGCAAGGAGCGATTGGCATCGTTGGCATTAACCGGGCTGCCGCGCCATACCAGTCCCACCTTGAACCCATCGTCAGGCAGAAGGGATCGCCAATGGGCTACCCGATCCATACCAGGATGCAGATAGGGGATCCGAGCCGGAATGGTTGCCACCGTGGTGTGCATGTACTGCGGTATCGAGAGATAAAAGGTCCAATAATCATGACCTTCTCCAAAAGACGCCCCTTTTTCGACAACGGCATCCACCCCTTCCAGACTTTGGAACAACACGCGTAACGCCGCATCGCATGTCAGGGTGACACGGCTCGCCCCCACCGCTTTCAACATCGTCGCATAACGGCAAAATTGAATTTGATCCCCCAACCCTTGTTCGGCAACGATCAACATGGATTTTCCCTGCACATCCTCCCCGCGCCACATGGGAATCGTGACATCCGGGGGAACGGTATTGCGTTTTTTCATGTCGGGGTGATAGCGATATTCATACAGTGGCCAGCCCTGCGAAAAATCACCGAGGGACAAATAATGCAAAGCCAGATTCCAACCCGCATCGGCAAAGTCGGGTGCCAGACGCAACGCTTGGCGATAGCATTCTTCCGCCTCGGCATGGTTCTCCATCTGATGCAGCAGAATGCCCAGATTGTTGCAGGTCAACACATGCTCCGGATGCAGCCGCAATACTTGGCGATATCCTTGCTCCGCCTCGCGACACCGTTTTAAATCCTTGAACAAATTGGCCAGATTGTAAAGGGCATCCCCATGCTGCGGGTTGACGGCCAGGGCACGGCGATAGCATGCTTCGGCTTCCGCAACCCGCCCCGATTCCTGATACAGCAATCCCAGATTGTTACAAACATCCACCTGCCTGGGATTTTGCAACAGCGCCTTGCGGTAAGCCTGCTCCGCCGCATCAGGACGTTTGCTTTCGCGGTACAGGTTGCCCAGATTGAAATAAACATCGGCAAGGTCAGGACGCAGGGTGATGATCTGGAGATACATCGCCTCCGCCTCGGCATGGCGCCCCAGACGTTGCAACAGGACACCCAGATTATTACGGGCTTCGATATGACCTGGATGAATCCCGAGAGTTTGCCGATAACACCCCTCCGCCTCGGCGAAACGCCCTTGATCCCGCAAGACATTGGCCATATTGCAGCACGCGTCCGCATAATCGGGGGCTAGCCGCAACGCATGACGCCACAAAGAAAACGCCACCTCGGCATCCCCCTCCATGCCGTGACATACCGCCGCCAGATTCAACAAAAAGGGGTCGTCCCGGTTGGCCTGCAACAAGCGCTCGGCAACCGCCAACGCCTCCGTCACCCGCCCGGCACCAAACAGTGCAAAGGCCGATTGCCGGTCGGCATCGGACCGGTCACGACCTGAACGGGATGAAACCGCCTTGTGCTTGGCCCCCCGGCTTTTATTTTTCATCGGTGTTCCATAACGGCAAGACACTTGGTACGGTTGATACAATCGGCAGCCCATGCAATGAACTGCTGCGGGTTGCGCCGGAAATCCCCCAGGCGTTCACTGCGGATCAGGATGCGCACGATACTACCTCGCGTCAGTTGGGTTCGCTCCTGCAAAACCGTCAGCAGGTCGGGCAACTCGATATTGTCCCCATCGATGACATCGGGAGACGATTGCCCGCGCTCCCTGGTAGCGACGCATCCCTTGCCAATCGCCAAATCAGCCTTGCAAACCTGCATGCGAGCCGTTGTAACGGGCGGCCCCAGCCGGATGGCCTGAGCGCAATCCGCCACCAGTTTCTCTATGTCAAACGTCACCCAGTGGACGGTATCGCGTTGCATGCGGTTCCAAAAGGGATGTAAAGCCACGTCGTGGGGAATGGCCTGACGGCTTCGGGTCGGGACGTGCGCGTTGGCATTCTTGATCTTCAGTTGGTTCTCCAATCCGAAGTGAATCCCGGTCTCTTTCTCAATCTCCGTTTGCAGATTCTTGGCAAACTGCTCATAGCTTTCGGTGGCGATGACGGTCAAGGTGTTGATGTCGGAACCACGCACCCGTTCCCCCTGCTGGTTGACGCAGAGTCGCAACCCCCGACCGATGGATTGACGGCGCGTGATTGCCGTGCCCATGTCGCGCAGGACACAGATCTGGAAAATATTGGGATTGTCCCACCCCTCCCGCAGGGCGGAATGGGAAAAAATGCAGGTCACCCGGGTCGCAAAACTGAGGAGCCTTTCCTTGTCACGCATGATCAGGGAATAGGCACGTTCGGCGTTATCCCGGTTGGCTTGGTTATTTTCGGCGGTATCGGTCCACCGGCCTTTCTTGTCGATGGAAAAATACCCCTCATGGACCTCTTCGGGTGTGGCACGGGTGTCCACCTCCTGGAATAAGGTACGATATTTGGGTTTAGCAATGGCTCGGCGGTATTCCTCCTCGAACATCACCGCATACTTGCCCTTCATGGGGGTGCCATCGGGGCCATAGGCGCGATAATGCTCGACAACATCAATGAAAAAGAGCGAGAGTACCTTGATCCCCAAGGGGCGCAAGCGCCATTCCTTGTCCAGATGCTCCTCTATCGTGCGGCGGATCATCTGCCGTTTGACAACATCCGAGTCCACGTCACCCATAGCCTCGCCCAGACGCAGGGAGAGATCTTGGTTGGCCAGCTCCAAAAATTCATCGCCAGCTTTGCAGCCGATATTCTGTACCAGACACCCGGCATAGAGGGAACGGCCCGTGATCTGTTCCAGATCATCGCCTGCTTTCACGGTTTTGACCATCCGGCGCACTTGGGTTGCCTGCTGACAATCCAACTCCACCCGCGCGGTGATGCCACGCTTGTTGCTGGTCTCCAACAACTTGACGTAGGGCTTGTTGTGCCCGCCTTGTACCAGTAGGGAGGCCACCTCAATCTGTTTCACCAGCTTGCGTTCGTAGGCCTCCACGGCATCCAGACGGTAGAGCATGTGGTGTTTGTCAGCATGGGTGGCGGAATAGCGCAAAGTGCAAAGGGGATGCATCGCACCCAACGCCCTCTTGCCCTGACCTGACAAACCGCCGTCCACACTTTGCGGTTCATCGACAATGACGATGGGACGGGTGGCGCGGATCAGATCGATGGGACGTTCCCCGCCGGTTTTCTCGGTTTCCTTGTAGAGGTTGTTGACCTCCTTCTTGTTAATGGCCCCCACCGTCACCACCATGACCTGGATATGGGGGCTGGTGGCAAAATTGCGCACCTGCCCCAACTTGCTGGAGTCATACAGAAAATATTCAAAGGGGGTATTGGCGTAGATTCCCCGGAAGTGGTCCGCCATGACCTGGAGCGACTTGTAGACCCCTTCCTTGATGGCCACCGACGGCACCACGATGACGAACTTGGTAAAACCGTACCGTTGGTGCAACTCGAAGAGGGTGCGCAGATAAACATAGGTCTTGCCGGTTCCAGTCTCCATCTCCACGGTGAAATCGCCGGAAGCCAGGGAATCCGACGGACGCAGACCGTTTCTCAGTTGGACCGCATGCAGGTTGGCCAGGAGTTCATCATCCAGAAGGCGCAGACGATTGCCTATACCTAACTCCTCAAGACGGTTGCTGTCCTTGTGAAGAGATCCGCCATGGCTAACCGTGAACCCGGTGCGGCACGCTTCCTGTCCCCGAAAGAGACCGCACACCGATTCAATGGCGGCAAGCTGATAGTCCAGGTCGGGTTCAAAATGGAATTTCATTCGCCAACCAACCTTAGTGTTCGGTCAAGCGTCGCATTGGACAGATACATTCCGCTATCACGAAGCCGTTCCAGTATTGGACGCGCAGCAGCAATTCGCCCGGCCCGCTTTGCCGATAGAACCAAGCCAACGGTACCGCGTAAGGGCAATCCAAAAGCCTCGGCGCAACGCCGTCCAGCAAGATCGTCGATCACGGCCACGCCGCCCGGAAAGGCCATGGCCAAGACCAACACGGCGGATTCCCCAGCACCCAGGTTCCAGGCCAAAATTTCCGCCGGGACGGTCGCGTTGGGTTTGACTTCGATCCAGGAGTGTGTGGCGAGGGCACAGGCTGTTGGGTCGCTCTCCCCGTAGGCCCGTATTTCCCTCGCCACCGGTTCCGGAACCCATACCGCCGTCGCCGATTCGCGCAGCAAGTGCAACAGGCCCGCCTCGGCCAAGTGGATCAACGGGGAGGTGTTGACGATTAAGATTTCTCTCGGTTCGCTCATGCCTGATGTTCCTCCAATCCCAACTCTCGGGAAAGGCTTTCCTCCGTCAGGGTAAACACCTCTTGTCGATCTCGCGCCAGGGCTCGAATAAAATCCCGTCGATTCATGCCAGCCAGTTCGGCGGCTCGTTCTTGGGAGATTATGGCCTGTTGATACCAGTGCATCGCTGCCGCCAGCTTCATTTCTCGCACAAATTCAGTCGGAGAACGCCGCAGGGCGGCAATAGAGGATTCAGGCACGGTCACGGTCAGCGCGGTCATTTCTTTTCCTTTCCATGTGGGGCCAAATTAGGGGGGACACCTCCCGGGTGCGACCATCCGCGGTTTCGTAGAACAGGACTTCACCCGTAGGAGGTGTGCCTGTGCGGTCGTTGTTCATGATTCCAGCACCTTTTCCGCCCAGGCCACCACGATTTCGGCCTTGTGGATAACATTCTGATATTCCTCGATAGTGACAGAATCTTCAAATCCTGGATAGCGGGTTTCCCATGCGAATACGCTGAGGAATGCACATTCTTTGACCTTTTGAGGAACGTCTATGCCTTGCTGGGTCAATGTGACAATCAATATCTCCAGGTCATGGGTATATCTGAACGTCATTTTATGGTCAAATATACTGCTTTGATAGCTTTTTCCGCTGCTTGTTGGGCATGAAAACAGAGATCTGCATAACAAGCCTTTTCAGGTAGTGCTATTTGAGCAATAGCCAAATCCCCCATGGCTCTGCTCAGCCAATTATCAGGAGTTCCTGGTACAGGTTTATTGGAAGGCATGGTAGAGTTCTCTTCCTTCCGCCAAAGCTGGGGCAATAATGAGAGAATGGTTATCTCTGTATTTTTGGATATCCTCTTCTGTAACAACGATGATATCTTTTGGAACTCCCAATCCCCCCAGTGCGTTATAGACAGTTATGGCCACTTTCCGGCGATGCACGCCAGTAGGCATTACCACCAGAAAATCCAGATCGCTGTCCGGTCCCATCTCGCCTCGTGCGGCAGATCCGAACAGGATAATGCGCAGGGGGTGTACCACCTCAACAATGCGCCGGACCATCTCATTCAAAATGTCAGGATCGGGTGTTTTCAAGCCACTTCCCCTCACAGGCTGCGAATGCCGGCCAGTTCGCTGGCGAACAGGTTTTGCTCCAGGATAGCCGTCAGATTGGTCTTGCCAACATCATCGAAGGCGCTGTCCCTGAAGATGAAGGTGGTGGACACCGCCGGGGCCAGTTCCTTCCGCCAATCCAGGAGGCCCCGGGCCAGGGGTTCCACCTCCTTGCGGGTGACCTCCTCGGCCAGACACACCAGCAACGCCCCACCGCCGATGGCGTGGACCGCTTTTCCGGAGATGATCCGGGTTTCCATGGGGACGGTCAATTCCAGCCCCAGCTTGAGCAGGAGTTCAAACAGGAGATCCTGCTCGGAGCGACCCGGTAGAATGGGATCGACGTGATCCAGCAGGGTTCGATTCAGGTCTTCGGGGTCGGGATCCCAGGGTTTAAAATTGCTGGTATCCAACTTGAAAACGCGAAACCCCCAGTCCGCTTTGACCCCCTCATTCCGGTCGCGCTGGCCCGCGTCCGCATCGTTGAGCTTTTTGATGACGCGCCGCAGCCGCTCCTTGGTGATCTCGGCAATGGTGGGGTATTTGTTTTGAACAGTTGGTTCCGGTAATTGGACCAGGATGAAGCGGCGGTTGCCACCATCCTGTTTGTTCAAATTGAAAACGGCATGGGCGGTCGTGCCGGAACCGGCAAAAAAATCCAATACGAGATCATCCTCAACAGTGGCTTGCTCCATTAAAGTCATGAGCAGTACGTGCGGTTTGGGAAAATGAAAAACACCATCGTCAAGCAATTCATTCACTTCCCGTGTTCCATCCGATGTCGTGGTTTTGGTGATTATCGAGCTGATATTTTTATACAGGCTCCTCATTTCACGCAGAAAAAGTTTATGGCGTGGTCTGCCCAATCCATCCTTTGGAAACAGGATGCGCCCCTCGTCTATTTTTATTGACATTGTTTTCGGCTCATATCGCCAACCCTTTGAAGGGCAACCATAGTTTATCTGTGTCACAGGATCAATCAGGTCATAATGCAAATTCGGTCGAGCGTTTTTGGTGGCCAAGCCAGTCAGGTCCGCACTTCGCCATGGACCACGGGGATCATGATCTGGATTATCAAATTTTTCCGTATTTTTTTCAGCACCGCGCAGTGCAACTTCCGTGGAACGGGCGTAACAAATAATGTATTCATGATCCGTCGATACCCCGGTTGTCGCCCTGGTATCTTCGCTTGCACGCGTTTTCCAAACCATTTGCGCAATGAAACACTCTTCGCCAAAAATTTCATCACATAGGCGTCGAAGGTTGACCACCTCGCCATCATCAATGCTGATAAAAACAACACCTTCCATCTTTAACAGATTCCGCGCCAGCCGCAACCGGGGGTACATCATGTTCAACCAGTCGGTATGGAACCGCCCCGAGGCCTCCGTGTTGCTGGACATTCGTCGCCCCTCGCCATCCATCTGCCCGGTCAACTCCAGATAGTTGCGGATATTGTCCCGGTAGTCGTCCGAATAGACAAAATCCTTGCCGGTGTTGTAGGGCGGATCGATGTAAATGAGTTTGACCTTGCCCGCATAGCTCTTCTGCAAAAGTTTCAACACCTCCAGATTATCCCCCTCGATCATAAGGTTTTGCGTGGTCTCCCAATCCACGCTCTCCCCGGGGCAAGGGCGCAGCGTACCGGTGGATGGGGTCAGGGCCAGTCGGCGAGCCTGACGCTTGCCATGCCAATTGAGACCGTACTTCTCCTCCCGCTCGTCCACATGCCCGCCCAGCACCTCCTTGAGTACCGCAAAATCAATCTTTCCCTCGGTAAAAACCTCCGGGAACAAGCCCCTGAGCCGCTCGACGTTCTCCGCCAACAGGTCGGCGCTTTGCATTTGGTTGTCAGTGGTCAGTTTTTCCATGCGGGTTTCACTGTCCAGAATCCACCTATCATCCTCAGAAGGAAATCCTCCAGACAGGCTACGGCCCGGACGATGTCCGCCTCCTGGGAACGTTTGTCCCCACCGCACAACAGCAATACAATCGTCTTGCCAACCAGCCCATTGTTCAACATGTCTACCCCCCTTCAGGACGTACCAAAACCTCGTGCAAAATGGATTTAATCCGCAACAAATCCCCATCCAAAGCGGCTTGGCCATGCCACCATTGCCCATCAGGGGATTGGTGCCCCACCCCCAATTTGACGTTTTTCAAATGTCCGAGCATGCTGCGATAAAGGATGATACGCGCCTTGAGTGCCGCCATGGGATCGCGCCGGGAGATCTCCTGCACAACCGCCATCGCCTCCCGCATTTTCATCCCCCCGATTTCCACCATCCGATCACCCGTGGCAAACCAAGTTTCCACAAATCGCGGCGAATGACAATCCCGGCAAGGACGCATGCGCTGGTCCAGTCGGTTGGTGATATCCACCTGTACCGGACGCAAGGCCGAAGCCTTGGCTTCCACCCGATAACTCATGCCATGTTTGCCCAGATGCAAGTGGCAATAAGCACAGGTGGGCGAACGGTAGTGCGCATCGCTCAAGGATCTGGAATAATCATCCCGGCCACCCTCGATCGCAACCAGTACACCGTGTTTGGAAGTCCGATAGCTGCCAACCACCCGGGGGTGACATCCCAGGCAGGCATCGTTCGTTCTGGAACGGGCCGCCATGGATCCATCGTGCCGCTCCCCATGACAGGAACGGCAATCCACCCCGGGTCGGTTGTGGGGGCCGGTCCGCCACTCGATTACGAGATCCCGATCCCGTTCCTGATGGCATCGAAGGCAGTCATCGGCCACGACCACTGCCGCCCCAGCAGCCATGAGGCCCGCTCCCAGCCATGCCAGGATCCATTTTAATTCTACTTTGTCACATTTGGAGTTCGGAGTTTGTGGCCTCTGGATTCCCGCTTTCGCGGGAATGACAGATGACTTTTTTAACGGATTTTCTGCTTCGTCATTCCCGCGAAAGCGGGAATCCAGAAAGCGTGTTCCAATATGACGAAGTAGAATTAGCATCGGCACTCCTTAATTGTGATCCCGATTGTAACGCGTATACTCCCCCTCCGTCCACAACGGTTTGATATCGCTTTTCTTTGCGCGTTTGCCCAAAGTTCGCACCCGATCCGCCTCCACAACAATGGCATGGGATTCCTCCACCATGCGACCATGAAACCGAGTCGCCATTTTTTTGGCCCCATGCGCCATCCCCTTGTAGGCCCCGGTATTGGTGAAATACCACAAATCAAAATAATCCCGTTCGAGCGCCCCCACATTGTAGAAGGCGGATGCCTGACCTTCCAAGAAACCGATACGCTCTTTGGGAAACCAACGGGCCAACCAATCCATGGGGTAAAGGGGACGATCTGCAGCATTCGGTAGCAACAACCCATCGGAGCGCAAATTTTTCAATATCTTCTCAACGGTATACAGTTTTTTCCAGGCACTTCCCCTCTCTTCGTCCAAAGTATGAAAAAATTCATTGATCACCTTGGACGGGTGGCAGTCGCCACACACTTTGACCCAGCGGTTGCGTTTGATGCGATTTTCTGCGGTTTCCGGATTGATTTCCCGGATGCCAAATTTCCACAGCGCCTTGTCGGCTACTTGGTGGTTGCCATCCTTCATATGGCACCCCGCACAGGTAGGGACCGGATAATTGCCACGGCGCAGTGGCTTGCTCCAATCCCAGCCATTCCCCTCTTTCAGGTACCGTACACCATGAGGCGAGGCGAAATAACTGGTATCGTCAGGGTGCGGCGGTCCGGAGTGACACGTCACGCACGCCTCGGGACGCCGGGCCTCCGCTGCGGAAAAACGATGCCTTGTGTGGCAGGAATCACATTTCGTCGCCACCGAATGACATTGCAGGCAGGCAGCGACTTCCGCTTTGGGTTTGTCGGCGAAATGTTTGCTGTCCACCACCCGCTCCATGGCCAGTGCATGGCTTGGGAAACCATACCTTTTTTCATCCTCCACCTGTTCCAGGCGCTGGGGATGACAACGACCACAGGTCTCAGGTGTGGGAAAAAACAATTTTTCATGGTCTTGGCCATGGCAGCTCGGACAAAAAACCGGATGACTCCCCTGGGCATGACGGCTCGCCCGCCAATCCTGCACAATCCCCGGGGTCAGGGTGGCATGGCATTCCAGACACTCCTCCCCCTGAAACACCCCCTTGACCTTGCTGCTTTCTGGTCGCGGATAGGTCAGCGGATCCCAATAGCCATGCATGGGATCGCTGCGCCAAGAACCACCGTACTCTCCAGTACCGCGAAACGAAGCGGATGAATCACCCCAAACCCACATGGGCCAGACCAGCAGAAGGCAAAAACCAATCACCACTTGGCGATGGGAAAACCGCATAACGTCCCCAATTGGTTGATCAGTTCCGCGCCAGTACCAATGCGCGACGAATAATACCACCCCCCCATCAAAGCCAAGACTAGGCTCAACACAAACACCGCCAAACGCCAGCGATTGCCGGATTGTTTCAGGGCAACCAATCCTTTGAGATAATTGCCATCCTGGCGTCTCCCCCAAAAAATCAGATTACGGATGTCAAAAAATGCCAAACTTTGCGTTGGGCATTCGCTCACACAACGACCGCAACCCATGCATTCGGTGGTTTTAATCCGGCCATGCTGTTCTCCCAGGTGCCACACCGGAATGCCCATGTCGCATACCCGGACACATTTGTCACATTGGATGCATGTGGAGGCATCATAATCGATACGAAACAGACCCACCTTGTTCAAGAGCCCGAATGTTGCGCCAAAAGGGCACAAAAAACGACAGTAGCCCCGATTGCCGATCCACGGCGCAACAAACATGGAAGCATAATAGGTCAGCCCCACCGCCAGGGCGAAAAAACCCAGATAGGCGGTGGTGATGTTGTTGGCGGGCCGGATCATCGCCAGCATGGCCCCCAGATACAGGGCAAACCAGATCCATTTGCCATGTCTGAAGCCCCAGGCCCGCATACTCCGGGGTACATGCGCCTTGTGTCGAAACGGAAAGCCAACCACTTCACGAATTCCGACACAGGGACAGTTAAAACCACAGATGATGCGCCGACCAAACAAAAATACCGTTGCCAACACGACAAAAAAAGTCAGCGTCCCCGGGGTATGCAACGATGGAAAAACCGGAAAACCTCCCAGATAGCCCAGGTACGGTTCAATAAAGGGGAACAGCCATGGGATCAGCCACCACAACACTGTCACATTGGCCACCAGAATAATCAAACGCCGGCGCGTGTAGGGATTTTTTTCTCCCACGATGCGCCAAGTGCCAAAGACCAGGATGATGACGCATTCGGTATAGCGATTGAGCCACAAAGGGGTATCGAAGGCGAAAAACCACGTTTCGTTCAGCCATCCGAAAAAGGCCCAGGCAAAAAAAAGTATCACGACCCATCGCATCCAAAGGGGATATCGTCCCGCTTCGGAGCGTTGGTGATACACGGGCATGATTCGGACAGTCCGGACCCGGGTGGTTTCGGGTTGGCCGGATTGGTCCGGTGTCGCCGTCTTTTTATTGCCCTGCACCGCAACCTTCCTTGTTGATCGTTGTTAGTATCCTACGGCAACTTGCAAAAAGAACACCATCCGACATATTCCATGCTGTGTACGGATTCGAGTATTATCGAAAATGGATGATATTCTTGCAAGATGCACAAAATAATGTTATTGAGTGTCAGTACTATCCGAAACAGGGTGGTGGCGTGCCATGGCGGTATCCCAATGTACCAGGAACAAATCCAATCACCCCGGATCCAGTCGTTTGGACACGTGAATCCTGATCATGGTTCCTGGAGCATTCTTGCCTGACCCGTGTGGGTAAGGAGAATCATTTTCCATGAAAATAGCCTTGGTGCATTATGATGTGGACCGGATCGTCAACGAGCCCGGCAATAAAACGGTGATGAAACATTTCGGGCACATGCCCAATATTCAATTGCTCTATGTCGCAGCCATTCTGGAGCAACTGGATGTGGAAACCCTTTATTGCGACATCGTCGGTATGAAATTGAGCGATGCCGACCTGAAACAACAATTGCTGGCCTTTGATCCCCATATCATCGCGTTTTCCGTCTATACCTCGCATTTCCATCAGGCCAACTCCTATGCCGGTTATTTCAAAAGCCTGTTGCCAAAAGTGAAAATATTGTTTGGCGGGGTGCATATGACGATATTCCCTGTGGAAACTCTTAAAAATAGCCAGCATGTCGATTATGGCTGTGTGGGCGAAGCGGAAATGGTCTTACCGGAATTCATTCGCCGCCTGAACGCCAACGAAAGCCTGGAGGGATTGCCCGGACTGGTCTGGCGCCATGGAGAAGCGATCCGTTTTGCCGGGGCAGCCCCGAGGAATCAAAATTTGGACGCCGTCCCCTTTCCAGCCCGTCATCTGATTCCCAACCACGTCTATTTTAATTTTATCAGCACCCGGCGCAACTATACCGTGTTCAATTCCAGCCGGGGATGCCCCTATCCCTGTATTTTTTGCGAGTCGGCACAAACGCAATGGCGCGCCAGAAGCGCCGAAAATGTGGTGGCGGAATTCGAGGCCTGTTATGAAAATCATGGCATACGCGAAATCGACATCTTTGACTCCAGTTTTACGGTCGGTAAACAGCGGGTTCTTGATATATGCCGTTTGCTGATCGCCAAAGGATTGCATAAAAAAATTATTTGGAATGTACGCAGCACCGTCAAGGCCATGAATGACGAAATGCTGGAAGCCTTGCGGGAAGCAGGCTGCTATAGGATATTCTACGGGATCGAATCTGGAAATGAAACGATTCTGGATGCTTTGAGAAAACCGGTCAAGCTGGAACGCGCCGAGCGTATCATCAAAAAAACGGCTGCTGTCGGTATCAGCACCTTTGGCTATTTCGTCATCGGGGCACCAGGAGAAACACCGGAAACCGCTCGCGAAACCATCGATTTTGCCAAACGGTTGCCATTAGACTTTGCCATTTTCAATACCCTGACTGCCTTTCCAGAAACTGAATTGTATAAAAAACATTATCTACCCCATGTGCAAACCGATTTTTGGGCCGACTATCTCACCCAACCCAAACCTGTGACAGAATTCATGGGTCGCCCCTGGACCAGTATGAGTGATCAGGACATGGCACGCCTCTGCCATAACGCCATGAACGAATTTTATTTCCGCCCCCATCAACTTTGGCGTTCACTCAAAAGCGTGCGATCCCTCGAACAGATCAAACGGTATGTTCATGCCGGTTTCGACATGCTGATTCAAAATACCCGTTTGGGAAGGAGGCTCACGTGAATACCGATCAGGAAATCGCCACCACCACCGGCAGCTTGTATGCGTCCATATGGGATCAATTCAACCAATCCCAATGGGAAAAATTTTCTGACGACCATTTTTTCAACTGGTCCAAGTTACCTGTGGACAACACTTTTTTTGCTGACAAGGTATGTCTGGATGCCGGCAGTGGCAGCGGCAGGGCCGTGCGCAGCATGCTGATTCACGGGGCCGCCAAGGTTTGCGCCATCGACATGGGGTCCGGGTGTGTTCGCAATACCAAAGAGCGTAACAGCTCCTTCTCCGACCGTCTTGAAGTACAACTGGCCTCCGTGCTGGATATTCCTTATCCAGACAACACCTTCGATATCGTGCATTGTGATGGCGTGTTGCACCACACCACCGATCCCAAGCGAGGATTTCGTGAACTGGTGCGCGTACTCAAACCGGGTGGCTCCATCATCCTGGGTCTCTACGGGCGCGGTGGCTTGATGAATTTCGCCATTTATGCCGCGCGCCTGTTCCGACACATCATTCCGCAAGCATTGACCCTGGCTTTGGTCAAACGTGTATCCTCCGACCCGGTTTTCTGGTATGCGGTCATGGACTGCATGTATGTCCCCATCCGGGAAAATTATTATGAAGCGGATATCTTGCAATGGCTGCGGGAAGCGTCACTGGTCAACATCCAAAGGTTGGACTCGAACTGGGGTGCCTATGGCATGGGACGTTGGATGAAAGGGGAAGGTTATATCAAATTTTTGGCCGAAAAAGCACGCTAAACCGCAACTATTTTGGGATGCGTAGTTCCCACTTTCGCGGGAAGGATTTTTTTGTCATCCCTGCGAAAGCGGGGATCCAGGAAACTTTCCTATCTCCCCTGACTTTCTGGATTCCCGCTTTCGCGGGAATGACTCTGGGAAATTACGTATCCCGAGCTGGTTTCGGTATAAGAGTACCCACTTTATCAAAGCGACACGCTAAACCATGATTATAATAAAACAACTCATTACCTTCTATTTGCGCTTTATCGTTCGCACGCCCAGACCCATTTCCAGAGTACTCTTCTTCATTCCGGATTGGCGCACGTTCCTGCAAACGGCCCTGAATGAACTCTCCTATATCCTGCGCCGCAAAAAAGGATTCCAAGTGACCAGTGTGTCGGTGGAACTCTCCGCACGCTGCAACCTGGACTGTAAAATGTGCGCCCGGCACAGCGTCATGACCAGGAAAGAGGGGTTCATGTCCCTGGAAACCTTCCGCACCCTGGTGGATAACAATCCAGATGTCCACAGTTATACCCTGGTGGGCTGGGGAGAGATGATGCTCAACCCACACTTTTTCGAGGCCATCGCCTACCTGCGAGACAAAGGGAAACGGATCGCGATGACTTCCAACGCCACCCTGTTCACAGATGCCAACATTGAAAAAATTTTGCCCAGTGGTATTTCCCACATCACCCTCTCCATGGACGGCATGGACGAGGTGTACACCGCCAATCGCGGCATCGCTTTCGCCAAGGTGGAACGCAACCTGATTGCCCTGGCCAAACGCATCCGTGAATCCCATGCCAACATTTATCTGGAAATCAACAGTATCGGTCATCCAGAAGCCTTGGCGCAGGAAAAAGAGATGCGCACACGGTTGGGTCCGCATGTCGATGATATTCGCTTCTCCTCCCATCTGGAGTACAATCAATTGTTACCGACCAACCGCAGCAAACCTTGCCGGGAATTCTGGCGTGGCATGATAACCGTGTTGCACGATGGAAGCGTGGTTCCCTGTTGCATGGATTACAACGCCAGCATGGTATTGGGTCATGTTGCCGAGGGGTCTCTGCTGACAATCTGGAACAACAAACGCAATCAACAACTACGCGATGAACAGTTGCGCTTGGAATTCAAGCACCGTTGCGCCACCTGTTATGAATTACCTCCCCCCGACGGCTCCACCATTGAAAAACGATTCGATTGACCGAAAATTTGTTGCCGTTTAAACGGCCGGTTGCGGTTCCGAGGGGGAACAGACATGGCATTCGTATTCTTCCAGGAAAAGAACATCGCAACCACCTTTTAGAAGGGCCCTCAGGGCATCCTCTGGCGTACAAACGATGGGCTCCTCGTGCATATTGAAGCTCGTATTGACGACAGTGGGAAATCCCGTTTCACGGAAATAATGCGTGAGAATTTTGTGGAACGTTGGGTTATGCTCCATGCGTACCAACTGTGGACGCGCAGTACCATCGACATGCACTGCCGCAGGACACGATTGGCGCATCCAATCTGTACATTCAAACACTATGGTCATAAATTCCGCAGCCGACCAATCGCGATCATCCATCCTATAGCAAAGATGTCGTTGCTCCCAAAGAGTACTGGGGGCAAACGGCATAAATTCGGTACGATTCAATCTTTGATTGAGCCAATTGTTTACATTGGGGTCACTCGCATGATATAAAATACTACGGTTTCCTAAAGAGCGCGGACCATATTCCATGGGTCCAGAATAACGCCCAATAACCAAGTTCTGTGCAAGCCTTTTGGCAATTATTTCTTCCAGGTTCGTTTCGTGACGCTGCCAAACGACACTTCCAGTATATTTGGAAAGGGCCTGTTCTATTTCTCCTGGCCGTGGCGCCCAACCAAGAAAGACGGAGGTCAGAAAATTTGGTTTGTATGGTTGTCCTTTTTTACGCAAAGACTCAAGCCAAAAGTGAAAAGCCGCACCAGCAGCCAATCCACCATCACCCATGTGGGGATACACATACAATGACTCAACACCTTCGAGTTTGGCACACTGCTGATTGAGTTTGACATTGGCGAAAACCCCCCCAGAAAACCCGACATGCGCAGGCCCGAAACGCTTCAGATAGTAACCAACGTAGCCAGCTACCACCTCCTCCAGCACCAATTGGAAGGCATAAGCGATATCTTCACGTGTAAAAGAGGCCAATTCTTTGCGGAAATTTTCAGTAAAATAAAGAGAATTATTGGTCAAAATATGATCAGAAAAAAACCTCCAAATTTTTTGCAGATCGAAACTTAGCATGGAAAGCGTGGCTCGTGAAACCAACCTCCACCCTGACCGACCTCGTCCATGTAGCAATATACGCCTGAGGTCAACACGCGGAACACCATCCACCAAGCGGAAACTTTGTCGAACCACATCAACGGCGGCGCTCTGTTTTCCATAAGCAGCCAAACCCGTTATTTTACCTTGATGCCGCAGATTGTTAAACCCAAGCATGCTGGTAACGGCGACGTAGAAAGAACCAGCCGAGCCAGTATTCGGAATGAGGTGCAGCGGTTTGACGCTACCGCGGCTCGCCTCGAAACACCCACCAGAATAACCGTCTCCCCAACCATCACAGGTAAAGACCAGCATCGATTCACGACCACTTCCCACGTAAGCACAAACGGCATGAGCCGTATGGTGATCTACGAAATGCAAAGGGAGCGATGGTACACCAAATTTGGCTAGTAGATGCTTTAAGCGAACCAACCAGGATTTCCTCATGAGGGTAATAAAAAAACGATCAACCCTGTGATTGCTATAACCAGCCAATAGGTTTGCCTTCTCATTTTCCAACAATCGTTCTACAAGTAAGGATGGCGGCAAACCGGCCACAGCAATGGCATCCAACTTTTTCGGATCGATTTGCAAACGGTCAAAAATATATCCAAGAGAACCATCAATATCATTGTCAAATTTACGTCTACTTAAACGCTCTTCATTAATAGCCGCCACAATGCGACCATTTTCCAGAAGGACGATACCGTTATCATGATAACTTTCACCAATCCCAAGGACCATCATAACATAATTCCCCTAAAAAAATGAATGTTCATGATCATCTGGCACAAAAAAAACGTCATGGGTTAGTGGAACAGGTTGGGTCGGGACGTTTCATCTGGTTGATACGTTTCATAATATTAACGTTTTGCTTATACAACTCCGAATAATAAAATTTATTCTGAATAAAGATCAAGGAAAACAGCCAGACCAACAAACCAACCAAAACCAGGGTGCTGCCAACGATGATGGTTTGCGGATAGGTGGTGTAACTGACAATGATCCCTTCAGAAATGGCTTGGTTGATCGGATGCCCCTGCATGAGAAATTCCAGGGTTATACTGAAAACACGGTAAAAAATCCATGTCCACATGTAAAGACCTGGCAGCAAAAAAAACATGCCCAGGACAATGAACCAGTAGGAGGGACGAAACAGCCAGCCCAGTTGCAGATACGTTTTGATCGTTTTCACAATCCGCATCTTGGAAACCCGTTTGGGTTGGGTTGCCGCCTGTTTTTTTGCAGACCATGCCAGCTCTGCCGGTACTTCAGCCACCCGAAAATTGAGAATGGCCGCCTTCATCAAGATTTCCAACTGTAGCTCCATGCCATCACTGGAACACAACATGTCATCCAAAACTTCACGGCGATAGGCACGGACCACGCAGGTAATGGTGTGGACATCATAGTCGCTCATGGAGGCCAGATAACGATTGCCCCAACGGCTCAAGAAATGCCGCAACCCAGGCACGTTGCGTACCTGACCACCCGGGGCATACGGGGAAGCCATCGCAATTTCGACTTTTTTTTCTTCCAGGGTATCGACCAACTGCCAAATCATGGCAGGATCGTAACTCAAGTCCGCATCCCAGGTCAGAACAACGCCGCCCCGTGCCATGGAAAAACCATGGCGCAAAGCGCGTCCCTGGCCAAAATTGCGCCAGTGGTGATGCACCCGGACACGCCCGTCTTCTTGCATGCCCCGATCCATGATCGCCCGGGTATCGTCCTGGCTGCCATCGTTGATCAGGATCAATTCCCAGGTCACCCCCGGTCGCGCTTCCAAAGCGGCCTTGAGCCGCTGAATATTTTCCGCCAAAATCGCCCCTTCGTTGTAGGCCGCGACAATGACAGAAACATCCATCCCTTTGCTGTCAGCCGTCATCTCTGCACTGTCCCTCCATAGGTAGCCTCGCCGTCGAAAAATTGTCGGAACCACAATTCCAGATTGAGCGCCCCCCAGGTTTGACGACCAAAAATGTACTCTTTGTCGGACAAAACCCGCGTCAGGGTCTTATGATCAAAAATACCCCTGTCGCGACACGTATCGGAAAGCAAAATATCCAGGGTGTACTCCTTGAGGGGACCAGCTTGCCACCACTCTTTGAATGGCATGGGAAATCCCATTTTATCCTTGCGATCCAGGACCGAGGTCGGCAACAAATTGCGCACCGCATGGCGAAAGATCGATTTTAACTCACCATTCCGATATTTGACATGCGGGGGAATACCCGCCGCCAAGGTTGCCACGCGCACATCCAACAACGGAACACGAGACTCCAGGGAGACCGCCATGCTGACGCGATCCTCCACTTGCAGCAAGGCCGGCAGCAAGGTTTGCTGGTCAAAGGCGGTCATTTTGTTGAGAAAGGAAGCGGTCCGCGATGCTTGAAACAGGCTCTGGAATTCCGCAAATATCGCCTCCAGGTTCAATCGGGCGCGCCAATCGGGATGTAAAAGGGCACTGAGTTCGTGGCAACGGTCAATCAGGCGAAAATAGCGCCGGTCCATGGGCGCAAACAGCTCCGCTTTCCAGAAGGATTGCAGCATGGGCACATACTGCTGGAGCAACGGCAGGTTGGGAATGATCGACTGTAAGGTGGTAATGTGTTGCCCCTCCTCCTGGGTTTCAAAGATCGCCCCTTTGATGCACTGCTCCAAATAAGCAACCAGATACCGGGCATAGCCGCCAAACAATTCATCCCCACCCACCCCGCTCAAAACAACGGTCACGTGCTCCCGTGCCATTTTCGAGACCAGGTATTGCGGCAGCAGCCCCGGACCCGCTGTGGGTTCATCCATGTGATAAATCAGACGCGGCAGCAAATCCATGAAGTGCTGCACCGTTGGAACCACTTCGTGCAGGACACAACCGTTCTGGCTGGCAACATCCTTGGCATAGGCGCTTTCATCGTAGGCCGGTCCCTCGGCAAAGCGTCCATGGAAGGCATGCATCCCTTCGCCATGCTGGAGCGTTGCCAGGGTGGTAATAACGCCAGAATCCATACCGCCGGAAAGATAACAACCCAATGGCACGTCACTGACCAATTGCTGACGCACCGAATCCTGTAACAGCAACAACAGACGGTCGGAATAATAATCCCGGGTACGACTCTCATCGAGGGTGTAATCGGTCTCCCAATAGCGTTGGATGCGGGGTTGGTCCCAACCGTGCCGCCATTGCAGGGTATGCGCCGGAAGCAACTTGTCAATACCCGCGAACAGCGTTTTGTCCCCCAGGCAAAATTGGAAAGTCAAATATTCAAACAAGGCATTCTGGTCCAGCCTGGGCACCACCTCGGGATGCTGGAACAAAGCCTTGATTTCCGAGGCAAACAAAAAAGTACCGGAGGGCGTCACGGTATAATAAAGCGGTTTGATACCGAAAGGGTCCCGGGCCAGGAGCAGTTTCTTTTCTTTTTTATTATACAGGGCGAAGGCGAACATGCCGTTTATTTTACTCAAACCGGCCATGCCATGTACTTCCAGCACCTTGAGAAGCACTTCCGTATCTGAAAAGGTGGAAAAAGAGTAACCGTTACGCAACAACGTTTGCCGTAACTCCAGGTAATTGTATATTTCTCCATTAAAAATAAGCACCAGATTGCCATCCTGAGACAGCATGGGTTGTTTCCCATGTTCCAGGTCGATGATGGCCAGACGCCGGTGACCAAACAGGTGATGATCATCCCCATGGCTCCCCTCACCATCGGGGCCGCGGTGCGCCAGAAGGCGCATCATGCCCGCCAATAGGACCGCGCTCTCTGGATTTTGGCAAGCCGGACCAATGATACCGCAAATGCCACACATGGCATACTCTCCCCACCTTACTGTTCGAGGGAACGATAATAACGGTGCAGATTGTTCAGCGCGTTCTTGCGTAACGCATGCGGCATGGCGAAATATTTTCTGCCCGCCTCGGCTCTTTGTGGCTCTCCCTTGGGTGGTTGCACCAGACACTCTTTGGCAGTTTCCGCCAAGCCAATAGCCGCTTCTTCCATAAGCCGCGCCTGTAACACATCATAGGATTCACCGGGTCGGGGGGGCGATGCGGTAAAGCGAATGATATCCCCGGTATCCATCCCCTCGTCCACGTAATGGATGGTATAACCAATCCGATGAAATTGTTGGAAATACAAAGTCCAGTACAAGACATGATTGCCGCGATACTCCGGCAACCAGGCGGTATGGGCGTTCAGCGTCCCAATGCCAGGAATCTGTAATAGCGGTTTTTTAACCAGTCCGGTCTGGGCCAGGATCATGAGGTCGGGCTTGCTCGCGGAAAATTGTTGCAAGAAAAGGGGGTCGTTCAAATCGGAGGTATGCATGACGTTGTGCGCCAACGATTCGTAGTCATGGATCACAGGCGATCCACGCCATTCCTGCACAACACCCTGTTGGCGTTCCTGCAACACCCGATTGGCCAGGAAAAAAAAGGTATCCCACCAACCCAGACGCCGCACAAACATGCTGTGTACGATTTTAAGGGATCGAACAAGCCCGTAATGCACGACCACAACCGTTTGTATGGGCAGATCAATCCGCTTGGCATGATTCAACAGATATTTCGCATAGGAACTACCTGGAACCGTAATCACACTAATATTCATCGAAAGACTCCTTGGCGATCCCTTTTTCCCGCTCCAGCCAGTGTTTGGCAATTTCCATGGGCGTGGCAACCCAAACCATATCGTCTTCCTGGAGGCGATTCAGAAAATACAGATAACTGGCCCGTTCCCGGCGGAAACGAACCGGGTGAAAGAAATGGCTGTGATAATCAACCATCAGCAATCCGCCAAACCGCTGACCAATCGCCAGCCAATCCCCCAGATGGGTCAGTGGATCGTGAATGTTGTTCAAGATACGGTACGTAAAGAGGTAATCATCCATGCAGACGGGAGGCAATTGCAAGGTTTGTATCGCCTCGTTGCGTGAGGCGTCGAACGGATGAAAAGGGAGTACCGTCCCCCTTCTCAGACCATTGAAATAGTGAAACATGAGGGAAGTGTCGTAAACAAGGCCAATCCGGGCATGCATAGCCAAGGTTTCGTTCGGGTTTGCGGGATCGAGAAGCCAGCAATGATGCCGATTGCCACAATCCGATCCCCCCCCACGGTATTGGATCAGCGTTTGCAATTCCCGGGAAAATTGTTGCTCCGACGTATGCGCCTGACAATTCGCATGCAGGCCAATCTCAAAACCTTGCGATCGCAACTGTTCAAACAAGCTCAGAAATTTTTGGTCTGCAATATCATAAAAGGTATCCAGCGTCCCTTTGGCAAGGTTGGCCCATTTTCCCGGTACGGACGCAAAATAAAAAGCACTGCGCAATCCCCTGTCCCCCTCCTCCGCGATAACATCGTTGAAAAGCCAATAGTCAGGGGCCTTTGCAAACAGATCACGCCACATTTTTAACGGATCACGTTGAACCAGCAAGAATTTCGCCGCTGCGATCCACCGTATGAAGGAAGGAAAATCAACATCATGGGTCAGGGTCACCGCATACCGCGCCTTGTTTTTCCAACGGGGCCAAGGAGGTGCTTGGTCTTTAAACGTGCCAAACAATACTTCGGAGTATTCCTCAAGAATCGGGGTCATGAGCAACCCCTCGCGCACCAGGATATTGTCCCGTTCCACCCGGATCGTATTGCCCCGGGGGGAATGGGTTTCGTGGCTGCCCGTCAACAACCAAAAGGCCATTGCCAAGAGATCAAACCGCAGTGTTCGCAGATCCCCGGGACCATGAACCCACAGGGGTTCGTCGTCAGTGACCCGCTCCCCGGTGGTGAACACGACGACACCACCGCTACGCAGGATGCGCTGCGGTTGGAAACGCTCCGGATCAATCAGGGTACTCTCCAATACCGGCAACATCACCATGGGTCTTTGCCCAGTGATCGACACCGGCGGGCAATCCCAAGGGACAATGCACAGGTCGCAAGCATCCTGATTGGCAACCGCCTGCCAACCGTAACCATATCCGACCAGGAGTGTTTTGAGAACATACCAAAGCCGCAGCCGCGCAATCCCCCCCAAGGCGGGTTCCATAAAAATCTTCAACCTGTGGAGATTGGCAGGATGCAAAACACGTTCTCCGTGAGTTCGGCTGGTTACAGGTCAGCCAACCAAGGAGGCAAGGATGTGTTGACTGGCATCCCCGCGTCCGTAAAAAGCCTGCGTATTATCCACGTGTCGACCCAACATGCGCACGACACCCGCATGAATTGCCGCCGGATCGAAACCAGCCAGGAAATTATAACCAGCAGTCACCGTTTCCGTCCACTCGGTCTCCTGGCGCAACGTGACAACGCCCCTGCCCATGAGATAGGCCTCTTTTTGCAAACCACCACTGTCCGTCAACACCAGACCGGCGTGATCCAGAAGGTCGAGCATTTGCAGATACCCCACCGGGTCGATCACGCGCAATTTCGGGGAACCATGGGGCAATAGATCAAGGCGTTGCAACGCCTGCCGCGTGCGCGGGTGGAGGGGCATCACGATGTCATGTTCCCGTGCCAGGTCCAACAAAACCTTGAATACCCGGGCGAGACGCCCATCGTCATCGGTCAATTCGGCGCGATGCAGGGTACATAACAGGTAGCCATCCGCAATACCAGCGCGACTGGTGGCACTGTGACCCCGCGCCAGGGGGGCAAAATGATAGAGGACGTCAACCATCACATCCCCGCATTGAACAACACGAACCCCGGCACGCCGGTCCAATCCTTCGTTATGCACATGCTCCATGGCCACAGGCGTGGGGCAAAAAAGCCAAGTCGCCAGATGGTCCGTCAGGATGCGATTGACCTCCTCCGGCATGGCGCGATTGAAGGAACGCAATCCCGCCTCGACGTGGGCCACCGGCAGATGCAACTTGGCGGCCGCCAGTGCGCCAGCCAAAGTGGTATTGGTATCACCGTAAACCAAAACACAATCCGGGGCCTCACGTTGCAATACCTTTTCGACCTCCTCCAACATGCGCCCCGTCATGGCCCCATGCCCCAGACCATGGATTTCCAGTCGATAATCAGGGGCCGGGATCGCCATTTCCTGGAAAAAGATGTCGGACATGTTGATTGCGAAGTGCTGCCCAGTATGCACGATGATTTCTTGCACCAACCGGTCGGGATGGGCGTGATTATGTGCTGCGACACTCCGTGAAATGGCCGCTGCCTTGATGAACTGGGGTCTGGCACCAACGATGGTGACCATTTTCATTGCGGTATCCCGATGATGTGTTGCACGACCGGCATCATCTAAGCGCCTGTATCAGTAACCCATGTCACCCGATCCCCCTCCAACACATAATTTTCCCCGGTATGCGGGCATCGAGCAGAACCATGACCGGAAACCGGCAAGTCCAGTTTTTCACCGAACCGGCTCATCCAGCCAATCCGACGCGCCGGATTACCCACCATGAGCGCAAAATCAGGCACGTCATGGGTGACAACCGCCCCGGCACCGATAAAACTCCACCGCCCCAAACGATTGCCGCAGACGATGGTGGCATTGGCACCGATGGTACATCCCCTGTCCACCCGGGTTGACAAAAAAGCATGCTTCCTTGAAATGTTGGCCCGGGGATTGATCACATTGGTAAACACCATGCTCGGGCCGCAAAAGACCTCATCCCCCAGCATCACCCCTTCGTAAATCGAGACGTTGTTTTGAATTTTGCACCCATCACCAATCTGCACGCGGGGACCGATGGTGACATTCTGGCCAATGTTACACCCCTTGCCGATCCGTGATCCGGTCAGTATGTGGCTGAAGTGCCAAATCTTGCTGCCCGAACCGATGTTCACATCATCGTCGATGATCGCGGTTTCATGGCGGAAGAAATCGACTGCCGGTGGTGAAGCCGGCTCCGCAACCCGTTGCGGGGTTTGCGTCCCCATCGCCGTCTGACAGGCATTCAATACCGAAAGCACTCGCAAACCTTCCGCACCATCGGTACGGGGCGTCAGTCGCTTGCGAATGCACTCCAGGAAATGGTCACATTCCGCCCGTAACGGTTCCTGTTGCGCCACCGTTACATATTCCCCCGGATCCTTGACGGCACTGGGAATATGATTCGTCCATTGAATCGTGTGCGGAAAAATTTGCAGTTTGTTCGGCCAGGGCGCCGTGTCGTCAAAGACCGCCATCTTCCGGTCACCGACCACCACCAATTTTTGCTCTTTGATCGGATGCAGCCAGGAGACGAAAATATGCGCCTGGACGCCACTGGGGAAACGAAACAGGGTGATCGTCGTATCGGCGATTTTTTGATTGATGAAGTTCCCCCCCTGCGCAATGATCGATTCGGGCATTTCCTGACACAAGCCAAGAATGACGGAGATGTCATGGGGGGCAAAAGACCACAGTACGTTCTCCTCCCGACGGAACTTGCCGAGATTCAAACGCAAGGAATAAATATATTGAAGTTTCCCGAACTCCCCGGCATCGATCAACTGTTTCAGTTTCAAGACGACCGGATGATACCACAACAGATGACCCACCATGAGGATGCAACCCCGGTCCCTTGCGAGGCGGATCAAGGATTCCCCTTCCGAAAGGGAAAGACACAATGGTTTTTCGACAAAAACATCCTTGCCGGCGAGCAATGATTCCCGAACCAGGTCGGCATGGGTACAGGCGGGCGTTGCTATGGCCACCCCCTTGATATCGGGATCCCGCAAGACTTCGGCTACCGTCTGGACGCCCCGAACCCCGCCCTGGGAATACTGAGCGGTCAGCATCGCCAGTTGTTCGGTATTTTGATCGCAAATCATCCGCAAGGCACCTGCGGCGTGAAAGTTGCGCACCAAATTTTTGCCCCAATATCCGGCACCGATAATCGCGATGTCGGGTGTGGCATGAATACTGGAATCACCACTCATGGCGTTACCTTGACCAGAAACACTCCCCATACCAAAGATCCGTTACCACCGTTCTTGCATAACGACAATTCAAGAATCGGATCCAGCATTGAAAATCATATCGTTCGCTATCGTTTTCCCAATCATCATGCCCTTCAGGCTCAAAAAAGTCAAAACAAAACCAAGAAATCAAACCTGCATCATCCCTTTCTCTGGCCTTGATCATCGTTTCGTCCGAGCCAACTCATTCTGGATTCCCGCTTTCGCGGGAATGACGAAAAAAACGCTGAGATTGCAGTTGTTTGTCATTCCCGCGAAAGCGGGAATCCAGACGGAACCGAAGCATCTTCGATGCGCTTTGGCCGAAACGATGATCAAGGCCCTTTCTCTCAACCGTCACATACCCGAAAATATCGACACCGCTTATTTCGCCTTCCCACACGGTAAATTTGTTCTTGGCGTGTAAAGGCTATACCGCCATGGTGATACAAGTGTTTTCCGTCATGCCAAGGTAGTCAAATACCAATCGCACACGCCTATTCAATTGGCGCATTTTCTGC
>PEAK01000007.1 GCA_002753515.1 Magnetococcales bacterium
GAGGTAGTCCGTCAACTGGAAGAGCGTCACAGAAAGCGCCAGATCTCAATTGATTTAGCCTATATTAAACAAAGAGTTACACAGGAATCTGCATCTGGTTAATGAATGTGACAAAGTAGAATTAGGAGCCATTGCTCTCCCATGGTGAACAACACCATGGTTAAAACTAAGATACAGCCAGAACTCTATATTTGCAACCAAGTTCTTGTGTAACAAAGGTCAGTCGCACAATCCCTACCCCAACACCACCTTTTTCGCTGCATGTTGCACCACCGCTTCGATACGTACGCCCGTGGCTTCGATGACGGAAACTATTTTTACAATATCCACCGGGCCGTAAAGAAACACCTCCTGCACCCCATGGCCGGTCACCCGCAAACGGGTACGTCCCGCTTCCGAGGATATTTTAACGCGACAATCGCCACTACTGCGACCTTTCGCATTGATCGGGCCGGGATGCGGGTGATAGCCCACCTTGCGCAAGGCTTTACATAAAAGAGCCGCCTTTTCGGTCAAGCTGGTGTGCCTCGTGGTGCGACGGTTCATGGATCCACCACAGTGATGCGATGAGTCACTATCTCAACAATCGATTCATTTTACCAGGGTCATCTTCGACGCCCTGCACACCACGCTGATATCAGAATATTTTTTCATTTACCAACGCTTGCTCCCCCCGGCGGGGTCATCGGAACCATTGGGCGCATCTCTTGACCGGATACGGGAACGAACTGAACCGGCAAAGGCCATGCCCGCATGAGACCGAACAAGATACCGATCCCCGCCAGGATCATACCTCCCATCTTGATCACCATGCGGAGTTCGAGTTCCTTGAGTTTGGCATCCGTTTCCTTGAACCGGGTTTCCGCTTTGGTGTCCAATTCCTTGAGTCTGATCTCAGTCTTGGCATCCAGTTCCTTGATATCCCGCTGAAGATCCGCCCGGATCTTTTCAATGTCCTTTTTCAGATCAGCAAAATCTCTCTTGGTTGCCAAACGGTCTTCCACCAACTCAACCAGGGCCTCGGCTTGAACTTCCGCCTGCCGTTCATTCACTCCGGCTTCCCGGAGTTTCTTGACGTAAGCGTGGGTATCGAACGCAATCGTGTTTCCCATAGTGATCCCTCCTCAAGCAACTCAACCTCACGCAAACGACACCATCCATCTCCAAGGAGACTCACCCTCAAAGAATCTGTCATGGTTCATACCGCATCATTTTTCCAGATCCAGATGCGTCCAGCGCCCCTGGTAATAGAAAATCGCCCGGGGAAACATCAATGTCACCCCGTCAATCACCGCCCCCCGTTCCAGGCGCTCGACGCGCACCCGACCCTTGAGCAAAGCCTCGACATATTCTTCAACCGGCACCCCCAAAGCCTCAGCCACTTGTCGATCCATGGCACCCGCATTCGCACAGCATCCCACGGCCCCATTCCTTTTCTGGTTGACCTGCCCTGATGGCCCCACCTATCGCTCCTTGAGCGCCAACTGGGCACTCGAAAGAAACGGGGACAACACATAGTCCAAAACCGACCTTTGACCGGTGTGGATTAAAATTTGCACAATCATGCCCGGATACAACAAATACCGATACTCACCATTTTTAAAGAAGGTTTTTTCAGTTTCGACCCTGACCTTATAAAAAGGCGTCCCTTTTTCCGTTGTCAACGTATCGGGACTGATGCCCGCGACCACTCCTTCGATTTTACCATATCGCGCCGCATCGGAGCCAATCAATCGTATCTCCGCCAATTGTCCCAGTTGCACGTAGCCGATGTCTTTGGTGGAAAGTTTGGATTCAATCACCAGACGATCCCCTTTGGGAACCAGTTCCACCACCACATCGCCCGCTTTGATCACGCCACCGATGGTCACGATATGGAGGGTTTTGACCACTCCCTCCACCGGGGCGCGTATGACGGTCCGATCCAAATTATCGCGAAATTTACCCGATCTGGCGGCGATTTCCTGCAACTCGCGGCGAATTTCCTCAAGCTGGATTTCCGCTTCGGCAATAAAGGCGCTCTTGCGCCCCACCAGGCGGGCCTGAGCCTCCTTGAGGGCCGCCTGGGCACGGCTGTGCGCCGATTTATCCTCCTCCAGCTTCCCCTCCAGCCCGTTGGCCTCCTTCAACAAGTCCAAATGGCCATAACGGTTGGTAATATCCCGTTTGAGCAACGCTGTGCTGATTTCGACCTGCTCTTTGAGCAGGCTCAATCGTTTTTTTGCATGGTCGATACGCGAATCAATTTCGGCGATGTCGTGCGTCCGCTGGCTGACGAGTTCCCGTTGTTCGGAGAGAAGATTTTCCTGATGCCGACGCCGATTTTGGAACAAACCGATCTCCTGGCTTACCAAAGCCGGATGATTGCGGCGAAATTCTTCGCTGAAGTTGACCGTATCCGCCCCCGTGGTTTCGGCAACCAGCCGTTGTTCCGCCGCCTGCAACGAAACCTGACGCGCCCGCAACTCCTGGACATCGGAATCCCGTGCGGTCGGTTCCAATGTCACCATTTCCTGCCCTTGTTTGACCTCATCCCCCTCGTGAACGTGAATGCTTTTGACAATCCCCCCTTCCAAATGCTGCACCATCTTCACCTTGCCCGAAGGGGCCACTTCCCCTTCCGCCAGGGAAACAATGTCCAACACCCCCCAATGCGCCCAAAACCCGATCAATACAAACGTCAGCACAAGCACCACGAAAAAGCGCCGATGATGCGCCGTGAAACCGCTGGCCACTTCGATGTGGTAAATGGTTTCAGCCATCCGTTAAGCCCCTTTGGTCCCTGGCAAGGTACGCCGCAACAACGGTTTCGGTTTCATATTGAGGTCGAGACAGGCATCGGCCAATTCCTGATACGGCGTCACATCATGCGACAGGACGATCACCGTCCGCCCATTATTCTTCAAGGCGGCCAAAATGCTCATCACGGCACTCACCCCCTGGCCGTCCAAACCTTCGAGGGGATCGTCAAAAATGGCTATCATCCCGTCACTGACCAACCCCCGGGCCAAAGCGATGCGACGCCGCACCCCCAACGCCAATTGCCCCCCACCCCCTTCCAGACGGGTTTGCAAGCCATCGGGACTTTCGTTGACGAAACGGCGCAAGCCTGCCGAATCCACCATCATGTTCAGTCGCTCCAGGGGGATATCGGGTCGATTCACAATTATGTTGTCCAACAAGGTACCATCAAAGAACACGGGTTCCTGTGGGAAATAAACGAGTTGCCGACGCAACCAACCCGCCGCCATCTGTCGGTATTCCAGGCCATCGGCCAAAATTTTACCGCGAACCGGATCCAAAAAGCCGGTCAACAGACGTGCCAGGGTGGTTTTGCCGGCACCATTGTCACCCGCGACCACCACCAAACTGCCTGGAATGAACCGTACCGATAGCGATTCAAACAACGGTACCGCCGACCCGGGATAAACAAAAGCCACATCGTTGAGTTCCAGATTGCCGGTAAACGTTTGCAGAGCCGTACCTTCGGGCATCTCCAGGGGCAATTTCATCAATTTTTCCAGGTTTGCCGCCGCCGACTCCCCCTGTTCCATGGCGGCTCCGAGTTGCGAAAAGCGGGAGATGATAGCCAGGGCGCGACCAGCCAAGATATTGGCACCGATCATGGCACCGGAAGTCATGTCGCCATTCACCACCAGGAGGGCACCCTGGGCGATTACCGCCACGCTCATCAAAGCGGAACCGGTCGCCAAAATCTGGCGCAGGGTCTCCTGGCGCAGGGCAACCCGATGTCGGGCATGGTTGAGGCGGGTTTGACGCTCCCCCCAGACCTGGCGCAACATGCCATGGGCATTGAAAATGCGGATATCTTCGACCGCTTTCAAAACCGATTGCAACAGTTGATTGTGTTCCACAATCAGGCGATTCTGCTGCCGCATGGGTTGCTTGACCGCCCATTGGAGCAGCAAAGAGGCCACCAACACCAAGCCCAGCATGATGCTGGCCACCACCCCTATGCGAGCGTTCAAGATGAATAGCGCCAAAACGAACAACAGGGCAAAAGGAAAATCCATCAGGGCAATCAGATTTTCCCGTCCCAAAACACCTTGGAGCGTCGCAACCGCCATCATGGCCTCACGGCGTTGCCCCTCACTCAGGTGAATCAGGGCCGACCCCCGGGCACCAGTGAGTTGAAAGAATCCCCTGCCGGCTATTTCCGCATCGGGACGCGCCGTAAACCCATCCATCATGCGAAACCGGAGTCGGCGCAGGATCCATTCCATCACAATGGCCAGCAAGACCCCCACCGTCAGGGTGATGAGCGTGGAATCAACACCGTTACTGACATAACGGTTCAACACTTGGATGACATAGATGGAGGACGCCAGGGAGAGCAGGTGGATGATCAAGGAGGCGACCAACGCCATGATCAGCAGGCCCGGTCGGGCCATGAACCGACGCATCAATCGCACCACTTTCGGCTCTCCTTACGCGCTGCGACCTACCTTGAGGTGATAGCCAAGCAACCAATCACGATGACAGTAGCACCCCCCACGATCAAGTGGCCCGCAACATTACACATGGACACTGAGACAGGTGGGATGCAGACCGGCATCCAAGGTGGAATCCAGGTTCGTCGAAGTCACATGATCCAACTTGATCGCCATGTCGGAAACACCATCACCGTTCGAGTCCACCTGCAACAATCCCGTTGGTTGGTCAAACCTGATTTCCGTCTGACCCGTTGCATGAAAGGAGGTCGCGCTGATGTAACTGTATGCCGTATAGGAGGTCCCCAGAGAGATATCAATTTTGTCGGTGCTGACATTGAAATCGATGATGCGGTCGGGAGATGCCTGAGTCGAATCGCTCACCCCGGTGAACAAGTAGGTGTTGGCACCGCCACCCCCAACAAACGTATCGCTGCCGCCCAATCCCTTCATGGAGTCGGCACCCGTGGTCCCAAGCATGAGGTCATTGCCCTGAGTGCCGGCAAGTACCGTTGTCGAGCCCGAAGTGGCTGTTTGCACAAAATCCTTGGGTACGGGATGAACTCCGAAAACCGCATTCCCGACAACATTGGAGAAACTGGCGGGACTGTTGCTCAAATTGACCCCGGCCTGACCGTTGGTGAACCCACCCGTACCATCCCAGGCCTGATATTTCAGGACGGCTTGCCCAATAAAGGAATTATCCGGGACAAATCGGATCTCCGTCGAATTATCCGCTGACAGGATTAAAGATGAGTTGACCGTGGGCGAACCAATATCGCTCCAGGTCGAACCCAAATCCTGGCTGTACTGCCATTTGCCGACACTGGCCGTTATGACCGTCGGATCCGTTATGGCGCTGGCAGTACCCGATTGAATGGCACTGAAACCGCTCACGGCAATCCCCATCGCCCCCGGGGCATGGCTTTTCACCTCCAACGCCAGCAGATCAGAAACCAGAATGGGCGTCGAGCTGGCGGAACCTTCGTTTATCCCATCCACGATGCTTTGCTTAATGGCAATGGTCAAACCAACGTGGTTATCACTATTGGTACCTTGCGTAGTGGTCGTATCCACCGTCATTAAAATGTTGCCATCACTGGACAGGAACCCCACAGCCGATTTGTTAGTATTTGTCGTATTGGCCATGTCAATCCACCCATTAGCATTGGCAGCATAACTCAAAGTCTCTGGTACGGCCAGATAGTGACCCTTGAAAACTTCATAGCTGCTGGCACCCCCAACACCGTCATATTTCACCTTGGTGAGTTCGGACGAAATAGAATCGAAAGATTGTGTCGAGTTGGGTATGGTAATATGGAATGCGTCGTACGAGCTGGCGACATAAGTCCCCTTGAGCTGGGCCGTGTTGGGCACGACGGTTCCATCCTTCAAACCAATGCCAAAAGTCGACGACGAAGCACCCGTTTCCTCAAACACAATCGTCTGACCGTCCGGGGAAACCTTGCCATGACCCACCGTCCCATCCGCTTCGGTAATCACCAGGGTGCCATCGCTTTGCACGGAATAGGTGAAGGTCGAACTTTTCAAGGCACCACCAAGACCATCGGAACTGGCCTGGGTGACAACGCTTCCCTGACCGGAACCATTGAGGGTAAAAGTACCGTAGCCCGTTGCCGGAGTCGCACCGGATCCCGTTTTGAAATAAGCGAAATGGTAATTACCCGCGACACCCGAGTTGCTGTGACCGGGTGCATCGGGAACCACGACTGAAAACATGGCATTCGGAAGCCCCGTCCCCTGGGCGGAATTGCTCATGGAAAACAACCCCAGAGAAGCATTCGACGACATGATGCCATGGGCGGAAAAATTATTGGAGAAAGCAATCTCAAGACCGCCATTGGGATATTTCGTGATCGAACTGAATGGAACCGTCGCCACCGTATCCGATGCCCAACTCTCCAGATAGGTCAATGAATTCGAGGCCATATCAATTTTGACATTTCCCCCGGCAATCCGCGTCACATTCGTGGGTGGACCACTTTGGTTAACAATTTGGGTATTGCTGGAATAGAACAACGAGTCACTACCCCCCAACCAAATATTGAGTGTCCCTGACTTCGAAGCACTGCTGGTACCATCACTGGCGGTGGCCGTGACACCAAGCTGCATCGTATCGGGTACCCCCTGGGAAAGGGTCATGGACAAACCGGAAAGCTGGTTCGAAGGGATGACCCAATTACCGGAACCATCCAGGGATCCCGCAGAAATCGTGCTGTTCGTCGGCAAACCCGCCACAGAAACTGATAAATTGCCAGTACTACTCTGCAAAGAGGAGGCAATGTCAATGTAGAAAGGCTTACTCGTCGTACCCACCGTATCACGTAACGTCAGGCTCGGAGCCGCAAGTTGCTGAGGCTGGGGCTGAGTCGTACCCGTGTCTGGCGTCGGGGTCGTCGTACCCGGTGTCTGAGTCGTCGTACCCGGTGTCTGAGTCGTCGTACCCGGTGTCTGAGTCGTCGTACCCGGGGGAGTCGTCGTACCCGGGGGAGTCGTCGTACCCGGTGTCTGAGTCGTCGTACCCGGCGGGGTCGTCGTACCAGGTGTCTGAGTCGTCGTGCCCGGCGGATTTGTCGTGCCCGTATCCTGTGTTGGAGTCGTCGTGCCCGTGCCGGGTTGTTGCGTCTGATTTGACCCGTTTGTCCCCGGATTTTGAGTCACACCAGGATTTGACGTTGTCGGTTGGCTGACTTGTTGATTGTTCGTTTGCTGCTGTTGCGGCTGGGTCTGAACCTGTTGCACCGGAGTTTGTGTCGTTGTCACAACCGGGCTCACCGTTTTGACCGTTGTTACAGGGATCGGATTGCTGACGGAAGCAACACCCATCCCTGCATTGGTTTGTGAGGTCATATTACCAGCTGCCATCGCCTGATTTTGCTGAACGGGATTGTTCCCGACCGCGTTGTTCACAACCGTATTGTTCCCAACCAGATTGTTCCCGATCTGATTGTTCCCAACCAGATTGTTCCCGATCTGATTGTTGACGGTTGCGTTGGCAGTCGTACCAAGGAGGGTGGATGGCGCGAAAAGATTGTTCACCGTGGGAACAACCGACTGGAAAGACTGGGGAACTGGAGTGTTGACCACCACGGGCTGGGCATTGCCCTGTACAACACCCGTCTGCGCAGCAGGTTGTTGCACACCAGATCCACTTTGTCCCTGCGGTCCGCTGGCAACCACCCCCTGAGCGTTTGGTCCCGCGTCCGGTCCCGTAGACGGTCCCGCACTCTTTGCCGCATCTGCGGACTGCACGCCTCCAGGTCCCTGAGCCGCCGCACCCTTGGCTGCATCCCCTGATGCCACAGGTTTGCCCTCATCAGCCGCTTTCCCCTCCTTCAATGGGGCCGCATCCCCTTGGGGTGCCTTGTCGCCACCCTCTTTCCCGTCACCCTTCACATCCTTCCCGTCACCCTTCACATCCTTCCCGTCACCCTTCACATCCTTCCCGTCACCCTTCACATCCTTCCCGTCACCCTTCACATCTTTTCCATCGCCCTGCGCATCTTTCCCATCGCCCTTCGCATCTTTCCCATCGCCCTTCGCGTCTTTCCCATCGCCCTTCGCGTCTTTCCCATCGCCCTTCGCGTCTTTCCCATCCCCCTTCGCTTCACCTTTGGCGTCACCCTTTGCGTCACCTTCCTTGCCAGGGGTCGAACCACTCTTGGTACCCTGGGGAGGTGTTGCCGGGGGTGGGGGCAAAATGCGCGTTGCACTGCCATAACGGGCTTGAATCTCCTGGTGCGATAAAATCACCGGGGGGGTGGGTTTAACGGAAAAACTGGTCACCGTGGTTGTCTGGTTGGGTTGCGACAGAACAATGGTTCCCGACTGGTTGGTAACCGCTATCTTACCGACGCCGCCATCGGCATCCGGCAACAGGGTGAAGCTGTTTTCCGACCCTTCCGCCGACGCCTTGCCCGCAACCGTCGTCCCCCGCACGCCAATGACCGCAACCGGGGTTTTGAACACCATTTTGTCCGTTCCGGTCTTGGCGACATGGCCACTGACAAAGGAAAATTCACCCTGGACGACATTGGTGGTCGACTTGCCCTCATTCTTGGCGGGGTCGAATTTCATCTCTTCGACAACCAGGCGTCCGGAATTGGCCAGGGAGATCGTCGTATTATCAGCGTACACCAAGCCGACCCCACCCCCCTTGGGGGTTTCGATGACATCCCCGACCTGGATGACCATCCCCTTTTCCGCAGCCATTTTGACACCGGCGCGGGTCACGGTGGCACCTGCAACCGTCGATTCGATGTGACCAACGCCATCCGCCCCCGAAGCAACGGTTGCCGTCGGTGTCGCCGGGGCGTTTTCCGCATAGACCGCTGGCGTCGCAGGACCCGCCAATCGCAATGCCAAGTCGGATGTCACCCGGGCATCGTAACCGGTCACCAGATCGGGGGGGGTGGCCAATGAAAAATAACCCGGGATCAAAACCGAATGCCCCGGATAATCGACCCCACCCTCCAGGAGCAGATCACTCCCCTGGCGGGTGAATTGCGCCGTCAGCAAAAAATCGTCGTGACCCATGACCAGCGGTTTATCCGAGGTGGGATGCATCACCTCGGGGGCCCAGGGGCGGAGTTGACCGGGCATAAATTCGTGCAATGACCTTTTCATGATGTACTCCTCACCCGAAACATGTCTGAAACCGCCGGTCCCGATCCATTCCTGGACCTCATGATACCACCTAAACCGTAGCCATCTTGGAATGTGTAGTTATTGTCATCCCCGCGAAAGCGGGGATCCAGGAAACCTACACACCATTCCCTAGCTTTTTGGATTCCCGCTTTCGCGGGAATGACGCTGAAAAACTACATATCCCGTACTGGTTGCGGTTTAAATAGATATCCTACTTTTTCTTACGTACGTTTTTCTGCTCTTTCGCGGTCACCGGCATATCCTCCTTTTTGGGGGAATCATTCAGGGCCTGGAATGATTTCGCCTTGCCAGGGGTGCCCGGAGACAATATCTCGGCGTTTAAACTACCCATCGCCTGCAACATGGAGTAGGAAGCGATCTGCACCTCGGTCGCCGCCGACAGGGCATCGCTCTGGGCATTGATCAAGGCCGTCTCACCATTCAACACGTCCAGGAGCGTCCGTTTATCGAGTGCCCGTTCTTCCTTGGCCAGTTCAACAAATTTTTCCGCCAAGGTCGCCTGGGTCGTCAACAGATCGGCATTTTCCCGTGAAGTTTCCAAATTGTGCCACGAAGTACGTACCGCTTCATGGACATTGAGTAACATGTCGTTATAACGATTTTTGGCGGCATCCAAATCCCGGTCCGCCGCACGCACCGCGCTGACACTGGCCAGCCCCAGGTTAAACGGAAAGCTCATTTCCGCTTTGACAAAATTTTCGCGTTCAAATCCTTCTATCGCGGCCACATTATTTTTCACCTTGTATTCCCAAACGCCATTCACCGCTGGGAGAAAGCCACTGATCTTGGCACTGCGGCGCGCCGCTTCCAAGCCATCAACCGCAGCCGCCAACTGGCGTAACTGGGGATTGTTGGCCACTGCGGCAGCCAATGCATCGTCCATGCTCTTCGGCAACACCACCAAGGCGGGGTCCGGGGGTACCAGACGGGTCACCTCGACAGGTTCCCGCAAAAACACGGTTCGGGAATGCGTTTCCGCCCTGAGCAACATGCCGCGGGATTGCACTTGCCGCGCCTCCGCCCCAGCCAATTGGGCCTTCGCCTGCAACACATCGGTGGAATATCCCTTACCCAGGGTCACGCGGGCACTCTCCACCTCCCCCTGATGGCGAATGTTGGAAACCGACTTTTTGGCGAATTCCAGAACTTTGGCTGCGCGATCCAGGTTCAGGTAAGAACTCACCGCGTCCAGGATCAAGGTTTGACTGACATTGTCCAACGCGGCGCGCATCTGCCGCTGTTGATTGTCCTGAACCTCCACATCGGCCATTCCCTTGCCGAAATCAAAGAGCAATTGCTTGACGGCCACATCCATTTCCCGGGAAATCATGTTGGTATCGGGCTGTGTGGTTCTGTTGCTGTTCCGATCCTCGCCCACGTGGGTGGTTACGGTCAGGTTGGGCAGGAACGTGGAACGAAACACCTGGTCTTTCCTCTCGCCGACCGCCTCGAGATCCGACTTGGCCGCCAGGATGCGGTCATGCCTCTGCAATAGCGCCTCCACGGCTTCCCGCAAGGTTTCGGCACCGACCTTCAAAGGAAAGACGACACCAGGTAACACGAGAATGCCGATACGCCACCAGGACAACGCTTTAAGCCGCAACGCCATGTTCCCAACTCCTCGCTGACTTCGCTGACAATAACCCCCTTTTCGGACGCCCGTTGGCCAGTCCTTGAGGTATTAAGCAAACAAGCAAAATATATGCCGAGCATTCAAGTTACGCGCCCCTTCGCATCACATCCCTTGCAACGCGTCATCCATGAAACCGGGCGAACGCTTCCACCTCCAGGCGGGTTGTACGCAAGGTATTGGCCGGAGCCGCGTGGTCAGCATATCCCATGGCCAGGGAACACAGGAAGAGGTACTGCCGATCCACATGCACAACCTGGCGTACGATATCGGGATATTCGGCAGTGGAGGCCTGCGGGCACACCCCCAGGCCATAGGCGTGGGCCGTGAGCAGGATTGTCTGCACGAACATGCCCATGTCCATCCAGGCGCCCTGCCCCAAAGATCGATCCATGAACAACAGCATGACAGCGGGGGCGTTGAAGAAGGAATAATTGGCGAGCCAGGCCCGCTTCCTCCCATCCCCGTCCCCCTGGTCGATCCCCATGGCGTGCAACAAGCCATAACCGCAATCACGACGCCGCCCCCGGTAGGGCTCTTTCCAGGTGTTGGGGTGGTAATGATAGTCTGGATTCTTGGGCACCCCGGACTCCGCCGCCGCTGTCAACCGTTGCGCCAACGTCCTTAAAACCTCCCCCTGGACCACTTCGACGCGCCACGGTTGCAGGTTGACCCCCGAGGGTGACCATCGGGCACACTGCAAAATCGCTGTCAGGGTCTGTCGCGAAACCGAACGGTCTGAAAAACCGCGCACCGACCTTCTGCCTTCGATTGCCTGGATGAGATCCATGACAAACCTCCACGACGATGCCAAACCCACCAAGGATCATCTGTTCAGTACCCCGGCATCTTCTGCCGGTTTGAGTCCCACGAAAACGATATGACCCGCGAAAAAAAGCATACTGACAATACCATCATCAATAACAGCAGTAAAATCTGAATCTCTTCCCTCAATCATTATTGCAAATCAGACCTTGCCAACGAACCTTGGGCAATTCTATAATGGCGTCTTATTTCATCCAGCTCATCCATGGGAGATGTCAATGAAACAATCCCTTTTGATTGCAGCAGCCTGCGTGTTAGCCATCAGCATGGCCCCTCTGGCGCTGTCCGCCGCAACCGATCAAGACTTGCCGGGACAGCCGGCCCATTATTATGCCAACGGAGTGTGGCACATCTACGGCGACCACTATGTCCGCATGTTCGATCCGCCCGTCACATCCGTTGCAGCCTTCCCCGCCCACGACCACGCTGTTGGGCAACCCAACCAATTCTACGAACATGGCGTCTGGCATCTGAATGGCCGGCATGTCAATCGTAATAGCCGGGTGGAGGTCATCGAACTGCAACCCACCGATGCCGAGTCCACCCCTGCGGCACCTGTCAAAGAAGAAGCGACACCCGCCGCCGCCCCGGTCGATGCCAATAAACCGGAATCCAAAAGTTGCCAGTGTCACCACGGTCATCACCACCACCATCATCATCACAATCATGCCCATTGGTGGCAAGCCCCTTTCTTCATTTACTAACCCGCAGCTATTTTGGGATGCGTAGTTTTTGTCATCCCCGCGAAAGCGGGGATCCAGGAGATCTTCCTATCTCCCATGACTTTCTGGATTCCCGCTTTCGCGGGAATGACGTTGGAAAATTACGTATCCCGAGTTGGTTTCGGTATAACCCGCGCACAATAAAATTCTGTTTCGGCTGCAACAATCAACCGTCCACTTAAATAAAGGAGCAAGTCAATTATGAGAAAAGGAAAAGTATTGGTCGCCCAGGGTGGTGGCCCAACGGCGGTTATCAACCAGTCCCTCGTTGGTATTGTCCAGGAAGCCCGCCGGTTCGCCAATGTGGATCGTATCTACGGTGCCCACCATGGCGTCTCCGGTATCATCAAGGAAGACCTCCTGGATCTCACTCAGGAAACGGACCAAAATCTGGAATTGATCGCCGAAACACCGGCCTCTGCCATGGGCTCAACCCGTGACAAACCAGACGCCGCCTATTGCGCCGAAATCCTCAAGGTGTTGATTGCCCACGATATCCGCTATTTCTTTTACATCGGTGGCAACGATTCCTCCGACACCATTCGCCTGGTCAACGATTTCGCCAAAAAAGAAAATTATGAGATGGTGGGTATCCACATCCCCAAAACCATCGACAACGACCTGATGATCAATGACCACACCCCGGGATTCCCCTCGGCTGCCCGCTTCGTGGCCTCAGCCTTCGCCGGGGCCAATCTTGACAATCGTGCCCTTCCCGGTGTCTACGTTGGCGTGGTCATGGGTCGGCATGCCGGTTTCTTGACTGCCGCTGCTGCCGGGCTGCGTCGTTACGATTCCGACGGCCCGCATCTGATCTATTTGCCCGAACGCAACTTTTCCATGGACAAATTCCTGGACGATGTCAAGACCGCCTACGGCAAATACGGTCGTTGCATCATCGCCGCCTCGGAAGGGATCCATGACGAAAGCGGCCAAGCCATCGCCACCAAGCTGGCCAAGGAAGTGGAACGGGATGCCCATGGCAACGTGCAACTCTCCGGCACCGGCGCCCTGGCTGATCTCCTGACCGACTCCATCAAAGGCAAATTGGGTATCAAACGCGTGCGTGGCGATACCTTCGGCTACCTGCAACGCTCCTTCCTGGGCATCGTCTCCGATGTCGACCAGAGGGAAGCTCGTGAAGTTGGCCAGAAAGGGGTGCAATTCGCCATGTACGGCGGCAAATCCGGGACTGTCACCATCCACCGGGTGGCCGAATACGCTGTCGAATACCGCCTGAGCGCCCTGGAAGACGTCGCCGCCAAGACCAAGGTGATGTCCGACAATTTCATCGCCAGCAACAGCGCCGATGTCACCCCGGCCTTCATGGACTACCTCCGCCCCCTCCTCGGCGGTGGTCTCCCGGTCTGGTCGCGGGTACAATCCCCCGCCGTTCCCAAAATTCTCAAAAAATAACCGCCTGAATCCAAGAGACTGCATCAGGGAGGCCATTGCGCCTCCCTCTTTTTTTCGCCAGCATCCACCCCCCACCGGCGCGCAGGAATACAAGTTCAGGAGGCCAAACGGAAACGGTATAGCGGCTCCGCATGTTCCTCCCCGGTTGCATTCAGATTGGCATCCGCTTCCATGTTTTCACGCACGATCTGGATCTTCCGTGTGGCATCCACCAAAGATTCCAGGCTTTGCATAAGCTCCTCGCTCACCATCATCCTCCCACTCTGCACGTCAAGGACCAACTCCCCGGTCATTTGTTCCAGAATGGATTCCATCGCTACGAGTTTTGCAATGCTGGCCATTCCTGCTCTCCTGGATTGTTTGAACCCGCAGGACCATCCCGCAGGCTCGTTATTATTATGCCCTAAGAACATTCAAATAATGTGCCATGAGCTGCAAATCCCCACGTTAATAATTTCATGTTCATGAAATAACAATAATTTCTCCATTACGCACAGGGAAAAGGGTAACTTTCGCTTCGGCGCTGGCATCGGCAAAAAAGTCACTCATTGGGAAAATATTGCGCTTGGGGAAAAGGAATAATGACACTTTGACAGGTCACGGTGTACTCATGGAACTTTTGTGGGGCACCGGGGGGATGTTCACCATGCCATTCACCCTGGAAGAAGGATCTGTTTTTCGGCCCATGCGGTCAAGTCGGAGGCCAGGTTATCGATGGTTTCGCTCCACGAGTCCGGTTTCGTTTGGCGGTAGAGCGTTGCGGTGGGATACCAGGGGGCCCGGGTCCCTTCCGCGAGCCAGCGCCATTCGGAGGCATGGGAAACCAGGATCCATACCGGCTTGCCCAGGGCTCCGGCGAGATGGGCCGTGGCCGAGTCGATACTGATGATCAGATCCAGCTCGACCATGAGGGTCGCCGTTACGGCGAAATCGGATAAAAAGCTTTGGGTATCCAGAATGGGCAGGCCCGTCAATTCTTCCTCTCGGGCATCCTTTTGCAAAGATATGAAAGAAACGGTTTGCACCGACAGGAGGGGTTTAAGCAGATTCAGGGTGAGTTGATGGCGTGTCTTTCCGCGCCAGATCAGTCCGACAACCGGGCGTTTGTGCGATTCCCACCCCTTGGGGAGGTGGTGGTTCGACAGCGGGAACAAATAGGGAACGGCGCTGGGAATGGTTTCCAACCGGGTATCGCAAAGTTTGGGCAACGACATCATGGGACAGCAATAGTCGGCTGTTGGCGGTGGGTCGTCGAAAAGCGCCACCCCATGAACCGCCGGCATGGTGGCGAACAGACGTAACAACGGTTGATCGCAAACGACCAGAACCATTCCCCCCATCCCGACCAACAGGGCGGCGTAACGAATCATTTGGATGCCGTCACCAAACCCCTGTTCCTGAAGCAACAGAATGCGCCGACCCTGTAATGGTTCCCCTTGCCAGAGGGGATGGGGGAAGATTTTGGCTACCGATTGATAATGTCGGGTTTGCCAACGCCATTCGTTTTCCAGCCAACCTTCCCGATAGTCGCCCACCATCAACAGTGCCCGACTCAGGTTGTAGTGGATTTCGGCATCCCCGGGGGCCAGGGCGAGACCTGCCCGATAGCAGGCAATCCCTTCCCGGGGAAATTTCAGAGCGACCAGGCAAACACCCAAATCACCCAGGAGGATGGCATTTTCGGGCTCATGGGCAAGTGCCCGGTGGAAACAGGGCAATGCCAGGTCTGGCCTGTGATCCAGCATGTGTATGCGTGCCAGATTGGCCAGGGCTTCGGGATTGTCGGGTTTATGGTGCAAACTTTGTTCATAATCGGCCCGACTGGCATCAAAACGTCCCAGATGGTACAACACCAACGCCCGATGGTTCAGATATTCCCAGGAATCCGGTACCATCTGACACGCTTGATTCAGGTGTTCCAGGGCCTGACCCGTCTGGTTCGCCGCATCGCTGGCAACACCGGATAAAAACCAGGCATCGGCGAGGTTCGGGTCGTGTTCCAGAATATTACGGGCGATTTCCAGGGCCTGGAGGGGGCGGTTGGCTTGGAGGTGATCCAATGCTTTCTTCAAGGCCAGGACATGTTGAACATTCATGGGGCAAGGGCATCAGAGTTGGTGGGCAATAAGGGTTTGGACTATTTTTTATTTTTGGGATTGTCGCAAATGGCCGGCAATTTGGGAAGTTATTAAAGACATCGGGATTGCGATGTCTTTGGGCAAAAGCCTTGGCGTGTGGGCATGGGATCGGGATATGGCTCAGGGGGACGACGATAAAAAAAAACACAACGTCCGAGGCGGCGGCTTCGTTCCGGTAGGGGATGTGGTTGCCAACATGGCGGCCATGTTTGCCGACCATCCCCGGGCCAGGGCCAGGTCGTTGGATATCCTTTGGGCTGAGGTGGTCGGGGAGCAGGTGGCCAGGCATTCCCATCCGGAACGTTTTACGAGGGGACAGATGACAATACGGGTGGATTCATCGGTCTGGGTGACACAATTGTTGCACATGAAACCGCAATTGCTGGCCTCCTTGCTGAAAGCCAGTCCCGGGAGCGGGATACACGACCTGCGATTCGTACAAGGATCGTTGCGCCATAAGGGGGACCATGCGGAGGTCCCTGTCGACAGGTTACCACCCCCCAGTCCCGAAGAGGTGACGCGAGCGATGGCCATGGTTGAGAATGTGAGCGATCCGGACTTGCGGCAGGCGTTATGCAGATTGGCCCAGGTTATCCTGATACGCCGTCGCTGCGGCTGACGGATGACTTGTTGCTGCAAAGCCGTTCATAGCATTGGCACCCTTGACCACAAGGTTCTCAAGATCCTTTGGATGCATTCGTTGTCAAACCGTTGCAAAGGGCATTTAAAAAAGATGGATAGGGTGATATAAACAATTATTGCTTCTGCCGGGAAACGCCGAAGGGATCGCTCCCCCCCTTTCGCGGCAGCCCATTTCTCAAGCATTGCGGGTCAGCATGAAGGTTGCGAAGACAGGAACAGTCGTGATGGTTCACGGTCTTTGGTTGGACGGTACCGAACTGAAACCGCTTGCCAAGAAATTAGCAAAAAACGGGTATGACATCCTGTTTTTCAAATATCCCACTGTTCGTGCCGGTTTGTTGGAAAATGCCGAAAATCTGTGGCATTTCCTCGAGATTCATTTCGGCAAAAAAATGCAGCAGGCAAAAACATCGGGTCCGGTTCACCTGGTTTGCCACAGTTTGGGGGGCTTGGTGGCATTGCACATGCTGCATCACCATCCCGAGGCGGTCATACATCGCATGGTGGCCATGGCCACTCCGTTTCGCGGCTGCCTGGCGGCGCGGCGGCTGAGTCGCTTGCCTTTCGGTGGCGTCCTCCTGGGTGCGAGTATGGATCAGGGGCTGTACTCGGGTGGTCCGCGGAGTGTCCCGCAGGGACGGGAAATAGGCGTTATCGCCGGCAGGCTCCCGTTGGGTTTGAGTCAATTGGTCGTGGGGATGCAGGGACCCAGCGATGGTACCGTCCAGGTCGCCGAAACCTGGTTGGATGGTGCCGTGCATACAACGGTGGACCATATCCATCTCGGTTTGGTCCTTTCCCGGCGAACGGCGGAATTGACGCAACAATTTTTGGCAACCGGTCAATTCAAATAGCAATTTTTTCATCGGCAATAGCCATGTGCGTGAGGTGCTGCCTTGGAACACAAGAAAAACAGATTGGGCCGTGTATTGGTCTTGACGGGTAATGGCAAGGGCAAGTCGAGCAGTGCCATTGGGATGGCCTTTCGGGCGGCGGGATGGGGGATGAAGGTGTGTGTCATTCAGTTCATCAAAGGCGCTTGGCCGACCGGGGAGGAAAAAGCGGCCAAAATGTTCGATAACTTGGAGTGGCACGCCCTGGGTGATGGTTTCACCTGGAAAACGGAAAATCCCGAGGGTGACAAACGCAAAAGCAGGGAGATATGGGATTTTTGTCGGCAAAAAGCCATGTCGGGGGCATTCGACCTGGTCGTTTTCGATGAAATCAACATGGCTCTGGGGTTTGATTGGTTGACCAGTGAAGAGGTGGTCCATTTCATCAAACAGGAACGCCCGCAATCGTTGCATGTGGTCATGACGGGACGGAATGCCCCGCAGGCGCTCATGGATGCCGCCGATACGGTGACCGAAATGGTGGAAATCAAGCATGCCTTCAATGCCGGGATCAAGGCATGCAAAGGGGTGGAATTTTAACATTTAGTGGTTATCTAAACCGCAACCAGTGCGGGATATGTGGTTTTTCTGTGTCATCCCCGCGAAAGCGGGGATCCAGAAAGTCAGGGAATAGTTGAAAGTTTTCCTGGATCCCCGCTTTCGCGGGGATGACAGGAACCTTTCGCGGGGATGACAGGGACTACGCATCCCGGGATGGGTGCGGTTTAATACCGGGTGTATTGGGCGGGCGGGTTGTCTTATTGGACGCTTTATGACGTTGGCTGCCGACGTTGGCGAGGGTAATGGGACTATGGAAAGCCGGAATGGGATGCCAAAGAAAATCCTCGTTGTTGACGATACGGTTGATTTCCGCGAATTGTTGACGGCTGTTCTGGAACACGCCGGATTTCAATGTGTCATGGCAGATAATGCGGAGCAGGCCCGCCTGATTATCGAAGAGGAACGTCCGGATATCGTCTTGTTGGATTGGGTCATGCCCGGTATCTCCGGGGTCGAATTGTTGCGCTATCTCAAGGCCAAGGTTACCTTTGCGCAAATACCGATCGTCATGGTGACATCGCGTGACAGCGAGGAGGATCGTTTGCGGGTGCTGGAATTGGGCGCTGACGATTATCTGGTCAAACCGGTCAAGCCACCGGTTTTGATTGCCCGGATCGAGGCACTGTTGCGTCAGGGTGCGATGTCGGCCGATGGGATGATAAAAATCGCCGATCTCGTGCTGGACTTCAAGGAGCAGACCGTCATGGCGGGCGTACCCCCCACACGGGTGGATCTTGGGCGTATCGCCTTTAGGATCCTGGCTTTTTTCATGTCCAATCCAGATGTTATCCTGGGACGGGAAGCGGTCTTGAGACAGGTTTGGGGTGGGGATGACAAGGTTGGGGGACGGACAGTGGATGTCTACGTGCGCCATCTGCGCAAAGCGCTGGAGCCGTGCGGGCACCATAACCGTATTGAAACCATTCGCGGGCAGGGATACCGTTTCCTGGGTAGCACCCGAGCAGCATCCTGAGTTGACCGGAAACGCTTGTAAAGTGACCGGAACCCTGGAAACATTCCTTTCGCCTTCAGGTATGGACGCTGTTGGCGGAGGAGTAACGCAAAAAGCTAGGCGTGTGGGGTTTTCTGTCGCTTCCAGAACAGGATTTTGCCACAGTGGGCACATTTTTTCACGTTGGCCAGATAGTAGACCACGCCGATCACCGAAAACAGGGGCAGGAGGATTCGAGCGGCGGCGACTATGGGTCCGATACGCACATCTTCGCGGATCAGGTCGGCATGGTTGCTGGACAGACCCAGGAGGGTAACTCCCACGATCAGGAGTCCCCCAACCAAAATGAGTGTTGGATTTTTCATTAATGGTTTTGCTTGATGGCTCACAGTCAGATTCCCTCAAAAAAGTGTCAAGCGTACCCCGCCATAGCGCGATCCACCTCATGGCTCTCATGTTTGGTGGACATCAATGCGTATGTACGTGGATCCTTGAAAAAATTCAAACTTTAGTCACAGAGTTTGAGAGAATCCGTTCCAGACGTCCAGGGGCACCTTCCCGGTGGACATCCAAACCGTGACCTTGCTGCTTCAAGATGATTCGTAACTATGGACTGACAAAAGAAAAACAAACATCGCCGGTGACCAGCACCGCACCCCCCCCAATCCCAGATCACCCCTTGATCCGGGGAACTGCCCAAACCAGCCTCTTTAAAATATAATGAACAGGGATCTTTCAAGATGCAAGGGAAAAAAATGATATATTCGGAAGATTTATAATCAATTTTTTTTGTTGGGGCATTAATCAATGTCGATTGCGGTACAACGGGCAGGGAGAATCGAGGCGGTACGCGATGCGACTCAGGGATCGGCCACCTTTTTGGCGGGGATGGTTGCGGTACTGCTGGCCGTGTTCCACGTGCGCGGGGAGGTTTCCGCACCCCCGGTTGCTGCCGCGTGGGCATTGTTCGCCTTTGTTGCTGGGGTGCGTTTCTCATGTGGAAAATCGGTATGGCCCGGGGTGGCGGGAGGGTTGGCGGCCCTCGGTGCCATCGGGTTGAACGCCGGGCTGCCACAGGAGTTGCCCGAGGGGATCGTTGGCAAAAAAAGTGTCCTGCGCGGGGTGGTTTCCGATCGGACGAATCGGGCCGATTCCGTCTTGCTCGAGCTGGATGACGTGGCATGCCCGATCCCGGAATGCGTGATTCCCGGAAAGATACGCTTGTCCATCCACAATGGCTGGAACGGTAACAAGGCCCACAGTGAAGGGATTCCCCCTGTACAACCCGGGGATCGGATCGAAGTGACGGCCACATTGCGACGCCCTGTCGGCAGCAGGGTTCCCGGATCGTTTGATTATGGTACATGGTTGAAAAATAATGGATTCTCAGCAACAGGAAGCGCCGTTGGCGGAGACATTCATTTCCTCGAACGGACTTCTCGGGAACGGTGGAATCGCATTCGCCACCAAATTTCCCTGTGGGTCATGGGACGTCTCCCCCCAACCACGCAGGGATTGGCGGAAGGCTTGCTGGTGGGAAAACGGGGATTGATCAGCCCCGAATTGAATGACGCTTTGCAAGTCTCCGGAACATACCACCTCTTGGCTATTTCCGGTCAACAACTGGCGATGGTGGCGGGGTGGAGTTTTTTGTTGATCCGCTGGTTCCTGGTGTTGTGGACGCCCCTTTCCAGGCGTTGGGACGTCAAACGGTTGGCCGCGGTGCTATCCCTCGTCCCCATGCTCGTTTACAGCGAACTGGCCGGTTGGTCGGAAGCAACCCAACGGGCAGCCTTGAGTACCGGCCTGGTCATGCTGGGGGTGTTTTTGTGGCGCAAAACCATCGGTGTTAATTCGTTGATCCTTTCGGCCATTGTGTTGCTGTTCTTCTGGCCCCGGGAATTGTTTGGCGCCGGTTTCCATCTGACGTTTGTCGCGGTAGCCGCACTGATCGGTTTTTTTTCAATGTACCCCATGGTTGGGAGCATGTGGCGTCGGTTATGGTTAACGATGGCCATGACATTGTTCATCAATCTGGCCACGGCTCCTGTTGTTGCCTATCATTTCCATCGCCTGACCCCATATGGCGTCATTGGCAACGCATTCGCAGTGCCTTGGGTCAGTTTTTTGAGTATCCCATTGGGATTGGGCGCCATGATATTCCATGGGTTGCCCGGGGGATGGGGTGACCGGTTGTTGGATGCCATGTCCTGGAGCTTGGAGGTGTATGCATCCTGGGTGACCACCATTTCCAGTTGGCCCTTCGCCTGGCAACGGATTCCGGGGCCGGCGCTTTGGGGGATTTCTTGCAGTGTGGCCCTGTTCGCCGCCAGTTATGTGATTCCCTGGAAGCGGAGCCGCCGCTGGTTGCTGGGCCTGGGCATTGTGGCGTTGTTCTGGCCACGATGGGGGCCGATCCCCGGGAGACTTCATGTCGCTTGTCTCGATGTCGGCCAGGCCCAGGCAGTGGTCATGCGGGATCCGCAGAATCGATGGATGATCATTGATGCCGGTGGCGTCGCCTCCCCCAGGTTCAATGTGGGCGAAAGTTTGGTTTCAAGCTATTTGTGGCACTATGACGTACGAAAACTGGAAAGGATCGTGATCAGTCATCCCCAGAGTGACCACATGTCCGGGGTGGCGGCGTTGATGCGCAATTTCCCGGTCCGGGAATTGTGGCTGGGCAGCTTTCCCGAACTGGAGCGGACGAACCAAACGTATCGCGATGTGATCCAACTGGCTGAGGGGAAGGGGGTGACCATTCACAGGATTGACCAGGAGATGCAACGAGGGGACGGCGTGACTTTTTGGGCGAAATTCCCCATCCCCTCCGGGAGGATCAAAGACAATGACCATTCCCTGGTGGTCATGGTTGCCATGGGGCGCCAGCATTTTTTATTCCCCGGTGACCTGGAGGCCAAGGGGGAACGCTGGTTCATCGGGCATGATCCCTTTGACGAGTATTCGGTGGTCATCGCCCCCCATCATGGCAGCAAGTCATCCAGTACCAGGGATTTCATCGCCAAGACGCAGGCGCAAAACATCGTTTTCAGCAGCGATGCCCATGGCAGGAACCATTTGCCCCATCCTGACGTGTTGTCCCGCTGGCAACAATCGGGGGCAACCGTGTGGCGTACCGACCAACAGGGTACGGTGGTCTGGGAAACCGATGGCAACGCGTTGTGGTTTCAACCGCCGGACCGGGGTGGGTGATGGGGGGATGTGACAGCGGGTTGGGGCGCGGGGTCAATGACAGCTCAATTTACCCGGCATGACCTGCCACGGGAATCCATCCGCATCCGCAGGGACTGCGTGATGTTCAGGCATGGTCAGCTCGCGAAAAATGTTCAGGGCATCCTCCATGCGGTGAATATCGGAGACCAATTCCTGCTCATCATGGGTACGGGCGATGGCGTAGCCGTCTTTCTTGATAATAATTTGCAAGGGGATCATGGTTGGGCTCCAGGCGTCGGAAAAATGACGATTAACGATTGTCAGACGAGTGCAACGGATGGTATGCAAAATGTGTGCAGACTTGCACGTGTCACGGGATTGCATGGTCATGGGGTCCTGAATTTCAGTAAGCGCCGACCATTGAAGATCACGAGAAGGCTGGTGCCCATGTCCGCCAGCACGGCCATCCACAGGGTGGCCCCGCCCAGGGCCGCCAATGCGAGGAAAAAGCCCTTGATGCCGAGGGCCAAGGCGATGTTCTCCCAGAGGATGCGCCGGGTGGCCCGACCGAGGTGTACGAATTCGCCAACCTTGCGCAAATCATCGTTCATGATGGCCACATCGGCGGTTTCCAGGGCGGTATCGGTGCCCGTACTCCCCATGGCGATACCGATGGAGGCTCTGGCAAGAGCCGGGGCATCGTTGATGCCATCCCCCACCATGCCGACGATACCGAAACGGTTGGTCAGCTCCTCAATGGCACGCAATTTTTCATCAGGCAGCAACTCGGCCCGTACATCCGTGATTCCGGCATGGCGGGCAATGGCCCGGGCGGTAGCCGTATTGTCGCCGGTCAACATGGTTACGGCGATACCCAGATCATGAAGACCACGGATCGCCTCGGGGGTGATTTCCCGCATGCGGTCCGCAACGGCGATCACTGCCAATGGTTCGCTGGATGAGGCCAGTACCACCACCGTTTTTTCATCCCGTTCCAAAGGGAGGAGGATTTTCTCCACTTCCGGAAGGCAGAGGCCAAGTTCTTTCAACAGGCGGTGATTGCCGATGTGATACACTTCCTCCGCAATCGTTCCCCTGGCACCGCGGCCGCTGAGTGCCTCGAAATGGCGGACGTGCAGAAGTGGGCGCGCCTTTTCCCAGGCTGCGGTGATGGCGGCGGCCACCGGATGTTCGGAATGGGTCTCCAGGCTGGCCGCCAGACGTAATACCTGATCCCGGTTCCGCTCCCCCAGGACGACGAAATCGGTCATCTCCAGGCGACCGTGGGTCAGGGTACCCGTCTTGTCCAGGGCGATGGCCCTCAGGGCATGGGCCTGTTCCAGATACAGTCCGCCTTTGATCAGGATGCCGCGCCGCATTCCGGCGGCCAGACCACTGACCACCGTGACCGGGGTGGAAATCACCAGGGCGCAGGGACAGGCCACGACCAGCATGACCAGTGCCTTGTAGAACCAGACCGGGAATGCCGCATCGAACAGAAGGGGGGGTACCGTGGCGATCATTGCCGCGATGGTCACCACTGCGGGGGTGTAGTAGCGGGCGAACCGTTCGACGAAGCGTTGCATCGGCGCACGCTTGGCCTGGGCTTCCTGCAATGTATCGATGATGCGCGCCAGGGTGGAATGTTTGAAATCGGCGGTAACGCGGTATTCCAACATTCCGGAACCATTGATCGATCCCGCGTACAGGGGGTGTCCCGCTTCTTTTGTGACGGGGATGCTCTCGCCGGTGATGGGGGCCTGATTGACACTGGAACGCCCCGACACCACCGTTCCATCCAGAGCGATCCGTTCCCCGGGTTTGACACGGGCCAGACGACCCACAGACACGTTAGAGGCCGCCACGCTCTCCCATGCCCCATCATTGGTCTGGACGGTGGCGGTTTCCGGGGCCAGAGACATCAGTTCCCGAACGGCGTTACGCGCCCGATCCATGGACAGGGCCTCAATCTGTTCGGCCAGACCAAACAGGAAGATCACCATGGCCGCCTCCGGCCACTGGCCGATGAGCATGGCTCCCAATACCGCGAGGCTCATCAAAAAGTTGATATTGAGGGACAGGTGACGCAAGGCGATCCATCCCCGTTGCAAAGTACCGCGACCGCCGACCAGGATCGAAACCAGTGCCAATCCGGCGATCCAGAGTGAGGACTCGTCCACCCCGCTCCAAACGAGGATTTCCGCGCCGCTGGCGGTCAAACCGGCGACGCTGGTTGCCAGCCACTCCCTTCGGGAGACGGTGGGTGGAACCGGCAGGGCACGGGTTTGATCCATCCCCGTAGTTTCTTTGTCTTTGGTAGCGCAGCAACTGCTGGAGCAGCAAGCGAGGGTGTCATCAACGGACATGATTATCTCCGGTGGCAAGTTCAATCAATTCATGCCACCATAACACACCCTGGGACGGCGACGGGGTCAAGCCTATTTTTTTCAGGAGCATGTCATGCATTCCGGAGAACGGGGCAAAAGGGCAGGCTGTGGTGTGGTGGCTTTGCAACTTTTCGTCATCGGTATGTTGTTGTGTTGCGCGCAGGAGCTTCAGGCGCATGGCCCGGGCCGACCCTTGCGGGTGGAAATGGGATATTGCGACCCGGATTCCCGGGAGTTGCGCAATGGTTTCAACGTGCAAGCCCATATCCCGGCGGAGCCGATCCCTTTTTGTTTCCGCATGCGCAACCTGGAATCCTTTCCCGTGGCACTCCGTCTGCGCTTTTTGCCCGGTTACATCACGGAAGAGGGCAAGAACGTGTGTGTGTTGAATGATATACGTCAGGCCGCGAGGCATGACAATTTTTTTTGGCAGGGGGAAAACAAATGCCAGAATCCTTCACTCCTTCTGGAGCCTGCGGCGAGCAGGGATATCCCGGGTCAGTGGGTCTATCGACCAGGGGACGGATCGCGTCATAAAAACAATGCGATGGCCATGGTGGGTTGTGTGCTGGGTGAGGCTTTTCCTTTGGTTCGCGATGAACCCGCGCATGTCGCCGGTGTTCATCTCAAGGGGAAACGATCCATGAACATGGCGTTCATCCAGGGTGCGCATGGAATGCAAACTGCTCCGCTCCAGGATGCGACAACTTTCCAGGATCATGACCCGGCCTGCGACCCCATCACCCCCTTGCTGGCCGACTTGGCCGAGAAAAAGGCGGCGCCGACCGTGGCGGCGGAACATTCCCAACACGTTGCCGCCCTGCCCATGATGATGACCCATCCCGGTTTGACCGACGCATGGCTTTGGGCTGCGGGAGTGATGCTGGTGCTGCTGTTCGTCCATGGCATGATGGCCCCCGCCGTCCTGGATCGCACCCCCCTTGCTTCCGGCATACCCATGACCCGATTGCCCCTGCTGGGGCCATGGACGCGACTGCTGACCCGATCACCGCTCCCCCTGGCCATCGCGAAAGGGATTTCCATCCTCGTTTTCCTGCTGGTCATACATGCGGGATTGACCGGCAATACGCAGGCGGACACCAATTTTGCAACCATCTTCGTGTGGAATTTTTGGTGGCCGTTGGTGATCATTTCGGTGCTGTTCGTGGGTACCGGGTGGTGTGCGATCTGCCCCTGGGACGCCTTGGCCACGGCACTGGTGACGTTGCGACTGGTCCGGCGCAGTTCCTTTGAACCGGGCTTGCAGCGTACCGTCCCGGTTTTTTTGCGCAATGTTTATCCCGCTTTGTTGCTTTTCGTCGGGCTCGCCTGGCTGGAATTGGGGTGGGATGCGACAACGCGACCGGAATTGACGGCGTACATGGCACTGGTCCTGGTCCTGTTGTCGCTCATCTCCTTGTTGGTGTGGCAGAGGAAGGCTTTTTGCCGATATTTTTGCCCCGTGGGGCGGACGATTGGCTTTTATTCCCGACTTTCCCCCGTTGCCGTGCGACCGGTAACGCAATCCACATGCGATACCTGTCCGTCCCTGGCCTGTTATCACGGTACCAGGGAATACCCCCCCTGTCCGACGCACCTGACCGTGGGACGGTTTTCCCAGAATACCCACTGCCTTTCATGTACGTCGTGCATGCTGTCCTGCCCGGAGCGGAATGTGACCTGGCAGGTCCGTTCCATGACCACCGAGGCCGCCGGGGTGAGTCGTCCAACCCGGGACGGGGCATGGTTCATGCTGATTTTGCTCGGTACGACATTGTTTCACGGATTTTCCATGACCAGTCATTGGGAGGAATGGCTGGCGACCATGGTCACACTGACCGGGGAACGGGGTGATCCGACCTTCAGTTTCGCTTTGGGGATGTTCTTGTTGATCGTGCTACCCGTGCCGCTCTACGCCCTTGCCGTTGCCGGGATGACAACGCGATGGACGGGTGGGGGAATGGACACCTTCAAGAGGGCGTTTGCGGAATTGGCTTTTGCCACGCTTCCTTTGGCCTTTGTTTATCATCTGGCGCACAATCTGACCCATTTGGTGCGGGAAAAGAATGATTGGCTGCCATTTCTCTTCACATCGTCGGCAACGGCGTCATCGCATGCCGTCCACCATGACATGGCCGGGCATGCCGCTGCCATGAGCCCGTCATGGGGTACCATAGCCCTCTCCCTGACACAGATCTCGCTCGTGGCATTGGGATTTCATCTCTGCATTCAGATTGCGCGTCATCGGGCGATGGGGGGCGATTCCCGGTGGCGCCGTTTGCCCATCATGCTCTTCGGAATCCTTGTTTCCACAACATCCCTTTGGCTTTTGTCCCGTGACATGGTGATGCGTTTTTGAGAAAGGATCGGATCATAAACGAATCCATTGCGGATCCCCCGCCAGTTTTTTTCCGCTCATGAAGCGTCCCTCCCGCCATTAATATGTCAACCTTGAATGTGATGTGTCCGATAATAGGGGTACATCCCTTGGACAAGGATGCTCTCTGATGACCCGGTGGTGACTGCCGCCGGGTCTTTATTTTTTTTCCAACTGTCGAGAGGTCGCATTTCTGTTGACCTTGTCCGTCCTGGAATACAGGAGCGGTTCCGGCACTATTCCGGTGAGTTTTTCGTGACAAAACCGGACTGGATCACTATACTGTCGCGTTCAAGTCCGGCCCGAGGAGCTGACATACCCCCCTTGACCCGAGAAGATGTGGCATGGAAGACGCTGAGACCCATCTCCCCACCATGATCCAAGCCGCTCGTTCCGCCGGTGCCTTGATCATGGGCCATTTCCGCCCCGGTCAAGACGGAACGGCAAGCGGCACGATCCTGAAAAAAGGCCCTGACCATCCCGTTACCCAAGCCGATCTGGAAGCCAATGAGGCCATTCGCAGCCTGCTCATGGCATCCACCCCGAACTATGGCTGGCTTTCCGAAGAAACCGTTGACAACCGGGATCGTCTCCACAAGCAACGTGTTTGGATCGTGGACCCGCTGGACGGTACCAAAGAATTCATCCTGGGAATTCCTGAATTCGCCGTCTCCATCGCATTGGTCGAAGAGGGCCGACCGGTGTGCGCCTGCCTGTATAATCCGGCAAAGGGGGAACTGTTCACCGCCATAGCCGGCAAGGGCAGTCGCAAAAATGATCAACCGATACAAACATCGCGCACCACGCATTTGCAACACGCCGTCTGTCTGACCAGCCGCTCCGAAACCGGGCGTGGGGAATGGGAGCCCTTCCAAGGTGAGTTCACCCTGAAAATAACGGGTTCCATCGCCTACAAACTGGCGCTTCTGGCCAGTGGCGCCGCCGATTTCACCTTCACCCTGACCCCGAAAAATGAATGGGACATCGCCGCCGGTACCTTGTTGGTTCGTGAAGCGCACGGGCAGGTCACTGATAAAATGGGAACGCGCATTTCCTTCAACCAACCGTCCCCGAAACTCTCTGCGGTTCTCTCTTCCAATGGTCAACTCCACCCGGCACTGCTCAGACGCCTGGCATCGGTCCCGGTAAACCCGGATCGATACGCGGCACCCCCACCCACCACTGCAACAACCTGACACAATGGAAATCCCATGAAACCCTACAACGTTTATGGAATCGGGCATGCCCTGGTCGACGTCGAATACCATGTGGATGAAGACTTCCTGCTCCGGGCCGGCATGCCCAAGGGATCCATGACCCTGGTCGATGCCCAACGCCTGAATCACCTCATCACCACGCTGACGAGCCCGGTCACCCACCGATCATCGGGTGGTTCCGCCTCCAACACCATGGTCGGACTGGCGCAACTGGGGGGTCGGTGTTTCCACTCCTGCAAGATCGCCGATGATGAGCCGGGTCATTTCTTCACCGCCGACATGCGCGCCAACGGCGTGGATAACGCGGCTCACCCTTGCCATACCCGGGAGGGGGGGACGGGACGCTGCCTGGTCATGATCACCCCTGATGCCGAACGCACCATGGTGACCCATCTGGGTGTTTCGGAAACCTTTTCCCGGGAAAACCTTTCCGAAGACCATCTGTCCCGGGCGGAATACCTGTACATCGAGGGGTATCTCGTCTCGTCCCCCGTGACGCTTGACGCCGCGACAACGGCAAAAAAAATGGCGCGATCCCACGGCGTCAAAACCGCCCTGACCTTTTCCGATGTGTCCATGATTCAATATTTCCGTGCCGGTATCGACGAACTGGTTTCCGGGGGACTGGACCTCCTGTTCTGCAACGAAAATGAGGCCCTCCGTTTCACCGATACCGACCAATTGGAGGTCGCCATTTCCCGACTCAAGGAAATCGCCAAGGCTTTCTGTCTCACCCTGGGTCCCCGTGGAGCCGTACTGTTTGCCAACGGAACCCGCGTGGACCTCCCCGGAATCACCGTTCATGCCGTTGATACCAATGGTGCCGGCGATCTTTTCGCAGGCGGTTTCCTCTACGGCATCACCCATGGGTATTCCCTGGCCCGGGCTGGCGGGCTCGCCATCCAGCTTTCGTCCCGGTTGGTCACCCAGTACGGGGCCAGGCTGCAACCCGGCCAGGCCAATCAGATCAAAACAAACTTTGGAGGGCATCCATGAGCACCAGCAATTCGGATAACCAGCAGAGCGGCAGCGAAAGACGCCATTTCTCCCGGGTCAATTTCCACCACGAAATCACCCTGACCAATGAGGCCAATCACCCTTTCAAAGGGGCCTTCAGTGATATCAGTCTCCGGGGCATGCTGTTCCATGGCGACCCCCTCCCCGCCATGAACAATGTCGTCCGCGGTATTCTAAGCCTGGGCGATGTGCAACTCACCGTTCAGGGCAAAGTCGTCCACTCGTCAGCGGGCCGCGGTGCGGCCATTCGCTTTGAGGACATGGACCTGGAAAGCTTTTCCCACCTGCGCCGGTTGGTTTCGCTGAACATGGGCGATTCTGAAACCATTGACCAGGAATTCTTCAGCGCCTTATGACCCGCGATCTGAGCTTTTTGGCCGGCATTTATCCCATACTGGATGCGGCGTGGTTGCAACGACACCTGCGGGAGGAGGAGTGGCCCGTTGCCGAGCGCATTCGTCTGGTACGCGACATGGACAATGCCGGTATCCGGCTGGTGCAGTTGCGGTGCAAAAACTCCCTGGATCGGGCCACGGCCTTTTTTGAACGGTGGTTGAAAGTGTTGCGCTCAGAAATGGCGCAGGTCCGGGTCATCCTCAACGATCACGTCCCCCTGGTACTCAAGCTGCAAGCGGATGGCATCCACGTGGGCCAGGACGATACGCCGATTGCCGAATGCCGCGCCCTTTTGGGACCCGATCCCCTGATCGGATTGTCGACCCATAACCGGGCCGAGGTTGAGGATTCCCTGGCGACCGCCGCCGATTATATCGGGTTCGGCCCGCTGTTCCCAACCGGTTCCAAACCCGATGCCCAAACCCCATCGGGTTTGGATGGGTTGCAAATCGCCTGCCGATCCAGCCAGAAACCGATTGTCGCCATCGGTGGCATCCAGCCGGAACACCTGAGCCGTATCGCCTTTTGTGGTGCCCACGCCGCCGCCATGATCAGCGGCCTGTGGGGCACCAACGGTCGCTTTCTCGTAGGCCAGTGCGTGCGCGAATTCGCCCGGGGTTTGGAGAACCGTCACGGAAACTTTCATCACTCTGCGGAACACTCCGAATAGTGAACGAACATCCCAAAAACCGCCTTGATCTCATGGAGGATCTGGCCCGGAACGCATCGGATCCCTCCCGGTCAAGCGATGCACGGCTGTTGCTGCGGCAACTCTTCCGGGACGAATTCGAAAACAAAAAGAGTCGCATACCACCCATCAAGGGAAAAGAGACCATCGCCATCCTCTCAATCCTGGCCCTTTTCCTGTTCGGTCTGATGGTCGGCAAAAAATTCAACCGGATGGTGACCATGGAAGAATCGGTGCTGTCGACCAACGGACTGGTTATCAATGCCCTGCAACGTCGGACAACGCTGTTCTCCACCCTGGTCAACCTGACCTTGAATCAAGCGGCGTTGGAGCAGGAGGTGTTCCGCCACGTTGCGGACGTGCGCAAGGCCCTGATGGGGGGGAGTCCATCCGATTCCGTCAAGTCAGAGCCCCCTGCCGATGGCAACCAGGCAACCGATTCGACAACAACACGGCGTCCCCCACAGGAGGCGTCGTCAAACGCAACCGGGATCGACCCCGCCATGGCCAAGCTGCTCGCTGTGGTGGAACAGTATCCCAATATCAAATCTTCCACGACCTACCAGCAGCTCATGGACAAGTTGGTGGAGATTGAAGATCGCATCATCGCCAGGCGCGCCGAATACAATAATGCTGTACGTGATTATAATACCTACATCACAACCTTTCCCCAATATATCCTGGCAGATATCGTTGGGTTCAGGATTTACAAATATTCCAGTATCAATAAAACCATCGAGCGCGATGTGTTCCACCTGGATAATTTGAACCTGCCGCAGTTCCAACGCCTGTTGCCCCTGGATCCGGAACAATCCGCATCTCCAACCCCCGGTAGCGGCACCCACCGGTCCACCACCATCCCGGAAGCGCCAAAACAATGAGCGCAACAGATATTTTCTTCACACAAGCCCTGTTGGTGATCGGCCTACCCTATTTCATCTGGCGCATACGATGGATACGAAGCGTCATCCCCCTGGTAGTCCTGCAAATTTTGCTGGGTTTGGGATTAGGTCCATCGATCTTTGGCAAACTGGCCCCCGATTTTTGGTCCCTCCTTTTTTCTGACGTTGCCATGCAACCCTCGTTGGGGTTGTCGTGGATGGCCATTGTTCTGTTCACCTTTTTGACCGGCTTGCATTGGCAAACCTCCGAGCTGAAACCCCTCGGCAAGCAATTGGCCTGGATGAGTTTCCTCAGTTTTCTCGCCCCGGCCTTTCTGGGTATTTTGGCCGGATTTTTCATAGCTTGGCAATTCCCCGAAACCATGGGGCATCATGCCAATCCGTGGCAATTCGCCATCGCCATCGGTTTGAGTATCAGCGTCACTGCCCTGCCAGTCCTGGGAGCCATTCTCAGGGAAGTCGGGATGATGGAACATCGCCTGGGACGCATGTCCATCGGCATGGCCGCCGTCAACGATGCCATTTTGTGGTGCTTTCTCTCGGTTTTTCTTGCCAGTCAGGTCAACGGAGGGGGAACTTTCCACGCCACCTTGATGATCCCAGTACGTATTGTTGCCTACGTCCTCATCATGTTGCTCGTCGTCAAACCCATACTCAAGTGGGTTCTGAGACATTGCGGTATCGTCGGCGATGGTGGCTTGGTCACGGTGTTTGTCGCCATCTTTGGTTCCGCTTTGGCTGCTGAGGAGATCGGACTGCACGCCGCCCTGGGTGGATTCCTGGCCGGCATCATCATCCCGCATCAGTTCAAACACGGTTTGATAGAACGCATGGAACCCCTGACCGTCGTCTTGCTGTTACCGTTCTTCTTTGCCATGACCGGCATGAAAACTTCTTTTGATGCTACGTCGGACATGTTTCTGATCATTACGCTGATCGCGGTCATTGTCAGCGTTGCCGGAAAATTCATCGGCATTCTGATCCCCGCCCGCATCACCGGGGAAAGCTGGTCCGATTCCCTGACCCTTGGCATTCTCATGCAAACCAAGGGAATGATGGAGGTCCTCATCCTGACCATCTTCCGGGATGCCAATATTATCTCAACGACCTGTTTTTCGGCGATGATGTTCATGGCCATCATCACCACTTCTTTGACCATGCCCTTGCTGCGCGTAGTCACGTTTTGGAAAGAGCGCACGGGGGCCAGTGTTTAAACCCGGCAAAGATATCGCCCCCTTTTCGGGTTTGACCAAAAAACCGCCTGAAACCATCACCCCGAATCAAAAATCGTACTGTAAGATCGCCTTGGTCCGACGGCAGATTTCCCGACCGAAATTGGTCCACTCCCCCTCCCCCCAATAGCGATAGCAACTGGTCTGCGAAGCCAGCAAATGGAACAAGGCGTTTTTATAGCGATAGTCCCCCGCCACCGCTTCCGGGTTCGGTATTTTGCGATGAAACAACACGCTTGACTCTTCCATGGGCCCCAGGACATTTTCATAGCCATTGACCCAGGAAATGGATTGCGTCCAGGATCCCCCATCCATGTGAAAACGCGGATCCTCTTTTTTCAGGTTGGCGATCACCTGGGCCAAGGTATCCGGCCCGTCCCCCGGCTGCATGCGTTCCCAAATACGCCGCTGCAACACCGGTTGCACCACGGGCAGATCGGACTCCTTCACCCCGGAGGCGAACAGATGTTCCAGATATTCGGTCACATTCATGGCGGGATGCCGGCTGCCGGAACACTCCCGCACCACATCCCGATATTTCGGGGGGAATTCATTCATCATCACCCCACCATTTTCCCCATCGGCGATTTGTGTGACCAATGGGGGGATCATCCGTCCGGCCAGGGAGCGGCGATTCAAACTTTTCGCCTCGTAGTAGGGCTGCATCTGCCCCACCAGTTTGGTATCCGAGCCTTGTGTTTTGATGATGGCGATGATGCTCTCGGTCTGGCCGTTGGAATTGGAACACACCAAACGATGCGGGATATGGGGATCCCTGGAATGATGCCCATTGTCCGGTTGTTCCACGGTGTGTTCCTGCACCAACACCCACTGATAGCCGTTATCCTTCAAGGTTTTGACAAAATTCCAGGCGACATCGGGGTGATTGGGGAGCGCCATTTCCGACGGGGAGAAACCTCGGACCCGAGTCAAGGCGTCCAAACCGAAGATGGCGGCGAAATGGTGGCGCCACGCCTCGACATGCAAACGAAAATCCTGCACGGGGGTCGATGGGGCCACCGGATGTCCCCAGCCGATACCCAGCCATTCGACGCTGCGCCGATAATCGGGATGTTGGGTGATTTCCTTCAGGTCGGCGATGGCATCATCCGCCCCCATGTGCCGCAAACCATGAAACAACGTCCCCGAATAATCCAGCATCACACGTGGTGACAGACCTTCGTGAATCAATTGTTTCAATATACGTCCCATGCGCCGGTAACAATCCAGAAACACCGTGGCGTTATGATTGTCGCCAATGCCGGGATGATCCATCATATGTTTCAGATTACTGATGATTTCCGCAGTCTCCAGGGAGGCCCCACCTGCGGGGATCAATGGTTGGTGCATATGCAAGGCGACGGCGAAAGCGCTTTGCACCTCGGCAAAGCGCACATCGCTGTCGGCCAAGAAGACCGGCTGGTCTTTGGAAGCGGCAAGATGGTCTTGCAAGAGTTTGCCAGACCCGGAAATATTAGGCAAACCACCGGTATACTCGGGCAGTTCAATCATGTTCAGGCTCCTTTTCGCCTTTCAAACATTGCCGGCATACCGAATGGCACGTTGCCCTGAACCGCAACCAACACGGGAAACGTAGTTTTCCAGTGTCATTCCCGCGAAAGCGGGAATCCAGAAAGTCAGGGGAGGTAGGAAAGTCCTCTGGATCCCCGCTTTCGCGAGGATGACAATAACTACACATCCCAAGATAGCTGCGGTTTAGTTTATTTATGCCGGATGAATTCGTATATGTTGAGGTAGTCCAACCCCGGATGATTCCATGAATAATCCTTGCGCATGCAATTGCCGCGAATTTTTTTCCAATACTCCCAATTGCGGTACAACCCCAAGGCGCGGAACATGGCCGTTTCGAAGCCGCCATAATCGGCTGATTCGAAGGAGAAACCGTTGCGTTCCTCCATTGGGGCCGGGGAATAATCCCAATCAAAGACGGTATCCACCAAGCCACCCACCGCCCGGACGATGGGAACCGTGCCGTAGCGCATGGCGATCAATTGCGTCAATCCGCACGGTTCAAACAAACTGGGGACCACGAACATGTCCGAGCCGGCATAAATCAAACGCGACAACTCTTCATTGAAACCGATTTCGAGATGGCAATGGGGATTGTCGTTCAGATAATGTTTCAGGTGCCAGAAATAATCGTTGATACCATATTCCGGGCTGGTTCCCAGCAATACGAACTGGGCATGATTGTGAATGGCGGTGAACAGGGCATGACGGATCAGATGGACACCTTTTTGCGTGTCCAAACGCCCGACATAGGCGACGATGGGCCGATCACACTGTTCCAGCAGCAGGCGATGCCGCAATGCCGACTTGTTGGCCGCTTTGCCTTCGAGGTCATCCAGGTCTAGCACCGAATAGTGATGCGGGATATGGGGATCCCATTCGGGATTCCACATTTCATAATCCAAGCCATTCAAGACGCCGCCAAACTTGGAACCGAAGCGGTGCAACGTATGGCCCATGCCATATCCCTGGTCGGTGTACATGGCCTCCCAGGCGTGCTTGCGGGAAACCGTGGTCACGAAGTTGGCATAGACGATGGCCGCTTTGGTAAAATTGATGGCGAACGGATTGTGATCATCCCCCATCCGTTCGGTGGAGAAATAGTGTTCCGGGCGATGGAGGCCGGTGGCGTACAACACTTCGCCCCCGGCATGGCCCTGATGTTTGAAATTATGAATGGTGTGGATCACCCTTGATGTATTCATTCCCAGTGGGCCATAGATTTCGAAGAGAATGGCGGCGGCCAAGCCCGTTTGCCAATCATGGGAATGAATGATATCCGGGCGTTTGCCCGATTTGTACATGAATTCCAGGGCGGCACGGGTGAAGAATGCGTAGCGAATGGCTTCGTCGTAGAAGCCGTAGAAGGATCCCCGATTAAAGAAATGATCATTGGAGTGGGGATCGATAAAGAAACACAACTGACCATGGACATGACCCGACCACACCGTACAGTGAATGGCCCCACCCCACCAGGGAACCCACAGGTCATCATAACAAACCGCCAATCCCCAAACATGGTCATAACGCATGCAATCATATTTGGGCAGGATGACCTCGACCGTATGGCCGCGAATACTGATCTCACGGCACAACCCGTAAACCATATCGGCAAGGCCACCCACTTTGGCAACGGGAGCCAGTTCAGAAGAAATCGTAACGACATACATGGACCGAATCCTCCAAGACTTATGGCCGGTCCAACCCTCCGCTTGAGGGTTCACGATCCCGGCGATATGAAATCATTGACCAACGACAATAGCGGCCTCACCGTCCCGGTGGGTACCCTTGTTCCACCTTCCCATCCACTGCGGCACCGTGCTGAAACCGGGCATGGGATTGGGAAACACTATCCTGGACACCTTGCCCGGAAGAACCGTCCGCATAATCGCGATCATCCTCACCCGTGCGCTGATGGATCAAGATCAATCCCGCCAGCGGTGGCAGCGTCAACGCCAACGAGTGCTGCCGCCCATGGGCCGGGACTTCCACGGTCTGCACCTGACCGCCGTTACCCACATTGGATCCCGAATATTTTTCCGCGTCGCTGTTAAAGATTTCGGTGTAGACCCCTGGCTTGGCGACACCGATGTGGAAATTCCCCCGGACCACCGGGGTGAAATTGCAGACGATGACAATATCCCCTGACGTGCGTCCGCGTCGGATCCAGGCCAGAATGCTTTGATGGTGGTCATTGCATTCGATCCACTCGAAACCAGCCGGTTCATGGTCCAGGTCATGCATGGACAACAACCCGCGGTACAAGCGATTGAGATCCTGGATCACACGGAACACGCCCTGATGGAACGGTACCCTTTCCAGGAGATGCCAATCCAGACTCACCAAATGGTTCCATTGCTGTCCCTGGGCGAATTCATCCCCCATGAACAACAGTTTCTTGCCCGGATAGGCGAACATGAAGGTGTAGTAACAGCGCAAATTGGCAAATTTTTGCCATGCGTCCCCGGTCATTTGATCCAACAGCGACCCTTTGCCATGGACCACTTCATCATGGGACAGGGGCAATATGAAATTTTCGTGGAAGCAATACAGCATGCCGAACGTCAAATGGTTGTGGTGGTGCGAACGGTGAATCGGCTCCTTGTGCATATATTCCAGGGTATCGTTCATCCACCCCATGTTCCATTTGAACCCGAACCCCAACCCCCCCGAATCGATCGGTCGCGACACCTGGGGCCAGGCCGTGGACTCTTCGGCGATGGTGATCGCCCCCTGACCCTCTTCGTAAACCTTGGTATTGAGGGTGCGAATGAAATCAATCGCCTCCAAATTTTCCTTGCCGCCATATTGGTTGGGGATCCATTCGCCATTTTGCCGCGCATAGTCGTGGTAAAGCATGGAGGCCACGGCATCGACCCGCAGGGCATCGAGATGGAACTGTTCGATCCAGTACAGGGCATTGGCTATCAGGAAGTTACTGACCTCTTTGCGGCCAAAGTTGTACACCAGGGTATTCCAATCGGGATGGAATCCGCGCCGGGGATCTTCGTGTTCGTAGAGGGCCGTGCCATCAAAGCGTCCCAAACCATGGCCGTCGGTGGGGAAATGGCCAACAACCCAATCCATGATGACGCCAATGCCCGCCTGATGCAGGCGATCCACCAGGTAGCGCAAATCATCGGGTTGACCGTAGCGGCAGGTGGGGGCGTACAGGCCCGTGGGTTGATAGCCCCAGGAACCCTCGAACGGGAACTCTGACAACGGTAAAAATTCCACATGGGTGAAACCGAGATCCTGGATGTAGGGGACCAGCTCATCGGCGAGTTCACGATAGGAAAGGCTGCGGTTACCCTCTTCCGGCTTGCGGCGCCACGACCCCAGATGGAGTTCGTAGATACTCATGGGATTGTTATAATAGTTATGGTTCTTACGCGCTTCCATCCAGACGCCGTCACCCCATTCGTAGGTGCTGGGTGCCTGAACGATGGAGGCGTTGCCCGGGGGCAACTCCCCGGCAAAGGCAAAGGGATCGGCCTTGTCGGGTTGCAGGTCGCCGTGCGGCCCCTTGACCTCGAACTTGTACAGGTCGCCGGAACGAATGTGGGGGATGAACAATTCCCACACACCGCACTCCTGCCGCAAACGCATGGGATGGCGGCGTCCGTCCCAATTGTTGAAGTTACCGATGACACTGACACGCTGGGCATTCGGGGCCCACACCGCGAAAAAGGTTCCTTCCACCCCATCGACGTTCTTCAGGTGGGCGCCCATGTGCTCATAAAGACGCCAATGGCGCCCTTCGGAGAACAAATAAACATCCATTTCCCCCAACAGGGGTGGCAACCGATAGGGATCTTCCAGAAGTACGGGACCGGCTCCGAAATCAACGGTGAAACGATGGTTGAAACGCTCGGTTTGATGCCGCAGATGGATGCCATACAACCCCCAATCGTGAATCGGCTCCATCCTGCCCATGTTCTTGCCCGTATCCCGATCGACCAACTCCACGTACAGGGCACCCGGGAGAAAGGTACGCACCACCAGGGTCCCATCCTCAAGGGTATGCATACCCAAGAATGCAAACGGATCCCGGCAATAGCCGTTGACAATCTGATCAATGAAATAGTGTGGATGAATGACGATACCCGAATCTTGGTTGTGATGTGTCATGGTGCCCCTTTTCTTGGGCTGCGCCCACTCTCTTTAAGATCAATTTTTTAGTTCAGGTCTTCGATCCCGAGCCGACCCTCCAGCCAACATTTCAAGCAGGATCCCTGCAATCGTTCACTTCCCCCACCTTAAAAAGCCAGCTCTCAAACCGTGCTGCGGACTATACCATCCGTTCACCAACGTTGGCCATGCTTTTTTACTCTTAACGATTCCCAAACTGCGGCCAACACCTCAAGACACGTTGTTTCCCAGTGTCATTCCCGGCGAAACAAGGTGATCATCGTACCCCCCATGAGAAACATGAGCATCTTGAGCATCTTGTTTTATATAAATTATTCAATAATATTATATATCATAAAATCGTATATTTAGTGTAATACAAGATGCTCAAGATGCTCAAGATGCTCATGATATCTGGATGATCAGGTTGATCATGTTGATCCCCTCGCTCAAGATGATCAAGACGCTCAAGAAATGGCTCAAGGGTGACGGAGGGATTTCCCTGGATCACCGTTTTGGAACGAAATAGTGGGTGCAATGGCCGAGAAACACATCCGCCGCTTCCATGATGGTTTCCGAAACCGTTGGATGGGGATGAATGGTGGCTGCCAGATCATAGGCCGTCGCCCCCATCTCCAGGGCCAACGCCCCTTCGGCGATCAAATCGCCCGCACCCTGACCCACAATGCCAACACCCAGGACACGTTGGGTACCGGGATCGACGATCAACTTGGTCACCCCATCCACGCCATCCCCCGAACTCAATGTTTGCGCCCTACCGGAAGCCGCCCACGGAAAGCGGACCGTTTTCACCTCCATGCCCTGTTTTTGCGCCTCGGTTTCGGTCACCCCCACCCACGCCATTTCGGGATCGGTAAACGCCACCGCCGGAATCCCCCGGGGATCGAACACGCTTTTTTCGCCGGCCAAAACCTCAACCGCCACCCGGGCTTCGTGGGAGGCCTTATGCGCCAACATCGGTCCACCCACCACATCGCCAATACAGGAAATATGGGGATCATCCGTGCGCATCCCCTTGTCAACCTTGACAAACCCCCGATCCAATTTCACCCGGGTATACTCCAACCCCAAGCCGGTGGCATTGGGCAGACGCCCCACACTCACCAGCACCCGATCAAATTCTTGCGCATGTTTGTTCCCCGCCTTGTCGCAAAACGTGACCCGGACCGCCGCACCCAGGGATTCCACCGCCTCGACCCGGGTTTCCAGCATCACCTTGTCCGCCCAACCCGCGACACGTTTGGCCAACAGACGCACCAAATCGCGATCCGCCCCCGGCAAAAGACCCGGTGTCATCTCCATGATACTGACGCGACTGCCCAGGGTGGCGTAAACCGATCCCAATTCCAAGCCGATGACCCCGCCACCGATCACCAGCATCCGTTCGGGGATGGACTCCAGTTCCAGGGCGCGGGTGGAATCCATCACCCACGGGGCATCCCAAGGGAACTCCGGCAACGACCGCGAAACGGAACCGGTGGCCAGGATGCAAGAGTCGTAGGTCAATTCCCGCATTTCGCCATTGGCTTGCCGCACCGCGATCCTGTCCGAAGCCAGAAAGGTTGCCGTTCCCTGAATGAAGGTCACCTTGCGCTTGAGACATTGTTGTCCCAGGCCCGAGGTCAAGCGTTCCACCACCTTGTTTTTCCACGCCCGCAACGCCGCGAGATCGATCTCGGGTTTTTGAAAGCGAATCCCTATATTTTCCGCCTCTTTGGCCTCGTTGATGATTTTGGCGGCATGCAGCAAGGCTTTACTGGGAATGCACCCCCAATGCAGGCACACACCCCCCGGATGCGCCTGTTTGTCCACGAGCGTGGTCTGAAAGCCGTGGTCCGCCGCCAGGAAAGCCGCCGCATACCCACCCGGACCCGCACCGATAACCACCACATGTTTGGCTGCACACATCACACGACTCCCATCGGTTGCTATACCGAAACCAACTCGGGATACGTAATTTTCCAGCGTCATTCCCGCGAAAGCGGGAATCCAGAAAGTCATGGGAGATAGGAAGATCTCCCGGATCCCCGCTGAAGCCTGCCCTCGAATGCTTTAATCGGGGGCGGGGATGACAAAAACTACGCATCCCAAAATAGCTGCGGTTTAAAAGCCCCTCATCCCTCCAGGGACAGGAGCAACGGTTCTTCCAAGGCTTCGCAGAGAAAACGCAAAAAGCGGGCACCGTCCGCCCCGTCAATCACCCGATGGTCGAAGGAGAGCGACAGCGGTAACATCAATCGCGGCTGAAAGCCGCCGTCGATGAAGACGGCTTCAAGCACGCCCTTGGCCATGCCCAGGATCGCCACTTCGGGATAGTTGATGATGGGGGTGAACCCGGTGGCACCGATGCCCCCCAGGTTGGACACGGTGAAGCTTCCCCCCTGCATCTCCTCCAAAGGTGTTTTCCCCTCCCGCGCCGTTGCCGACAGGGTGGTCAAGGCCACCGCCAATTGGCTGATGTTTTGCCGATCCACATCGCGAATGACCGGTACGATGAGACCACGCGGGGTATCCACCGCCACGCCGATATGGACGAACCGCTTCAGGATGATCTCCTCCGATGCCATGTCCACCGAGGCGTTGAACTGTGGGAACACTTTCAATGCCGTTGCCACCACCTTGAGCATGATGGCGGTCACGGACAATTTGCCACCCCTTTTTTGCACCCGGGGGGCCAACCGTTGCCGCACGGCTTCCAAGTGGGTGATATCCGCCTTGTCGTGACACGTCACCTGGGGTACGGTATTCCAGGTGGCCGCCATATGTTGCGCCGTCGCCTTGCGCACATTCTTCATTTTTTCCCGACTGACCGTCCCCCAACGCCCGAAATCGGGGAGCTGGGTGTGCATGGGCACCCGGCTATCGTTATAACCACCCGTGACCGCACGACTTTGATTCCGTTGTTTCACGTGCGCCCGTACATCGGCGATGCTGATGCGTCCCCCGGGTCCGGTCCCGGTGATCTCACGAATATCCACCCCCAATTCCCGGGCTTCGCGACGAACCGAGGGGGCCGCCGGAACAGGGATTCCAGGGCGTGACGGCGGCAAGGCATCGCCTCCGGGGGGGGATGCAACCGGTGCCGGCAGCACCACCGGGGCCACCGGGGCCGGAGGCGCTGCCGCAACCACCGGGGCATCCGGCCGCAAAACAACCGGGGCGACAACAGGGGCAACCGGTGCCGAAGGTTTCGGTTCCACATCCCCCATCACCGCGCGAAACAGCACCTGACCCACACTGACATGCTCACCGGGTTTGACCAGAACCTCCTGAATGGTCATGGCGCTTTCCGCCGGCACCTCGACCACCGCCTTGTTGGTTTCCACCTCCAACAACGGGGCACCGGGGGCAACCGTCATCCCCGGGGTCACCAAGACATGGACAACATCCCCCCCGGCAATGTTCTCCCCCAGATTGGGCAATTTGAATTCGGTATTCATGCGGGACATCTCCTGAAAATCCTGGCTTGTCGATGGTGATCCCAGCCGGTCAGCGTGTTACCGGATCGGGCCGGTCGGGATCGATGCCCAATTGCCGCATCGCCTGCGTCACCACCTCAACTCCCATTTCCCCGCGCCGGAACAAGGCGCTCAAAGCCGTCACAGTGATGTATTTGACATCCACTTCAAAGAAATCACGTAAAGCGGGACGGGAATCACTGCGGCCAAAACCATCGGTCCCCAGGCTGATCAGGCCGTTGGGTACCCACTGCGCCACCATGTCGGACAACACCCGCACATAATCGGTCGCAGCGATGACCGGACCGGCATGCCCCACCAAGCATCGGGTCAGGTAGGGCTGCCGTGGTGCCTCTTGGGGATGCAAGCGGTTGTAGCGTTCGACGGCCATGGCATCGCGATGCAAACATTTGTAACTGGTCACACTCCACACCGTGGCCGCCACATCATATTCGGCCAACAATGCCTGAGCCGCCAACACCTCATTGATGACCGCGCCACTGCCAAAGAGTTGCACCTTGTGCGGCAACCCCGGATCGGGGGCGGGTCGGAACAGATACAATCCCCGTAAGATGCCCTCTTCCACCCCCTCGGGCATGGCCGGCTGCTGATAATTTTCGTTCATGACCGTGAGGTAATAATAAACATCTTCCCTGTTGACGACCATGCGTCGCAAGCCATCCTCGATGATCACCTCCAACTCGTAGGCAAAGGCGGGATCGTAGGCCATGAGGTTGGGAATGGGGAGGGCCAGGAGATGACTGTGCCCATCCTGATGTTGCAACCCTTCCCCCGCCAAGGTCGTGCGCCCGGCGGTCCCGCCGATGAGAAATCCCCGGGAACGCAAGTCGGCGGCGGCCCATGCCAGATCGCCAATCCGTTGAAAACCGAACATGGAGTAGTAGATGAAGAATGGGATCATGGTGAGGCCATGATTGGCGTAGGAGGTCCCGGCGGCGATGAAGGAACTCATGGCCCCCGCTTCGGTGATCCCCTCCTCCAAAATCTGCCCGTCCCGGGTCTCTTTGTAATAGAGCAAACTGTCGTGATCCACCGGTTCGTAAAGCTGTCCCGGATGCGAATAAATGCCGCATTGGCGGAACAATCCCTCCATGCCAAAGGTACGGGCCTCATCAGGGACGATGGGGGTGATGCGCTTGCCCAAACCCGGGTCACGGAGGAGTTTGGACAAAATACGCACAAAAGCCATGGTCGTGGAAATCTGCCGTTCCCCCGATCCGGGACGGAATTCACCGAACACATCGGCACCCGGGAGGGGTAATTGTTCCTGTCCGGGGCGGCGGCTCGGAAGGAAACCACCCAATTTTTCCCGATGGGTCAACAGGTAGCGCATCTCCTGACTTTCGGGCAGCGGCTTGTAAAACGGCATGCCGGCCACCTCCTGATCCGATAAGGGCACCTGGAAGCGGGAGCGGAAATCGCGCAATTCCTCTTCGTTCAATTTTTTTTGCGAGTGGGTGATGTTTTTCCCCTCGCCCGCCGCCCCCAGACCATAGCCCTTGACGGTCATCGCCAACACCACCGAGGGTCGTCCCTTGTGTTCCACCGCCGCCTTGAACGCGGCATGGACCTTTTCCGGGTCGTGACCACCGCGATTCATCCGTTCCAATTGTTCATCGGAATGGTGCGCCACCATCTCCATCAATTGCGGGTGACCGCCGAAGACATGCTTGCGGATGAAAGCCCCCCCTTCCGCCGACAGTTTTTGATAATCCCCATCCACCAATTCCGACAAGCGTTTGATCAACAAACCATCCTGATCGCGGGCAAACAACGGATCCCAGTCGGAGCCCCAGATCACCTTGATGACGTTCCAACCGGCGCCACGGAAATCGGCTTCCAATTCTTGAATGATCTGGCCATTGCCGCGCACCGGCCCATCCAAACGTTGCAGGTTGCAATTGATGACGAAAATGAGATTGTCCAATTTTTCCCGGGCCGCCAAACTGATAGCCCCCAACGATTCCGGTTCGTCGGTTTCCCCATCGCCCAAAAAGGCCCACACTTTTCTTTCGGCGGTATTCTTCAGATTGCGATCATTCAGATAGCGCATGAAGCGCGCCTGATAGATGGCCATGATGGGTCCCAATCCCATGGAGACCGTCGGAACCTGCCAGAAATCGGGCATGAGCCAGGGGTGCGGGTAGGAGGAGAGCCCCCCATTGGCATCCAATTCCCGGCGAAAATTGGCCAAATGCTGTTCGTTCAAACGCCCTTCCAGATAAGCCCGGGCGTAGATACCCGGTGTGGCATGGCCCTGAAAAAAGATTAAATCACCGCCGCTGGGGTGATCCGGTCCGCGGAAGAAATGGTTGAATCCCACCTCGTACAGGGTGGCCGCCGAGGCATAGGTGGAAATATGACCACCGATACCCGCCTCATCGCGATTGGCCCGCACCACCATGGCCATGGCATTCCAGCGGATCAGGCTTTTGATGCGGCGCTCCAGGGCGCGATTGCCGGGAAAGGGGGGTTGTTTCCCGGGCTGGATGGTATTGACAAACGGGGTATTGGCGGAAAACGGGATCTCCACCCCCAGCATGGTGCCATGGGCCTGGAGGGTGTGCAACAATTCCACCACCCGATTGGCACCCTGGTGCTGAAACACATGGTCCAGGGATTCCCGCCATTCCTGGTTTTCCAATTCCCACTCGTTGTTGACCGGATCGTCGTTCGGCTGCTGCATGCCAAGTCACCTTTCGCGGTTGATGGTTGTGAGCAAAGGTTGCCAACCCTCGATGGACACAATAGCCCGAGTTCCATCATTGCGAAAGATCAATCAAGCACCCTTGGACATTCGTCCCGGGAACCAGGCCAGCGCAACCATGAGCAGCCACACGCCAATCCACCATGGTTCGGACCTTTGAAAAAAGCTCATGCCAGAGCCTTGCGGAACCGTGACGATCAAGGTACCCGCTTCATTGGGATGAATACGACCCAACTCGCGACCCAGTTGGTCAAAAGCCGCTGAAATCCCGGTATTGGCGACACGGATCATGGGGATGCGGTTTTCCACGGCGCGCAATTGGGCCATGGCCAAATGTTGCGGTTTGGCCGCCTCGCCAAACCAGGCATCATTGGTGACGTTCACCAACCAGCGCGCCTGCGCCAGAGCCAATGCCCGCACTTCATGGGGAAAAATGGTTTCGTAACAGACCAATCCCCCTATGGCACCGTGTTCCCACGGCATGGGAACCGCACCGGGACCACGGGAAAAATCTTCGCTGCCATACGTGATCTTTTTGATAAAAGAAGGCATATACTGGCGAAATGGCACGAATTCCCCGAAAGGAACGAGATGGTATTTATCATAACGTCGGTTGAGGTCCCCCGTGGCATCCAGCAGCACCATGCTGTTGTAGAACAACCATTTACCCTCCCTTTCCCCATCCCTGTCCGCCATGGGGGCACCCGTCAGGACGGGGGCACCGAGGCGTTGGCTCAAGGTTTGAATCTGTTTCAAATTTTCCGGTGATGCCTGAATGAAGAAGGCGATGGCCGTTTCGGGCCAGACAATGAGATCCACGGGTTCGTTGATGCCGCCGCTCAGCCCCAAATATTTGATGAATCCCTCTTCCCGGAATTTGGGATCCCATTTTTTCGACTGTTCCACATTGCCCTGCACCAAAGCCACCTTCAAGGGTCTCGCCCCGGCATCCCGGTGTTGCAACGCCGCCAATTCGGCGCTACGCCATGTCCCGTAGCCCGCCGCCAGCGCCAAGGAACACAGCAGCAACACCCCCCCCGCGATCACCGGGTACCGCGCGAAACGTCGGAGCCAGACCCACGCCAGGAGGGATGCGGGAAACACCATCAGCCAGGACAACAACCACACACCCCCCAGATCGGCCACCTGCACGATCCCTTCCCGATCGCTCCAGGCGTAGCCGGCCAGATTCCAGGGGAAGCCGGTGAACAGATGGCTGCGCAACCATTCGCCGATCACCCAAAGGGCGGGTGCCACCAGGGGCAACAGCCCGGGCCGCGGGGCGCATCGGCGCAACAAACCACCGAACAACGCGGTGTACATCGCCATGGTCGCCGCCAACAACAGCAATATCAACAGGGAAAGACCCATCCACAAATCGCCGTAACGATGCAGGCTGGTCAAAAGCCAGGAGAAACCGAAACTGAAGTGTCCCAGGCCAAAGAAAAAGCCGAGCCAAGCACCCCGTTTCCAGGATTCCCGGGAAACGAGAACGATCAGCACGGCCAATCCCAGTATCATGAGGACTTGTTGGTGATACGGCGGCAATCCCAGAACGGCAACCGCTCCCGCACAAAAGGAGCCGAACTCCAAGCGCCAACGGCTCCAGGAGCGGGATGAAAAACCGTCGCGCAATGTGGAAATCCATTTATTCATAGGGATTGGCGATCCCGAGACGGGAGAGAATGGCGATTTCCAGGTTTTCCTGCCTCAAGGCATCTCCGGCGGATCGTTCATGATCGTAGCCGGCCAAGTGCAGGATACCATGGACCACGAGATGGTTGAGATGGTCGGTGAACGTTTTCCCCTGCTCCCGGGCCTCCCGGACAACCGTTTCGTAAGCCACGACCAGGTCGCCCAACAACAGGGATTGACCCGGGGGCCGCGAATCCGGGGCATCATCGTGCATGGCGAAGGAAAGGATGTTGGTCGGTCGGTCCATACCACGGTATTGATCATTCAATTCCCGAACCTCGGCATCGTCGGTGAGCCTTATGCCCACCTCCACATCCTCGACCCCCCCCAGATGATCCAGGGCGATCAGGGCCACATGCCGCACCATTTTTTTAACTTTTGGCCACTGCGATTGCACCCGATCGACCCGAACCGTTGCCTTCACGACGCAATCCCTCCCTGCGCGGTCTGATTTGATTGGGATATTCAATGCGATGATGATAAAATCCCAGGGTCAGTACGCGAATGAACGCCTCTTCGATCAAAGCGATCTCTTTCAGGTTCAAACCGCACATGTCCAGTTGGTCATCGTTGATCTTATCGGCCACTAACCGCCGAACCAGGGCCTGGATCTGGGACGAGGAGGGATTGCGCAACGTCCGCGCCGCCGCCTCCACGGAATCGGCCAACATGATGATCCCCGCCTCTTTGGACTGGGGCTTCGGACCCGGGTAACGAAATTCCTCCGCAGTGATATACTCCCCTTTTTTGGCCGCCTGATTGATCGCCTTGTTGAAAAAATATTGCAACAATGACGTACCATGGTGCGTCAGAATGGCTTCGATGATCGGCCCGCCGAGTTTGTGGGTTTTGGCCAATTCCTGACCATCCTTGACGTGGGCCATGATCACCTTGGCCGACATCGAGGGCAACAGGTGGTCGTGTCGATTCTCCCCCGATTGATTTTCCACGAAATAATTGGGTTTGGTCATCTTGCCGATGTCGTGATACAACGCCATGACGCGTGCCATCAATGGGTTGGCATTGATGTTCTCCGCAGCCGCCTCCGCCAGATTACCCATCATCACCGAATGATGGTAGGTACCGGGACTGCGCAACGACAACTCCTTGAGCAACGGGTGATCCCCGCTCGCCAGCTCCAACAGTTTGGAATCGGTGGTGACGTTGAACACCGACTCCAACAGCGGTATCAGCGCCAATCCCCACAATCCCATCAACAAGCCGCTGGTCATGGCCATGAACATGCCGATGATCCAGTCGAAACCGGGTTTGTTGCCGCTCAGGAGCTCGACAACGGGCATGGTGACCATTTGCGCCAAACCCACCCATACCCCGGCGAACAGGGTGTCGAAGCGACGCCGACTGGTACGTAATTTGGCACCGCCCACCAGGGAACCGACCATGTAATAACAAAACAATGGCAGGCCGCCGCCAGCCGACAAGGCTTCGAGAAACGACAATATGATGCCGATGATGATCGCCCCACCCGGAGTTCCCGCCCGCGCCCCCACCGTCAGGGAGGCCAGCGCCGACGCCAGGGCCACATGGGGCAAATAGACCACCATATGCGTTGGCAGACCCAATATTTCCATGATCCCCTGGCCCATGGTCAGGGTAATGGTACTGATGAAGGAGGTCCCGAGAAGAATGGCCGTCAACATGTACACGGTCTGCTTGTCTTTGGGAAAAGCCACCGACGTGATCATGAGGAACCATCGGCTCAACAGGAGCAGAATGCCCAGGATAACCGCCAAACCGATGAACTTCATCACTTTGGCACCGGTCCACTGGCTGCGGTTCAAGGCTTCGACTTTCAGTCGCGCCGCCTCGCTGACCACTTCGCCCTCACGGACGACCATCTGCCCCCGTTTGGCTTGAAAAAACACCGTGTCAATCTTGTCGAAAGCCTGTTGCCGCTTCAAGCGGGTTTCGGCCAGGTTCAGCACCAGATTGGGACGAATCATCGCCCGGGACTCGCGCAACAACCATTCCTGGACCTCGCGGGGATAGTGATCCAAATGTTTGCGAATCGACTCCCCCAACAACCAGCGCATACCATTCAAGTCAATGGGTTTATCCCAATCCTTACCCTTGCGCTCCTTGCCATCGACAATGGAATAGATAATCGAAGGCATGTCACGCAAATCTTTGAGAGTTTCCGGGCCGCTCACCACCGTCTGATTGCGCAACTCCCCCAACCATTCGGCTACCTTGCGCGACAGCGTTGGCAGGGAATCCAGACCGAGCAGCAATTGCACCACCCGGGGGGAGATCTCCTCCTCCAACCTCAGGGAGAAATCCTCCGTCACCGTGGTTACGTTCAACTGATTGCCCTGTTCCTTGCGCACCACCTCCAACCAGTCCAAGGCATCGTTGATCTGTCGGATGACCGGATCCATCATCCCGCCATCCCAGTCATAAATGGCAGGTACCGCCTGCGCTGCGGCCTGACGCAACTTCAAGGTGGTCTCCTTGTCCTCCACCAGGAGATCCCGGTCAGCCTTGATATTTTTTTGCGCGATTTCCCCCACCTCCGGCAGATACTGCAATTTCATGACCACAGGGGAATTGATAATGGTCAGCACATGGACATACAGCACGAACATCACAGCATACAAAACCAGCTGGGGAGAAATGCGTTTTTTACTCTCCTGCTGCGGCTTTTGCATCACCTTGCTGATCGTTTTTTCCCGGGTTTCGGCCATGGTCTATATCGATCCCTTCTCTTTCCGCTGCCGCCCGCCGCCTGCTTGTTCATAAGCCGCGACAATGCGCCGGACCAGCGGATGCCGTACGACATCCTGATCGGAAAAATGGACCCACTCGATCCCCTTGACACGTTTCAATGTATCCATGGCATCAATCAATCCAGACCGCGTTCCCCTGGGCAGGTCGATCTGGGTTGCATCACCACAGACCACCGTACGTGAACCCGCGCCCAATCGGGTCAAAAACATTTTCATCTGCTCGGGAGTGACGTTTTGCGCCTCATCCAGGATGATGAAGGCATCATCCAATGTTCGCCCGCGCATATAAGCCAATGGTGCCACCTCCAGGGCGTTGCGGGCCAACATTTTTTCAATCCTGTCCGCACCCAACATGTCCTGAAGGGCATCAAACAACGGTCGCAGGTAAGGATCGATTTTGGCCTGCAAATCCCCCGGGAGGAATCCCAATCTCTCCCCCGCCTCAACCGCCGGCCGGGTCAAAATAATCCTGGATGCGGAACCCTCCTGGTATCCCGCAACCGCACTGGCCACCGCCAGATAGGTCTTTCCCGTTCCGGCGGGACCGATGCCAAACGTCAATTCGGAACGAAGTAAACTCTGGATGTAATCGGCTTGCCTGGGGGTCCGGGGTTGAATCACCTTTTTCGGCGTCCTGATCACGTTGCCGGGGGCGAACATCCCCTCCAGACCGGTTTCTTCACGCAATGCCCGAATACCCGCCTCGATGCTTTGCTGGTCCACGTGTTGGCCCCTTTTCAATGAATCGTAGAGGGTTTCCAAAAGTGTCCTGACCCTTCCCGCCTGATCCTCGGAAGCAGTGATGATCACACTGTTACCCAATGGATGGAGTTGGATATTCAACTGCTCTTCCATCACTTTCAGATGGACATCCAACTCCCCGAACAGCGATGCGGCCAACCGATTGTCGGGAAATTCCACGACCTGGGGACGCATACCGGCGGAAAAACAATCATCCCTGTCCATTGAGCAGATCACCATGCATACCGTTACGGTTATCCGTCGCTGCAACTTCAATTAAAAATGCGCACCACCCCGCCTCTCCCGTCACCGATCCCACGGCAAGGTTACCATCCCATTGTCGTCAGCCCGGGAATCATCCCTCATACCAGGCGCCCCCTCAGGGAGTTGGGCAGACCCTCGATGATCTCCACCGCCACCATCTGACCGATACATGCCGGATCGGCGGCGAAATTCACCCGGCGGTTGCCCCGGGTTCGACCCATGACCATGCCACTGCCCAGTCGTGACGTTGTTTCAACCAGGATTTCCTCCCGTCTGCCGACCTGTAGGCGATTGTTTTCCAGTTGTATCCGGTTCAGATGTTCCTGAAGAATCGCCAAGCGCCGCCGTCCCGTTTCCAGGGGTACCTGGAACGCCATGGAAGCCGCTGCGGTGTTCGGTCGGGGTGAAAACAAAAACGAATAGGCATGATCGAAGCGGATCTCCTCGATCAAGGCCAGGGTCTCGTTGAAATCCGCATCGGTTTCGCCGGGAAACCCGACAATGAAGTCGGAGGCCAGGGTCATGTCGGGGTGGACGCGCCGTAACTTTTGCGCCCATTGCCGATAGTGGTCCACGGAATGCCCCCGCAACATGGCCTGAAGCACGGCATCGGAACCGGATTGAATGGGGAGGTGCAGGTAGGGACACAACGCCGCAACCTCAGCGAACGCTTGCAACAAATCATCGTTCATATCCGCCGGATGCGATGTGACGAAGCGGATCCTTTTGACAGACGCCATCCGCCCCACCTCGCGGATCAGGAGTGCCAAGTCAAACATGGTTTTGTCATCATCCATGGCCCGATAGGCATTGACATTTTGCCCGAGGAGTTGAATCTCCACGGCACCATGATCGAGACAGACCCTGACTTCCTCCAGGACGTCCGCCACCGGACGGCTCCATTCCCGACCCCGGGTGTAGGGAACGACGCAATAGGAACAAAAACGGTTGCACCCCTCCTGAATGGTAACCGAGGCCACCGGACCCCGGTGACCCGTTTCGGGCAAGGCATCGAACTTGTCCACCGCCTCGGCGTCGATGGCACACAATCTGCGACCACCATCCGCCAATTGCTCCAACATCCTGGGCAATTCATGATAATTTTGCGGTCCGAACACCAGATCGACAAACGGTGCCCGGCGAAAGATTTCCGCACCATCGGCCTGGCCGACACAGCCGCCAACGGCAAAAACAACCTGACCAACCGGGTCGCGCCGCTCCAGCAATTTTTTCACCCGCCCCAATTCGGAAAACAACTTTTCCTCAGCCTTTTCGCGAATATGGCACGTGTTAAAAATAATCAGGTCGGCGCTGTCTGGGGTGGACACCACATGCATGCCGTGACTCCGTCGCAATAAATCGGCGATGCGTCCGGCGTCATACACATTCATCTGACAGCCAAAATTTTTTATGAAAAGATTTTTCAAGCCGTCTCAAGACCCTGGCGTAAGGATGGATACCTGGATTGCAGCGCCGTCAACACCACCGGCGGGACGAACGGTGACACATCACCTTGCATCTTGGCAATTTCTTTGACAAGCCTTGAAGAGATATAAGTCGTCGTTTCGCTGGCCATGAGAAAAACCGTCTCCACCCGGGGGTTGAGTTTGCGATTCATGGCCGCCATTTGAAATTCATATTCAAAATCGGAAACGGCCCGTAATCCCCGGAGGATGGTACAAGCACCTATTTTTTCAACGAAATGGATCAGCAACCCTTCCATACGGCAGGTTTTGACGCGTGGCAACCCCTTGGTGGACGACTCCAGGAACGCCATCCGTTCGTCCACGGAAAACAGCGCGGTTTTGCTGGTGTTGTCGGCAATGGCGACCACCACCTCGTCAAACAGGAGATGCCCCCTGGTGATCACATCCAGATGTCCCAACGTGACGGGATCGAATGTTCCGGGATAAACAGCTATTTTTCTCATGTTAAGTCACTTCTTCCCATCGGTCTTGACAAAAATGGAAATACGGGTATCACCGTAGCTCCGGTATTGCAATGGCTCCCATGCAGAAAAATCTTTCAACGATGCCCCGGCCTCGTGTTCCACCACCGCCAGGGAACCGGGAATGATACACGATACCGCCTCCAGTGCGCTCAATGTTTCCGGTATCAGGTTACGATGGTAGGGGGGGTCCAGAAATACGATGGAAGAGTTTTTTTCCCCTTGGTGCCGACATTGAAAAAAATGTTCGATGCGCGTCAACGTGGCATCGTGAATCGCCGAACCCTGGATAACGGTGGCCAGATCCTGCCAACGCAATCGGCCAACATTGTGCTGAACCGTTGTGCAGGCGACGGGGCTCAGATCAACAAACGCCGCTTTGGCAGCCCCCCGGCTGAGGGCCTCCAAACCCAACAAACCGCTTCCGGCGAACAGATCCCAAATCCAGGCCCCTGACAACCGTTCACCCAGGATGCTGAACACCGCCTCACGCACCCGACCGGTCGTGGGTCGCACATCGTGCCCCACCGGAACCCGGACCACGTGTCCGCGATGCTGTCCCCCGGAAATCCGAACCATGATTGATGAACCGTCAGGTTGTCATCGCTCAAAACGCCTCAGTGAGCTGCTGGTTGAGACGATCAATGAATTCGACCAGGTGCTTGATGATCGCATCCCGTGCCGCCTCGATTGCCGCAAGGCTATCGCCACCCTTGAGCATCAACACCTCCCATTCGGCATCCACTTCCATTTCCGGGGACTCCCCCAGCAAAGCCTCCACTTTGGCAACCATGTCTTCCACACGCAAGCTCAAACGATCGATCACCATTTCCTTGAATCGTATACGCAAGGAGGGGCTGAGAGTCGGCAATATATCGCTGCTCAGGCGCAGGACGACGGTCGTTTTCTTTTGCTTGCTGAAAATGATTTTGAGAAGATCCCTACTCAGACGAAACTGCGACTGCCCGGGGGTCGTCGTGGACGGGGGATGGACAATGACGTTCGTAATGCGTTTGCGTCCGGTCAGAAAGGCCACTTCCCCAAAAAAATCCCCCGGCTCCAATTGCATCATGGGCACCCCGGCCCCCTCCTTGACGACACTGGCGAACCCATGGAGCAAAACGAACAGGGCACGATCCACACCCCCCTCCTGAATCAAGAACTCCCCGGTATCGTAACCAAGAATGGCGAGGTTATCGCCAACGAATCCTTTGACCTCATCCTCCTCAAGAAAAGAGAAAAGCCCAAGAGTCCTAACAATTTCCTGGATTTGTACCGCAGTCAGATGGTTATACAGGATCACAGGTGGCCTCCTGACGCCCCGGTAATACCCCTAGCCAAGCGAATACCAACAACACGCCGGGAGTATAACACGCTCGTCCAAGGAAATCGATGGAAACAGCCCTTTCCCCCACCCACATCGCCCCTCTCGCAACAACGCCCGTTTGTAAACGGTCAACCGGTTTGGTATCGTAGACCCAAGGGGTCCGTTCCAGACCTGTCCAGCCGCTGCCAATCGCCCTTTGGAGGTAAACAATGCTGATTGACCTGAGTACCCTGTCCGCCAACCAAGTCTATCACACCGTGACGCAAACCTTGATCCCACGCCCCATTGCCTGGGTATTGACTGAAAATCAATCGAAATCCTTCAATATCGCCCCGTTTTCCTATTTCAATGCCGTTTCCAGCGAGCCACCCCTGCTCATGCTCTCCATCGGCCTGAAAAAAGACGGCTCCCCCAAGGATACCCGGCGCAATATTTTGGAACGGAAACATTTTGTCGTGCATATCGCTTCCGTCAACCTGGTGGAAGCCCTCAACAATTCATCCGCCGAACTCCCCGAGGACGTATCCGAAGTAGAGAGGGAAAACCTGACCCTGGCTGAATTCCCCGGTTTCCCCCTGCCCCGCATTTCCGGCTGCAAGGTTGCCTTTGCCTGCCGGTTTCATGAGGTGCAGGAGATTGGCAAGATTCGTCAGGCCCTGATATTCGGTGAAATCCAGACCATTTTTGTCGACGATAGCGCCGTGGTCAAGGACAGCAAGGGGCGCATGCGGGTGGACAGCACGGCCATCAGCCCGCTTTCCCGATTGGGACCAGGGGAATACGCGGAATTCGGCAAGCTTCTCCGCCTTCCCATCCCCACGGCTTGACACGTTCGACCCATTAATTCTACTTTGTCACATTAGAATATACGCTCTGGATCCCCGCTTTCGCGGGGATGACGAAGCAGAAAATCCGTTGAAAAAAGGTAACCGTCATTCCCGCAAAAGCGGGAATCCAGAGGCCACAAACTTCGAACTGGAAATGTGACAAAGTAGAATTAAGAACGGTCATGACGCCCCCGCAGCCGATCAATAGCGGTGGTTGGACGACGAAAAGGGGGATTGGAGAAAAGGGGGCCGACGACCAACCAAGCCTTCCAACAGGATCAATTCCTCATCGGTATGGTCGATCATGGGGGCTTTCTCGCTGCTGGCCCTCCCCGAGGCATTGTCTTGGATATAACGTGGGCTTTCGTGGTGTTTGGTGGTCACGGTATCCCGGAGCGTGGGATCCTTGACAGAGCGTATATCGGCCCGTCCATAGCACGTACACAGATAGGTCCGCTCACGTTGGTAACTCAGGTAGGCTGCCGTTCCCCGGATGCCAATGACGGCATTGGGGGTCTTCAAGGTACGCAAGCCGGGGTTGAATACGGCCAACACCCCACCCCCCTTCAAGGTGAACCCCAGGGAGGAATGCGCCGCCACCTTGACGCCGGCCCCCCCTGGCGGCTCGGCATCCGAGACGTGCTCGGGTTCACCCATGGCCAACGGGCGGGGCAGCAGCAACAATTCGCTCAACTCGCGGACGAGAAACGCATCCGCCCCCATGACGAAAGTCAATCGCGCCCCTTTTCCAGTGTGGATCACACCACCTGGAACGAGCATCATCCCGGACTTGAGACGCGCCCCATCCAAAAAAACGTCCCCCTCCAGATCCACGACCCCCTGCTCCGAAGCAGACAATCGGGTCGAGGAACACCCCGAAAGCAGGGGGGTCAAACCAAAGCCGTTGATCCCCAAAACCCAGGCAATTCCCTTTACCAACGTCCGGCGCTGCACACCATGCGTCCAATCCATGATATCTCCTGGAGAAGCATCACAACACGTTCACTCGGGTCAGTGCGATGGGAACATCTTGAGAATGGCTATTATGAACATCGCTTGGCCGGTGGCCACGCCAAACATCCACTTGATGGTCTCGGCCTTGGACTCGGCGATTTTAGCTTCAAGTTTGAGTTCGAGCTGCCGAAGGTCACCTTTCGTGGCCAACTCCTTAAGCCGGGTTTCTTCCACTTGCTGCACAAAACCTGTTTGAGCATCCGCCAGCGCCTCGGCTTGACGCTCCTCAAACCCGGCAGCTTTGAGGGTCTTGATATATTTGTGGGTATCGAACGTAATGGTTGTCAAGTCGGCTCTCCTTGGAACTCAGGGGGGCTGTCGGACATAAGCATAGCACCGTTTTCGTCCCTTGACAAATTCCGTGGCCTTCCCACAACCGCGATATCAATGCGACGGGAACATTTTGAGAATGGCGATGATGAACATCACTTGGCCTGTCGCCACCCCAAACATCCATTTGATGGTTTCGGCTTTGGCAGTTTCAATGTCTTTGCGCAATTCAGACTTAATGGTCAATTCAAGTTCCTTGAGATCCCGTTTGGTGGCCATTTCAAGTTCCTTGAGATCCTTTCGCGTGGCCAGTTCATCCAAGTTCGTTTTAAAGATGCTGGAAAGCGTTTTAGCCTGAACTTCGGCCTGCTCTTCGGTAAACCCGACAGATTTCAATTCCTTGATGTATGCATGCGTATCGAAGGTGATGGTGGTCATTTCCAAATCTCCAGAAACATGGATTGCGAAATCAGCGTATCACGTCCCCCAAGCAAACGACAATCAATTTGAAGCGGTGGCATGGAAGTCAAAAGCCACCAGGGAAAACTTGGTGGCTTTGCTGTAACCCCCGCGTAACCCCAAACAAAAACAGAATAAATAAGGCCACCCGAAGGTGGCCTGTAACTCTTTGTTTTATTTGGTGCCCGCGACCGGACTTGAACCGGTACGACCTTACGGTCAACGGATTTTAAGTCCGTTGCGTCTGCCTATTCCGCCACGCGGGCCGATGGGATGGGATGCCTCATGCATTTCGTATCTATAGAAGTTTTGATGATGTCTTGATGATGTTTTAAGTATGATACGAGAACATCGCCCCACACTGCTAAACGCGAGTATAATCCACATCACCCGGCAATGCCAAAGGAAAGCGATGCCCCAGGGGGCATTCCACCACGACCCTATTGCTGGCGAAACTTGCGGAACTCCTCCTTGAACCGTTTCAGCTCGGCCTGGGCGATGTCATGTTCCCGATCCGTTTTCAAAAAACGGTTGATCGCTTCGTTGTAGTGGAAGAGCGCCATTTTATCATCCATGAGCAAGGCGAAGTAGCGCGCCATGGCCAAATGGGCATGTCCCAACCGTTCACGTTGCCCTTCCACGACCCCGAGTTGATACTGGTACACCGGCACCGTGGGCCGCTCCACGGTCAACCGACGCAATAGTTTCCCCGCCTCCTCCAGCTTTCCCCCATCACTCAGACTCAAGGAGAGGCGATAACGCATATCCGGGTCATCCGGTTTGCGGGCCAGGGCCGAAGTGAAGAGTTTCTCCGCCGCGCCAGGCTGTCCCTTTTCAAGGAGCAACAAACCTTTTTCCCGCAATATGTAGGGATCATTGGGATGAAGGGCCAACAACTTCTCCAGGAGGCCGCTGGCCTTCTGCGTTTCACCGGCATAACGGTACACAATGGCCAAACCATACTGCGAAGGCCAATCATCGGGGTCTTTTTTCAGTCGGGCATTAAAAATGGATTCGGCTTCCTTGGGATCGGTTTCCGTACTGGCCAACAGCACGGCTTGCACCCTTTTCAAAGCGGCAACATCCATTTTGGGTCGATTGACCTTGGCCACGGTCACCGTTGCCACCGTGCGTTCCGCGTCCAACACCCGTTCCACGCTCAAGGGATGCGTCAAAAGGTAGGGGGCGGGAAGACTGGCCTTGCGTTGTTCCTCCAGGAGATGTCGCATAAAAGAGCCCATGCCGCCCGGATCGTAACCCGAGGCCGCCAAATAGCGTATCCCCAAACGATCCGCCTGGCTCTCCTTCTCGCGCATGGAATCGAGCATGACGGTTTGAGCGGCGGCGGAACCACCGATGACACCCGCTTCGGCAAGGCTGCTGTTTCTAGCCACAGCGCCAGCGGTAATGCCGACGATGGCGGCCAACAGGGCCTGAATGGAGGCGGAACGCATTTCGCTCTGCATGCGCAGATGGTGTCCGGCAGCCAAATGGGCTGTTTCGTGCGCCATGACGCTGGCCAGCTCTTCAGGGGATGCACATTCGAGAACCAGGCCGCTGTTAAAAACCAAATGGCCATTCGGCAGGGCCATGGCGTTCAACTGGTTATTGAGGATGACGTGGAAATGCACCGATTCCTCTTGAAGACCGGCTGCCCGAACCAGGGGCTTGCCCAAGGTTTCCAGGAGATCCGCGATTTCGGGACTATCCACCACCACCACCGCCGGCTCTTTCTTCTCCCCCGGTTCGGCATGGGCTCCACTGGCCGCAATCCCTGCCGCCAACAGGACCAGCAGGACAACACCCGGTAATCGACAGGGAAGTCGCTTGGCAACCAGAGAAGCGAAAAGGAACCGGACGCCATCCATGTTAAGCACTGGGCAACCTCCCGAAACAAGGCATAATTATTGCTGTCAAACAGCCAACCGATTTCAGGTGCCCTCCTCGTAGCGGATATGCGCGGGGAGTCAGCCATGCCACCGACATCGGGGGACCATTTTCACCCATGGTGCACATTTTTGCGAGCATTAATTATGAAATGGCGGTATCTTTTCACGGGTATGGGGTGTGATTCCATCGAGGGTTGATGACCATGAACCGCTTCCAACGCCTGGTGGAACTGCGAAAAATTCGTGAAGAATCCGCCGCTGACGCCTTTGCCAGAGCCCAGGGGCGTATTCAGAAAAACTTGGACGAAATGGCCACACTGGACCGGGAAACCGAATCCGAAAAACAGTCGGCCAAAGAAAATCTCGTTTCCGGTTGCACCATTCCGCCGCAGATGTACGAAAATTTTTTTCGCGGCCAGGTTTTTCGTAAACTACGCCTGGAAGAGCGACAATCCAGGCTGCAAGCAGAAGCCGAGGTGGCGCGACGGGCCTGGCTCGGTGCCCGAACACTGTTGGAACAAGCCAAAAAGTTGGCGGAAAAAGATGATAAACTGAAGGCTGCGTCAGAGCGACGGAAGGAATCCAAAGAGATGGACATGGTTGGCATCCTTGGCGTCCAGCACTCGGGATCTTGAGATTGCGGTCAGGTACAGGAGGGATCCTTGAACCAAAATGGCAAAAACCAATGGCTCATCATGGGGCTGAGCGGATTAGTCGGGCTGTTCGGCCTGCACGTTTCAGGTTGGGCGGGAGACGAGGGAAAGGTGTCGCAAGACCCCCTGCACCTTCTGGAATCCATTGAAAAACGTCGAACACAATTGGATGACCAAGCCAAAAAGCTTGAAATTCGCGAGCAGGATCTCAAACGCCTTGAAGAACGACTGGCCAGCCGTATCGAAGCCATGGAAAAATTACGGGACACCATCCGTGGCGATCTGGAGAAGGAAAAACAATCGGATGACAGCAACATCACCCGTTTGGGTAAAATCTATTCCAGCATGAAACCCAATGCCGCCGCCGAAGGGCTGAAAGCCTTGGACCAGGAGACCGCAGTCAAAGTGCTGAAGGTCATGCCGGAAAAAGTGGTTGCCAAGATTCTCAACAAAATGGATGTATTGTCGGCGGGAAAATTGGCCGATGAATTGGGCATGCCCATCGCCGATAAAAGACGGCGCGTCGAATAAAATGTTCTGCAACAATGGTTTGAAAAAAAAATGCCCGACTTGGAAAAAAATATTCAAGACCGGGATGAAACATCCGATAAGAGTAGTGCGTGCCGGAGTGTGTATCAAAGCGAACGGCATGCGGGTTGAATCAGGCGATCGGGGTCAAAAAAATGTTTCAGTTTTTCCCCGGGTCGCCGATAAGAGTGTAAAGGTCACATGACATCGCCTTCGAACAGGTCGATTGTCGCGCAGGCAGGATGCCGCGCCTGAAGTTCGGGATCACCACCCGGGCTTCCCGAGATGGAAATACGGGCTAGGGTTGGCCCGAACTTGAATGAACAACCCACCTCCATCCACGGACGGGTAATGAGACGGATTGAATTCCGTATTCAGGAGGTCACGGCAATGTTACAGATTTCCCCCCCCCAAGGTCGGCAGTTTTCCAGACCACCCTGTGCCCCTGCATTGTTCTTGCCTACGGCAAGCGGGCCCGGGACCATGGTATCCCACCACGATTCCAGCTTGAACTTCAGGCGTTAGTCCGGGAATCACCTCCTAACCAGTAGTTGGCTTTTTCAGTGGTTGTTGCACGGGTTCAGAAACATCAATAAAAACATCGAGAGAGATGGGCTGATCGAATCTATAAAATTATTTAATGTTTAGTTAGCTGTCTTTTGGAACCGGATGGTTTCAACCCACAAGGCACGCGAGAAGCGCGAAAGGACAGTCATTAACCAGGGTTAGGGTCAACCTGAAATCAATCAAGACCCAATGAGGCCACGGAAGGTCGCGATCATAGGTATATGATTCATCTCAAGGAGGATTCCCATGGCCCTTACCGTCAGTACCAATGATGGGTCATTAGATGCCCGACGCAATTTTCTGAGATCAACCAAGAAGTTAGGGAAGACTTTCGAGCGTTTGCCATCAGGATTGGGTCTCCAGCGTAGCACTGATGATTCGGTGGGTGTGTCCCTGACGACAGGATTGGCCGCCAGGGTACGGGATGCAAACGGAGCCATTCGCAGCACCAACGATGCCATTTCATCGGTCCAGGTCGCTGAAGATGCCTTGGTCGAGACCTTTTGTGCCTTGCATAAAATTCGCGACTTGGCCAATCACGGCGGAAAAAATGCCTTGGTTGTGGAAACACGGGCTGACATGCAAAAGGAGATTAACAGGATCATCGATGAAATACAGAGGATCTCACTGCAAACCCAGTTCAACGATCAAAAAGTGGTGAATGGATCCTTTGCCAGGAGAAAATTTCAGATTGGTGCGGATGGAAAGCAGACCCTTGTTGTGACGATTCAAGCCACCAGTGTGGTGGCACTGGGGGTTAACTCCGCCAACGTCAAGGTGTACAGCACCGAAGGCACAACGGCACAGATGCAATCGATGGCCAACGGTTTGGTAGCCAGAGTTGATTCCGCGTTGGACTCGATTTCCGATATACGCGCCAATCTGGGGACTTATCAGAAACGGTTTTCAAATATTATCAGCAACCTCAGCAGCATTGAAGCAAGCACCAAACTGGCCCAGTCGCATATTCACGATGCCGACATGGCAAACGAGACGGCCAGTCTGACACGCAACACCATCTTGCTCCATGCCGACATGGGAATTTCGGCGCAAGCCAACCAGCAACCGCAAATCGCCATGCAATTGCTAGGTTGAGTCGCACTGACACAAGGGTTGGACCGCCCCTGAAAAAATGATCGGTCTACGCCTATCCACGGATGGAAATGACAGAATACGGATAAAATCCGAAATCATGGAGAATGACAATGGCACTCATGATCAACACCAACGTATCCGCCCTCAACGCCCAACGCCGGCTCACGTCCTCCACCAACACCCTTGGGAAAACGTTTGAAAGACTGTCGTCGGGATTGCGCATCAACCGGGCCGGGGATGACGCCGCCGGATTGTCGATCTCCACACGGATGACCGCGCAGGTTCGGGGTACCACCCAGGCCATTCGCAACGCCAACGATGCCATTTCATTGACTCAGGTTGCCGAGGGCGCGCTCAACGAAACCACAAGCGCCCTGCAAAGGATTCGTGAATTGACCGTGCAGGCCGCCAATGACACGAACAGGGCAACGGATCGGACCGACATACAGAGGGAAATCAAACAACTGCTCTCGGAAATCGATCGGATCTCCACCACGACCACGTTCAACAAAATCGTGCTGCTCAGCGGCGGTATCGCCACAGGGAAAAAATTTCAAGTCGGTCCTGATGGTGCGCAAACCATCCAGATGTCCATCCGCAATGCCACAACATCGGGTTTGTTCAGTGGTACAGCGGGCACAGGCTCGATTAACGTCAGTATCACCAACGCAACCGGCTCTTTCAACAAGCTCATCGGTCGTATTGACAGCGCCTTGGATTCGGTTTCCGACATTCGTGCCCGCTTGGGTGCCTACCAGAACCGTTTCGAAGCGGTCATCGCCAACCTGAGCAACATGGTGGAAAACACCTCTGCGGCCCGGTCCCGCATTTTGGATGCCGACATCGCGGCGGAAACCGCCAATCTGACCAAGCATTCCATCCTGCAACAAGCGGGAACCGCCATCTTGGCCCAGGCCAACCAACAACCGCAGATCGCCTTGAAGTTGCTGCAATAGCGTACGTGAGGTTTGAGGGTCAGGACCAGCCCTTATTGAAATGATTGGTCTGGAAATCCATGGAAGGCTTACATAATTGGAATCCGATGATTCCATACTCAAGGAGTACGCTCAATGGCACTCATGATCAACACCAATGTATCCTCCCTCAACGCCCAACGCCGGCTCACGTCCTCCACCAACGCCTTGGGGAAAACGTTTGAAAGACTGTCGTCGGGATTGCGCATCAACCGGGCCGGCGATGACGCCGCCGGGTTGTCGATCTCCACCCGGATGACCGCGCAGGTTCGGGGCACCACCCAAGCCATTCGCAACGCCAACGACGCCATTTCATTGACTCAGGTTGCCGAAGGTGCGCTCAACGAAACCACCAGCGCCCTGCAAAGGATTCGGGAACTGACCGTGCAGGCCGCCAATGACACGAACAGAACATCGGATCGGACCGACATACAGAGGGAAATCAAACAACTGCTCTCGGAAATTGACCGGATTTCGACCACGACCACGTTCAACAAAATCGTGCTGCTCAGCGGCGGTATCGCCACCGGGAAAAAATTTCAAGTCGGTCCTGATGGTGCGCAAACCATCCAGATGTCCATCCGCAATGCCACAACATCGGGTTTGTTCAGTGGTACGGCGGGCACTGGTTCGATCAACGTCAGTATCACCAACACAACCGGCTCTTTCAACAAGCTCATCGGTCGTATTGACAGCGCCTTGGATTCGGTTTCCGACATTCGTGCCCGCTTGGGTGCCTACCAGAACCGTTTCGAGGCGGTCATCGCCAACCTGAGCAACATGGTGGAAAACACCTCGGCGGCCCGGTCGCGCATTCTGGATGCCGACATCGCAGCGGAAACCGCCAATCTGACCAGGAATTCCATCCTGCAACAAGCGGGAACCGCCATCTTGGCCCAGGCCAACCAACAACCGCAGATCGCCTTGAAGTTGCTGCAATAGCGTACGTGAGGTTTGAGGGTCGGGACCAACCCTTATTGAAATGAATGGTCTGAAAGTCCATGGAAGGAATAAATAATTGGATTCTGATGATTCCATAAACAAGGAGTACGCGCAATGGCACTCTCGATCAACACCAACATGTCCTCCCTGAACGCCCAACGCCGGCTGACGTTCTCCACCAATACCCTGGGGAAAACGTTTGAAAGGCTGTCGTCAGGATTACGCATCAACCGGGCCGGGGATGACGCTGCCGGGTTGTCGATCTCCACCCGAATGACCGCACAAATTCGGGGTGAAAACCAGGCCATTCGCAACACCAATGATGCCATCTCCGTCACTCAGGTTGCTGAGGGCGCTTTGAATGAAACGACAAGTGCTTTGCAACGTATTCGGGAACTGGCGGTGCAGGCGGCCAACGACACCAACAATTCTTCGGATCGGAACAATATCCAACAAGAGATCAACCAGTTGGTCTATGAAGTCCAACGCATTTCTTCACAGACCACCTTTAACAAACAATCGATCCTGAATGGTTCTTTCGCAACCAAGAAATTTCAGGTCGGGGAGAATGGTGGACAAACCATCACCATGTCCATCAAAGCCGCCAGTGTCCGGGCGCTGGGCGTCAATTCCCTGAATGCCAAGATTTACAGCGCCACGGGTACAACCGCCGCAAAGATGCAATCCATGGCCAACAGTCTGATCGCCGTGGTTGACAGGGCCTTGGATTCGGTTTCCGACATTCGTGCCATGCTGGGTGCCTATCAGAATCGTTTCGAAGCGGTCATCGCCAACCTGAGCAACATGGTGGAAAACACCTCTGCGGCCCGGTCGCGCATTCTGGATGCCGACATCGCGGCGGAAACCGCCAATCTGACCAAGCATTCCATCCTGCAACAAGCGGGAACCGCTATCTTGGCCCAGGCCAACCAACAACCGCAGATCGCCTTGAAGTTGCTGCAATAGCGTACGTGAGGTTTGAGGGTCGGGACCAGCCCTTATTGAAATGAATGGTCTGAAAGTCCATGGAAGGAATAACCAATTGGAATCCGATGATTCCATAATCAAGGAGTACGCACGATGGCACTCTCGATCAATACCAACATGTCCTCCCTGAACGCCCAACGCCGGCTGACGTTCTCCACCAACGCCCTGGGGAAAACGTTTGAAAGGCTGTCGTCGGGACTACGCATCAACCGGGCCGGGGATGACGCTGCCGGGTTGTCGATCTCCACCCGGATGACCGCACAAATTCGGGGTGAAAACCAGGCCATTCGCAACACCAATGATGCCATCTCCGTCACTCAGGTTGCTGAGGGCGCTTTGAATGAAACGACAAGTGCTTTGCAACGTATTCGGGAACTGGCGGTGCAGGCGGCCAACGACACCAACAACTCTTCGGATCGGAACAATCTCCAACAGGAGATCAACCAGCTGGTCTATGAAGTCCAACGTATCTCTTCACAAACCAAGTTTAACAAGCTGTCGGTCCTGAATGGCTCTTTCGCAACCAAGAAATTTCAGGTCGGGGAGAATGGTGGACAAACCATTACCATGTCCATCAAAGCCGCCAGTGTCCGGGCGTTGGGCGTCAATTCCCTGAATGCCAAGATTTACAGCGCCACGGGTACAACCGCTGCAAAAATGCAATCCATGGCCAACAGTTTGATCGCCGTGGTTGACAGAGCCTTGGATTCGGTTTCCGACATTCGTGCCATGCTGGGCGCCTATCAGAATCGTTTCGAGGCTGTCATCGCCAACCTGAGCAACATGGTGGAAAACACCTCTGCGGCCCGGTCGCGCATTTTGGATGCCGACATTGCGGCAGAAACCGCCAGTCTGACCAGGAATGCCATCCTGCAACAAGCGGGAACCGCCATCTTGGCCCAGGCCAATCAGCAACCGCAAATCGCTTTGAAGTTGTTGAGCTGATTCATCAGATGAACAAGGGTTTGGACCGGCCCTTTGAAATGAACGGTCTAAAAACCAGGGAAGGGACCTAAACTGTAATCTTATGATTACACACACATGGAGAATACGATGGCACTCGCAATCACAACCAATTTATCTTCCATCAACGCCCAAAAGCAGCTCACGAAGTCGACCAATCTTCTGGGAAAAACTTTTGAAAGGTTGTCATCCGGTTTACGCATCAACCGTTCGGCAGACGATGCCGCAGGTCTGTCCATCTCTAATCGGATGACGGCTCAGGTTCGTGGGACGACTCAGGCGATTCGGAATACCAATGATGCCATTTCTCTTGTGCAGGTCGCTGAAGGGGCCCTCAACGAAACCACCAGCGCTTTGCAGCGGATCCGGGAACTCTCGGTACAAGCCGCCAACGATACGATGACGACCTCGGATCGTCTGGATGCGCAAAAGGAAATCAACCAACTCCTGTCAGAGATTGACCGGATCGCCAACACCACAACCTTCAACAAATCGGGTCTTCTGAGCGGTGCTTTTTCGACGGGAAGAAAATTCCAGGTGGGCCCTGATGGTGCGCAAACCATTCAGATGTCCATCAGAAAGGCGACAACCCTGTCCATGATGAGCGTGGCAGCGGGTGGTACCATCAAAATCAGTACCCAAAACCTTGCCAACTCAGCCATTGGCCGCATCGACAGGGCCTTGGATTCGGTCTCCGATATTCGTGCCAAACTGGGTGCCTATCAGAATCGTTTCGAGGCGGTCATCGCCAATCTGAGCAACATGGTGGAAAACACCTCTGCGGCCCGGTCGCGCATCCTGGATGCCGACATTGCGGCGGAAACCGCCAATCTGACCAAGCATTCCATCCTGCAACAAGCGGGAACCGCGATTTTGGCCCAGGCCAACCAACAGCCGCAAATCGCTTTGAAGCTGTTGCAGTAGAACACGAAAGGCGAAATGGCTTTGCAATGATGTGAGCATTATCGCCTTAACGAGGGCATGAGGCTGGCTCGCGTGAAAATGATCAGCCTCGATTTCCAGGGAAGGATTAATCAATTGGAGACATCGGTCTCTACCATGGAGTTATGACAATGGCACTTTCAATCAATACCAATTTGTCTTCCATTTTTGCCCAGAACAAATTGACCAAGTCTACGAACGCATTGGGCAAAACTTTTGAAAGACTATCGTCCGGACTGCGTATCAACAAGGCCAGTGACGATGCCGCCGGTCTGTCCATCAGCACCCGTATGACCGCTCAGGTACGTGGTGTCAACCAAGCCATTCGCAACACCAACGATGCCATTTCAGCGGTTCAGGTTGCGGAAGGGGCCTTGAATGAAACAACCAGCGCACTGCAAAGGATTCGCGAGTTGACCGTTCAAGCGGCCAGTGACACCTCATACTCTACGGACCGCAGCGACATCCAAAAAGAACTCAATCAAATGGTCTATGAAATACAAAGGATTGCTACGCAAACGACGTTCAACAAGCAAAAGGTTCTGAATGGGTCCTACTTGGGCAAAAAGTTCCAGGTCGGAGCTGATGGCGCACAAACCATCACCATGTCCATTCTGAATACCAGCGTCGTCAAATTGGGGATCAACTCCACAACCGTCAAAGTGTTCAGCACGGGTCAAACCGCCGCAAAATTGCAATCCATGGCCAACAGTCTGATCGCCGTGGTCGACAGGGCTTTGGACTCCGTTTCCGATATTCGTGCAACCCTTGGTGCCTATCAAAATCGGTTTGAAGCGGTCATTGCCAATCTGTCCAACATGTCGGAAAACACCACTGCTGCTCGCTCGCGCATTGTTGATGCCGACATCGCCACAGAAACGGCCAATTTGACGCGTAATTCCATACTGCAGCAAGCTGGGACCGCCATATTGGCCCAAGCCAATCAGCAACCGCAGATTGCTCTGAAACTGTTGCAATAGGTTTAACCCTGGGGTCACGCCAACCCCGAAACGATGACGGGCTCTCCTAAGCCTGGTAGCACTTTCAGGCATGACATGGGTCCGCCTTCAGGAGGGTCATCTCTATGCAACGCGCCATTAACGTCGACAGTCGGTCAAGAAAAGGAGGAATCTTTGCGAATGTTGCCGTCGGTCTGATCATGGACAAGACGGTTGAGGATACCGAAGGGGTTGCCATAGGAACCACATTGGCAACCCGGATTCGCTTACTCAACCAAACCATGCGCAATGCCAAAAAGGCCATTACGATGACACAGGACGTCGCCCAAGGGGCGACCATCGAAACGGCCAGGGCATTACAAAATACCACCCCATTGGCAATCAAGCCCGCCAACGATTCGATTACTTACTATAATCGTCTGGGTATAAACCTTGGGGTCATGCAACTACTTCGGGAAATTAACCGTATCGCAAAAGATTTCGAGTGCAACGGTCCAGGCTATAGGAGGAAAAACGAAACCCAATCAATCACAATCGGATCAACCGTTTCTGGTCTCATCAGGGTTGGAACTTCCCGACTGCGATCAAGCATGAAACGAACCATCCGGGATGCATCTCAGGGCAGGGCCTGCCAGGAGAATAGGCCAGGTGAAGAGGATCCGGAACCAGCCTCTGACGCAAACACCAAGCCACCAGACCACCGGGACCACATCCGTACTGGTCAAAGCAGAACAGTTGAACACGTAAAATAGAGCCGGAACCGGCCAATAGCAGCCCCTCCCAAGCCCAAAGCCTGCGAAGGGGCTGCTGAAAAGGAGAAAGCAATGGAAAGCATCAATGATGTGGCCATGAGGTCAGAGAGAGAGAGCGGTGGCCCCAGCATGAGAACAGTTGCTGGCAAGCCCCATCAGGGAGTCAGTTACGGAGATGGTTTTGAAACGGAATTATTGCGTGCGGAGGCCAAAGTGGAACCGACACCCCGGGTTGTTGAAGACAATTCCCTGAAAGGTTTGGCGAACGAGATCACTCAGGCATTATCAGGGTTCAAATCTTTGCGCTTGAGTATGGATCGGGAGTTGAACCAGGTGGTTGTGCGGGTGATGGATGCACGCAACGACCACGTCATTCGCCAGATTCCGGGCGAACGCATGCTGGATTTGGTCAAACAGATGCGCGATCTGGAGGGGGCATTGTTAAAAGCGACCGCCTGAAAATCCTGGATACGAGCCCGGGTTCCCACAAACCCGGGCTCGTGTCGTCAGGGGGTCCGCTTGTTTCGATCCCATGAACGGTAAAGCGGGGCACGACACAGTACCCCACGCAGCAGCAGATTTGAATGCGGATTTGAACAGGGAATCCAACGACAAGGGGAGCAACAGGGCGATTATTCGTCCTCGTAACTACGAACCACTTTTTCGCGATTTTCCGCCCTGGTTTTGCAACTGATACACTGATCCGTCACCGGTCGGGCTTCAAGACGCCTGAGGCCAATTTCCACACCACACTCCTCGCAGTAACCATAGTCGTTGGCCTCAATGGCCTCCATGGTCCGCTCGATCTTGGAGATCAGCTTGCGTTCCCGGTCTCGCGTCCGCAGTTCAAAGTTACGGTCGGTTTCCAAGGTGGCACGGTCCGCCGGGTCGGCAAATGCCGCTTTCTCCTCGGTCATAACCGAAACCGTTTTGGTTGCCTCTTCCAAAAGCTGTTTTTTCCATTCGGCAAGGAGCCGATGGAAGAAGGCCCGTTGCCGGGGCTCCATGTAGGCCTCCTCCTCAGAGGGGCGATAGCCTTGAGGAAGAACGATGTCTGCAATTTTCGTCATGTGAAAAGGTCTCCAATAAAAAGCATGCCCATTCTATTGTCCCTTCCCCATTTTGTCAATCAGACAGTGTTGTATACAGGATCCTTTCGCCAAAATTCCCTGGAACCTGCAGTAACCTGGAAACATATTAAACCACAGCTATCTTGGGATGCGCAGTTCTTGTCATCCCCGCGAAAGCGGGGATCCAGAAAGTCAGGGAAAGGTGTGTAGACTCCCTGGATCCCCGCTTTCGCGGGGATGACGCTAGAAAACTACGTAACTCGCGGTGGTTGCGGTTTAAATCAATGTTCGGACCACGGGCCAAACTTTTCCTGGATTCAACAGCCCAAGGGGATCAAAAATTTTTTTAATCTCTCTTTGCAGGTTAAGGCAATTGGCATCCAATTCCCAGGCGATGTAATCCCGTTTTTGTGTCCCGACCCCATGCTCACCCGACAAGGAACCATCCAGATCGAGTACCAGGCGAAACAAACGATCCAGGACGCCGGGTACCCGGGCCATGGTTGGCTGATCCTTGGGATCCACCAGGAGGTTGACGTGTATATTGCCATTACCGGCATGACCAAAATTGATTATGGGAATGCCCGATTCTTTGGAAATACCTTGCAACCCTTCCATCAGGGAAGGCAACTTGGAAACCGGAACCACGACATCCTCATTGATGCGCTTTGGAGCCAGTTTTTTTAAAATGGGGGCCAAAGCGCTGCGGGCCTCCCAAACCATGACCGCTTCCGGGCCGTCCACGGGGGGGGAACAGGCCAAAGGATTGAATTTTTTAATTTTTTCAATCATATCATCGGCCAGTTCCTTGAGACCATGGGCACCTCCAGCCACCTCCAGGAGCAGCATGGCACGCGCCTCCCCAGGGATATCCAAAGACGTTTCCCGACGCAAAAGATCCAGGGCGGTACCATCCAGGAATTCGATGGCGGAGGGCAACACAGGCGATGACAGCAACTGGACCACGGCGGCGGTAGCCTGTTCAACACTCGAAAAGGAAACGCGGGACAGATAGCGTTGTTCCGGGAGGGATGCCACCTTCAAAACGGCCCGGGTGATCACTGCCAGGGTTCCCTCGGAGCCGGTCAACAAGCGCGTCAGATCGAGACCGACAACACCCTTGGTCGTGCGTCCCCCGGTACGAAGCGTACTGCCATCCATCAGGACGGCATCCAGCCCCAACACCCAATCGCGGGTCACCCCCCAGCGCACCGCGCCCGGACCGGCGGAACACATGGCGATATTGCCCCCAATGCTGCACGCACGGGAAGAGGAGGGATCGGGCGGCCAGAACAGGGCATATTCTTTCAATTTGCTCTGCAAATCGGCATTCACAACACCCGTCTCAACCACAACATAGCGGTCGGGTACGGAAATCTCCAAAATACGGTTCAGCCGTTGCAGGGACAGGACGATCCCACCTTGAACCGGCAAGGATCCGCCCACATTCCCGGTACCCGCCCCCCTGGGGGTCACCGGGATGCGATGCTCGGTACACAAACGGAGTACGCCACAAACTTGATCCTGATTATTCGCCAGAGCAACGGCATCGGGCAACATGCGAAAGCCCGTATTGTCCCAGGAATACGCCTCACGATCCGCCAATGAAGTCAGGAAACACTCCGCTCCCAGGAGATCGATCATCTCCTTTGCAACCGACCCGGACAGTTTCGATACCGGGTTCATTTACCTGTCATATCACCGGCCTTGCGTTCCACCTTGTGTTCCGCAAGGGGGTAGGCCTTACTCTGAATCTCTATATAGGACACAACCTCTCGCACCCCGCTGACATTCTGGGCAATGCCAATGGCCCGATCCCGTTCCGACACCGTTTTGGCCATTCCCGTCAGGAAGACAACGCCCTTGGTGGTTTCGACATGAATATCCAACCCCCGGACCAGTTGGTCGGCCAGGATTCTGATTTTGACCTGGTTGGTAATCCACACATCCTCGGCAATCTCCCCGGCCGTCACATGCTGAACGACCAGTTCGGAGGCCACATCAACCACACCTTCCGTTTTTTTGGCAATGGCAATCGCCTGTCTGATTTCCTCCTTGGAGGAAGCGGTACCGGTCAAAAGCACCTTGCCCTTGTAAACCGTGACGTTGACGTTGCCAACCTGGACGGTTTCGCTCTTGACATAGGAGGAGCGGATCTTCCAGGCGATCCAGTTGTCCTCAACAAAGCTTTCCGGCCCACGTCTTTCTGCAACCATGTCCGTAGCAACCAATCCGCTGCCAGCAACCATGGGAACGCACCCTCCCAGGAGCAACGCTGCGGCGACCACGACCATTACTCGCGAAAAAATGTCCATGCTGTCCCTCTATCGTATCTTTTAGGCATCCTGACCCGATGCCGATGTTTGGCCCCAAAGCAGCCGGCACACCATCCACATTCAAGAACAGCAATTTTCAATGCTTGCTGCAATTAAGGCAAGTCAAAAAATGCATTGGCAGCGTCGCAAACGTCATTTCATGCTCTTTTTTACCAATACATTCTGTGAATTCACCCCGGTTCACGGCTCACCATCCGGGACGAAACGCATCTTCAATCCACTCAAGCTGCCAGTTGCGCGTCCTCCTGGCCACCAAAATGACATCAAAACGACAACAACACCCCACCAGCTCCGGATGCTTTTGCAAGTAGGATTCGGCTGCCAGGATCAAGCGATTTTGCTTAACGCCATGAACGGATTCAGCGATGGTATCCATGGCAACGGTTGGGTGCAGACTTCGGGTACGCACCTCACAAAAAATCAGGTTATCGTCCTTCCTGGCGATGATATCGATTTCCCCCTGGCGGATCGCATAATTTTTTTCAAGGATTTCGTATGCATGCTTTTTCAGATGCTCGGCGGCCAGGGATTCACCCTGGCGTCCCAGCCAGTGACGCCAGGAGGTCATGACGTTGACCTGAGACGCAGAGCCAATTGATAGATCTGGCTCGCCGGTAGTCCGGTTTGGGCCGCCACCAATCGTGCCGTTTCTTTGACTTTCATTCCACTCTTCAAGGCGACCGCGATCTGATCCGCCACCGAGGCGGCATCCAGCGTTGGTTTGACGGCGTCTGCCCCCTCGATAACGATAACCATTTCCCCACGCGGCGGAAATTCTTCAAAGAATACGGCCAGGTCACCAAGACTCCCACGATGCCAGCTCTCATGGATTTTCGTCAACTCCCTGGCCACCACCGCCCGTCGCCCTGGACCCAAACCAGTCGCCAAATCTTTCAGGGTGGCACAAAGACGTACCGGGGATTCAAACAGAAGAATCGTCCGTTCTTCAGAGTGGAATGCCTGGATCATCGCCGACCGCACCCGACCTTTACGCGGTAGAAATCCTTCAAAAACAAATCTGTCTATTAAAAAACCACTGCCGAGAAGTGCCGTTGTAACCGATGAAGGGCCAGGCAACACAGTAAGCGGCAAAGAGGCCAATACCACCTCCCGGATCAATGGCCCCCCCGGATCACTGATGCCCGGGCAGCCTGCATCACTCACCAGGGCAATGGAGCTTCCATCCCGCAACTGCTGGAGAATCCATGGAATTCTCATAGGACTGTTGTGTTCGGTCAAACTCATTCTGCGCGTGGCGATGTCGTAATGACGACACAAAATTCCGCTTAAACGCGTATCCTCCGCCAGGATGCACGAAACCGATTTCAATACCCGTACCGCACGCACGGTCATATCCTCAAGGTTGCCAATCGGGGTCGGAACGATGTACAAAGTGCCTGTGACTGTCTCCAATTGCAATCCTGCCTTCGTGGGAATGTTCATGCGTACTTACAATTGCGTCTGTCCACAGCTCAGAATGCCGGCAGCATCCAGCCTGTCCGTTCTGGCAAGGGGCCTGTTCTGGTTCCTCGTGCTGGCCTCACTGCTGGCCGGGGGCTGCACCACTACCGCGGTCGAAAAAAAAGGGGATCCGGTCGCAAGCAAAGTCCAGGACACGCCCGTCCCGAAAGCCCGAATAGTGGACAAATCCCTCAAACCCGAGGACATGATCGCAGAGGCTCGGGGACTTGTCGAGAAAAACAGACTCGAAGCCGCCATCACCCTTTACCAACGCATCATTGACGACTTCGGCCAAACACCCCAGGCCAATGAAGCCCGTTATCGCCTGGGAAATCACCTGATGCTCCAGGGGCAATCGGACCAGGCATGGACACTGTTTTCGGAAGCCGGTTCCCGACCGGATCACCCCTTTTCCTGGGAAAGTTTGATACTCGCCGGGGATATTCAAGCACAACGCGGTGATTGGGCGGGAGCCTGGACTCAGTGGATCAAAGTGGCTTGGTCACCGGCATCCCAGAAACAGGGTGCCACGGCTTGGCAGCGTTTAATCAAAAGCTACGCCCAATACGGCAACGCGGAAAACACCCAGCGGTTGTTTCAAATACTGCCCCCCGGTCAATTAAGCCAGGATCAGGCCCGCATCACGCTGGCAACCATTGATCAGATTGACACGGAAAGGTTGAAACAGCTCCACGCCCTGCAACCACCCAATTCGGCACTGGCACCCTTGTTTGCCTTGATCCTGGGTGACCGTCAATACCAGGAAGGGGGTACTGGCGCGCAAGGGGCCAAGGATTATTGGCAGTCGGCCCGGGCTAGCGATGTGACCTCGCAAGAGGCCCAACGTCGCTTGACACCTGGCGAAAACAAGCAAGGATTGATCGTCGGTCTGCTCCTCCCTTTGAGTGGGGAACATGAAAATCTTGGAAAAAACCTCCTGAAGGCCGCAAAAAAGGCTTTGCGTGATTATCCCGACACCAAAATCATTCTCAAAGTCAGCGACAGTCACGGCAAAGCGGACGAAGCCAAGCGGGCCATGGAACAGTTTCACACCGAGGGGGTCGGTGCCGTCATTGGGCCGGTCTTCCACGATGAAGCCAAAGCCGCTGCTGAAGTGGCGGTACGTTACAACATGCCGACGATCACCTTGAATCCACGAGCCGATGTCAGTCGTCCCGGCACCAACGTCTTCCAAAACGCCTTCATTCCTGAAAATGAAGGTCAGTTCATGGCCAGGGTGGCCATCGAAGAAAAAAAATTGCATCGATTCGCGGTGCTGGCCCCTGAGTCCGAATATGGACACCTCCTGACCCAAGCCTTTTCGGATGCTGTGCAAAAATTGGGTGGCACCATTGTCCGCGTCACATTCTTTCCGCCGGGTACCAACGATTTTTCACCCTGGATCAAAGCACTGCTCAATGCCGACCCCAAAGATCCCAACAGCGCACCCCCTTCAGGCAAAAATTCAGGCGCAATGGCATCGGTCGACTTTGACGGTTTGTTCCTGCCGGCCAACGCCCAGGAAGTCCGGCTCATTCTGCCACAAACCGCTTTCTACAAGTTGCGTCAACCTTCTGTCACTTTCCTGGGGACATCCTTGTGGAACAAGCCCGAACTGTTCAAGGAAGGCACCGATTCCCTCCAGGGGGCCTATTTTTGTGATATAGACGAAACTGCACGCAATCGTTTCAACACATCGTTCCAACAGGCATGGAAAGAATCGCCCTCCACCCTGGATATGTTGGCTTATGATTCGATCGCCCTGATCGCCCAGGCTTTGCGGGTGGAACGCATGTCCGGCCAGCCTTGGACTCAAGCCCTGAAAGGGGGACAGCGCATCTATGGTGCGGCAGGGGTGGTCTACTTTGATGAAGCGGGACAAAGTCGCAGAAATTATTCCCTGTACCGTATCGAAGGAAATGGTCCGAAAAGGTTGGATCCCCCCGCATGGCAGGATCAAACCGCCCCGGGTATCGTTGCCGACGATAAGGCTCCCTTCGCACCCGCTTCAACCAATGGGGGAATGGTCAATCCGGTCGGGCAAATGCCAAGGGATGATGGCGGCAATACCCTTCCCAATCCAGGGGGAACCAGACCGACCTATTTTTGAACGTTTGGCACATCTTTTCCATGACCAGGCATCAGAATTATGTCAAAATATGTCATGATGGCGGTGGTGGCGAGAGGGGGCTCTTCAGGCAACCTGGGACCACCTTGGTATTCTTGCAGGTTGGGGTGGCTCCATGAAATGCCTCATCGTTGATGACCAAATAGAAAACAGGCTGGTTCTGGCCAAGGTGATGGATCCCTACGCCCAATGCGACCAAGCTGTGGACGGAGCGGAAGCGGTCGAGTTGTTCGCCATGCACCTGCGGGAAGGACAGCCCTATGACTTGGTTCTCATGGATATCATGATGCCTGTCATGGACGGACAGGAAGCCCTGCGCAAAATGCGTGAACTCGAAGATGAAGCTGGGATACTCCAGGAAAACCAGTCGGCAATCGTCATGGTGACGGCTGTGGATGCCACCTCGGAGATGAAACGGGCTTTCGAGGAGGGACGCTGTACCGGATATATCAACAAGCCCATCAGTCGCGGCAAAATCCTGGTTAAACTGAGTGAGCTCGGTGTCAGTCCCAAGGTATGGTGGTAATCATCGTCCCCGTCATGCCCGCCGACACTTTGAAATCTCACAACATCATTCCACGGTAACACTTTTGGCCAAGTTACGCGGCTGATCCACATCGGTACCTTTGAGTACGGCGATGTGGTACGCCAAGAGCTGTAACGGCACCACATATAAAATAGGGGCGGTCATTTCGCCACAGGGACCCATGGGGATCAAATCATCCACCCGATCTTCATGGCGCTGCTCCTCGGGGTGACCCTGGGTGATCACAACCAAACGCCCTCCCCGTGCCCGAGCCTCTTCCAAATTGCTCACCACCTTTTCAAACAGATGGTCTTGGGGTGCCACGACCACAACCGGCAATTCTTCATCAATCAAGGCAATAGGTCCGTGTTTCATCTCTCCGGCGGCATACCCTTCGGCGTGAATGTAGGATATCTCCTTCAACTTCAGGGCACCCTCAAGCGCAATAGGGTAACAAGAACCCCGACCGAGGAAAAGAAACCCTTGGGCATACATTAATTTTTGCGCCAAGAGTTGGATATCCCTGTCCCGTACCAAAACGTGTTCCATCAGCGCCGGGATCTGCATCAACTCTTCCACCAGCTCTTTTTCCCGTTCACGGGAAAGGCGACCATTGGCCCGACCACAAGCGATCGCCAAACAGGCCAACACCAATAATTGCGTTGTAAATGCCTTGGTCGAAGCCACACCGATTTCCGGACCCGCCTGGGTATAAAGAACCCCGTCTGATTCCCGCGCTATGGTGGATTCGGGTACATTGACAATGCCCAAAACCTTCTGGCCCACCTGTTTGCCATATCGCATGGCGGCAATGGTATCGGCGGTTTCGCCACTCTGCGAAATAACAACCATCATGGAACCCGGGAGATTGGGTGGCTCCCGATAGCGGTATTCCGAAGCAATCTCGACCCCAACTGGAATTTTGGCCAATTTTTCAATCCAATAACGCGCCACCATGCCTGCATGCAGCGATGTTCCACACGCCACGATACTTAAAAACGTGATTTGCGATAAATCAATCCTCTCCACCAGGGTCGCCACATCCACCGTACGTTGATAGGGATGGATAAGGCCCTTGAGCGTCTCCCCGAGTACGGAAGGCTGTTCAAAAATTTCTTTCTGCATATAATGGCGGTACGGCCATTTGTCGGCGGTATCGGCATTGACGCGAGAATGCTTGACGGGGCGGGCCAGGGGCTGACCGGAAAGATCGGTAATCTCGACCTCTTTGCGCCCAATGGTAACAAAATCGTCATCCTCCAAGAAGATCATCCGCCTGGTATAAGGTACCAATGGCTGGGCGTCCGAAGCCAGGAAATGCTCCCCCTCCCCCAGCCCGATGATCAAGGGCGAGCCGCGCCGGGCGGCAAACATTCTGTCCTCGACCCCTTCTATCAAGATGCCCAAGGCAAAGGCCCCTTCCAGAAAGCGAATGGCTTGCCGGGCAGCATCCTGCGGACTCAAACCTTTTTTAAGTTCCCGCTCGACCAAATGCGGTATGACTTCGGTATCGGTATCGGAATGAAATACAACACCCTCACTGGACAACTCTTTGCGCAAACTGCGGTAATTCTCAATAATACCGTTATGGACCACCACCACACGCTCTGATCGATGGGGATGGGCATTGGTTTCCGTAGGTGCCCCATGGGTGGCCCAACGGGTATGACCGATCCCCAGGAAACCCGTCAGAGGCTTGAGCTTGATCAAATTTTCCAGGTTAAGCAATTTACCTTCCGAACGTCTGATATCGATTCGACCATCGTGACCGACAGCGACACCGGCAGAATCGTACCCACGGTATTCCAAACGTCGCAGCCCCTCCAGAAGCACTGGAGTGGCGTTACGCTCGCCTATGATGCCGATGATACCACACACAGCCGTTAGCCCCTTACCAAGAGTCCATGCAACCCACAGAACGTCCCAACGTCAACCGGGGATGGCAGGGATCAATGATTATTTTCAGGTTTTTTCTTCCGCTCGTGCCACTCAGGGATATGTTTTTGCGGGCTGCGTGTAATGGCCAAGGCACCTTCCGGTACATCTTTGGATGCCGAAGTACCCGCAGCGAGTACGGCATTTTTACCGATGCGCACCGGGGCGATCAATTGGGTATCGGAACCAATGAACACGCCGTCTTCAATCACTGTCTTATGTTTATTCACGCCGTCATAATTGCACGTAATGGTTCCAGCGCCAATATTGACTTTGCGTCCGATATCGGCATCGCCAATATAAGAAAGATGGCTGACCTTGGAACCCGCACCGATTCGCGATTTTTTTATTTCACAAAAATTACCAACCTTGGATCCCTGTTCCAATACCGCCCCGGGCCGCAAACGTGCGAACGGACCAACACCACTCTGAGCCGCAATCTCAGCCCCATTCACATGGCTGAACGCTTCAATATGCACATCCGACCCGATCTGACAATTTTCCAAACAGCAAAATGGCCCAATCTGACAATTGGCACCAACGGCAACGCTTGGCCCCAGCACACAATGGGGAGCAATGATGGTGTCGCGCCCGATTTCAGCGTCAGCCGCCACCCAGCAGGAACCGGGGTCGGTAAACGTCACGCCTTTGGCCATCAGTTCCGCCACCTTGCGGTCACGAAACACCGACTCGGCGCGAGCCAATTGGCTCCGATCGTTGATCCCCCCCAAGGATTCATAATCTTCATGGTGGATCACCGCGACACCACCTTCTCCAATGGCCATGGCAACGATGTCGGGAAGATAGTATTCACTCTGAGCGTTGTTGTTACCGATCCGGTTGATCCACCCCGCCAAACGGGATAGCGACACCAGATAAACCCCGGAATTGATTTCACGAATGCTGCGGACTTCCGCGCTGGCGTCGCGCTCCTCAACAACCGCCCGCACCTGCCCATCAGTCCCCCTGACGATGCGCCCATAGCCGGTCGGATCGGGCAACGTGGTACTCAACAACGTCAATCGCTCCCCCCCCTGACGATGCGCAGTGACCAGGAGTTGCAGTATTTCCGAACGAATCAAGGGGACATCCCCTGCCAGGATCAACAAGTCACCCGTACCATCCTGCAACTGCGGCAGGGCGCAACGGACGGCATCCCCGGTGCCGAGCTGCTTTTCCTGATGCACCCAGGTAATGGCCTGCCCCGCGAAATATTCCTGCACCTGCTGGGCGCCATATCCCGTCACCACCAAAATTTTTTCAGGATTCAGTCTTTTTGCGGCGTTGACCACATGCTGTAAGATGGGCGACCATGCCAACTCATGCAGCACCTTGGGGCGGTCCGAACACATCCTCGTCCCCTGCCCAGCGGCAAGAATCAGAACGGTCAATCCAACCATGGGTCACCGAACTCTTTCCCAATGTTCGCAAAATGAGAAGACAAACCCGCACCGTACCCGGCATCAATTTGGCAACTGGGCAATCTGCAGGCATATTTTGGCGAAGTCGCAACGTTTGGACCATGTCACGGCCTCCAGACCACCCTGGGGTATCCCTGCTAACTTTGCAGTCGCCTCTTTCTCTTCGCGGACAGCCTCTTCACGATTGATCTGGCTTTTTTCCAATGCCCGTTGTACCAACACGGTCACCCGTTCGTTGGTCACTTCGACATATCCACTACTCAAAGCAACATGCTGCTCCGCCCCTTCCCCCTGCATGGTGATCGTCAACTCCCCTGCGGTCAGCAAGGATACAAAGGGGGTATGCCCGGGCAACACACCAAACCGACCATCCTTGCCAGGGGCCGAAACATAAGACGCTTTCCCTGAGATCACAAGTCTCTCAGGCGTCACCACATCCAGTTGAAAGGTAGCAGCCATGGCATTACCGCTCCGTTACTGGGACAGCACCTTGGCCTTGGCCAAGGCATCGTCAATGGTTCCCACCATGTAAAAAGCCGCCTCCGGTACGCTGTCATGACGGCCTTCGAGGATTTCCTTGAAACCGCGAATGGTCTCCGCCAGGGGCACCAACACCCCTTTTTGTCCGGTGAAAGCCTCGGCAACGTGAAACGCCTGCGACAGAAAGCGTTGAATTTTGCGTGCACGCGACACCGTCAGCTTATCCTGTTCGGAAAGTTCGTCCATCCCCAGAATGGCAATGATATCTTGCAACGATTTGTAGGTTTGCAACACCTCCTGCACCTGACGCGCCACGCTGTAATGCTCCTGACCCACGACCTGGGGATCAAGAATGCGCGAGGTCGAGTCGAGGGGGTCCACAGCCGGATAGATCCCCATCTCGGCAATTTGCCGTGACAACACCGTCGTGGCATCCAGATGCGAAAATGCGGTCGCCGGGGCCGGGTCGGTCAAGTCGTCGGCCGGGACATAGATCGCCTGCACCGAGGTGATGGAACCGGACTTGGTGGAGGTGATACGCTCCTGCAACGCCCCCATGTCGGTCGCCAGAGTCGGCTGATACCCCACCGCGGAGGGGATCCGCCCCAAAAGTGCCGACACCTCCGAGCCCGCCTGCGTGAAACGAAAAATATTATCGATAAAAAGCAACACATCCTGGTTTTGCACGTCGCGAAAATATTCCGCTACCGTCAATCCCGTCAAGGCCACTCGGGCGCGCGCTCCCGGAGGTTCGTTCATTTGCCCATAGACCAGGGAGGTCTTGGAATTCCTGAAATCTTTCGGATCGATCACCTTGGAGTCAATCATTTCGTGGTACAGATCGTTACCCTCACGGGTCCGCTCACCCACTCCGGCAAACACCGAAAACCCACCATGGGCCTGCGCAACGTTGTTGATCAATTCCATGATCAAAACGGTCTTACCCACACCCGCCCCGCCAAACAGTCCAATCTTGCCACCCTTGGCATAGGGGGCCAGCAGGTCCACAACTTTAATGCCCGTTTGCAAAATCTCAGACTCGGTGGACTGGGCGGCGAAATCGGGTGCCGGTCGGTGCAAGGGCAGAAAATCCTCGGTCTTGATCTCGCCCAATTCGTCGATGGGGTCCCCCACGACGTCCATGATCCTCCCCAGTGTGGGATTGCCCACCGGAATCATGATGGGCTGGCCGGTATCGACCACCTCATCGCCGCGAACCATGCCATCGGTACTTTGCATGGAGATGGTCCGAACGGTACCTTCACCAATGTGCTGCGCCACCTCCAGGACCAAACGCGGCTTTCCTTCACGATGCATATGCAAGGCGTTGAGAATGGCCGGAAGTTCGCCATCAAACCGCACATCCACCACCGGCCCAATCACCTGAATCACCCGTCCCACGCTCTTACTCATCGGTAAAGACTCCATCCACTGGCTGGATTATTCTAGAAACCTGGCCCCGGCATCGCGCCTTGGCACCAACCCACCTTATCGGACCAACCGCCCCTCGCAAGGTCCGGCCAACACGGCAAGCCCGGCCTTAACACCGACCCGACCCCTCAACAGGCTAGCCCTTGAGAGACTCGGCACCACCGATGATTTCCATCAGCTCCGTGGTAATGGCAGCCTGACGGGTTCGGTTGTATTTGATACCCAACTTACGAATCATATCCCCCGCATTGCGCACCGCATTGTCCATGGCTGTCATACGGGCCCCCTGCTCCGAGGCATCCGACTCCACCAGGGCATGAAACACCTGCACCGAAACGCCATGGGGCAAGAGTTCGGCCAGGACATCGCTTTCCTCCGGTTCATACTCCGGGGCCCCACCGCGAACCTCTTCCCGGGTGTCAACGGTCATGGGAATGACCTGTTTCCAGGTCAACTCGATGGAAAGAGCCGATTTGAAAGTATTGTAAACGAGGATGCAAACATCAAACTCGCCATTGGCGAAATCGGCCAACAGGTGCGATGTGACAACCGCATCCGCCCTCTCAAAAGTCAGGTTTTTGGTCAACCCGGTGTGGACCCGGCGCACACGGGACTTGAGTTGCCGCTTGAGGACATCATGCCCCTTGCGACCCACACAGGTCACCGTGACGGTATGACCACTCTCTTCAAGGGATGCCACCTTGGAACGCACGGCGCGGATGACCGCACTGTTGAAGCTGCCGCAGAGACCCCGGTCGGCGGTGAACATGACCAATTCCACCCGCTTACCCTTGGCCGGCACCATCAATGCCGGGCCGGACTGGGGATCCACTTGTGCGGCCAATGCGCCAATCATCCGGCGAATATGCTGGCTGTAGGGACGTGCCGACTGTGCCCGTTCCTGAGAGCGACGCAGTTTGGCCGCAGAGACCATTTTCATCGCCTTGGTGATCTGTCTGGTATTCTTGACCGAGCGAATCCGGTTGCGCAGGCTCTTCAGATTGGCCATCGTTCAGGCTTCCCGGTCAGCTGGTGGTGTGCATGAGAGCCTCGGACATCTCACGCTCTTGCTGGGTCAGCGGTTTATCCGCCCCCTCCGCATTTTCAAACTTGGCAATAAATGCCGTCAAGAGGCTTTTGAGCTTCGCCTCGGTGGCCTCGGTTATCTTCTCCTCCTTGCGGATGGTCTCCAGGACATCCGCGTGCCCAACCTGCATGTGTTCGAGTATTTTGCCCTCCAACACCGAGATATCCGCCACAGGAATATTGTCCAGCAGACCACGCGTCCCCGCAAACAAGACCACCGCTTGTTGCTCCATCGAGAGGGGATTGTACTGCGCCTGTTTAAGCAGCAGCATCAACCGCTCACCGCGGTGCAACAGCTTTTGCGTGGAGGCATCCAGGTCTGAGCCGAACTGGGCGAAGGCGGCCATTTCCCGGAACTGCGCCAGATCCAGCCGCAGGGTACCGGCCACCTGCTTGGTTGCCTTGACTTGTGCCGCACCACCCACCCGGGAGACGGAAAGACCAACCGAAATGGCCGGTCGCATACCGGAGTAGAACAGCTCGGATTCCAAGAAGATTTGCCCATCGGTAATGGAAATCACGTTGGTCGGGATATAGGCGGACACATCACCGCCCTGTGTTTCGATAATAGGGAGCGCCGTTAAAGAACCCGCACCGAGGGCATCGCTCAACTTGGCCGCCCGCTCCAGAAGACGCGAATGGAGATAGAACACATCGCCCGGATAGGCTTCACGGCCAGGGGGACGACGCAGGACCAGGGACATTTGCCGATAGGCGACCGCCTGCTTGGACAAATCATCGTACACGATCAACGCATGCATGCCGTTATCGCGAAAATATTCCCCCATGGAACAACCGCTGTAGGGTGCCAGGAATTGCATCGGCGCAGGGTCGGAAGCGGTTGCCGCCACCACAGTGGTATAGGCCATGGCGCCGTGATCTTCCAAAATCTTGACCACCTTGGCCACCGTGGAACGCTTTTGGCCGATAGCGACATAGACGCAGTACACCGGTTTATCGGTCTGGTGGGTACGTTTTTGGTTGATGATGGTATCCACGGCCACCGCCGTTTTACCGGTCTGACGGTCACCGATGATCAATTCCCGTTGACCCCGACCGATGGGAACCAGGGCATCCAGTGCCTTCAAGCCGGTGTAGAGGGGTTCATGGACCGATTTGCGCGACACGATACCCGGGGCGATCAATTCCACCAAGCGCGACTCTTTGGCACCGATGGAACCTTTGCCGTCGATGGGAAGACCGAGACCATCCACCACCCGACCGAGAAGTTCCTTACCCACCGGAACCTCGACGATGCGTCCGGTGCGTTTGACGGTGGAACCTTCCTTGATGCCGGCGTCACTGCCGAAGATCACCGCCCCGACATTATCTTCTTCCAGATTCAGGGCCATCCCCTGGGTACCGTCCTCAAAGGCGATCAACTCACCAGCCATCACCCTGTCCAGGCCGTGGATGCGGGCTATGCCGTCCCCAACGGCAATGACCTGCCCAACCTCCGAGACCTCCACCTCCTTGCCGAAGTTGGCAATCTCTTTCTTGATAATCTCGCTTATTTCGGCAATGCTGATCTGCATCGAATCACCCTCTCAATTGCGCTTTCAATCGGTTCAATTGGCCGCGCACGGAATAATCCATCATAACGCTGCCAATCCGCACGATCATGCCACCCAGCAACTCCGGCCCCAGATTGAAATCAAGGCGGACATCCTTGCCGGTTTTTGCGGAAAGGACTTTTACCAATCGTTCTTCTTGAGCCTTGGCCAAGGATTTGGGAGCCAAAACCTGAACCGTAACCGCACCACTCTGTTTTTCGACGATCCGACCGTAGGCAGCGACAATATCGTTCAACAAGAGCATGCGTCTCTTGTGAACCAGCAGCCCGAGAAAATGACGTGTCAAAGGATCGATATCACTCTTGGCAACACAGATTTCAACCAGTTTCATTTGTCGATCACGAGAAATCGTCGGATTGGCGAGCAGGACACCAAATTCCGGCGTTTCCTTGACAACGGACTGGAACTCGACAAGATCGGTCCCGATTTTCTTCAGCAGACCATTGTCCTGAGCCAAGTCAGCCAGTGCCGAAGCGTATCGTTTGGCCAGAGTGCTTGAATGCACGATAGAAAAACCCCTGGAAATCCAAAGTTGACGAACCCCGGGAGGAGAACAACGCCAGAGGAGTCAACGATACGGGCGATACCGGTACCAAAAATGGATTGGACCATGCGCCCCGCCAACTCAACCTTTTCCTCCGACAACGCTTATCCCTTAGCACATTTCTTCCGCCAGGATCAATGTTCCTTTTCCATTTTGTGTTTTTTTGCCTGGTGAACTCCCCGGGTACGGAACATGTGTACCTCCTACAGCAGCATGCTGGGCCAGACGCTCCTGAGCATTTCGATTGTTACCGCCCCGGCACGCACGATTCTGGGCACTTCTTCATCCAATGCAACAATCGTGGAGGGAAGTGAACCCGTTGGGCAACGCCCATCCATGATGCAGCCGATCCGGGAACCAAAGCACTCCCGAACCCGGGTACCGGTTGTCAGGGGGGGTGAGCCGGAAAGGTTGGCACTGGTGGAAACCAGCGGTTTTCCCCAAACACCCAGCAATGCCGCCACATGGGGCGATGAAGAGTGCCGTACTGCGACACTACCGCGCCCTCCGGTCACCCAATCGGGCACACCTGGCCGCGCAGGCATGATCAAGGTTAACGGTCCCGGCCAGAAATGCTCCATGAAGGTTTGCGCCAATGGCGAGGGGGATGTGACGATCTCCGACAGATCCGCCCGATCCTTGATAAGGAGAATAAAGCCTTTGGACTCTTGTCGCCCTTTCAGGGCCAAGATTTTCTCCAGTGCCGGAAAAGAATACGGATCCGCCGCCAAACCGTATACCGTCTCCGTCGGGTGGGCGATCACCTGACCACTCCGCAAAGCCCGAAGCCCTTCCTGAAGCTCCCTGTCGGAGGGTAAGAGATCACTGTTGGGAGAGAATGCTCTCATGGACCCATCAATCTCGACTTACGCTGACAATGCCTTATCGGAGGGCAAGAACCCCTCAAAAATAACCGCATCACTGAGTTTTTGAGCCGCATGATACCCTTCAAGCGATCGAGCGGTCCACGCCACGACCGGCAGACCGCGTGATCGCAGCCATCGTGGCATCAACCCACCCAAGCTCTTTACATAACACCCCAAAAAATGGGGCCTGGCCCCGGGGGCATGCCAAAAAGTGCGCATCCCCACGGAAGCCCACAAACCCGCATCCCATTCAAAAACACCACCGTTCAAACCACGGGTCACGTGCGGATGGTGTCGGGCAAACCAGGCGATAACGCCCGCGTGAAACGACAAGGCGGCCCAAGGACCAGGATGCCTTCTGGCAACGTTTAGAACGGCTTCGGCAGCCTCAAAAGACGCATCCTTGATCTCTATCAAGACCCCCACCTTATCGTGAACCAACTCCAAAACTTCCGCCAGCAAGGGTGGAGGTTCGTTGTTCATACTCAGTCTTAAACGACGATAGTTCCCGGTGGACAAGGAAGCAATCGATCCCTCCTCCCCGGTCATGCGCTTCAGCGTGGGATCGTGAAAGACCGCCAACTGGCCGTCAGCCAGGAGACGCACATCCAATTCCATGGCAAATCCGTGATCAACGGCACGCTGAAAGGCCGCCATACTGTTTTCCGGAATACCCGCCCCGGGATCGAACAATCCCCGATGGGCAATGGGTCGTTCCATGACCCATCGGTGTCGGTCGGATGGAGCCGGGTGCCGCAGCCAACCCAGCGCAGTATCACCACTCATGCATCCGGCTCGTAACCAAGGTTGGCCGCCAAGATATGTTCCGCATCACGCAAGGAGACCCCCTTGCGGCGGGCATAATCGGCGACCTGATCCGCCATAACCCATCCCACATGAAAATAACGCGCCTGGGGATGGGCGAACAAATAACCACATACAGACGCCGGGGGATGCATCGCTTGACTCTCGGTCAAGCGGATACCGATGGACTCGGTCACTTTAAGAACATCAAACAAAGTCACTTTTTCACTGTGATCCGGGCACGATGGATAGCCGGGTGCCGGGCGAATCCCCTGATATTTTTCGGCGAGGATCTCTTTCTGCGACAAATCTTCATGGGCCGCATAGCCCCAATGGTTGCGCCTGATATCCCAATGCAACCGTTCGGCAAAGGCCTCGGTGAGACGGTCCGCCAAAGCCTTGACCATGATCACGGCATAATCATCCTTCTGCCGCTCCAATTCCGCGACCAGATCATCCAATCCCAGGCCGGCGGTAACCGCGAACAAACCCAACCAATCACACCCCCCCAATCGTTGCGGTCGCACAAAATCGGACAGGGCGTACTGCGGTTTGCCGTCCGGTTTCTCCCCCTGTTGCCGCAGGCTGTGAAATACCCCCAACACCCCTCCCCCCTCCGGGCGATCATAAATCACGATATCATCCGCATCGGTCGCATGGGCTGGAAAGAGTCCGAAAACACCCTTGGCGGTGACGGACTTTTCACGAATCATGCGGTTAAGCCAGGTTTGCGCATCGTGGAAAAGCCGTCGCGCCGTACCACCCGACTCGGGATCATCCAAAATTTCCGGGTAGCGTCCCTTCATCTCCCAGGTATGGAAAAAGGGGCTCCAGTCGATCCAATCCTTCAACACCGCCAAGTCCATATCAGCGATAACCTGAATACCCGTTCGCTTGGGAACACAGGGCGAATCGTGCGCCCAATCGATGGGCAATCGCGCCTTGCGGGCCTCATGCAAGGGAACCCAAGGGGTTTTGCGTTGCAGATGCCGGGCGCGCAGCCGTTCCTGATCCGCGTGCAAGGTGGCAACAAAAGGCTTCCGCCCTTCGGGATTGAGCAACTGAGACACCACCCCAACCGCCCGCGAGGCATCCTTGACGTGGACAACCGGACCGGAATACCCCGGGGCGATTTTCACCGCCGTATGGAGCGCCGAAGTCGTGGCCCCCCCGATCAACAAGGGAAGCGTCAACCGTCGTCGCGCCATTTCCTGTGCAATTCTCGCCATATACTCCAATGATGGCGTAATCAACCCGGACAGGCCGATAATCCCCACCTCATGCGTTACCGCCTCCTCCAGGATTTTTTCCATGGGGACCATGACACCCAGATCGATGACCTCAAAATTGTTACATTGCAAAACCACTTTGACAATATTTTTGCCAATGTCGTGAACATCGCCCTGGACGGTTGCCAAAAGAATACGATTTTGCCGCGTCGCCTCCTGGGGCTTTTTGGCAGCCTCGATGTAAGGCACCAACCAAGCCACCGCCTTTTTCATCACCCGGGCACTCTTGACCACCTGGGGAAGGAACATGCGTCCCGAACCAAACAATTCCCCAACCCGATTCATCCCCTCCATCAAAGGGCCTTCCACCACCTCCAGGGGATGGGATGCGGCCAGCCGCGCCTCTTCCACATCGGCATCGATATACTCGGTCACCCCCTTGACCATGGCATGGATCAAGCGTTGCGCCACCGGCTCCTGCCGCCATTGCGCATCCCGGGTATCCCCCTTGGCCTCCCCCGATTCCCGATACCGCTCGGCCACCGCCAACAATCTTTCCGTCGCCAGGGGATCGGTATTTTGAATCACGTCTTCCAACAACACCCGCAACTCCCCGGGAATGGCTTCATAGACCGCCAGTTGGCCGGGATTGACAATACCCATGTCGAGACCGGCTTTGATCGCGTGATACAGGAAGACGGCATGCATCCCCTCCCGAATACGTTCAAAGCCCCGGAAGGAAAACGAAACATTGCTGATGCCACCGCTGGTCAGGGCACCGGGCAAATGGGTTTTGATCCAGGCGACGGTGTCGATAAAGTCCAACGCATAGGCATTGTGTTCCTCGATACCGGTCGCCACGGCAAACACGTTGGCATCAAAAATAATATCACTGGGATAAAATCCAACCCGGGTCAGCAAAAGGTCATAAGCCCGTTTGCAGATGGCGCGGCGACGCTCCCGGGAATCGGCCTGTCCCTGTTCATCGAACGCCATCACCAATACGGCCGCACCATGGCGTCTGGCCTGGCTTGCTTTGGTAAGAAACGCCTCTTCGCCCTCTTTCAGACTGATGGAATTGACGATTCCCTTGCCTTGAAGGCAACGCAATCCCGCCAGTACCACCTCCCAATCAGAGGAATCCAACATGATGGGTACCCGACTGATATCGGGCTCGGCGGCCACCAGATTGATAAACCGGACCATGGATTCCCGGGCATTCAACATGGGGTCATCCATGTTGATATCAATGACATTGGCCCCGTCCTCGACCTGTTGCCGGGCTATGGCGAGCGCCTCTTCAAACGCCTCTTCCCGAATCAAACGGGCAAAACGACGCGATCCCGATACATTGGTCCGCTCACCGACATTGACGAACAACGAACCGGGGCTGATGGTAAACGCTTCCAGGCCACTCAAACGACACTGGTGCTTTCTGGCCGGGGGAATCCTCGGGGGAATCCCCTGTACCGCCTCGGCGATGGCACGGATATGATCGGGAGTCGTACCACAACACCCCCCGACGATATTGACCCATCCCGACTCGGCGAATTCCTTGACCTTGGCGGCCATTTTCAGGGGTGTTTCGTCGTACGCACCCAACTCATTGGGTAATCCCGCATTGGGGTGAACCGAAACGAACCGTTCACACAAGCCAGACAATTCCTGGACGTGCGGACGTAATTGATCCGCCCCCAGGGCACAATTAAAGCCCATGGACAACGGTTCGGCATGGGCCACCGAATTCCAAAAGGCCTCAACCGTTTGACCTGTCAGGGTCCGCCCGGAGCCGTCGGTGAGGGTGCCGGAAATCAGGATGGGAAGCGCTTCATCACGGTTATCATTGAACTCCATGAGCGCCAAAAGGGCCGCCTTGGCGTTCAACGCATCGAAAATGGTTTCAACCATGATCACATCCACGCCCCCATCGACCAGGCCACGAATGGACTCGGTATAGGCATCCCGCAACTCTACAAAGGATATATTGCGGAAACCGGGATTATTCACATCCGGGGAAATGGAGGCGGTTCGATTGGTGGGACCGAGAATACCAACCACTAGGCGGGGATCTCCCCCGTGCATCGCTTCAAAGTGGTGGCACACCTCCCTCGCCAGCCGCGCCCCCTCCCGATTGATTTCATAGGCCAGATCCGTCATGCCATAATCGGCCAGGGAAACCGCATTGGCATTGAAGGTATTGGTGGAGATGAGATCGGCACCCGCCTCCAGGTAACTGCGATGGATTTCCCGGATCACTTCCGGTTGGGTCAAGGATAACAAATCATTGTTACCCTTCAGTTCGACCGGATGATTGGCAAAGCGTGAAGCGCGAAAATCCTGCTCACTCAGACAACGCCGTTGAATCATCGTCCCCATGGCACCGTCCAGAACAAGGATACGCCGTTCCAGCGCCTTTTTCAGCCAGCGGATACGTTCACCTGTGACCGTCATTACAGAACTCTCCTGTCAAGTTGTTCCTCATAAGCCCTCATGCAACCGTGCATCCTCGTCAAGACAGTCCCATTTGGACACCGGTCGGGGATCATTCTTCATCATACCAAATTTTTTTGCAAAGAAGCTCTGGCGGGATGATTTTGAACAGGCTATAATGCCCCCTTTTGGATATTAAAGATACTCAGGAACCCCTCACGCATCCGCAAGGTTCCTGGCGGGTGTCAATCGATGTGCATCAAGAAAAGGAGAACTGCGGAATGCGACTGCCCCTTATTCTAGCGTCTCTACTGGTTCTGTCGGCCCCATGGGGAGCCGTACAGGCCGGTGAAATGTTCAAAAGTGGACCGTTTACAGTTCGCAAGGTGGATAACACCTGCAAGCTTGAAATCCAACTGCACGAAAATGATCGGCAACCCGCTGCCATTATTGCATTGTTTCCAGCCGACGACTACTACGGCGAACTGTTCACCGAAAAACCGCGCATTGGTGTAGCCCACGAAAAAATCTCCATTAAGTTCGATAATGACAAAGCCCGCGATATTCCCTTCGTCAAAGATGCCGCTGCCAAGGACAATAACTGGCGTTGGCAATACCTTGAAAACACCGAGGGCATACTCGACAACTTGGCCAGAAAAACCAAGATGCATGTGGAATTTTCCAACGGCAAGCAAAATTTCAGTTACACGGTGGTCCTGAAAGGGTCAGGCAAGGCTGTCAAATCGGTAAAAATGTGCAAATAGAAGGGATCGGTCAATCCACCCCATACTGTTTGCGATATTCAAGGATTGCCGGCAGGTGGCCACGGTGTTCAGCATCTCCAGCAAGCAAATGGACCAAGTCATCCAGCCGGGCGATGGCAATGACTGGCACCCCGTACGTATCTTCCACTTGCTGAACGGCACTTCGGTTGTCGCTGCCGCTGCGCTCTTGCCTGTCCAGCGCGACGATGACACCCGATAATTCAGCCTTGGCGGCTTTGATCCAATTTGCCGATTCGCCAACGGAAGTGCCGGCGCTGATCACGTCATCCACCACCAATACCCGACCAGTCAAAGGGGAACCGATCATCTGACCACCTTCACCATGGTCTTTGGCTTCCTTGCGATTGAACGCGATGGGAACATCCAGGCCGTAATAACGAGACAACGCCGAAGCCGTTGTTGTCGCCAAGGCAATCCCCTTGTAGGCAGGACCGAAAAGCATGGAAAAATTCAACGTATGGTTCTGGATGGTTTCTGCGTAAAAACGCCCGAGGGCTTCCAGCTTGGCCCCGGTGTTAAACAGACCGGCATCAAAAAAATAGGGGGATTTCCGCCCCGCCTTGGTGGTAAACCGCCCAAAACGCAAGACTTGGCTCTTGAGGGCAAAGTTTAAAAACGCATGCGAAAGTTCCCGGGAATGAGTATTCATGGCACTTGAAAGATCCAAAATTGAGGGAGACAACGACTTGACCACACTGGAAAAAAGCAACTCTGCATGGGTCATGGCAGGGCTCTTTCTTTTGACTGCCAATGGCTGGGCACAGTACCTCCTGTGGTTCGGCGACCAGGGGTTGGTCCGCTGGCGCCAGACCAAGCAACAGCTCCTGGCGGTCCGGCAGGAAAACCGGGAGGTTGAGGAACGCCTGGAACGACTGAAAGAGGAGATCTCACTGCTGGACAAAGAGACGGTGGTCTTCGAGGAGGTGGCACGCCGCGACCTGGGCCTTGTCTACCCCGACGACATCCTGTTCATTGACAAAAATGCACCCCAAGCAATCAAACCCACCGAGTAGAAGCCTCAAGCCGTTACCAAGGGAACGAAGGAAAGGGTCACTGGGTCCAAGCTCCGATTACTGTAATTTCCCCGGATTGGCCTGGATCGCGGTGACAGCCTCTTGGACAACCTTGCTGACATCATTTTTGTTCATACTCTTGGCGATCAACTTTTCCGTGGCCAGCATGGCGATATCCACCACGGCATCATGCAGTTCGGCAACGGCAGCCCGCTTGGCGGCGTCAATTTCCGCCAAAGCAACGCTTTTCTTTTTAGCAAGCTCCTGAGTCAAGGATTCCCTAGCGAGATCGCGATATTTTGCTGCTTCCAGGCGTGCTTCCTCAACGGTCTGTTCGGCCAACCGACGCGCTGCCGCAAGCTGCCTTTGAACATCCTGACGAATCTTATCCGCCTCCAGTCTGCTTTTCTCAGCGGCCTCCAAGTCAGAACGAATCTTGCCGCCACGTTCATCAAGAATTTTTTCTATAGGGGGCAGGACATACTTCTTGAGCAGGTACAGCAGGACAAAAAACGAGGCGATGGACCAGACGATTTGGTGCTGGAACACGGAAGGTTCAAACTGGGGCATACCTGAACCGGCAGCGGCATGCTCCGCAGTGGCAGCGTAGGCGGAGGCAATCATGGTCGATCAGGCCTTGCCCATGATAATGAACGCGACGACCAAACCGTAGAGGGCCACAGCTTCGACGAAGGCCATGCCGATCCAGATATATTTGGCCAGTTGGGCTTCCGCTGCGGGTTGACGGGCGATGGCTTCGATGGCTTTACCGAACAGGACCCCGAGTCCCACGCCGGATCCAGCGAATCCCAGTGCGGCAAGTCCCATCCCGATCAAAGCGGCTGCTGTGGCATCCATTGAAATCTCTCCTTCCGAGGGCAAGCTTGAAAATGAACAGGGGTCTATGTGTGCCACGTTCCTACGCTGATGTCAATGCATGTGTATCGAATCATTGATGTAGACACAGGTCAGGATGGTAAAGATATAGGCCTGAATGAAACCGATGAAAATTTCCACGCCGGTAAAGATGACAGTAAAACCAAAAGGTACCCAAGCTCCCCACCACGGCAGCGTGACAACATACAAAAACATGACCGCCAGCATGGTATGGCCTGCGGTCATATTGGCGAACAGACGCACGGCCAAGGAGACCGGTCTGGCCAGAAACGAGATGATCTCGATGGGGATCATCAGCGGCATCAGCAATACGGGGACACCGGTGGGAACGAAAAACTTGAAATAGTGTGTACCATGCAGATAAAAACCATATGCAAAAGAAAACCCGACGATCGTCAAGGAGAAGGTCGCGGTCACGATCAGTTGTGAGGTCACTGTGAAGGAACCCGGGATCAAGCCGGCGAGGTTGCAAAAGAGAATGAAGAAAAACAGGGTGAAAATGTAGGGGAAGAAGGGACGCCCCTTTTCGCCAACGATGTCATCGACGATACCGCGAATGAACAAATAACCGGCCTCACCAAGGCTTTGCAGCCTTCCCGGTACGATCCGGGGATTTTTGAAAGCCAAATGAAAAAAGAGCAGGACCAAGCCAGCGGCGATCCACATCCACAGGACCGAGTTGGAAATGGCCACATCGATCCCCAGGTAATCGAAATCCAGGTATTTGGTCACATGGAAATGGTGCAGGGGATCCATTTTTGGCGCTGCAGCGGCAACGACGGGGGCGGTTGCGGTCATGGTCTCATCAATCTCTTCAGGTTGAAGCCGAATCGGTATTGGTATTGACCAAGCGATACACGTTGCGAATACCCGCAGCGGCACCGAAAAACAAAAACACGACTGTAAACCAGGGGCTCGACTTTAACCAATGGTCCGCCATGTAGCCCAGCCCGGTGCCAACCATCGTGGACACAACGAGTTCCGTTCCCAACCGCATGGCCAAACCCACACCGGGAACCTCACGCCTCCGAGGTTTCCGCAAGTGTGCCTCGCCATCATTGGTTTCCATAGCGGTTCCCATAGCAACTACATGCCCCCCGAACAAGCTCTGGAGTGCCCCCGGAACACCCCGGGTACACATCCTAAAAAAACCGGAGCCAACTGTCAACGCCCCGGTCCAAAAATAAGGTGCCGCGCCGCATTAAATTATTTGCGCAAGGTGTGCGGATGTCCCGGTCGTCCATTCAATCCAATCCGAGATCACTACATTTTTTCCGCAAGGTGTTCCTGTTGAGTCCGAGAATGCGCGCCGCCTTGATACGGTTCCCCTTGGTTTCCTGCAAAACCCTTTCAAACAGTGTCTTTTCCACATTCCGCAATACCATGTCGTAAAGATCGGTGATCTCTTCGCGGTCGCCTTTGGCGAAACAGCGATCCACAAAGGCGATCACGCTATCTTCCAGGGAGGGTCCCGGCATGGGACGTGACGACAGGTGCGGGGGGTCCAACCGGGTTGTAGTGGAATCCGGGGATGTGTTCACGGATTCGTTGCCGCCAATAAAATCCAACCGATCCAAACCGATTGTTTCGTGGGGCGACAAAATCATGAGTCGTTGAATCAGATTTTCCAATTCCCGCACATTGCCCGGCCAGTTGTACGACTGCAACAGGGCCAGCGCCTCCGGGGTGAACCATTTGGGCGGAATATTGGTTTTTTTAGCAACCTGCGCAAAGAAATAATCGCACAAGAGCGGGATGTCTTCCGGTCGGGAGCGCAACGATGGCACACTCAGGGGAATGACATTCAAACGGTAAAACAAATCTTCGCGAAACCGCCCACTGGTGATGGCCAAGGGCAGATCCTGATGCGTAGCCGCAATGATGCGCACGTTGGCACTGATGATTTCCGTGCCACCGATACGGGTAAAGGTACCATTTTGCAAGACCCTGAGCAGTCGCGTCTGGGCCTCCATGGGCATATCGCCGATTTCATCGAGGAACAACGTCCCTTCCCGCGTGCGTTCAAAATGCCCGGTTCGCCGCGAAATGGCCCCGGTGAACGCCCCCTTTTCATGGCCAAACAAATCGCTTTCCACCAGGTTTTTCGGGATGGCGGCCATGTTGATGGCTGTGAATGGACCATGCCGCCTGGGACTGTGGGCATGGATGGCCCGAGCAACCAACTCCTTGCCAGTCCCCGATTCGCCATGAATCAACACCGTCATTTCCGAGTTGGCCAGGCGACCAATCGTGCGAAACAATTCCTGCATGGCCCGGGAGGAGCCGATGATGCCGCCAAATCGATCCATATCCACCCCCCTTTTCGGGGTATGGGTGACATGGCTGTCCAGGGCGCGACCAATCAGTTCCACTATTTTAATGATATCGAATGGTTTGGATAAATATTCAAACGCCCCCCGTTCAAAAGCGCTCACCGCATTTCTCAGGGTACTCTGAGCCGTGATCACAATGACCGGCATTTCAGGTCGCAATGTCTTGAGTGTTTTAAGCAAGTCGAGCCCCGATCCCCCCGGCATGACGATATCGGTGATCACGAGATCACCATGCCCATGCGATGCGCGACCTAACAAATCTTTGCAGTTATCAAATGTTTCGACGACAAAACCCGCCTGAGCCAATGCGGTTTCCAAAACGAAGCGAATGGAAGCATCATCGTCAGCGATCAGGATGGTTTTTTGGTGGCGGTTCATATCAGGGTATGGGAAGGAATATGCGGAAAATGGTACGGCCCGAATGACTTTCAACCTCAATCTGGCCATTATGTTCGTGGACGATTTTCCGACAAATGGTCAATCCCAAGCCGGTTCCTTTACTTTTGGTGGTCACAAGTGGCAAGAAAATTTTTTTCTTCATTTCATCGGGAATACCGGGTCCATTATCCTGGATCTCAATGATGATTTGTTTGCGTCGTCGTCCCTGTTCAAAACGGATGCGATCGGAGATTCGCGTTTGCATCGACACCATGGGATTGGGTGTATGGCGGACCGCTTCCAAGGCATTTTGTAATATATTCAAGAATAATTGCACCAGTTGATCCCGATCCCCCCGAATAAAGGGCAGTGAGGGATCAAAATCGATCACCGGTTCCGGTATTGTGGGACCGATCACCTTTTGCACATGGTTCAATATTTCGTGGATGTTGGTCTCCTTGTCCATGACCGGCTGGTTGTCGGCCAGGCCCAATAACGAATCCAACAACCGGCTGATGCGATCCACTTCCGAACGAATGAGCTGGGTACAGGTGGTAGCGGCAGGATTCGGGGATTGCATTTCAATGAGTTGGGCGGCACCGCGAATGCCCGCCAGGGGATTTTTAACCTCATGGGCAACCGACATGGCCAGAAATCCCAAGGAATCCAATGTTTCGTTCAAACGTTCCCCTTCCTCCAAACGTTCCGAGTCGCTCATCTCCTCCAATTGCAGCAAGGTTCCCACAGGCTGCCCATCGGCTTGACGCAATGGAACAACCGTCAGGGAAACCGAAAGCAGACGATCCGGGGCGGGAGATATCCGGGAATTGCGGCTGCGAAAGGGCATGTTTAAAATTTGGGCACGTTGAATCAAGTCCAACGCCACGGGATAACCTGGCAACAACGATTCAATGGGCTGTCCGACAAGCCAGCGATGTGTCTTGCCAAACATACGTTCACTGGCGGCGTTGACATTTTGCACAATGAGGCGGTTATCCAGGGCCAGCAAGGCCAAATCGATATGATCCCACAAAAGATTCAGGGAAAACGGATGACACTCCCGCGATTTTTCTTCCTGTGTGACGGTTGGCATCCGTGGGTCCTAAAATTCGGGTTGCGTGTGAAAGAATGATTGAATCATTTGGGCTGTGGTATGGTGATCCGGGGAACGATTGACGGCGTCGCGGAATCGGGCACCGTCCACGAGCCCCCGGGTGTACCAGGCCAGATGTTTGCGGGCGGCACGATTACCCAGGATCGGACCCATGGTGCGGATCATGGCATGAAAATGGTCCAGCACCAATTCCAAGAGAGTGCCCAGATCAGGTTTGGGCGGAATGGGGGAATCGGCCAGATAGTGGGCCACCTGGTTGAAGATCCAGGGTCTGCCAAGGGTGGCCCGTCCAATCATCAAGCCGTCCACACCGGTCTGCGTCAGCATGGCCAATGCGCTTTCAGGATCGACCACATCGCCATTGCCGATGACCGGAATGGCGAGTTCACGTTTAATAGCGGCGATAGCGGCCCAATCCGCCTTGCCACGGTACATGTCCTGACGTGTACGGCCATGAACCGTGACCATGCGGGCGCCATTGTGCTCGGCGATGCGCGCAATGGCCAAGCCGTTTTTATGTTCATGGTCCCAACCCAGACGAATTTTAACCGTCACCGGAACCTTGACGGCCTGACACACGGCATGGATGATGGCTGCTGCCAGCGATTCATCTTTGAGAAGGGCCGCCCCGGCACCATTGTTGGTAATCTTTTTCACAGGGCAGCCCATGTTAATGTCGATAATACGCGCCCCACGCCCCTCATTCATCCGTGCGGCTTCCGCCATAACCTTCGGATCGGATCCGGCAATCTGCACGGCGAACAGGGGTTCGCAATCGGTTGGACTGGCAATTTTAAGACTTTTCGGGGTATTACGAACCATGGCCTGCGAAGCGACCATTTCAGAAAAAGCCAGATGGGCACCAAATTTCAGGGCGATGCGGCGAAACGGCGCATCGGTGACCCCGGCCATGGGAGCCAAAAGCAGTGGAACGCATTGCCCTGTGGTCGTTCTTTTGGAGAAGAGTTCGTCAATGGCATCCATGATCGGACCGGGCTATCCGTGGTTCAGATTAATTTACAGGCAGATTGTACCTTCTTTTATGAGTCATTTTCAAGCGTCATGAACCATCTTTATGATTCCAATTGGCAAGCCGAATTCATCACCGGGGCCGTAGACCCCCGCGGATTCCCCGAAGCCTCACTCCCGGAAATCGCTTTCGCCGGGCGATCCAATGTGGGTAAATCCTCATTATTGAACCGATTGTTAAATCGAAAAAACCTAGCCCGCGTCAGCCGAACCCCCGGAAGAACCCGGGAAATCAATTTTTTTGCCGTAGGGGGACGCTTTTTGTTCGTCGATCTGCCGGGCTATGGTTACGCCAAAGTCCCCCAGGATCAACGGCGGGTCTGGGATCGGGTCATGGAACATTATCTGAATGGACGGACAAAATTGCGGGCGG
>PEAK01000051.1 GCA_002753515.1 Magnetococcales bacterium
GCAAAAATATGGGCCGACAGTCGTAATGCCGCACAAATTGGAGTTGATTGGCAGTTTAGGAACGAAAATGCTCGTATTAAACTCAAGAGGCTGTACCCGAAAATTAAGATGAAGTGAAGCACTAGGATGATAATCCATCGATTAGGAATGTGGCAAGTATTATTTTTGATAAAAAATATGTTATTGATACAGGCAGAAATACCAGGCTTTGAAATAAATAAAACTCCTTTTCTGGTCAAAAAATGGGGGAAAGGGTTTCTTTTCAATCTTTTCAGATTTTAGGCGCAAAACCAACATCCGTTTCCATGGAGAAAACAGTGGCCTCTACAGGAATCGAAACCAAGGATCAGTGTTTGTTGATGGTATCTCTGATCTGATCCAACACGATGGCATCATCGATGGTGGGCAGATCCCCCGGGTTTCTACCTTCTGCCAACGCCTGGATGGAACGTCGCAATACCTTGCCGGATCGGGTCTTGGGCAGGGCCGGAACGCGAAAAATATCCTTGGGACGGGCAATGGCACCAATTTTTTGCGCGACCAGTTCTTTGAGTTCCTGCTCGCTCGGTGGGGTACCCTCTTTGACAACCACTACCAGGGCTACGATTTCCTGGCCTTTCAAAGCATCCTTGACCCCAACCGCCGCGGCTTCGGCCACTGCGGGGTGGGTACACAAAACCTCTTCAATTTCCCGGGTGCCCAAACGGTGACCAGCGACATTGATCACATCGTCATCCCGTCCCATGATAAAATAATACCCATCTTCATCATGCATCGCATAGTCGAACGTGGCGTACAACGAGCGGTCAAAGCGGGAAAAATAGGTTTCGACGAAACGTTGATCGTTTCCCCATACCGTTGTCATGCATCCGGGCGGCAACGGTGGTTTGATCATCAGGGAGCCTTTTTCATTAGCGCGCACTGGTTCCCCGGTTATTTCGTCCACCAACCGGCAGTCAAAACCATAGGCCGGGAGTGTGGGAGAGCCAAATTTGATGTCCATCAATCCCAATCCGGCATGGTTGGCGAGGATGGGCCAACCGGTTTCCGTTTGCCAATAATTATCGATGACCCGTCCTTGCAGGTGTCCGGCGACCCAGCGATGCGTCTCGCGGTCCAGAGGCTCCCCGGCCAGGAACAGGTAGCGCAAGGAACTTAAATCGTGGTTGAGGATCCAATCCGGTCCGGTTTTTTTGAGCAGACGGATGGCGGTAGGGGAGGTGAACATGACGCTCACCCGAAATTTCTCGACGATGGACCACCAGATACCGGGGTCGGGACGGATGGGTAGGCCTTCGTAGAGGATGGTTGTGGCACCGGTCAAGAGGGGGGCGTAGACGATGTAGGAGTGTCCGACCACCCAACCGATATCGGAACCGGTAAACATCACTTCACCGGGCCGGAGGTCATAAATATGTTGCATGGAGGCCCGCATGGCCACGGCATGACCACCCGTATCGCGTTGCACACCTTTGGGCGTGCCGGTGGTGCCTGACGTATAAAGAATGTACGAGGGATGGCTGGACGGGACCGGAATCGGGTCCACACGGGCACCGGAATGGCGCTGCATTTCCTGATCCCAATCCAGGCTTGGAAAAGTGGCGGCGTTTTCCGGGGCCAAGCGCCGTTCCACCATGAGTATGTGTGGTGCGGCGGTGGTCACATGCTGCAAGGCTTCCTGAAGCAGTGGCCGATAGGGGATGACTTTGCCGGCACGCATGCCGAAATCGGCTGTGACGATCAGTTTGGGTGCGGCATCGTTGATGCGGGAGGCCAGGGCATGGGCGGCAAAACCGCCAAACACGACCGAATGAACGGCACCTATGCGCACGCAGGCCAACATGGCGACCAACGCCTGGGGAATCATGGGCATGTAGATGAGGATGCGGTCCCCCTGGGACACTCCCATATCCCGAAAGACAGCCGCTGCTTGGTTGACCATGGTATGCAGTTGGGCGTAGGTGATCTCCAGTGTTTGATCGACCTCGGTCGAGACCCAGATGAGGGCATTTTGCGAGCCGCGGGCGGCCAGATGGCGATCGACGCAATTGTGGCACAGATTGAGCGTGGCGTCGGGATACCAGTGGGCGAAAGGCGGCGTGTGGTAGTCCAGGACGCGGGTGAACGGGGTATGCCAGTCGATCAGGCGGGCTTGTTCCGCCCAGAAGGTGTCCCGATCTTCCATGGAGGCGCGATAAAAAGATTCATAGCGTTGTTTGGGCGTGGTAGTCATTGGCGGACAGTCTCCCCGGTTCAGGGTCATGGACTGGCGCTTTCACGACCCTCTGGGGGTTATTCGGCAAATTCCACGCGATTGCGCCCATTCTTCTTGGCATCGTACAATTTTTGGTCCGCCCGGTCCAGCATATCCGCCAACGAATAGCCATGATCGGTACACACGCCAAAGCTGGCGGTGATGGGAATAACATCGTTGTGGTGGCGGATAACCAAGGCTTCGATATCGGATCGCAATGTTTCAAAATACGCCTTGGCGGCTTGTGCATCGCGATTGATGAGCAGGATTCCGAACTCTTCCCCACCCATTCGTGCTGCCAGGGCAGTTTTGCCGGCATGGCTGGCCAGTATCCCGGCAACTTTTTTCAGGACGTGATCCCCCGCTTCATGCCCATGGGTATCGTTGACCTTTTTGAAAAAATCGACATCCACTGCCCCGGCGATCAGTCTGATGGTCCCTTTTTTGGCAAAGGCATGGAGCTTTTCGCCCTCGGTCATGAAATGCCGTCTGTTGGGAAGACCTGTCAAGAAATCCTTGACGGCGGCTTCTTTCAGGGCTTGAATATATTCAATGATTTCTATATTTTGCGTAACGCGGACAAAAAATTCCTCGGCAACGAACGGTTTGGTGATGAAATCATTGGCCCCGCGTTTGAGGAAGCGGGCGGACAGGATGTTGTTGCCAAACGAGGATAAACCGATAATGGCCAGTTGATTTCTATCGTGTTTTTGGCGAATCTGCCGGGTCAGTTCAAACCCGTCCATGACCGGCATGTGGTAATCGGTGATCACCAAGCGAATTTCCGGGTGATCTTCCAATTGTTTCATGGCTTTGGCACCGTCTTCCGCTTCCAGTACCTGGAATTTATAAGATTTCAATAAATCAACGATCAAGGATCGAGCGCTACGGGAATCGTCCACCACCAGAACCTGGATACTGTGATTGCGTATCAGCCGATCCACCAGGTTGACCACTTGTTGCAGGCTGGCCATGCTCCCTTTGACGATGTAATCGACCACCCGTTTGGCGATCATTCGCGAACGTAATTCTTCGTTAAACTCCCCGGTGAACACGATAACCGGGATGTTGTGTTGAATGACCAAATCGACACATTCCCCATGAGAGGCATCGGGTAAATGGATATCGACCAGGGCCAGGAAAAAATCATCATTATGGGACTGAAGCAAAGTTTTGGCTTCCTGGAGTGACTCGGCAACCACTATTTGCAAAATATTATCGTGCTGGAATTTGTCGCGAAGCATCTTAATAAATATACGTGAATCTTCGATGATAAGAATTTTGTACATGGCGGGCCTGATTGGGCGTGATTAATCCTTGGCTGGAAAAGCCACATGGCACATTATCAAGCAATAATTACACCAAGGTTTTGGAATGCGCCAGAACGTCTTGCAGACGCTCCACGGTGTCGTTGCTCAATCCGTGGTTCATGGGTCACTCTTCTGTCTGTTGGTAAAATTGACTGAAGCGTATGGCCATGCTTTTGAACGCGGGGTAATACTGGCTGGTAATGGCATCGGCAATGACCTGCGCACGATTTTGATCGTAGGCTTGGGAGGACAGGTTGCGATCCGCAATCATTTGCATCCAGACCTCGCCATTCTCGATCAACCCATTTTTATAGGCGCTCCGGGTGGCGTCTCGCGAGCCAACCAATCCGGAAATTCCTTGATACCCGAGATAATCTTTGAAGACGTTCCAGGCAAGTTCATGGGTATACTCAAAGCCCTGGATCAATCCCTGTTGCTCCAGGGTGGACAATTCTCGTTGTTGTACCAACATCATGGCCGCATCCAGTGTTTGTAACGCTTTGAGGTAATTGTCGAACCGTAGTTTCCATCGCAATGTCTGCATGACCCACTCCCCGTAACGGCCAACCAATCACAATCATTCTACCATTTTTTGATAGTTTTACCAGATCGTGGGCCAGCTCTTCGTGTTTCCAGTAATAAATACATTGTTTCTATGGGGGAGCCGTTCCAAGTTTCGATGATCATGCTTCTACACCATTTTCAACGCGAGGGATGCAAATAGTGATCGTATTTCCCGGTGGCACTTTCCACGGTAACGCTTTACCCCTACATTGGGCTGCTGGGCCTGAAGGGATGGGTGTCATTGCTGAGAGGAACTACTTCTTGATTGAAGGAAGAAATCCATGAGTGCGTCGGTATGCCTGACGGGAATCAGGCGTGAGGAATTGTTGGACATTTTGAACGGTTGGGGTGAAAAACCGTTTCGTACCAAGCAAATCTGGTCGTGGGTTCATGTCAAACTGGTTGCCAGCATCGATGAAATGACCGATTTATCCAAGGAATTTCGCGAACGCCTCAAGTCGAGTTTTCATTTTTGTCGACCGCGAATACGTTTGCGTCGGCAATCCAGGGATCAGACCATCAAGTGGTTGTTGGAGTTGTCCGACCAGGCGTGTGTGGAGATGGTATTCATTCCCGAGGTGGATCGCGGAACCTTGTGCGTCTCTTCACAGGTTGGCTGTTCGTTGAGCTGCCCGTTTTGCCATACGGGAACCCGGCGGCTGGAACGCAATCTGAAAGTGGAAGAAATCGTCGATCAGGTGATTGTGGCGCGTGCCGAATTGCAATCCATGGGGTTACGGGTCACCAATGTGGTTTTGATGGGGATGGGCGAACCCTTGTACAACTACGAATCCGTGGTCAAGGCCGTGCGGATCATGTTGGATGCCAATGGCTTGGCCATTGGTACCCGGAAAATCACCCTGTCCACGGCTGGGGTGGTGCCGAAACTGGTGGCGGTTGGACGCGACTTGGGGGTCAATTTGGCGGTTTCTTTGCATGCGGTGCGGGATGATGTTCGGGATCGGTTGGTGCCCCTGAACAAAAAATTCAACCTGTACGCACTGAAGCAGGCCGTCATGGCGTATCCTTTGAAGGGGGGACGCCGGGTCACCTGGGAATATGTCATGTTGGACGGCATCAACGATACGGATGACGATGCCCGTGGCTTGGTCCACTATTTGAAAGGGATCCCCTCCAAAGTGAACCTGATTCCGTTCAATCCTTGGCCGGGAACGTCCTTCGTCCCATCGCCCATGGAGCGAATTTTGCGCTTTCAGGAGATGGTTGGAGGGTCGGGTTTGGTAACGGTGATCCGGGATCGGCGTGGGGAGGATATTGAGGCGGCCTGTGGCCAATTGGTTGGAAGCCAAGGGGTGCATCCGTGACAGCAAATCATAAAATGGTGTTGACATGGTCTTTGGGGCATTACCACGGCTGGGGGGTGTATGGCCTCAATCTGGTTTTGGCCATGTTACGCCGTGGCATCACCCCCCGTCTGTTGCAAGCACCCGGGGCTTTGGAACTCGATCCCTTGCAGGCGCGATTGCTGCTCGGGGTGTTGGAGAATTCAGCCGATTATGTGCGGGCGCGGCAGTTGCATCCCAATCGCACCATCCGTGAGGCGGATACCATCCCGTTGATCCATTCCGATGGGCGCATGGATTTCGATCTCACCTTTTTTTCAGGACGGCCCGGTGTTGGGATGACCTTTTTTGAATACGCCGACCTGGATGCCGCCGTGATCGAACGGGCGCGATCCTTAGCGGCAATCATTACCGGATCCCTGTGGAACCAACGAATTTTGAAAGAAAAATATGGTTTAAAAAACGCCCATTACGTGATGCAGGGGGTGGAAACGACCCAATTTTTCCCTTCGGGTCGCCGGGGACTTTTGCACGATAAATTTGTGATCTTTTCCGGGGGCAAGCTGGAATTTCGCAAGGGGCAGGATATTGTCGTGGCAACGTTTCGGCGCTTCAGGGAACGGCATCCCGAAGCCTTTCTGCTGACTGCGTGGCACAATCGTTGGGCGGATGCGGGCCAACGCTTTGCCGCAACGTACGTGGATGGTTTCCCCATGGAAGGTGGCGAGGCGTTGCAACAATGGATGGGACGCCACCTTCCGAGTGACAGTTTCATGGATGTCGGGATGGTGGCCAATCCACGGATGGCGGAATTGTTACGGGAGGTGGATTGCGCCTTGTTTCCCAATCGCTGCGAGGGGGGGACCAATCTGGTGGCCATGGAATGCATGGCGACCGGGGTTCCCGTTGTTTTATCGCGTAACACGGGCCATGAAGACTTGATTGAAGGGGATCGATGCTTGATATTGCGAGATCAACAACCGGTTTGTTCGCCGGTTACCGGGGTGTTATTGCAGGATTGGGGTGAAAGTTCGGTTGAAGAGGCGTTGGCAGCCTTGGAATGGATCTATCAGGGGCGTGATCGGGCACAGGCGTTAGGGCGCCGAGGACATGAATTTATGATGAAACATTCCTGGAACTGCCAGTGCGATCACGTACTGGATATCATCGTGGGTCACAATGATCGTGGGTAACATGGATACCTTGCACGTAACCGGTGCGAATGCAGCCTATTTTCCCATGCTTTGCGTCCTGCAGGGGGCTTACCAGCTCTACATGCCGGGTACACGATTGATGGTGTGTGATTTCGGGTTGACGCCGGGGCAGGCGCGATTCTTGGCGGCCAAAAACATTTTGTTGCCCAAATCGGATGGTTTGCTCCTCGACCGGCATGTCTATTACTACAAAGGCAGCATGTATCGTTATATGGAACATATGGATTTTGCTTCCATGCTGTGGATTGATTGCGATTGTTTACCGGTTGGACCTTTGGATCAGGAATTGAAAACCATCGTGCGGCAAAACCATGCCGGGGAAAACCATCTGGTGGCGGCTGTGGATGTGAATGCGGCTACCCTGGGTGATTTCGTACGCAATCACCGGGATCAGGTGGCTCCCATGACCCGGTTGATGACGGAACACCATCTCTCCCTGGATTTGCCCTACCTGAGTGCCGGTTTGTTTTTGCTGAATAATCATGCGGTATTGGATCAGTATGCCCGGATCATGCAAGATATTCCCGAGCATATGTTATTCGATCAGAACGCCTTTAATGTCGCCGTGCATTCCGGGAACATGGCACTCATCGAACTGGATCGTGATGTGTGGAACCCATCGGGCGCGCTGCTGGAGGCTCTGACGTGGGAAGATCCCACCGCAGCGATACCCGTATTTTACCGGGATGGGAAACGGGTTTGGAACATCCATGTTTCCGATGGCAAGGAACAGCAGTACGTGCAATTGACGAAAATGGATGTAGCCATGCCCGGTGGCCGGTTTCGTGGTTTGTTGCGTGAGCCGCGTCGAGAGGATATGCGCCGATTGATTCATGAACTGCTTGTTTTTTATTTGCTGGAAACCGGGGAAAATGCCCGATTGTTGCGCGAGAGCGGCGTGTTGGAATGAAGTGGGATGGGGCACGGGTCCATGCCCCGATATTTTCCGGTTGCAAGACACTTGAGATTATTGTTTTGGCGAAAGAAACGGCAACTTCCAACGTGAAGGCGATGGTTTTTTCACGGTGGGTTCCGCCAACAGTGGCGGGGGAGGGGGGGGGAGCAGGGTTTGATCCGGTGGAGCCGAATCCTGCTGCTCTGAGGATTCCTCGGAAAAGTCCTGATAAGCGGACTTGTACAGCGACAACGATTTTTTCAAGACGGGTCTTCCCGACTGTGGGGGGGACAGAACAACGCGATTCCTTCCTTGGGACTTGCATTGCACCAAGGCTTTGTAGGCGGCTTTGCTTAAAAACACCGACCTTTCGTGTTCGGGATAGATGGCGATACCACAACTGAACGTGGGTGGCGTTCCTTCGAGTTCCGTTTCTTGCCAATGTTGCGCAAAGGCGGTCCGAATCACCTCCATGACCCGGATTGCCGTTTGTCCATCCGCCTCGTACAACAAGACCCCAAAGCGATCATCACCAAAACGGCCGACGATATCGATGCCGCGTAATTGTTCTTGAAAGATTGCCGATAAGGCGCGCAAAGCATTGCCAGCGATATCGACGCCGTGTTCGACGACCAGATCTCTATAATTATCCACTTCCACGAGGGCGAAGGCCATCATTTGTCGCAAGCGCCGCGCTCTTTTGACCTCACCGTCGAGGAAGGCGGCCAGGTCGATGTAGCTGGTAAAGCCAGTGACTTCGCAGCACAGTTCATTTTTATGGGAAAACCCGCGCATCAAGGCATGGTCCTGTTCGTAGATTCTTTTGGCCATGTGCTTGATTGTTTTGAAGGCGAGGGAGGGATCGTGATGGATCCGGGCAATGAAACTTTTTTCGTCCAATTTGAGGACACGGGCATCGGTCAGGGCGCGGGCGGTGGCGAACCGGGTTTTGCAGGCGAACATGGAGGTTTCGCCGATAAAATCACCCTTTTTGCGCACGGAAAGGCGCACCGAGCCTGCTTCGGAGATCATGACGATTTCGATGCGACCTTTTTGCACCACGTACATGCAATCTGCGGGATCGCCTTTATTGAAGATGATCTCCCCTTTTTTATAAAGGGTACCGAGTTCTCCCATGAAAGGTCCCAGTCAACCTTGGTAAGGATAGATGACAAACCACCGAAATAGTGTGTGCCAACGAAAGGAATCAAATAGCGTTGGCGTCACGTTCACCGGTACGGATGCGCACGACGGATTCGACGTTGGTGACGAAGATTTTTCCATCGCCAATGCGTCCGGTCCGTGCGGCATTTTCGATAGCCTGGATGCACCGGTCGACCAATTCGGTGGCAACGACCACCTCAACTTTGAGTTTGGGGAGGAAATCAACGACATATTCGGCACCGCGGTACAGTTCCGTATGTCCTTTTTGCCGACCAAACCCGCGTACTTCGGAGACGGTGATACCCTGAACGCCAACCTCCGAGAGGGCCTCCTTGACGTCATCCAGTTTGAAAGGTTTGATGACAGCTTCTATTTTTTTCATGGACTTAAGCTCCTGCTCTTCAGAGTTCCCATCGCCAACTCAAGGATAACACCAACCGACTGTCCAGGGAAAGGGTTATGACACTTGATCGACTTGATCTTTAAACAATTTGTAATTCACCGCCTCGACCATGGCATCGTAGGAGGCGGCGATGATATGGTCGGAGACCCCAACGGTACTCCATTGCCGCACTTCATCTTGCCATTCGATCAATACCCGCACTTTGGCTTTGGTGCCCTCCCCTTGGAGGATACGCACCTTGTAATCCAGCAATTGCATGTTTCTGATACCGGGATAGGCCCATTCCAGTGCTTTGAGCAGGGCGGTGTGCAGGGCATCGACCGGACCGGCTCCTTCGCCCACCAGGTGCAAGGCTGTTTTGCCCACGGTGACCTTGACGGTGGCTTCGGCACCCATCACTTTGTCATCATCATTACCGCGAGACCGTCTTTCGTCAATGACCCGAAACCCTTCGGTTTCAAAATAGACGGGCATTTGCATCAAAGCCCGCCGTGCCCGCAGTTCGAAGCTGGCGTCAGCCCCCTCAAACTGGTAGCCTTGATTTTCCAGGTCTTTTATTTCCCCCAGTAAATCCTTTAATTTGGGATCGTCCCCTTCCACCCCGTGGATGCCGAACTCGGCCAAGCGGGCGATCAGATTGCTGCGCCCGGCTTGGTCGGAAATGAGAATACGGCGCTGGTTACCCACCAACTCGGGGTTGACATGCTCATAGGTCCGGGAATTTTTGACCACGGCGGAGACGTGAATGCCTCCCTTGTGGGCAAATGCGGCTCGTCCCACAAAAGGCTGATCTTTCCGTGGCGAGCGGTTGACCAGTTCATCCATCCAGCGACTCAGGCGGGTCAACGATTGGAGGCGCTCCCGGGAAATCCCGGTTTCCCGGCCCATTTTGAGCATGAGATTGGGAATGACCGTTGTCAGGTTGGCATTGCCGCACCGTTCGCCGATGCCGTTGATGGTTCCCTGTACCTGGAGAACCCCGGCGCGTACCGCCGCCAAGGTGTTGGCGACTGCGAGGCCGCTGTCGTTGTGGCAGTGGATGCCCAGGGGGATATGGGGTACGAGAGTGATGGTCTTTTGGACGATTTCCTCCAATTCAAACACCAGGGTGCCCCCATTGGTATCGCACAACGTCAGGGCATCCGCACCCCCCGATTGGGCTGCCCGTAACACTTGAATGGCAAAGTCGGGATCATCCTTGTAACCATCAAAAAAATGTTCGGCGTCAAAAATGACCGTATCGACACGTTTTTTTAAAAAATCGATGGTATCGAAAACCAGATCCAGATTTTCCCGGGCCTGGATCCCCAAACTCTCCCGGACGTGCAACAACCAGGATTTGCCAAACACGGTGATTACAGCGGTTTCGGCTTGCAAGAGCCCCCGCAACCCGGCATCGTCTTCGGGACGAATCCCCGGGCGGCGCGTTGCACCGAACGCCGCCAAGCGTCCTTTGAAACGCAAATGCCTGGCCCTGTCGAAAAACAGGCTATCCCGGGAGTTGGCCCCCGGCCAGCCCCCTTCGACCACGTCCACTCCCAACGCGTCCAAACGTTGCGCCAGGCGCAGCTTGTCCTCCACGGAAAACTGGATACCCTCTCCCTGGGAGCCATCGCGCAAGGTCGTGTCGTAGAGGACGATGCGCGGCAAAGAGTCACCCACCTAGCAAATCTCCACGTCCCTTATCCAGGTCGAAGGCGGCGTGCAGGGTTCGAACCGCCAGTTCGGTGTATTTGGCTTCGATGACGACGGAAATCTTGATTTCCGAAGTGGAGATCATCTGGATGTTGATCCGTTCGTCCGCCAGGGCCTTGAACATTTTTTGCGCAACCCCCGAATGGGAACGCATACCCACGCCGATGGCGGATACTTTCGATATGTCGGTATCCCCGGTCACGCCGCGGGCACCAATGGCCTGGAGCGAACCTTTCAGGAGGTCTATGGTTTGCTGGAAATCCGCCTTGGGCACGGTAAAGGTCATATCGGTTTCGTGATGCGCCGAGGCATTTTGGATGATCATATCGACATTGATGTTGGCCCCGGCCAGTGTGCCAAAAATATTGGCGGCAACCCCGGGGTTATCGGGTACACCGATGATGGTGATCTTGGCCTCGTTGGTGCTGAACGCGATGGCGGAAACTAAAACCTTCTCCATGGTGGGATCCTCAACGGTCAATAGAGTGCCTGTTCCCTCCTCCAATGAGGATAATACCCTGACGGGAACAGAATAATTTTTAGCCAGTTCGACGGAACGGGTCTGCAACACTTTGGCACCCAGGGAGGCCATTTCCAACATTTCGTCGTAGGAGATGCGGTCCATTTTGCGAGCTTTGGGTTCGATGCGGGGGTCGGTGGTGTACACGCCATCGACATCGGTGTAAATATCGCACAGGTCCGCCTTGAGTGCCGCCGCGAGTGCCACGGCGGAGGTGTCGGATCCCCCTCGGCCCAAGGTTGTCACATCCCCTTCCATCGTGACCCCCTGAAAGCCGGCGACGACAACGATGAAACCATCGGCCAAGTCTTTCAGGATTTTATCGCCATCGATATCCTGGATTCGCGCCTTGGAATAGACCGCGTCGGTGACAAATGGTATCTGCCACCCGAGGTAGGAACGGGCTTTGCCCCCCAGGGCTTCGATGGCGATGGCCAGCAAGCCGATGGAAACCTGTTCCCCTGCGGCCACAACCACATCGTATTCTCGTTTGTTGTAGGATGGGGTCAGTGCTTCGACGAGGGCGACCAAGCGATTGGTTTCCCCCGACATGGCGGAAACCGTCACGACGACTTGATGTCCCTGCTGTTGGGTGGCGATGGCACGTGCTGCAACGTTTTTAATACGTTCGATGGTACCGACCGACGTGCCGCCAAATTTTTGAACAATAAGGCTCACCTTGCTGTTTCCTCACTTGAAAGAACGGGTTGTTACCATAAAGAAGTCACCGACAATGGGTTCACAGTTCGAACGCATCGGGTTGCGGGATGCCCGGCAACATATCGGCGACGGTCTGAAAGATGGTGACGGGACGTGTGACGCTACCCGGGCCGTCGAGGCGGATCATATCCATGATAACGGCTCCGGGCCGACCGATGATGGCGGTCAGATGGCCATCGCTGGATAATTGTGTCAAAAAGATCTGTGGGACTGCGGCGATCGCGCCGCAAAACAGGATACCGTCGAAGGGTGCGGCATCGGGCCAACCGTTATCGTAGGGGCTGGTTTTCCAGTGGATATCCGCCTTGGCGGTCACATTTTTTCCTTTGGTGGCCAGGGATTCGTCCGTTTCCAGGGCATACACCGATGCCTTGAGTCCGGCCAGCAGGAAGGCTTCATAACCCGTCCCGGCACCCACCACCAATATTTTCTTCCCGGGTTTGACATCCAATCCTTGAATGAGACGGGCGATTTGCAGGGGTGTCAGGCAGCGGCGACTTCCCATGGAGACCGGATAATCGGAGTAGGCGATTTCCCGGTGGTGTTTTTCGACGAAATCTTCGCGATGCGCCGCGAAGAAAGCCTGCAAAAATTCTGGTTCCGTAACCCGATTGGGCAGGATCTGCGACTTGATCATGTTTTCACGTGCCAGGGCAAAATCCATTGAGGGCTCCTCCACCTGTATGTTGCGCGCATCCCGATGCCCATTCAGTTACCGTAATCGGCACCCGTTTGCAATGGAAATTTCCATCGTCCCCGTGCCTCTTCGAGACTGTCTGGGGTACCGATATCCGACCAGGTACCGGCCAAATGCATCCCGTATAGCCGATTGTTTTCGATGCAATCGTCGTAAAACCGATTCAAGGAGAAACGGGTGACCGGGTAGTGGGCCAAAGCCAGGGGATTGATCACCTGGATGCCCGAATAGGTGAAGGGATGGTTGTCATCCCGGGTGGCCAATCGGCGCAGGGGTCCCAGACTGCCCCCCGGCAGGATGAAATCGCCGTGTTTCCCCTTGGGATTGGCGACCAGGAGTAACAGGGCATCCATGATTGGCGGATGAAAGGATGTCAGCAGGGGGGAAAGGTTGAAATCCCATAAGATATCGCCATTGATGGCCAGAAACGGTGCCGTACCCAAGAGGGGTAGCGCCCGGCAAACACCACCTCCCGTTTCCAGGAGTTCCTCTTCCCGTGATATGGCCACCCGTGTGCCCCAATCGGCGTGGTGCCGCAGATGTGTTTCCAATTGATCCGCCAGATGCCAAACGTTGACGACGATCCGCGCAATGGAGAGACGTTTCAACCGTTCCAGGGTATGATCAATGACGGGACGACCATCGACCGGGATCAAGGGTTTGGGGGTGTGATCGGTCAGGGGGCGCAACCGTTCGCCCCGGCCAGCCGCCAGGATGAAACCGTTCATGGTCTTTCAGGGCGCTCCATAGCGATTCAACAAGGTCAACAAGGGGTGCAGTTCGGGATATTTGGGCAACGTTTCCCGGACATATCCCATGGTTCGGGGAATATCGTTCAGATAGCCATGCTTGCTATCCCGCAGGGAAAGTCTGCCAAAAATACCGATTGCCTTTAAATTGCGTTGCACCGCCATCCAGTCGAAATCCCGCTCGAAGGTTGCGGGATCGGGGGCGTAGCCCAACAAGGTTCGAGCTTTCTCGAACCAAAGCCCGGCGATCTTGTGTCGAAACGGGGCATCCCAGGCGACATAACAATCCCGCAGCAGGCTGGCCAGATCGTAGGTGAGAGGTCCCATGACCGCATCCTGAAAATCGATGATGCCCACTTGGCCATCCAGCCACATGAGATTGCGGCTATGATAATCCCGATGCACCAGGACCACGGGTTGCCGCAACACCTGATCGACGATGATCTCGAAGCAATGATGAAACTCGGCGCGGTCTGTATCCGCAATGGTTTTTTGCAAAATGCCGGGGATGTACCAATCAAGCAGCAGGTTCAATTCCCGGGTGAGCAAGTCCCGGTCGTAGGGGCGTTGATGCGCCACGCAACTGGCATCGTTGGGGGTACATTGAAGGCGTACGAGATCCTCTACCGCCTTTGTATAGAGTTTTTCGGCATCGGCACCATTTTTCAAGGCTTCCAAAAATGTGACATCACCAAAATCCTGTAACAGCAGGAAGCCTTGATCGACATCGGCATGAAAAATGTGCGGCACCGCCACGCCAAAGCGTTCCAGGAAGTGCGCAATATCGATAAACGGGCGGCTGTTTTCCTTATCGGGTGGGGCGTCCATGAATACCATCGTCGTTTGGTCGGGCAAAACCACCCGATAATAGGTCCGGAACGAGGCATCTCCCGATATTTTGCGTATGGTGCAACCGGGGCCGAGACGTTCGATGATGAACTGGAGGGCTTTTTGACTAACCATGATGGGGCCATGAAAAATGGTCGATGATTCCCCGGCTCAAGGGGCCATGGGGGATGAATTGAATGACGCGATGGGTATAGGGTGCCTGATCATCGGCTGTCAAGGAGACTTTCAGATAATCGCCAAGCCCCTGTTCCAGGACGAGCTCGGGCCATTCGATCAAACACACCCCCGTACCGTCCAGATGATCGGCCAGACCCGACTGCAACCATTCATCAACCGATCCGAGGCGATACAGATCGAAATGGTACACCGGCAGGCGCCCCTCGGTGTAGGTGTTGACCAGGGTGAAGGTGGGGGAGGTGATGTAATCATCCTGGTGACCCAAGCCATGGATGAGGCCTCGGGCGAACACGGTTTTCCCCGTTCCGACGGTACCGCACAAGAGGAGTCGGCTACCCGGTGCGATCCCTTGGGCCATATGATACCCCATGGCTTCGGTTTCTTCCTCGGAACGGCTCTCGAAGTGGATCATGTTCCCCATGTTCAGACAGCGTTGTCCTGAAGCATTCCCCGAATGATGTCACGTTTGCCGATAATGCCCACCAATTTCTCCCCACGTATTACCGGCAACAGGGAGATGTGTTCATCGTCCAAGATGGTTGCAATCTCTTGCAATTCGGCGCTTTCCTCCACGGCGGTCACATTTTCCGTCATGATATCCTGGACCAATACGGCGGCCATTTTACGCAAATCATTTTGATACTGCCGTTCCCCGAAGACGGGGATGATGGCATCCATGATGGTGATCAGCGTTGGCAAATGGATTTTTCTGGCCCGGTCCACCAAATCTTTTTCCGTGACGATCCCAACCAACCGCCCATCCCCATCCAGGACGGGTGCTCCGCTTATTTTTTTTTCCATCAGCAGGAGCGCCAATTCCTTCACCGTCATGTCGGGGGACACCGTGATCACATCTCGCATCATGATATCGATCGCTTGCATACGGTCACCTTTGTTTCTGGAAGGTTGGACACAGACTTGAGCCATGGTACAGTACCTTGAGTATACCATTTTTTAAAGCCCGGTCGCCCTATGTTTCTGAAAGTCATCCTGCCGCTTCTGCTCATGCTCGCCGTTTACATGATTGGACGGTTGCATGCCAGTCGCAGAATGCCCCTGGAAATACCATCATATACCCCGCCCCCTGCCCGCATGACATGGCATGGCAAAATGGGCAAGGCGGCCTTGATTTTGCTCATAGCCGCAGCACTTTCCATGGTGTCCATGCTGTATTCCCACTGGCGTTCCAGTGGACAAGTGGTCGAGGTGCAAGTATTCAATGTGGATACGGGGAAACAAACCGTCTACGAAGCTTTCAAGGCGGATATCCACGGTCGTTCTTTCAGTACCCGTGATGGTCGGAGTATTACCTTGGCTGATGTTGAACGCCTGGAGGTCGTGCCCAAATAAAATGGGGATCGGTTCTGGAATTTCGTTGGAGAAACGGGGGGGGGGGGCTATGACTGTTGTACGCTTCATATTGATATGCATTCTGGGGCTGGCTGTTTTCCCGGGGGGCATGCCGTTGCTGTGGGCGGATGGTGATACCCTGCGCATCGCGGGTTCATCGACCATGCAACCCATTGTTGTCGAGATCGCCAAAACCTTTACGGAAAAATATAAAACATGGAACACCATTGACCCCGCGTTGCCATCGCAGCCGATCAAGATCCTGACGGCCGCTGGCGGTTCAAGTGTTGGGATCAACGCGGTCATGGATGGAACGATCCAGATAGGTCTGGTTTCCCGGCCCCTCAACGAGAATGAAAAACGGGAACTGGGCGAGCATCAGGCCTTTTTGATCGGACATGATGCCGTCATCTTTGCGGCGCATCCCAAAAACCCCCTGGCAGTCATTAAGAAAGGCTTCACCATTGAAGAGTTGCGAATGCTTTTCTCCGGGGAGAAACAATCGTACCGGGACTGGGATCCCACCTTGCCCGATCAGGAAATCGTGTTGCTCAGCAGGGATCTGGATTCCGGAATCGCCGGGGTACTGAAAGAACAAGTCTTAAAGGGCAAACCGTTCGCCCATCGTTTCAAAGTGTATTCCGTCTGGCCGGATCTCATTCGGGAGTTGCTATCGTCCCGCATGGCCATTTCCTACGTTTCCGCAGGTATAGCAAAGCAAAGCGACTCTTTGTATTTGTTTGCCGTGGATGGTATCGCCGCTACCAATGAGGCCATTTTCCAGGGTCGCTATCCCCTGGTGCGTCCTCTGTTGATGCTGGTCAAGGGCGAGATCGATAAACGGGTGCAAACGTTTATCAACCATGTACTCACGGAAGGACAGAAACAGGTGGCGTATCACCATTTCCTACCCGTCACCGCCGGAACCGAACCATGACGGGTTTGGCCACTCTGCCCATTTTTCAGGGTATAGGGAGGAAACTTTATAAATGGATTCTCCTCCTCTCCCTGTTACCACTGGGAACACTGGGGTGGTTGGGTTTCAGTGCAGCACGCAACGATCTCGCCGAGTCTGCGGAAAAGCTGTTGCAAACCTCGCTCACCTTCAAGAGCAAACATATCGAGGAGATTTTCGCCACCGATTTGCGGCATCTGAGTTTGGTTGCCAATAACCAAACCACGATCCACTATCTGGAAGCCTTGAAAAAATCCTTGCATGCCAGTGGACTTTCTCCGAATGCGTTTGTCAAAAGTTTTGAATGGCTGGCATTGCAGACGGAATTTCAGAGTGATTTGCGCGAATTCCAGAACACATTTGGCTATCGCAACCTGTTGTTGATAGATCCATCGGGTCATGTCCTGTATGCGGCGATCCGGAATGCGCTTCTCGGGGACAATCTGTTGCGGGAGCCGATGGATCATACCGCTCTGGGGCGGGCGGTTCGACAAGCATTGACAGATACCGTACCCGTATTCTCCGGTTGGGAATACGGCGATCAATACAGCAATCTTTCCCTAGATGGTTTTCTCTTGCAGCCCATCATGGACAATCAAGGCCATGTGTTGGGTTTGGTTGCCCAGCAGGTGGATTTTGAAAAAATAGACCGAACCTTGGAAGACCCCGCTGGTTTCACGGAAGGGTTGGAGATTTACCTGGTGGGCGAGGATCAATTGATGCAGTCCAGTTCCCACTTCAGTCGCCGTATCTCCCAACCCAGGCAAAAGGTTGATACCGCACCCGTCCGCCATTGGTTGGCCCACATGAAGGATGCCAAAGATGATTATTGGAAGGGCTTCGGTGTCGGTAAACCTTACTTGAATTACCGGAATATTGAGGTGTTGGGCTTGTATGTCCCGGTACGTGAGTTGGAAACGATCAATGTACACTGGATGCTGCTTGCGGAGGTCGATGTCCATGTCGCTTTTGCACCGATTGCCAAGCTGCAAAAAGTTTTCCTGAGCATTTTTATCGCGACGGCTTTTCTGGTACTGCTGCTTTCGGTCTGGGTGACCCGAATGATCGTGAAGCCGATTGATATCCTGAACCGGGCTGCCACGGCGATTGGTCATGGTAAATTTGATACCAGGATAGCTGTTACGAGCAAGGATGAGATTGGCGAATTGGCTCAGACGTTTAATCGGATGGGCGAAATGCTGTGCAATATCATGAGTGCGGAAAAACAGGTCAACGCGCAGCTTCGTGATACCACCGAGTTGAATGAAAAGGTGTTGAAGATTGCACCTTATGGCGTCATTCTTTTTCAGGCGGAGTCGGGTAACTGTGTCCTGGTCAACCCTGCTGCGGGGCGGATTGTAGGGGCACCTTGTGAGCAGGTCTTGAAATATAATTTCAAGGAAATCGTGCCATGGCGTCGCACCGGTCTGTATGACCTGGCCATGGAAACGATCCGTTCCAACCAGGATTTCCATACCGATCTTTTGATCACAACATCTTTCAATAAAACGTTGTGGCTATCTATTACGTTTACCACGCTCTACATCCAAGAGAAAAAGCATTTATTGTGTTTCCTGGACGACATCACTGAGCGAAAAAATTCGGAACATGCAATCTTGCAGGCCAAGCAGGAAGCGGAGTTGGCCAATCAGACAAAGAGTCAATTCTTGTCCAATATGAGCCATGAGATTCGCACTCCCATGAATGGTGTCCTGGGGATGATTGACTTGGCTTTGGGTTCACAACTATCCCCCAAGGTGAGTGAATACTTGCAGCAGGCCAAGATTTCCTCTCGTTCCCTGTTGGGTGTAATCAATGATATCCTTGATTTTTCCAAGGTTGAGGCGGGAAAGTTAACGCTTGATCCCGTTGATTTTTATCTGGACGATCTGTTGGACGGTTCGATTGCAATGTTTCGCAAAGAACTGGATAGAAAAAATATTGAATTGATTGTATTCGTTCCAAGACAATTCAACGGTGTCCTGGTTGGCGACGAATTACGACTTCGGCAAATTGTGACCAATCTGTTAAGCAATGCCATCAAATTTACCGTAGAGGGGGAAATTGTCATTCGAGTGATAATCCTGGAACAAACCAGCGATACCATTCATTTGCAATTCTCTGTCAAGGATACCGGGATCGGGCTGACCCGGGAACAGATGACCCATTTGTTTGAAGCCTTCTCCCAGGCGGATGGCAGCACGACCAGGAAATATGGTGGCACCGGTTTGGGATTGACCATATGCAAACGCCTTGTATCGTTGATGTCGGGTGAGATCGGGGTGGACAGTGTTGTCGGAGAGGGTAGTCTTTTTTATTTTTCCGTCCCTTTGGGCCTGAAGGCTGCGAAGGATCGTTATCGTACCGCCTTACCGGAAGAAGTTTCCAACCTGAAGGTTCTGGTGGTGGATGATAATGATTTGACCCGGACGGTTTTTTCCGAAATGTTTGCATCATTCCATTTTTCCGTTGCATCGACCCATTCGGGCGATAGCGCATTGGCGACCCTGCGAGAGGCCGCCCGGCAGGGCGATCCGTTTCACCTGATCCTGCTCGACTGGCGCATGCCGGGAATGGATGGTATCGAAATCGCCTCGAAATTACGTCATGATCCCTTGTTCGCCCCGTTCGCCCCCAAGATCATCATGATGACCGGTTTTGACCGTGAGCATGTGGAAAAGGAGGCGCAACATATTGGTGTGGAGGCTTTTCTACCCAAACCGGTTTCGCCATCCGTGCTGTTGAATGCGACCATGGATGTCTTTGGCTACAATGAAAACATCATGACGGTCAACAAAGGGAACGCTCTTGACAAAGAGGAAATATTTCAAAAACTTGGCGGCAGCAGAATTTTACTGGCCGAGGACCATCCCATCAACCAACAGGTCGCCTGTGAGGTGTTGCGCAATATGGGTATCGAAGTCACCGTTGCCAGCGATGGCCAAGCGGCTGTAGACCATGTGCATCAGGGAGAATTTGATCTGGTATTGATGGATATTCAAATGCCGATCCTGGATGGGTACAGCGCGACACGGTTGCTGCGCTCCGATCCCCGTTACAAAAATGTGCCCATCATTGCCATGACAGCGCACGCCTTGACCGGGGACCGGGAATTATGTTTGGCGGCTGGAATGGATGACTATGTGGCCAAACCCATCGACACCGAGCAACTGTATGCCACCTTGGTCAAATGGATCAAACCGCGAGGGGGTGAAGCGGTTAGCCAAGCCAGGCACGCCATTCAGGAGAGGGGCGATGCCACGATTCAAAATTCCCTGGGCCATTTGCCAGGTATCGATGTGGTGTCCGGCTTGCGGCGTTTGGGGGAAAATGCCGATTTGTACCGCACCATGCTGGGTGAGTTTTACCGGGATCATTGGGCGATTTGCAAGGAAATCAAGGCCGCACTGGAAGATGATACCACATGGGAAAAGGCCAAACGCTTGGTTCACAGCATCAAAGGTGTGGCCGGTAATTTGAGTGCTCAATCGTTGTTTCAGTCCGCCAAAATATTGGAAAGGGCCATCAACGACGGACAGCGCCATCAATGGCCGGCATTATTGGCGCATTTTGAGGCGGATTTGAATCAGGTATTGCAATCAACCCACCCCTTGTGCCCGAAAGAAAACACGCCTGCGAAAGATGAAAGTTCGCAATCTACGTGTCAGGTAGAAATAAACCGGGATAGGGTCGCTTCCATTCTGGTAGAGTTGTCAAACTGGGTCCGGCGTAATGATATTCGTTCCCAGGATTATATGATTCCCCTTCGGGAACTCCTGCTGGGGACGCCAGCAACAATGGAACTGGATGCCTTGGAAAAGGCACTCGATCATTTTGACTTCCTATCCGCTAGAACGCACCTGGAGTCCCTTACAATGCGATTACAAATTTCCCTGGAGGAGAACACATGAAGGGATTTGTCATGCCCGTGATCTTGTCCATGTCCATGCGCATGGATTAGAGGTTGGTCAATGAACAATTCAGGAATAACTGGATCGACTGGACTTATTGGCAAAGGATTCTCCGGGTACACCAAGAGAATCATTGCCGTGATACTGCTGTCCTTTGCATGCTGGTGTCTCACTATTTGGTGGTTGACCGGCTATTTTTCACAGCAGATGGAACGAGCCGTCCTCGCAGATCACAAACAGGATTTGGCTGAATCTGCGGATATGATCAGTGCCGGGCTGCAACGCGGATTATCCATGCTCCACGGCGTTCCCGCCACTGTTGCCCAGAATGCTCGATTGCAAACAGCCCTCAGACGTTTCTCTGGCGAGTTGCCCCAGTCCCTTTCACACGAACAAAAGCGTCTCCTCTGGTCCGCCGACCCGGAACTGACCGTTATCAATCAATGGTTGTCGGAGTTTAAAGATAACTTGGGAATGATCAGTATCGTCTGGGTGATGAATGTTGCGGGCGATGCGATCTTGTCCAGCAATGCCAACACCGAGGAAAGCTTTATCGGAACCAATTATAAAGATCGGGATTATTTTGCAGAGGCCATGGATGGCAAGTTGGGGATACAGTATGCTATGGGACGCGTTACCAATATTCCCGGCTTCTTTTTTTCAGCTCCGGTCAAGGTCGATGGGCACTTGTTGGGGGTGGTGGCAACCAAAATTGATTTGACGTTTCTTGCGGGTTGGTTGGGGCGTTCGGAGGCTCTTATCGTCGATGATCATGGAGTCGTCATTTTGGCCCAGAACAAAGAATTGGAATTGCGTACCCTGCCGGACTCAACGGTATCCACCCTTCCCGAAAAGAAACTCTTGGCGCGCTACAAACGCAAAGATTTTGCAGCCATTCCCGTATCGCCTTGGTCGGATGGTGGGATTCCCGGACTTCTCCGCTTCAACAATCGGGACCTGCCGGTTTTGCAAAAAAAGGTCGCACTGGAAGGGAACAAATCATCTCTCATCCTTCTCTCCCCCATTGCAAAACTGGTAGAGATTGACAGGAATCGCTGGATCGGTTTCGCCCTGCTGTCGGTGACCGGATTACTGTTGATCGCAGGTTTCGTTTTGCGTAAAGCCTACAAGCAACAGCAGCGCAAGAGTGAACAATTGCAACGGGATAACGAAGCCCGTATCTCTATTGTTTTTCGTGCCATTCCTATCGGCATCGCCCTGACGCGTATTGCCGATCAGAGAGTTGTTGAAGTCAACGATTATTTGTTGCACCTGTTGGGAAGCAGGCGCGAGGATATTATCGATAATTTATTTGATAGCATGCTCGTCCTGGAAGATGATACCGAATGCGCGCACCTGGTGGCGGGATTGAAAGAGGCCACAGGAATCCATGGCTTCGAGGCTAAAATTCGCCATCCGGATGGTAGTTTTGGCACTCACTTGCTCTCCTCGGAAAGGGTCATGTTATCCGGGGAAGAGTTCCACTTGACCACGGTTACCGATATCACTTCTCTCAAGCGTTTGGAAGGGGCGTTGCAGGATGCCAATAGTACGCTCGAACAACGCGTGATCGAACGTACCCGGGAACTCTCACGGATGGTCGAAGAGTTTTCTCAATCACAAAATCTGCTCAGGACAATCGTTGATACGGTTCCCATACGCGTTTTCTGGAAAGATCGCGAACTGCGTTATCTGGGATGCAATCCTTCTTTTGCCCGGGATGCTGGCAAGGAAAGCCCGGATGAATTATTGGGGTTGGATGATACCCACATGGGGTGGGCTGAGCAAGCCGAACTGTACCAGACGGATGATCGTCAGGTTATGGAATCGGGTGTCGGGATAATCGCAATTGAAGAACCGCAATCGACTCCTGATGGTCATACCATCTGGCTACGAACGTCCAAGGTTCCGCTCAGAAACGATCGCAACGAGGTCATTGGCGTTCTTGGAGTCTACGACGACATCACGGAATCGAAGCATGCCGAGCAGAATCTCAATCAGGCCATGGAAAAATTGCGGGATGCCATGGCTCGTCTGGAAATCGCCTCCCGATCCAAAAGCGAATTCCTCGCCAATATGAGTCATGAAATCCGCACCCCCATGAATGGTGTATTGGGGATGATCGACTTGGCGTTGGCCACCGAACTGCCTGTCAAAGTACGGGAATACCTGGACCAGGCGAAGAATTCCTCGCAATTCCTGTTGAGGATCATCAATGATATTCTGGACTTCTCCAAAGTGGAAGCCGGCAAATTAATATTGGATTCCGTGGAATTTTATCTGGAAGATATCCTGGATAATACGATCTTGATGTTTAAACGGGAAATCAATGAGAAAAAATTGGAACTGATTGTGGCGGCACCACCCAAGTCGGTGGGTCGTCTTGTCGGTGATCCCTTGCGCATACAACAGATCGTAACCAATTTGATCGGCAATGCCATCAAGTTTACCGAACAGGGGGAAATAGTCGTTCGCATTGGCGAAATGGAAAGGAACCAGAACCAGGTACGGCTGCAATTTTCCATTCAGGATACGGGTATTGGCATGACTGAAGAGCAAATGTCGCATCTCTTTGAGGCATTTTCCCAGGCCGATGGCAGTACGACCCGCAAATTTGGTGGTACCGGACTCGGGTTGACCATCTGCAAACGTCTGGTCAATCTCATGGAAGGGGATATCCGGGTCGAAAGTTCGGTGGGCGAGGGGAGTACCTTCTATTTCACCACCCTGTTGGGCCATAAACCTGAAGAAAAAGGCCATGGCCCTGTCGCGGCTGCCGATCTTGTTTCCAAGAAAGTGTTGGTAGTGGACGATAATGACAATGCCCGCATGGTCTTTTCTGAAATTCTGTCCTCTTTCAATCTTGCGGTCGCATCGGCGGCATCGGGTTTCGCGGCAATCACGCAAATGAAGAAGGCCGTAGAACAGGGTGATCCTTTCGATGTAATCCTGCTGGATTGGCGCATGCCCGGACTCAACGGTGTTGAAACGGCTGCGGCTATTCTCCAGGATCCCCTGTTGAGCGATCCAGCCCCCAAGATTATCCTGATGACCGGTTTTGACCGGGGGGATGTCGAAAGGGCGGCCAAGTCGGTCCATGTTGACGCTTTTTTGGCGAAACCGGTGTCGCCATCCCTTATGCTCAACACCATTCTGGAGGTCACGGGCCATACCGTCAAACAGTCACCGAGGCATTCCACTGCGGGCGTGGTTCGGCAGGATTTGCTCGAAAAATTGGCCGGTGCCCACGTTCTTTTGGCAGAGGACCATCCCATCAACCAACAAGTCGCTTCAGAGGTATTAAAAAATATCGGTCTGCGCGTGACTGTTGCCGAGAATGGCCAAGAGGCGGTGGAAACCTTGATGCGGGACGAGTTCGATCTGATATTGATGGATATTCAAATGCCCGTGATGGATGGGTTCAATGCGACCCGTATCATACGAACCCATAGCCGGTATAAATCTCTTCCCATCGTAGCCATGACGGCGCATGCCTTGTACGGTGATCGGGAACAATGCTTGAATGCCGGGATGGATGATTATGTGTCCAAGCCCATTGACCCGGAACAATTGTATGCCACCTTGGAAAAATGGATCACGCCCAAGGAACGCTGTGTAGATGATGACGTTATTCCGGCAAAGCGTCATGAGGGGGGGGACAGTGCGGACACGTTGGGAAATCTGCCCGGTATTGATGTTGTGTCAGGATTGCACCGGTTGGGTGGCAATGTTTCCTTGTTTCGCACCATGCTGGGCGAGTTCTACCGCGATCATGGGAATGTTTTTCGGGAAATCAAGCTATCCTTGGATGACGTTGCGACCTGGGACCATGCCAAACATTTGGTTCATTCCATCAAAGGTGTGGCGGGTAATCTGAGTGCGAAAGCGTTGTATGTATCGGCGCGCCATTTGGAAATGGCGATTGTTGAAAAACAACGTGAGCAATGGCCTGAGCTATTGGCGCGTTTTGAATCGGAGCTTAATCAAATTTTGCAGTCCACCCATCGTTTACTCCCGACAAAAAACCTGAACACCCTGGATCAGGGAGCAACGGCAGTTCTTGATGACAACGTGGATAAAGACAAAGCGGCAGAGGTGTTGTTGGAGTTGTCGGAATGGGTCAAGCGCAACGATATCAGTGCCCTGGAATGCATGCTGCCCCTGCGGCAGATTCTCCAGGGTTCGATGCTCATGGATGAGCTTGAGTTGTTGGAATCCGCATTGAATCAATTTGACTTTGCGAAGGCTAAAATGCGCATGGAGACCATTGCAGCCCGTTTGCATCTTTCCCTGGAGAGCAGGCCATGAATCATGAAGCGAAAAGTGCCAAATTATTGATCGTTGACGACATGCCCGCCAATATCAAAGTTTTGGTGCAATGCCTGCACTCCACATATCGCATTATCGTTGCGACCGATGGTTTGAACGCATTGGAATTGGTCATGTCTGAAAAGCCGGATCTCATCCTTCTGGATATCATGATGCCGGGCATGGATGGCTATGAAGTATGTCGAAAATTGAAAGTGAACAGGCAAGTGAAAGATATTCCCATCATATTTATCACCGCCAAGGATGATGTGGAGGATGAAGCGAAGGGATTGGAGCTGGGAGCGGTGGATTATATCACCAAACCGTTCAGCATTCCCATCGTTTTGGCCCGGGTGAAGACCCATTTGCGATTGAAAAAAGCCAGGGAGGTCATCGCCGCCAAGAATAAGGAATTGCTGGAGGCCGATCGATTGAAAGAGGATGTGAATCGCATCATGCGTCACGACCTGAAAGGGCCATTGAATGCCATCATAGGGTTTTCATCCTTGATGCTCGCGGATTCCGAACTGGAGCAAGAAAAAAAGGAGAGCCTTGAGATCATCAGCAGTTCCGGATATCTCTTGCTGACGATGATAGACCAATCGTTGGACTTGTATAAAATGGAACAAAAAATGTACGAGTTGAAACCAATCTGCGTGAATATTTTTGAGATATTTAAAAAAATAATAAAATCGCACGCAAGGGCGATGACTGTCAAGCATCTGGACATTCAGCTCGTTTCCGACTGTGGTACCAATGGCAAACACGGCCCCTTCGTTTTGGGAGAAGAATTGCTTTGTTATTCCCTGTTCGCCAATCTCATGAAAAATGCCGTGGAAGCATCCCCGGCAAACCGTGAGGTGCGGGTACACATGAAAAATGGGACCGATCACGTGGAAGTCGCGATACATAATCACGGAGAGGTTCCGGAACAAATCAAGGATCGTTTCTTTGAAAAATATGTGACTTCTGGAAAAACACATGGTACCGGGCTTGGCACCTACTCCGCACGACTCATGGCGCAGACGCAAAATGGCAGTATCCATTTCACGTCATCCCGGGAAACAGGGACCATTGTTACGGTGCAACTGCCGGTTTTCCAGGGCGGAGGGGGGCACATGACCGGGTGATCCCACGATCCCAGGCGGCCATTTCGACCTGATATCGTTCCCCATCATGTTGCCAGTTGTGTGAGTTTTCCTGTTCGCGTCATGGCTTGTCCGAGAAAATATCTTCCAAGGATTTGGCGTCGAAGATGCGAAGGCTCCATACTTCCAAAGAGGACAGCTCCGCTTTGGCAATTTTTTCGCTGGCCCAGTCGGGCACGCTACCGAAGCGGAGTTGCAACTGACGGGTCAGCATTTTGGCCTCGCCTTTCTGCTCGCCTCTTTGCTCGCCTCTCTGCTCGCCGATCTGCTCACCTTCCTGGCGAACGAGCTGTACCCATTCAGGCTTGGCCTTGGAAATGATTTCTCGGGCAAATTGTGACATCATATCGTATTCCTCCTCAGGTTTGATGCGATGAACGGCCTGTCGCACCTGCTCTTCGTTCAAGTAGTGGAATGTCGTCAACAGATAAAGCAGGACTGGCAGCAGGAGTTGCGGTGCCTCTACCAGGGCATCCAAGATTTGATCCAGCGCCGCCATTTGAGACTCAGGATCGCGGGTGCCGTATTTGAGAGCCGACAGTCCCGCACGAAGTTGAGCATTTTTGGAAAGTTTCCGATCCGGGATCAGACCCAGGTCAACGACCGGGAAACGAAAATTAAGCAGCCAGGGATACAAAGCCTCGTCGGCATCAACCAGCGCCAGAAACTCATTGGGAATGCACCACCTGTGCGCACCATTGTAAACCAGTAAGGCCAGAATAGCTGGGAGTTTCCGCCATTTTTTGTTTGTGCGCCCGGCAGGGCGCACTTACTTGGGGGTGAAAGTCCCCTACAGGCCCGGCAAGGGGAACTGTTAGCCGGACGGCAAGGGTGTCCACCGTGAGGTGGGATCTGAAGGAAGCCGC
>PEAK01000052.1 GCA_002753515.1 Magnetococcales bacterium
AAGCGCCGCCTTCTGAGACCCCTGCGGTAGCGGAAACGCCGGTTGTTACGGAAGCGCCGCCTTCTGAGACCCCTGCGGTAGCGGAAACGCCGGTTGTTACGGAAGCGCCGCCTTCTGAGACCCCTGCGGTAGCGGAAACGCCGGTTGTTACGGAAGCGCCGCCTTCTGAGACTCCAGCAGTTGCGGAAACGCCGGTTGTTACGGAAGCGCCGCAAGAGGATTCACCCGATGCGCCGATGTTACATGTTCATGACGCCAGTGGTACGGAAGACACGGCGATCCCCTTGGATTTGTCGGCGGCGATCAGCGGTCATGATGATGGCAATTCCCTCTCTATTACCATCTCCGGGGTTCCGCATGGTGCGGAACTGTCGGCAGGTATCGATAATGGTGATGGTACGTGGACTTTGGAGCCGAATGATCTGGATCACTTGACCATTACACCAGCCCACGATTCCGATGCTGATTTCACTCTATCGGTGACGGCGACCTTGATGGATGAGGATGGTGGGTCGTCCAGTAGCGTGAGTGGCGTTGTTGGAGTGAGTGTGGCTTCTGATGCCGATCTGCCGACTTTGGAGCTGCATGAGGCCAGTGGTTCCGAGGATGCGCCGATTCCGTTGAACATTTTGTCATCGTTGACCGACACCGATGGTTCGGAATCGTTATCCATCACCATTTCCGGGGTACCGGAAGGGGCGGAGTTGTCGGCGGGGATCCACAATGCGGATGGTACCTGGACCTTGACCTCGGACGATTTGCATGGCTTGCAGATTACACCGGCCCATGATTCCGATGGTGATTTTCAGTTGCAGGTGACGGCGACCAGTCATGATGGGGATGATGCCAGTTCGGTGATGGGTACCATTGATGTGTCGGTGGCTGCCGATGCCGATCCGCCCACCCTGACCTTGGTGAACGCCGAGGGTATGGAGGATCACGCCATTCCGTTGGATATTCATTTGGCGTTGAGCGACAAGGATGGTTCGGAGCATTTGTCGGGTGACATCATTTTGACCAACATTCCCGATGGGGCGCACCTGTCGGTTGGTGAAGCGGGTCCTGATCATACCTGGGTCATTTCGCAAGATGATCTGCATCCAACATCTTTTAACAGCGATGGTGTCCCTGTAGCCTGGGAGATTCCCAACCTGACCATTACCCCACCCCATGATAGCGATCAGGATTTCAATCTAGGTGTCAGCGTGACGACCCGGGATGGGGATGAGATCAGGGAGACCCAGGGACAATTGGCCGTGGTTGTCGATCCCGATTCCGATGGTGTGATGTTTCATACGGCAAGTAAGCCATCCGGGGGCCAGGGTCAAGGTGGCTCGCAAGGCGGCTCGAAAGATGGCCAAGGCGGTTCGAAGGGCGGCTCGAAGGATGGAAAGGGCGGTTCGAAGGGCGGCTCGAAGGATGGAAAGGGTGGTTCGAAGGGCGGCTCGAAGGATGGAAAGGGCGGTTCGAAGGGCGGCTCGAAGGATGGAAAGGGTGGTTCGAAGGGCGGCTCGAAGGAAGGAAAGGGTAGTTCAAAGGGCGGCTCGAAGGATGGCAAGGGCGGTTCAAAAGGCGGCTCGAAGGAAGGAAAGGGTGGTTCGAAGGGCGGCTCGAAGGATGGCAAGGGTAGTTCAAAGGGCGGCTCGAAGGATGGCAAGGGCGGTTCAAAAGGCGGCTCGAAGGATGGCAAGGGCGGTTCAAAAGGCGGCTCGAAGGATGGCAAGGGCGGTTCAAAAGGCGGCTCGAAGGATGGCCATCAAGCGCAAGGTGGTTCAAAAGGCGGCTCGAAGGATGGCAAGGGCGGTTCAAAAGGCGGCTCTAAGGATGGCCATCAAGCGCAAGGTGGTTCAAAAGGCGGCTCGAAGGATGGCAAGGGCGGTTCAAAAGGCGGCTCGAAGGATGGCAAGGGCGGTTCGAAGGATGGCCATCAAGCGCAGGGTGGTTCGAAAGGCGGCTCGAAGGATGGTCATGGCCAGGGTGGCTCGAAAGGCGGCTCGAAGGATGGCCATCAAGCACAGGGTGGCTCGAAGGATGGCCATCAAGCGCAGGGTGGTTCAAAGGGTGGCTCGAAGGATGGCCAACCAGCGCAGGGTGGCTCGAAAGGCGGTTCCCATGCAGGCCAGCATGCGGCTGGTTCGGTTGGTGGAACAGGTCAAGACCATGGACACGGTGACGATACCCCAGTGGCCGAACACCATGTCACCGAAGTACAGTTGGATATCGGTTTCAACCTGGGAGATCAGGATGGTTCGGAGCATTTGTCAGGTAACATCGTGTTTACCAACATCCCAGACGGTGTGACATTGAGCGTTGGTCATCCGGGTACTGAGCCCCATACCTGGGAAGTTCCACAGGAAAATCTCCAGGTGACGGATACCAATGCCCATGGTGATGCCATCGGTTGGAACATACCGGGATTATCTGTTGATGTTCCTGAAGGGGTGAACAGCAACTTTGATCTGGGTATTCGGGTGACGACGCATGATGGTACGAGTACGTTGACCAGCGAAGGCGGTGTTACCGTTGATTTGGCGGATGGTGTCATGAAGCCGGTCGAGACACCGGATGCAGCCCCTGCGGGTGATGACCATCATGCTGCGGGAGCTGGTGGCTCCAAAGATGGGCACGAGGGACATGACGACCACCAGGTTGTCGCGGATGGTCACCAATCCGGTGGTTCCAAGGGAGGAAGTGGTCACCAAAAGGGTGGTTCCAAAGCGGGTACCGGTGGTTCCAAAGGTGGTGCTGATGATCATGCCCATGCCAATGACCAATCCGACCATGGAGCGGATACGGGTCATGAGGGCACCACGGATGCAACAGTGATCCATGCTGGCGATGGACACGATGTCCTGGAGATCACGGTTGCCCATCAAGGCAATGGAACGAGTGCCGACTTTGAAGTTCAGATAGACGGGCACGTGGTTGGTGGTGGACCGATTTCAGCGGACGCAGTCCACAACCATGGCGATTGGGATGTCATTCGCATTGAGGGTGTCAATCTGGGTCAGGGTGACCATACCATCAGTGTTGGTTCGGTCGATGAGGGTGGCAACCAGGTATTGGTGGACAAGATTGCCGTCAACGGCAACGAGTTCCAGGCTGAGGATCATGCAACTTGGGACAACGGTGCCGCCAACGTCCAAGGTGGTGATGCGGTCCATATCCATCAGGGTGACGAAATCAATTTCAGCGTTCATACGGATGCTGCGGATGGGGCTGAAGGGTCGGATCATCAGGTCTCCGATCACATGCAAGGGGACCATGCCGACATATTGGATGGGGATGGCAACGAGTTGTTTATCTTTGGTCATGGTGGTGGTGTGGACCATGTGGATGGATCGGCAACCAGCGAAGGATGGCTGGACAGTATCCATCTGGAGGATGTTTCGGGTGGGCCGGCGGCGAATCTGGATCATGCCCAGGCCGGTGATTGGACCTTGGAAACCAATCATGATTTCACTGTGGATTCCAACAATCATACCATCGATTTTAACAGTCACGATGCCTCGGGAACCATCACCATGGAAGATGGAACCAAGATAGAGTTTCACAACGTGGAACATATTCAATGGTAGAAGGATGAGTGACCCTCCCGTTTTTCCTGGTTGGTAGCAGGGAAAACGGGAGGATTGTTTTTTTGCACAGGTGGGATCATGGGCTGGTTATTGCGGGTATTGGATCGGGACTTGGGATGGGTATTGTGGCAAAATGGAACGGTAGGGGATCGTCGGGTTTCACCTTGTTGGAGGTGATCCTGGTGCTTGTTGTGGTGGGTGTTTTGGCGGCCATGGCATTGCCCAAATTCGGTAACGTTTCCACCGAAGCCAAAAATGCCACCGGCACCATGTCTACCCATGCGAAGAACACAGCCAGTGAATGCCGGGCTCGCTTTGGCACCAATACTGCAAAAGCTGATGAGGTATGCGGTGCCGCTACCGGTAACACCATCAACAATAAGTAGGTCGGATGGTTGGTCATTGCATTTTTGTATGTTTCTATTTATGATTGTTCATTCATAATAATAAGTTTTCCTTGGCAATCTGTAGGCGTCATGCCCATGTGTGCTAACAGAACAAGTCAGAGATGCAAGAAACATCACGGGGGATTCACCCTGATCGAATTGATCATGGTCATCGTGGTGATTGGAATATTGGCTGCCATGGCCCTGCCAAGATTTGGTACGGTAACGGCGGTGGCCACGGAAGCCACTTCGGTCATAGCGACGCAATCCGCAGCTTCCGTGGAAGCATGTCGCTCCAAGCTGGCAGATACTCCTGCCAAGGCGGATGCCATATGTGGGGTGGCTACGGATACGATCAATAACAAGAAATGAGTTGCCGGCGCATCCCCAGCCGACCGGGCTAACTGGAATGGGATGAATTGGCGGGGGTTTCACCTGGAAGTATCCGTGGAACCCAGTGATCCGTTTGGTCAAGGGATGTTTCGATCCCATGGGGTAGGTTGACGAACATCAAGCCGCTGCCATACAGGCGCTTGGGGCCGGAGGGTGAGGCCAGCAACACTTCACGGCGCGCCCATTTGGGGAGATTGGCCTGCTCAAGCCGGCGGCACAGGGTGTGATGCAGGTTATCCTTCAGCAGGGGATACCACAGCATGATCACTGCCTCCGGGCATTTGCGATGGCTGTCCAGCACCAATTGTCCCACCTGTTGGTATTCCGTTTTCACTTCATAGCTGGGATCGATGACGATCAAGGATCGCCTGGGATTGGGTGGGAGGATGGCCATCAACCCCTCGTAACTGTCGCGATGGTGGATGTGAATCCTGTTGTCATCACGCATGACACCTTTTAGACGGGTCTGGGTACCGGGGTGTAGTTCCATCAGGTGCATGGAATCGGTGGCACGTAACAACAGGCGGGCTATCCAGGGTGATCCGGGATAATGGTGCGGGCCAAAGCGGTTGCGCGTTTCCGTGACCACGCGGCGATAGGGATGATCGGGCAACGGTCCGTCTAGGGCGAGCCAACGTTCGATACCTTGTCGGGCTTCACCGGTTTTTTCCGCCATGGGTGATTGCAGGTCGTACAATCCAGCACCCGCATGGCTTTCAAGATAGCTCATGGGTTTGTTTTTGGTGGTCATGTGCGTTAAAACGACCGCGAGGGATCCGTGTTTGTGTACGTCGGCAGGTCCACCGGCATGATAATCGTGTTGGTAGGAGAGCATGCGGGCACCATCCTTGGGGAGATGTTACGGCAGGGCGCCACGGGTGCGCAATAAGTGTGCAATGGCATTGGCAAACACCCGGTAGCCTTCGGCGTTGGGGTGAATAAAGTCAGCTTTCAGGGCTGCTTGCGACAAAATAGTTGCCATGGCTTTGTTTTCCAGGGGTACCTGGGACTGTTTAGCGATATCGTAGTAGAAGCTGGCGGTATCCGGCGAGGTTCCGATATCGGGAACGCCCACCAGGAGGACTTCCACATGTTTCTCTTTGGCAAGCGCGATCATCTCCTTTAAATTTTTGACGATTTCAGCAACGGGTCGCTGTCGCATGATGTCATTGGCGCCCTCGTGGAGGATGAGGAGGGCGGGGTTGTGTTTTTTCAACAGGCCGGGGAGTCTGGCCAGCCCACCTTTTGTTTCTTCACCCGGGATACCGGCGTTGATCACGGTACGGTCGATTATTTCTTGTAGAACCGCGGGGTAACTTTCACTCAAACCGGCACCGTTTCCGTGGGTCAGACTGTCGCCCAACGCCAGAATGACAGCAGTGCGTGACAGGGGCGACAATGTGATCTCTGCGGGGGTCTGTTCCGGTGCGGCGTTGCCATGGGCTGCCAGGGAGAAAAAGACCACCAAAGCGAAAGCCCAACAAGGATGAATCAGGGGATGACGGAAAAAGAATTTTGTTTTCATTTCGGGTATCCAAATGAAGGGCGACCTGGTTGATTTTGTGTCGAGAAAGTGTAAAAAGAGGATTGGGGAGAGTCAATACGGTTTCAAGGAACCAGGGGTCGCACGTAAAGGATTCCCGCATCCAGGGCGGAGACTTCCACCTGAGTGCCACGGGGCAGGATACGCGAACCCACGGATGGGTCGGGCAGGACGCGCCAATCGACGCCCGAGTAGCGCTCCACACCATTTTCCAACAGACTGACATCCTGCTTGAGGGTGAATCGGAGACCCACGAAATCACTGACCGGTGCCTGGGGACGGGTGGGGCCGTGATGGATGCGGCGGAACCATTTCCAAAAGAGTGCGGCCAGAATCAGCGAGGTCACGGCAAAAAGGGCGATGGCGGGGGTGGGGGCACCGGAGAGGAGACCCACGGTGATCAAGAGTCCGGTGACCAGGGCTGCCAATCCGGTAAAGAGCAGCATGCCGCTGGAAAAACCGAACACACCGGCCTCCAGGGCCAGGAGTCCGAAGCCGATGGAAAACCACAGGGCATCGCGATGGCTGTCGAGGTAATGGATGATGGATTGTAACTCCATGGAGGCTCCGTATCGAAATACCCGTCAGGTTGCCTTGGATTTCGGGTTGAGGACGCCACTTTGGTTGATGGCGGCAAGAATGGCCATGGCTTCGGCAACGGTGTGGGCAGTTGCGGTGCTGTTGGCGTCCATGAGGACGACCGAACTGTGTCTGGCGATGGCTTCTTTGGCCTGAATGGCATGGCTGGCCAAGTCGAATTGAACCGCTTTTTGCCCTTCCGGGGAGGAGGCGGCGTCTCCTATGGTTTGCAGGGCGCGGGCTTTGGCATCGGCCACGGTGGTAATGGCCAGGGCTTCCCCTTCGGCCCGGAGGATGGCCTGGGATCGATCCGCTTCTGCGGCCAATACTTTGGAGCGTTTTTCCCCTTCGGCTTTGTTGATGGCCGCCTCGCGCAATCCTTCCGATTCCAAAACTGCGGCCCGTTTTTCCCGTTCCGCTTTCATCTGGCGTTCCATGGCTTCCAGAACGGTCTTGGGTGGTTTGATATCTTTGATTTCAAAACGCAAGACCTGAATTCCCCAGGGGCTGGCGGCCTCGTTGATGGCACTGACGATGGCCGAATTCAAGGTCACCCGTTCTTCAAAGGTTTTGTCCAATTCCAGTTTACCGATTTCGGAACGCATGGTCGTTTGCGCCAGTTGCGTGACGGCAAAAGCAAAATTTTCGATGCCGTAGGAAGCTTTGTAGGGATCGATGATTTTGGTATAGAGGATACCATCGACTTCCAGGGCGATGTTATCTTTGGTGATGGCCGACTGGCCGGGGACATCGACGGCCATTTCCTTCAAGGTTTGGTTGTAGGCGACTTTATCGATGAACGGCATGATGAAGTTGATACCGGCGGTGAGCGTCGTATGATATTTACCGAAGCGTTCGACCACCAGGGCGCGGTTTTGCGGGACGAATTGCAGACCATTTTTCAGGACGACCAGGATGACAATGGCCAGTCCCGTCCAAAAGTTGAATACCAGTTTGATCAGGGTGTCATCGACTGCCATGGGGTGTTTCTCGTCACGGTAGGTGGCCGGGTATGGAGCCGGTTCATGATACGGTTACCCATACCCTGTTTACCACCTTGAGTACCCGAAGGCGAGACATTTTTCTTGCGTCAGGTTTCCAGCCTGGAATCCAGGGGCGACTGGGGGGACTGGCGCGATATCGATAGTACCGGGTATGGATCACACCCGCATCATGTGGCGGTTACGGCACCGGATAGGTCGAAGATTGTTTCCATACCATCGGCACTGTCCCAATGATCCCAGAGGAAATCATTGGCCCTGCCATCGGCGATCAGGCGGAAGGCAAAGCGCACTTGTTCTTCGTAGAAGTGACAAAAAGCGCCGATCTGGTCCATGCCACCATTCATTTCGTGAGCTTCGGCGGGACAGGGTGATCCGCAATAGTGGCGAATGGCGCAACGACTGCACGGGGTGATATGATCGACATCGCGACGGGTCACAGCGGCAAAGGCGGAACTGAGCAAGGCGGCTTCCACGCCATCTTGAAAAAGATTGCCGCCCCGGAAGGAGTCCAGGCCGATGAATTCGCTGCAAGGGAACAGATCCCCGTTGGCGGCCAAAGCAAAGAAGGCGCGCCCCCCACCGCAGGGGGAGATGTCACACATCAGGCGCCGCGCCGTGGGAGCGAGAATGGCGAGGAGAATATTGGCAAAATTGGCCACTACCATTTTGTGTCCAGTTTTTTTGAACAGTTCATCATTGTATTCCAGGGCGCGGATGAAAGGGTCTGCCAAGGCCTCATCCGCGACTCTAACCTCCCGAGCCCCGGGGAGGGTGCAACGGGTGGCGTTCAGAAGACAGCCCGGTACGCCATGGCTGTGCAGCAATGCGATCAGGGGTGTCAACTGGGCAACGTTTTCGCGGGTAATGGTGACGATGACGCTATATCCGGGATAACCGCGCAATTTTTCCATGGCGCGGATCACCGATTCATGGACATCCCCGGGACCATGCCAACCTTTTCGGGTGCGATTGGTGATTTCGGCGGTTGGTCCATCCAGTGATAAACCGATGCTGACTTGGTGATCGGTCAGGAATTGCAGGGTGGCATCGTCGAGAAGGGTGGCATTGGTTTGTACGCCGAACAAAAATTTTTCTTCAAAGGCGAGGATTCCTGAGCGTATGGCTTTGAAGTTAAGCAAAGGTTCCGCACCGTGGAAGATGATTCTCGGACGTCGGTTGGCCGGCATGTGACTGGCGAAATAGTCCCGCAGGAGTGCCAGGGATTCCAGCAGGCGGGCTTCGGACATTTGTTCCCCGCTGCGACGCATGTCACGGGGAATATAACAATAGGAACAGTCAAGATTGCAGCGGTCGGTGGCATTGAAATAGACGGCCGATGGTTTTAATCCAAAACGCAGCCCCTGCATTTCACTGGCGCAGATATCCATCCGTTGCCGGTACGTTTCGACCACGTTACTGCCAGCAATGAGATCGGCCAGGCGATCTTTACGTACGATGGCCCAAAAAGCCGTATCGGGATCCACCACGGCCAGGTGGGATGGGTGGTTGATCTCCAGGGGAATCAGGAGGGGACCAGCACCCGTATTGACAAACGGCGTCGCGGTTCCTATTGCGTTGGTAATCATTTATCTTTCCGATCCATCAGGATGTAGTGGGACAAGCCAATGCCGTCGGCGGAGCAGCTTTTGCGTTGGGCGATGACTTCGTCAACGATGCGTCCAGGGGGAGTCGTGGGGTGTTGTTGCATCGAGGTTTGTTGGATTGGTGTCCGGTTTGGATTCATTGACGTTCTCCGGGTAAAGGTTGGTGAAACGATGGACAAAAAAAAAGGATCCCAGACAGGGGCGCACGCGCCCTCATCTGGAATCCTTTACCAATAGATTCCGTAACATGGCAGCCAAGCAGGTCTTCTGACTCCCGGATCGACCACCTTGTCGCGTCTTCCCCCCGATAAAGCGTAGAGAGTGACTGGCCAAAGCCTTGCGACAGGTGTCCCCGGTTACAGCGGCGGGTCCGTCACGGAATTGCACCGTGTTCCTTGATGATACCTGGTTGCAACAAACGTTGCCCAAGCTAATGGATCATCGCCTTGTTGTCAACTTTTTCGTGCAGGGTGTCCAGGCCGCACAGTAACAGACCGGCCTGGATTACACGGCGAGGAAAAATGTGATCCCCCCGGCGCTATTTTGCAGCGTATGATGGACCTGGAAAAAGAAATCATGCAGAATTTACAGGAACTCAAACAGATGATTGGGTGAAAGGGGCCGCCTATGAATACCGCCGAACGCATTTATGCCGAAATCAAACGGATGCCGGAAGAACAAGCCTATCAAGTGCTGGAATTCATTGAAGCCGTCAAGAAACAGGCTGCCATCCCTAGGAGAACACTGCGGGAGCAGATTGACTGCATGTCCCCAGAAGAGTTGAAGGAAAAAGCACTGGCGGCACAGGATAGTTTTCCAAAAATGGACCAGAAAGAATTGGCGAAAGAGTTTGCCGACATGCGGAATGAATGGGATCGGATATTATGAGTGTTCCTTGTCTCATGGACACCAACGTTTTGATCGACTTTCTGAACGACTATCCAGATGCCCAGTTCATAGAACGATTCCTGGCCGCATTTTCTCAGGGATCCGCTGTGTCGGTGGTGACGGTCATTGAGTTGTTGGGCTGGTGCAAGCATACCGAACAGAGCCGACAGAGCGTGACAAAACTGCTGGAATGCCTGGATGAATTTCCCCTGGAACAACGTGTGGTAGCTGCCACCATTGATCTGCGGAGCCGTTCCGTCATTCATCTGGGGGATGCCATCATCGCGGCAACCGCCCTGACTCATGGTTTGCCGCTTATGACACGCAACATTGATGACTTCAGAAATGTGGATGGACTGACGTTGATCAACCCATTCGAGGCTGCGTGAAAGAGTGAAGCTGCCCAACGCGATCTGCAAGCCATCGTCAACATGTGCGATGCCGAACTTTTTTCGGATGAAATTTTCGGCTTACACGCTCAGCAGGCAGTGGAAAAGCCCTCAATGCGTGTGGCTGGCCCATCGTGATCAGGAAGTCCCCAGAGGGCAATGAGGGCCATCTCCTTGGATGGGGTGTTGACCAAAGACAGCAAGGTCATGATGATCCGCTGCCTTACCCGATCAAGGCGGCCATGGCCCCGTGCATTTTGTCCAGGCGATCAACGATGGTTTCCACCAGTTTTTTGGTGATTTTCAATTGCAGTGGACAGTCGAATTGTTCAATGGTGCTGCGATCCAGTTTGAAGGTTTCCACGACGCCATCCGCGATGACGCTGGCCATACGGCTCCGCCCGTTGACCAGGAAGGCGGATTCGCCCACGATGGAACCCGTCTCGATATAATCGATGATATGTTCGTGGTATTCTTCTTTACGTACCGATGCCGAGCCTGATAGTATGATAAAGACAGCGGAATTTTCAAAATCTCCCTGCTCAATGATCACTTCACCATCTCTGTAGCGCACGAAAGAATTGCCGTTGGCTAGCATCATTTCTATTTCTTCGTTGCTGAACCCGGAGAAAAAGGGGATTCCTTCCGTCAATTTGATAATTGCGTTCATGCTGTTTCCTCTTGAACTGCATTGTGTCATTGGATTCCAAGGGAACGAGGAATACCTATTGTCCGTAATTATTATCGATTATTTTGTCAAAGAATAGAAAACTAAATCAGTTTTTTTACTTTTTCAATCAGGCTGACATCGCGACAGGCGAAGAGCCCTTCTTTGTTAAAGTATACAGTATCAGCCCGGTTGAATGATAAATCATCACCATTGAAGCTTGTCATTACGGCACCGGCCTCTTTAAATAGAAGAGAAACCGCTGCCAGATCCCAGATTGCACAGCCCCCTGTTTCTTCTTTGGGATATTTAAAATAACAGGCACAGGGATGTAACAATACGTTGATCGAGTTCATGACCGCACCCCCGGCAAAATGAATCGTGAATTGTTTCGCAAAGTTTGGATAGTTCGGATCTTGTTGCAAACTTTGGTCGGCAAACAAGTGGATGGGTTCGTTATTGGGAGTATTTTTTATCAATTGCAAGGGTTGATGATTTTGATAGCACCCTTGATTGTGAACAGCGTGAAAAAGGGTCTCGGTGATTGGCTCATAGACAACGCCAATGATGGGAATACCCGTTTTGGTGATGAGGGCAATTGTGACCGCAAAGCCCGATTGACCTTCACTGAAGGGGAGTGTTCCGTCCAAGGGATCAACACTCCAAAAAAAATCTTTCTCCAATCGGCTGTTATTGTCACGTCCCTCCTCGGCAAGCAGGCCCAGGTTGTAAGTTTCCATGGTTGGCCCGAGAAGGGATGTGATTTTTTCTTGACTGAGCAGATCTACTTCCGTGACGATACAAGTGGCCCGGGTTGTACCCTCCTTGGAAGAAACCGCAAAATTTTTCTTCCAATGGGATTTTACAATGTTTCCGGCCTCGACGCAGGCCTGGATTGCCGTTGCCAGCAATTCCTGCATAATCGACGCGGTGACTTTTTGGGTTATTTTTTCACTATAAGAGTGTTTCCCCCAATATCCGGGACTCCACCCCTTGATGAATCGGTGGAAATCGGCCCAGGCCACGGGATACAAGGCACGCCATTGGGCTTCAAGTTCCTGTTTATCAATTTTTGGATCGTTTATATTGTTTAATAATTCGGAAAAATAGAAGTCCAAAACGATATCTTCCATTTTTTCACAGCGATCTTCGCTCAGGCAGCTCCCCACAAAGTAGGCGACATCCTTCATGCCGCACCCTTTGCCAACGTATTGAAAATCAACGGCTGCGACGTGACTGGCATCGTTGGAGAAACAAAAATTGGCCAGTTTTGCGTCCCCATGAACAATCGTGAGATAGCGGGTGTTTTTTAACTTTTGATCAATAAGGGGCGCTGCTTGGCGTAATGGCTCATCATGCAATCGTTTCAGCTCATCAGGTCGCGTTTCCAGGTGCCAGTAGCAACCACTGTTCCACAATCCCTGATGCCCATGTTGCATGAATTTGGCGTGAAAACATGCCAGCCAGGATAATCCTACTTTAAGTTCTTGCAGGCCGGCCATGGAAATACGCTTGCCGAACCCCAGGGCATCCAAATCTTCCAATAGCAGAAACAACTCATCCTTTTCTTGAAAACGTGCCAACTTTCTCGCGGTGGGAGAGCAGTTATCTTTAAGATTTATTTTATTGTACTGTTCATACCAATGAGCCTCGACCTGATAAGATTTGAGCTTTCTTTTGTTGGAAAATGCCGAGGCGGGATCTTTCAAGAGGGCATGTTTTGAGGGCATTTTGATATGTTTCAAAATGACGCTTGCCATGTCTCCACCTTTAAGATGGATCCTGAGAAGTTCGCCATAATTGTCCCATAGATTTTGGATCAATTTTGTTTTGATGATTTCTTTGGCGTTGGTAGCCTTCAGTATGCGACTTTTTATGGTTGCGTCCATATCGCTATTTGATTGGAACGCCACGATTAATGAATCGACGTGGTTGATCCTTGGGTGGTGGGGGGATGATTGTCGCCATGGATGCGACAAGTTGCGCAATTTCTTCGGGGGAGGCTTTGATTTCTTCGAGTGCTTTGGTGACCTCGGGCCAGAAGGCGAGGTGACTGCCAAACAAAAAATTCAACGTGCCGTCGGACCGTTCTTCCACATCGACACGACCCAGGCGAATGGTGTGCTCCTCCATTTTGTCAGCAACGGGAATTTCCTGGATCAGATTGGCGGTCAGTCGATATTTTTTGTTTGGATAAGTCGCCTGCTGAAATCCATGTGCGGCTTTTGTCCACTTGATATGCATACGATGATCCCTATGGAGCAAGGTGTATTCGTCCCGTTGACGTGGTACTCACTGGCGTTGACCATGTCCACCTGGAGTCGGTCCACCAGGGGGGTGCGGGTCCATAATGGGTTGTGTCAGTTTGAATCCGTCGGGAATTTTAAACAGGGCGTCGGGTTGCGGGGCTATTTTGATGGCACTGACATCCAGCAACACATCCCCGGCTTGGCCCGATTCGCGAACGATCAGACGTAATTCCTTGTCAACCCATTGTTCCAACACGGTGGATTGCCCCTGGAATTCTTCACTGACCTTCCATTTTTCGGTGGGACGTCCCTGATGATCCATGTCGCCGAGGAAGGTGCGGGTGCGGACCGGCCCCACATCGGGTTGTTGTTTGAGGACCAGGTGTCGGGCCGGGTCGATCGATAGTTTGATTTCCCCCTTTTGCTGATCCTGATCGATGGTGATGGTCCACTCTTCCGTGGCAACGCCGTCCAGGGTTCCGCTACCGGTTTTGGCGCAGGTCACCCTTTTTTCCTTGTTGGCGCATGGGGAATCGGGATCCGAAGGCAGGATATCCGTATCGGGTTTGGGCAACATGGCCATTCGGGCAACGCCGTCGTGATAATTCTTGGCTGCCAGGTCCAGGGTCCAGGCTTTTTTTTCCTGCACCAGGAAGATCAAAGCGTTGGTATGACCTTTGGTGGTATTTTCGATGCGCAGACGTTTATCGCCGACATAAACGTGGCCCTCGATTTTTTCCGGTTCGGTGGGGGTGGGGATGGTCCATTTGACTTGGGCGGAAAACTCCTTGGTGTACCAGGCGGCTTCCAGGGGAGCGGTGGTCACTCCCAAAAAAATGGTTACAAGGGTAAGCGTTTGGAGGAGGGGGTGCATGATCGCTATCCTTTCCTTAAGGCGAAATAGACCCAGTGGGTGACTCGTTACCGACCAACGGTCCCCTGAATCTGATGCTTCTGGTGGGATCCTTCGGGTTGGAGGGTAATCGTAGTTGGGGGTGGGTTTTGCTTGGCTTGATCTCTCGGTCACCCCTGGTGGCCAGTCTAACCTGGGGTAAGGATGGAGGCAAGTTATTCACAGATAGGGGGTCCGGTAGGGCTGGGTGGTTTTAGTTCGCGAAAGGGGGGGAGACAATTATATTGACAGGTATTCTAATCTATAAAATATTGTAAAATATGATATAATTTAAAATAATGTTCTATGTGCGCCTGCAACACAATGTTGTGGTGGTCAATTTTTCACGATCCCATGTCCGTTTTTTTTCCACAGAGTTATCCACAGGTGGGTGCCAACCACGGACCCCCTTTTCGCCATCTGAAGAAAATGAACAATCCATGATGTAAAATAACAAACGGTTGTTAACTTAATCCGCAGCTATCTTGGGATGTGTAGTTATTGTCATCCTCGCCCCCGATTAAAGCATTCGAGGGCAGGCTTCAGCGGGGATCCAGAGGACCTTCCTACCTCCCCTGACTTTCTGGATTCCCGCTTTCGCGGGAATGACACTGGAAAACTACGTTTCCCGTGTTGGTTGCGGTTTAAATACCCCGCTTCATGACCACGCAATCCATCAGACCGACAGGTATCCCATGGACCTGCCCCAATGTTTTGCGTTATTTTGTGGCTTGAGAATTTCGCTTTTTTGCGAAGACCTCATACTCGATCCACCGGAAACCATCTGGAGTAGGGCCCATGAAGACGTTGATCACGTCGATCCTGGTCGAGGGTGCCCGCAAGGTTTTGGATACGGCAATGCCCGTGTTGCCGGTGCGCCTCAAAAAAGAGGGTGGTCTGGTGCTGCTATCCCCCAAATTGGTGGAAATGGCAGCCAAAAAGGCCGTCGCCTCCATGAAAGAAAAAGAAATCGAACTCGTGGAAATGACACTGCACGATACCCACTACGGGTTTTTATTGGCGGGTCCACAAAAAGCGCGTGTCTTGATTCGGATTGTCCCGGAATGGCTCAGCGTCGATGGGGATACCGTCAAAGTGGGGCTGAGCTTTTTTGGCGGTCGCAAGGCAGGGATGGAATTTCAACACGATTCAGCCCCCATGGCATTTTCCATTCGTTTGATAGACAATCTATTCGGCGTGGCCAAAAAGCGAATCGATCAAATGGAAGGGGTGGAAATACACGAAGATGCCATGACCATCACCAGAAACTTGACCGATTCGGGCTTGATCGCCGCCATCCGCGACCGTATCGTCGGTAATCGTTGTTTTCACCTGCCGCTGTCGTTGGATGAAAACTGGTTGGCTTTGCATTTGGGTACCCTGCTCAAGGAAAATACCCATTCCATCATCCTGGAGCCGTTGCTTCGCTGGTTCTCCCTGGACGATGACTCGCTTCGCAACCAAGGTAAACGATAACTCCCTTGCGCGATGGTGCCACAGGTTTTGGTCCATAAGTTGCTGACTATCATGGTAATCAAAGGTCCGTTTTTGTGCATAACGGCCCTTTTAATATGGCTTTGGACAGAGTAGAATAACCCGGGCCGTGTCAGAGTGGTGTTGTAGGTAATCGCGATGCGAAAGGCTGCTGATACCATTCCACAAACGGGGGGAATCGTGGCAGTCGGTTAACTCCAGTTGAGGTTGAAAATGAGCACACTTACCAAGGCAGCAATTGTCGATAAACTTTATAAATCCTTGCTTACAACCCATGCAGAGGCCCAGGATCTCGTGGAAGCGGTCCTTGAGACCATCAAGACTACATTGGAACAAGGTGAAGTGGTCAAGCTGCCCGGCTTCGGCAACTTTGGCGTCCGTAACAAACGCGCTCGCCGTGGTCGCAATCCCAAAACAGGTGAAGAAGTGGAAATCTCCGCACGTAGCGTGATGGTCTTTCACCCCAGCAACATTTTGCGCGAACGCGTCAACAAAGCGCGCCCCAAATCATCCAGCTGACGCTCTCATTTGCCATGCCTCCCCGGGTTTAACCCCATGGCCTGCAAAAAGGTGATCGCACCTTTTGAAATTATAAAAGTTACTATCGGGATGATTCACCCGATCAAGCAGTCTGACTGGATCGGCTCCCTTGCGTTGGACCGGGTGGTGCGATGACCCGGGCCGTGACATTTCTGCATGCCGCTGATGTGCATCTGGATGCACCACTGAAGGGATTGTCCCGCTACGAGGCCGCCCCCGCCGAACGCATCCGACAGGCAGGGCGGGGGGCTTTCGATCAACTGATTCAGAAATGCCTGGAACATCGGGTCGATTTTTTGCTGCTCGCCGGTGACCTGCTCGACGGCAAGGGCCAGGATTTTAATACCGTGTTGTACCTGGCGGCGGGATTTCGACGGTTGCTGGAAGCCGACATTGAAGTCTTCGTTGTTTTGGGCAATCACGATGCAGAGCACGATCTCCTGCGAGAAAAACTTTTTCCCGCCAATGTAACCTTGTTCCCTTCCTCCCGGGCAATGACCTGCCACCGTCCCCACCTGGGGGTGGCGGTGCATGGACAATCCCATGCCAATAAGGCTGAAACCCGCAATCTCGCGGCGCATTTCCCCCCGGCTCTTCCCGATGTCTTTAACATTGGCCTGTTGCATACGGCCCTGACCGGTCGTCCGGGTCATGAATCCTATGCCCCGTGCAGCGAAGAGGATCTGCTGCTCCTGGGTTATCACTATTGGGCCTTGGGACATGTGCATCAACGGGAAGTGGTCCGTGCCCGGGATCCGGTGATTCTTTTTCCAGGCACCCTCCAGGGACGGCATATTCGGGAAACCGGGGTCAAGGGGGCGTCGTTGGTGGAAGTCGATACCGATGGTACCGTTCGTCTGGAGCATATGCCTTTGGATCTGGTGCGCTGGCACACCCTGGAGCTGGGGGTGGAGGAGTATTCAACCCCGGATGATTGTTTGGAAGGGGCCATTCGGGCCATGGAACAGCTCGTGATGGAGGATGTGTTGTTGGTGGTGCGCCTGCATTTGACGGGGTGTTGCCCCTGGTATGGCCAGTGGATGATCGAGGAAGTGAAGTGGGAACGGGAACTGCGGCTGCGGGCGCAAAATGTGGGGGGGGAATTGTTGTGGTTGGAGCGGGTGATCAACGACAGTACGCCGCTCAGGGAACAAAACGACAGGGGGGACGATTTCGCTTTGGATCCGTTGCAGTTGGTGGCGGAGCTGACCCGGGAGTTGATCGCCGACGAGGCGGGGATGAAAAAATTGGGGGAGGTGTTCAATCCGCTGGTGAGCATGTTTAAAAGTACGCTGTTCGCCGGTGCCGATACGTTGCCACTGACGGAAACGGAGTGGCTGCGACGCGCCATCCAACGTGCCGAAATCCTGGTCGGGGAGGGGCTGCGCAGCAAAAATCGGGGACGCCCATAACGATGCATTTCCTGCGTATCCATCTGGAACCATACGGTCATTTCGCCAAACAAACCTTAGATTTCATTGACCTGGAGGCGGGTTTGTGCCTGGTTCATGGGGGCAATGAGGCGGGTAAAAGCACAACCTTGGCCGCCATTACCGATTTTTTGTTCGGATTTGATAAAAAAAAACATTTTGATTTCCAGCACGACAGTTCACAACTGCGGGTTGGTGCCACTTTGGTCGATGCCCACGGGCAACAGGTGACGGCGATTCGTCGCAAAGGCAACAAGGATACCCTGCTGAATGCCCAGAACCGGCCGCTGGATGGTCAGATACTGGCCCCTTTTTTACAAGGGTTGGATCGTGATCGGTTTGAATGGCTCTATGGTTTGGACCATGAGCGTCTGCGCGCCGGTGGAGAATGGGTCCTGCGGGGGCACGGGGAAGTGGGGGCGTTGTTGTTTGCGGCGGGTTCGGGATTGGCAGGGGTGCAGGACACCCTGGAAGCCATGCGGAATGAGGCGGAAAGCCTTTACAAATATCGGGGCAAGAACCAAAAAATTCATATCCTTAATAATCGTTTGCGGGAGTTGTCCGACCAGCAGCGGCGTTTGACCCTGGCGCAGTCCACCTGGGCCGGGCATCGGGCGGAGCAGGAGGCGTTGCAGCAAAAAATTGCCGCCATGGACGAGATATCGTACCAAAAACGCCGTGTAATGGAGGAGTTGCAGCGCCTGTTGCAGCTTGCTCCCCTGGTAGCGCGTCTGGGGCATTACCGCCGCGTCCTGGAGGAATTGGGTACGATCCCGCCCTTGAATCGCGAGATCATTGTCGAACGGCTGGCTTTGAGCCAACGTTTGGTGGTGACGGAACGGGAACGGGCCATTCACCAAAAGGAGTTGGCGACGTTGGCGAATGAGCTGACGGCGTTGCAGTTCGAGGAAAAACTGCCGCCCTTGGCGGCGCGTATCAATGATTTATACCGCGAAGTGCGACTGATCCGGGAGAATGATAACCAACTGCCGGTATTGGAACAAAAATTGGAGGCGTTGAACCAGCAACAGGGCGATTTGTGGCGGCAGGTGGGTGGCCAGGGTGGCGAGGTGGATTTGAATCTGTTGCCCGATGCCAGTCGTTTGGCGACATTGCGCAAATTGCTGGAAACCAGGCCGCAATTGTTAACCGAGGAGGAGTCGTTACAGAGAAACCTGGGCGATTTGGAACGGGATGCACAGGTGAAACGGGCTGAGATACAGGCCTTGGGCGAGGTGCGGGATGTGACGGTATTGATTCGCCGACTGCCTGAGTTGCGGCAACTTTTGGATTGGGAACAGAGCTGTCATCGGGCGTTCGACAAGTCGGCGACGACGCAGCGTCAGGCCGAAGAAAAATGGCGCCTGTTGCCCCACTGGCGCGACTCGTTGTTAGCCTTGGAAGGGTGTCGTCCCCCTGGCAACGATGTCTTGGAACGTTACGCGCATGCGTATCGCCGCTTGCTGGAGGATCAGCGTCAGGCGGAAGATCAACGGAAACAATGGGAGCAGGAGTGGCAGCAGTTGGAGCTTGAGCGCCAACAATTAAAGGAGGCGCTTGGGGGTGTTCCACCCACCGATTCGGCGGTTCGGGAAGCTCGGGATGAACGGGATCGCGTATGGCAGTTGATTCGGCAGCATGGCTTGGCAGGGTACCCGGGTTCTGAATCGGTGGTGGTGGATGGGCCGTCGCGAGAGATCATCTTTGAAAGGCTCTTGCTGCGGGCCGATCAGTTGGCTGATGCCCGTCTGCGTGAAGCCGATCGTTTGGCAAAATGGCAGCAATTGGAAAACAGAAGGGAGTTCCTATCGCAAAAACGCCGGGAAGGGGTGGCATTGGGGCGGGAAGTGGCCGACAAATTGAAAAACTTGTTGCTGGAATGGCACACCTTGTGGCAGGCGCTGGGAGTGGTGAGTGCCGGGAACCCTTTGGAGATGACAGGGTGGCCGGAAATGCGTGCCGAGATTATCCGCTTAAAAGGGGAAGCGGATCATTGGCAGCAACAGGGTGCCCAGATGCAGCGCAAGTTATCGGAGACCCTGGAACAGGCCAATGCGATGGTTTTGTCCTTGGGGGGACCGGGGATGCGGGCGGGGGAGGGTGTTGCCGGATTGCTGAATCGGTGGGAGACGTTTGTCGCCGATGTCAGCGTCCAGGCTCAACGGCATCAGGCAGTGCGACAGCGGTTGGCGGAAATAGAACAATTGATCCTAAGGCATCGTGCCCGTTTGGCAGACAATCAACGAAAAATGGTTGCCAATGATCACAATTGGCAAAACATTCTCGGTCGTTTTGGACATGAATCGGGGATGCAGGTCGAGGCAAACGGTGAATTTTTGGAAATGTTCAGCACCTTGAGGAGCGTATTTCGCCAACGGGAGGAGTTGTTGGGACGAATTCGCGAGATACAGCGGCGTCGGGATCATTTCATGGGTGGGGTGCGGGATTTGGTATTGTTTCTTGGGGAGGCATGGGATCACCACGAGGGGACCGAATCATCCTACCTGTGGTTGGAGGGGCTCAAAGGGCGCTTGGATCAGGCTGTAGAGGGGATCGCTCACCAGCGGCAAGGGATGGAACGCCGGGACAAGGTGTTGGCCATGCTGCGTCGAACCGAGGAAAACTGGCAAAGTGACCAGCAGCGGTTCCGTGAGATTGCGGCACGGTATGGCGTTCAGGATCGTGCGGCCATGGAATCTTTGGAAGATCGGTTCAAGCGGCGCGAGGAGGTGTTGCAAGCGATTGCAGCGTGTGAAAAAGAGATCCTGGATAACGCCGGGGGACTGGGGCTGGAAGAGGTGTTGCAACGGATCGCCGGGCAGGACATGGAGGACGTTCAGAAAAAAAGCCACTACCTGAAAGGCGAGATGGACGAGGTGACCCGGGAGTTGCAGGTGTTGCACCAGGCGTTGGGAGCCAAAACCCAGGAGTTGGAACAGTATGCCGGGGGCAATGCGGCGGCGTTGGTGCAGCAGGATTTTGAGGATACCCGCAATGAATTGTTACATTTGACGGAGCATCATGTTCATTTGACTCTGGCGGCAACCTTGTTGCAACAGGTGATCCATCGTTTTCAGGAACACAATCAAGGGCCGATACTTTCGCGGGCCAGTGATTTTTTTCGTAGATTGACTTTGGATTCCTTTGCCTCTTTAAAAGTGGATTTTGATACGGCCAAACCATATTTTTACGGGGTTCGCCACGATGGAACCCGGGTTCAGGTGGAGGGGATGAGTGATGGAACACGGGATCAATTGTTTTTGGCGTTACGTCTCGGGGCTTTGGATCTCATGGATGAGAGTCGGCAGCCGATGCCCATGATCCTGGATGATATTTTGGTGCATTTTGATGACCGGCGTGCGGCTGCGGCTTTGGAAGTTTTGGCGCAACTGAAGCGTCAGGTGATTTATTTCACCCATCACCCGCATATTCTCGACTTGGCCAAATCGCACCTGCCGTCAGGCACCTTCGGGATACAGGAATTGGCTAGACCACTATCGTAATCTTGAGGGTTTTCCCTGCCCAAGAAACCATCGGTATATTCGTGCATTGGAAAATGTCACCATTCCAAATATTGTGTGCTTGCCTAAGAAAAATTTTTCCGATAATCTGAAGTCTCACATGGTTATGGATGCGGTGTTTTGTGGTCGTACATTCTGGAGTTTTACTTCTTTATGGGTACTTTGTTTTGCGATAAGGGCGTTGCAAGGAGTAGGAAAGGTTATTTTGATTTTTTTGTAAAAAATGCCAGATATGGAAAACAGCGACTTGTTTATGGCCGGAAAATTGCGTACACTAGTTTCTAACATAGCCACCACGCCTCTGTTTCGGCATGCGTTACCACGGTGGCTTTTTTGTTGTCCTTCGATCTGAAGGGCAACATGACCAAGCACTACACCAAGAAGCCGCTCTCCCTTGATGATCAGTTGGAACTCCTTGCTTCCCGAGGCTTGGACATTGGTGACCGCAATGATGCCAGGGAAAAACTTTCTGCGATCAACTACTATTCGTAACATTTGCGCCCATCATGGTCGGTTGTGGAATCGGGAACTGGCGATCAAACCTCATCGCAGTCATGATCCCCGTTGGCAGCCACCTGTGACGCCCCGGCATGACCGTATTTTTTACATACTGCTGATTCTCCGCCAATTGCTGGCGAAAATGGGTTTGGGGGAACATTGGCAACACCATCTTACAGACCTGATCACCCCCATTGCTACCCATTCCTCCTGGCGTAAGTCTATGGGGTTGCCTGAACAATGGAAAGACCATCCGCTGTGGCATGTAGAGAAGAACCTTGGGGGACTTCGTCCCCCAAACCCCCTGTGGGGGATGTAAAAAACAAAGTCAAAATCAAAGTCAAAACCCTGGGGGCAATCCCCCAGCCCCCTTTTTTCTTTCAATATTTTTTCAATCGGCCAACAAGTGTGAATGTGACAAGGTGGAATTAAGTTGAGACCAAGTAGGCTGCGTGAATCTGACCTCGATAAAGATTGGATAAACGTTTGATTTCCGCAGGCCCAGGTTCTGAGATCGTCCGGACATCGTGGGATTCACGCCAGGATTGCAATGCCAGAGAGTGGGAAAACGAATCAATCAGGCCGGGATCTTCCCTGAGTATCGTCATCAACGCATTCCGGTCCAACTCATAGACGAGAGCCGCGGTTTCGGCAACGACTGCGGCGACTTGAGGTTGGCATCCAAATAATGCACGACGACCAAATGTTTCCGTGGCTATGAAACGCTCGGTGACCAGCATGGCCCCATCACGATTGGTTATGCTGCGCTTGACCATGCCCTCCCCCACAATGAACAGGGAATAACGGCGTTCACCGGCATTGACGATGGTTGCATTGGCGGCAAAGTGCCGTTCAACCAACATGTCGGCTATGCGTTTACAAATGGTGACCGGCAATGGTTGGAAAATCCGGCACTGTTGTACCAGCCGTAAAATATCCAAGGAACGATCAGCAATTTGTGCGCGATGCTGCGTCTGAATGATCTCCGATTTGGGAAAAGAAACGGTAATGCCGGCATCGCGCATGTGTCGCAGTATGTTTTTAATCACCGCATGGTCCGATTTCCAGCGATGATCATAGTCTGATATGGTGAAAGCGACTTGGTAGACGACACCATCCCGCTCCACTCGTACGGCAACGACCCGGGGTGGGCCAACGTGGATTACTCCAGGAGCCCCCAACGTAGCTGCGTAGAGTATACGCTCGGCACTATCCACGGAGGTATCGTAGTCTATGATTACTTCAAGAGTACGCTTTGTCCGGGTATCCGGGGCGGTATGATTGACGATCACGGCATTGGAAAGAGTCAGGTTGGGGACCACCAACAGTCCTTCATTACCGGTTACGATGTAAGTTGCCCGCCACGTAATTTTTTCAACCTTGCCTTCCCATTTATCGTTAACTCGAATGAAATCTCCCTGTTTGAAGGGTTTTTCAACGTTAAGCAGGATACCGGTAAAGGCGGACAACACCATATCGCGCAGGGCAATACCGATGATCATGACAGAGGCACCGCCCGTGGCAACCAGGGCGGTGATGTCTTTCTTGAATACAACGGCGAATATGAAGCAAATCCCTAAGAAGACAATCACTATTCCGGTGATGTCCATGACAAGCTGGGGCAATTTCTTTCCGGTTTTCGCGGGCACTAACCCATCGAGGACGGCGTGTCGCATTACGCGGGAAATGATCAGCGTCAGTATCAGGCAAAAGATACCGACAACGTATTGTCCCACCAGTACCTGTGGTATTCCGGAAACAAAGGCTAGAGGTCGCGTGAACAGGTCGTCAAGCAATACCGCGAGTCCAAGGACAAGCCCGGCGATCGCCAGTCGCCCATAAATTTGCCAATATTCATGCTTCACAGGTATGACCTCCTCAGACGGCGGTGGGAAGGCGGAGGATAAATCCTGGTTCGTCTTTGGCAACATCAAGTTTGCCGCCGTAAAATTCCACAATGATACGGGATAAAACCACGGCGACCAGGGGGGCCTTGGAAACGGATGAGAGTGATGTGCCGATGCGGGCGATGAATTGACGTGATTCATCGATCAAAGCCTCATCTGGGGCCCCGGCGGCGGCAAATGCGGATCCGATGATCGACAGTTTGAGCCAACCCGAATCCTGATCATGACTGCCGGAGATGATAATTTTCCCTTTTCCGCCGAGGTGGGCGGCATACCGGATCAAACCGCAAACAGCCTGACGTAACAAATCGGCATCGGCTCGGACTTGAGGCATGTCGGTGGCGAATTGGGTTGTGATCGAAAGCTGCGGCAGGCGGCGGAAACTGGATAAATCCTCGGCCAAGGCTCGATCAACAACGTCACTCAGGGTGATCATGGGGTTGTCTTGCTTGACCAAATTTTGGCGAAACAGTTCCAGTTGTTGGTAATCGGCCACCAACTGGCTGAGCCGGTGGATTTCACCCAGGGCGAAGTGAAATCGTTCTTGCGCGGTCTGGCGCAAAGTCATGTCAGGGACATTTCCCTGGACAACGTTGTCAAGAATGGGAGTCAGTGAATGCAACTGTCCGGTTACCGCCAACAAAGGGTCATGGAGAACACCGACCAGATTGGTGAAAAAACCGCGTTTGATACTATCGACTTCGCGCAATTTTTCCATGGCGGCATCGCAGGCGATGGCGCGTTCTTCAAGTTCCAAGCGTTGGCGATGCACCATTCCGGTAAGCTTGGCGCGCATGTCGCCAAATTTGGAATAGCCGACAATGCCCCCCACCGAAAGGGTCAGAAACAAAATGCCGGTTTTGATTGCTACGGATCGTAAAATTTCGGCAAAAAGGTCTGTGATATCCAGCACCGTGGAGATGACAATGGTGGGAATCCCGGAAAAGTTGTTTACGGTGAAGCTTTTGACGAATACGGTTTGTTTTTCCGTGTGGACGAGCGTTTCATTTTTGGAACGTGGATCGAAGTCCATCTGGCGCATCATCTCTCCGGTTTTCGTCTCGGAATAGATGAAAAAGATATCGGTGCCCTTCAGGGCGTCCTTTTGCGGGTTGGCTGGGCGCTCGACGCGGTCAGATATTTCTTTAGCTAGGCCAATGGCCCATTGTAATCCGGTAATGGTTCTGGCACGTTCCAGTGGGATATTGAAATCACTTGCGAATTCAATGACGCCGACAAATTTTTCTTCGTAGGTCACCGGGGCAATGGCGCGAATCGCGATGACACCGCCAAGACCCGTTTCCACGGCAAGAATTTTTTGCCTGCGTTCATTGGCGGCAAGGATTGATTTGCGAAACTTGCCAAGATCCTGGCCAAATTCGGATGGGGCACCCGCCCGGTAAAAGATTGTTGCCGGAGGTTCCCAAAAATTGAGCTGTGCCACTCCGTGTTCTTCACGCAAGGTCCGGTAGAACGGCTCAATCCGTGCTATCAGGGCGCTGCGGTCCTTTTTGGCGAACGCCTCGACGGTGACTCGACTTTGCAACATGGTATCGGCGGCAATATTCATTGCCCGAAAACGGGCTTGAACCAAATCGCCAAAGATGGATTCAAATTGAACAGCTTTCGCAGTGGTATTCTTGATGACTTTTTCGGTGTTGGCAGCATATTCATTGATGGTGTAAAAGCCCGATATGCCCACTGCCGAGAGAAGGATGAGAAACATAACCCACCATTTCCCACCGGCAGGCACCGTCTTGTCTTGTTGTTGTCGATCACGCTTCTTCCATGATGAAAGGGCATCCTGGGTGTTGTTGTGCGAAACCTTGTTTGCACCATTTGCCGTTGAAACGGTCATCGTCGAACCTCATGCGTCAAGAGATGTCAAGCAAGCCAGAAACTTGGTGTTTGACACGTATATTACTGGATCACCAGCATCGTGGAGTATAGCGTCCAATCCCTATAAAGTCCATTATTTCCGTGTTCAACTTTTTATGCAGGAGACTCATGGAAGGGCTGGCCTTTTTACCAACGTTTCTGATATCTTTTGTTCCGTTCTGACAATTTCATCTGCACTTCAAAGCATTTCGACAATGCAGAAATATTCCAGAGGGTATAAAGTCAACCCAGTATTTTTCTGTGTTTTGCGACGAAGGCGGAAGGGTAATACACTTACCCAACAGTTTTTCACTTTTATCGGAGGGAATCGGCGCCCATGACGGTAAACCATCATCCTGGCCCAACACCTGGAAAACCTATAACACAGCCTTTGGCTGATTTCATTTTTTTCAGCCGATGGTTGCAAGCTCCTCTTTATTTTGGCCTGATCGTCGCCCAAGGCTACTATGTCTATCGCTTTTTTGTAGAGCTTGTTGAAATATTTCATAAGCCCAACATGAGTGAGAATGATGCCGTTATCCTCATTTTAGGGCTGATCGACGTGGTCATGATCTCAAACCTGCTGATCATGATTATCGTTGCGGGTTATGAGACATTCGTCTCCCGGTTGAGAGTGGAACAGCATCCGGATTGCCCGGAATGGCTCAGTCACTCCAATCCCAACATCATGAAAGTCAAACTGGCCATGGCCTTGATTGGCATCTCATCCATCCACCTATTAAAAACTTTCGTCAATATCGAGCATGTTACGCCACACGTGGCGCAGTGGCAGTGCATCATCCACAGCATATTCCTGCTATCGGCCCTTGCCATGGCATGGACTGGAAGACTTACAGAGAGTGCCGAGGCCCATGTGAAAACACATTGAGTAAGTGAATTGCGGGAGTCTTTTACTCTGGGTCATCCTGTATCAACATTATTATTTTGTATTATTTACAGTTCATTGAGCAGGCCTCTGATCATGGATGATAAGCCACCACACACACTCCTGATTGTCGATGATAATCGCAATAACCTTTTTTCCTTGAGGGCGGTACTGAAGCGATTACCCAACATTCGGATATTGGAGGCGGAATCGGGTGCCAAAGCACTGGGAATTTTGATGGAAGAATCCGTCGATTTGGTACTGATGGATGT
>PEAK01000053.1 GCA_002753515.1 Magnetococcales bacterium
GCTGATAACGAACAATCTGTGTTGGATGAATTAGCCGTGAAACGCAATGGTTAATTGATTTGTACGTGAAAACAATTACCTGCATGAACTTCGCCGGCCTGAGAAATGTGACAAAGTAGAATTAATACGTGGAATTCGTTCTTGACTTTCGACGATGGGAAAGGCAGCCTGTACCGATGCGTTGTCCGTGGTATTCGGGCGGGCAACTTCGCGGTTTTTCTGAAGCATGTGATGGTGTATCAAATTTGGCGTGACAGGAGAGCGAAAGTGAACTCAACACTCTTTGCGGCAGTTGTTTCCCCCCTTCTCGTTGCGGGTCCGGTTTCCGAAAGCTCCGCAGCGACCATCTGTACCAACAATGCCATGGTTGGCAGGATCTGCGCCGGGGAAACGTTGTCCACCCCTCCGGCACAAGTTCGACTCGATGCCAGTTTGGCCCTGGCCGGCTATCTGGAACCGACCGCTGCCCGGGCTGCGAGCTGGCAGGTTGTTGCCGAGGCCGGTGGCACCGATGGTGGCACTTCCGGAGGCGATTCCGGGGGTAAGATGTGATCTTCGCGGAATAGGGAACCAAGGGGATTTGGAGGTAACATGACCGACCCGGGTCTGTCAGCATCCCGGAAATCTTTGGACCCGGGACGATTGGATCACCTTGCGGTCAGTCGCACCGGTTTGGTCTTCGATCCTGTCAGCGGTCTCAGTTTCACCGTCAACACCACGGGTTTGACGATTTTGGAGTTGTTGCAAAGCGGGGCATCGATGGAGGAAGTGGCGCGTCGATTGACGGAGATCTACGCCGTAACATTGGACAGTGCCACGGCATCGGTGGCGGGGTTTTCCCAGCAACTGGCCCAAAACATCCCATGACATCGGAGCAGCGCTCGAACAATTGGCGTACCTGGACCATCGCTATTTCCGGAATGGGTGCCCGTGCCGACAACCCGGCACCGGGACTGGCGGTGGCACGGTGCCTGCGGCAACACCCTGAGTTTCGCGGTCGCGTGATCGCCCTGAGTTATGATGCCCTGGATGCCGGACTTTATGACGATCATGCTTGCGACGAAGCCTACCTCCTCCCGTATCCCTCCCTGGGTGAGGCATCGTTGCTGGAACGGCTACTGGAAATCAGGAACGTGGTGGCGTTGGATGCCATCGTCCCCTGCCTGGATGCGGAGCTTGACAATCTTCAGCGCTTGCAGCCCGCATTGGCGGAGTTGGGTATCGCTTCCTTGTTGCCGGATCGGAAAACACTGACGGCACGGAGCAAAGAGAACCTTCCCGCCTTGGGTGCGGCAACGGGTGTGGCAACACCGGCCACCCGCATCGTCAACGACATGGGTTTCTTTGATACCTGTCACCAGGTGGGGTGGTCCTACCCGTTGGTCATCAAAGGGCGCGTCTATGGCGCCCACGTGGTTCGCAACGCCAACGAAGCCAAAACCGCTTGCTGGCGGATTGCCCAGCAATGGGGGTATCCCATCCTCGTGCAACGTTTCATTCCGGGTCACGAAGTCAATCTAACTGCGGTGTGCGATGGGGAAAGCACGTTGTTGGGGGCCGTGATGATGCGCAAACGCGGTACGACCGACCAAGGGAAGGCATGGTCAGGGATCAGCATCGCCGATCAGGAACTGTTGGAGATGGCGGAAACCTTGACCCGGCATCTATCCTGGCGTGGTCCCCTGGAGGTGGAAGCCCTGCGCGGCGAGGATGGCAAACTGTATTTGGTGGAACTCAATCCTCGCTTCCCCTCCTGGATCTACATGAGTCATGCGGTGGGACGAAACCTGCCAGTGGTGCTGATGCATCTGTTGGCGCGAGAACAATGCCCCGTCCTTCCCGCCGCGAGAACGGGAATGTTGTTCATCCGCCATGCCCGGGACCTCGCTGTCGATTTCGAACGCTGGGCCGCCATGGCCACAACCGGCAACCACCCCTCGCCGCCTTCATGATGAAAGACGCTGTTCATGAATAAACCATCTTCCACGTTACGCACCTGGGACCCCCCCTGGATTCAACCCCTCGGCAAGGGGGCGATCAACACCTTCGGTTATCGGCGCAACCAGGGCGTCTGTTCCGAGATAGACGGTGTCGCCATCGATGATTTGATGAACAGCTATGGTTCCCCTTTGTTCATCACTTCGGAAAAACGATTGCGTGACAACGTCCGAAGCATGATCCAATCTTTTAAAAATCATTATCCCAACGTTGTGCATGGTTGGTCCTATAAAACCAATATCACTGCGGCCATTTGCCGTATTCTGCATCAGGAAGGCTCCTGGGCCGAAGTCGTCTCCAAGTCGGAGTATGAAAAGGCGCGCCTGCTGGGTGTACCCGGCAACCGGATTCTCTTCAACGGTCCCTACAAACCGCGTGCGATTCTGGAACGCGCCGTTTCCGAAGGGGCCCATGTGCATCTGGATCATCTGGATGAATTGGATCTCATGGAAAGTGTGGCCAGGGAGCAGGGCCGAGTCGTTTCCGTAGCGTTGCGTTTAAATTTTAATACGGGAATTACCGAACCTTGGAGCCGTTTTGGTTTCAATCTGGAGAATGGTCAGGCCATTGAGGCCGCAACCCGCATCCGTCTTTCCCCACACCTGAGCCTGAACGGATTGCATAGCCACATAGGCACCTTCATTCTGGATCCCACGGCCTTCGGGGAACAGGTACGCCTCATGAACGAGTTCCTCCACGAGGTGGAACGGGACAGTGGAACCCGAATCGCCTATTTGGATATCGGCGGTGGTTTTCCCTCACACAACGCCCTGCAAGGGACACCAATCCCCCCGGAACAGGCGGTTCCCGATTTGGAAGAGTATACAAAACGTATCGGCATGGCTTTGAAAAAAGGATTGTCCGATCGGCCCGGGCCGTTGCCACTCCTCATCTTTGAAAGCGGACGGGCTGTTGTTGACGATGCCCAATCGTTGGCTGCCACCGTAGTGGGTACCAAACGTCTGGTTGATGGCCGACGTGGCGTTATTCTGGACGCCGGGATCAATCTATTATTGACGGCTTTATGGTATCACCATCCAGTCCAGTTGGTGCAGCCCAAAGATGGGGTGCCTGAAGAGACGGCTATCTTCGGGCCATTGTGCATGAATATCGATTACATGCGCCAAATGGTCACCCTGCCGCCCCTTGCGGTGGGGGATCGCCTGATATTTTCTCCCGTGGGGGCCTACAACAACACCCAATGGTTGCAATTCATTGAGTTGCGACCGCCGATCATACTGGTGAATGCCCGGGGACGGCACGAAATAATCCGTCAGGGGGAGACGTTGGCCTCTTTGTGTGAGCAGGAGCGGATGCCACCCCACCTGGATTCTTCCCCGGGTCATTGGCCGCCTCTCCCGCAGCCATGGCACGATGACATGGGGTGAAGGGGCAACCACCGCTGCGTTCCCATGTCCATTGCCACGATATCACGATACAGTTTTCAAGCAGGCGTCATATGCTGGCAATCACCCACCCGGGTTGCGCGGTTGCCCATTCAGGAGATGGTCTTGACCAGGCGAAAGCCCAGGCGATAGTAACGAAACGTGGGGCCGTAGATGTTGCGCACCGCCGGACGGACACGTCCCGGGCTGCTATGCCATCCGCCACCCCGGGCCACGCGGTAGGTCCCCGATGGGGGGCCTTGCGGGTCAACCACTTCAGCCGTTGAGTAAGGGCCATACCAGTCGGCAACCCATTCATAGACGTTGCCCTCCATATCGTACAACCCCCAGGGATTGGGTGCCAGTTTGGCAACCGGGTGCGTTTTGCTACCCGAATTTTTGCTATGCCACGAATAGTTGGCAACCTCTGTCACATCATCACCAAACGAATACAGTGTTATCGCCCCACCTCGTGCGGCATATTCCCATTCCGCCTCGGTGGGCAATCGATACCTCCCCTCGCCTTTGGCATTTAATTTTTCGAGAAAGATTTGGATATCTTCCCAGGAAACCTCCTCGATGGGACAATCATCGCCACAACGCACGAAATACGCCGGATTTTCCCCCATAACCGCTTGCCACTGCCCTTGCGTCACCTCCGTTGTCTGCATGTAAAACGGTTTGGAGATGACCACGGAATGCTGAATTTCATCTCGGTATCTATTCTTGTCGCTGCCCGGACTCCCCATCAAAAATTTTCCGGGCTGCATCAGGTTGAAGACCATACCGAGGCTGTTTTTCAAGGTTGGCGATGGTTCGGCATCCAGGGCCGCCCCCGAGGTCGGCAAGAGTACCGTCACCCCCAACAGTACCGCCGCCAGCACCGCCCATCGCGCCCATCGTTCCATCATAGAAAACATTATCCTTGTTGACATACGGATCGGATCCCCCGGTCGGTCACATAGCCATCTTCATGGAGGCGACAACCAGTTCATGGGTCCAAACATATTCGTCGGACGAGACATCTGCCAAACATTGTAATTCATGTGGGAAACCGCACCATTCACGCTGACAAACCGATCCGCCATCTGGTAGGTGCTCAGTCGAATGGTATCGACATTTTTATCCATGCTGGCCACGTCAGCCAACATGGCGCTGACGGAGTTCTGCATCCCGGCCACATCCTGGTTCATACGCTGCATGTCTTGAGCGATGACGGGCATGCCCTGAATGTTATCCCCCATGGATTGGACAGCAGCGGTCAGATGCCCCATGTCCTCCGACATGCCACCAAAGCGGTTCAGCATGGTATCCATACTGCCGATCATGTCGACCATGTTGGTTGTCACCTGCGTCACCTGGAAGAATACGTAGGCGAAAGCCACGGCAATGATGCCCATGGTGATGCGAATGAACCATTGGGTCTTTTTGGCAATTTTGGTGGCGACCCTGTTGACCTGCTCCATTTCCGCCCGGAAGGTACCAAACGTTTCGCTGATGATACCAACGGCATCATCCATTTCGTGGTCGTTAGCCATATATGGCCCCCGTATCAAGGTAATGGAGAGAATTGATTGAACATTTTCATGGGACGGGCCGTGCGGTGGACCCCCTTGTCGATTTCCTGGACATTGAAATCCATGGCTGAAAAGGTTTGCGTCATATGCCCGACCGCCTGGGTGATGCCGCCAAGATTTTTTTCAATCAAATGCATCTGTTTGGCGATTTGTTGAATATCCGGGTTCATGGCGGCCACCGTTTTTTGCATGGAACCAACCTCCTCGACAATTACTGGCATGCTGGCCATATTCTTGTCCATGCCTGCGATGACCTCGCGCATGACCGACATATCCTTGGCCATGTTTGTAAATCTATGATTCATGACCTCCATGACGTTGATCATGATATCGAGTTTGGAACTGACCGTCCAAAGCAGAAACAAAAACACCACCGCCACCACCGCCAGGCTGACCATTCCCGCACGCAGCAAGGTGGTCACCCGGGAGGCGACACGGATATGCAGGACATTGCGCAGCCGCACCGCCTCTTTGAAATCCGCCATCGCCTGCTTGAGCAGGTCAGCATTGTTTTTATTTTCAGTCGTCATGATCGTTATGCGGCACCCCGCCTGCCCATTTGCTTATGCATCATGCTGAAATACAGGATGGGGATAATCCACAAGGTCAGCACGGTTGAGATGAAAATACCGAAGATCAAAACGATGGCCAGACCGCTGAAAATGGGATCATCAAGGATGAAAAAGGCACCCAACATGGCGGCCAAGCCGGTGAGAATGATGGGTTTGGCACGAATGGCACCCGACAAGATGACCGCTTTGTCCAGGGTATTACCGCTGGCCACGGTTTCATTGACGAAATCCACCAACAATATGGAATTACGTACGATGATTCCCGCCAGGGCGATCATGCCAATCATCGATGTGGCGGTGAACTGCGCACCCAGGAGGGCATGTCCCGGCATGACCCCGATCACGGTCAGGGGAATCGGCGCCATGATGACCAACGGCACCAGATAGGAACGGAATTGCGCCACAACCAACAGATAGATCATCAACAATCCGACGCTGTAGGCAATGCCCATGTCGCGGAAGGTTTCATACGTGATCTGCCATTCGCCATCCCATTTGACGCTGTAGTCGAACGGGACCGCCGGCTGGTTGATCAAATATTGCGTCAGCGGTTGCCCACTGACGGACTTCAGCGCCTCTAATTTGCCGTAAATGGCACCCATGCCGTACAGCGGGCTGTCGAGATCGCCCGCCATGTCACCCGTGACATAAACCACACGCGCCATATCCTTGTGGTAGATGGCGTGATCAACACCCGCTTTTTTAACCGTGACGAAATCGGACAAGGGAATCAATCCACCGCCGGTATTGCGCACTTTCATGTTCAGTATCGTGGTCAGATCACCCTTGTCGGCAGCACCCAACTCGGCGCGTATCGGGGTGGCATACTTGGAGGTTTCCGTATGGACGAAGGAGAGATCATTGCCACCAAGGGCCGTGGCCAGAATCTGGTTGACGGAAGCCTGACTGACACCCAACAGGGCCGCCCGCTGACGATCCACCTGAACAATGAGCCGCTCGGTGTCATGTTCGACGCTGGTGTCGATATCGACAATATCCGGTGTTTGTTTAAAAACGGTTTCAATTTGCCGGGCCAAGTGGTGTTGCCCCGCCAATTCCGGGCCGTAAACCTCCACGACCAGGGGGGATTGAACCGGGGGGCCCGGGGGGACTTCGACGATTTTGACATTGGCACCCATGGGGGCGGCGATATCTTGCAATGGTTTGCGAATCGACCGGGCGATCTCGTGGCTTTTGCGATTGCGATGATGCTTGTCCACAATATTGACCTGAATGTCGCCCACATAATTGCCCTTGCGCAAATAATATTGCCGCACCAAGCCATTGAATCCCGTGGGACCGGAAATGCCGGCGTAGGCTTGGTAGTTGGTCACCTCCGGCATCTTGGACAAAGTGTCGGTCAAGGCCGTCATGACGCGGGCGGTTTCCTGCAAGGAAGCCTGCTGCGGCATATCCACGACAATCTGGAATTCCGACTTGTTGTCAAAGGGGAGCATTTTCAGCACCACTTTTTCTTGGGTAACCAGCATCAAAGAGAGACCGATCAAGACAAAAATGGCGATACCCAGCAACAAGCGATTCAAAATGGCTATCCGGCTGGTCAGAAAGGGGCGATAGACGGCGGTGAAAAAACGCAGCATCCCCGGGGAAACCTCCTCGCCACCGCTGGCATGATTCGCGGCATGGTGCCCCCTGTGTTCCAAACTTTTCGTATAGCGACGATTCAACCCCTTGTAGGCCAGCCAGGGGGTGATCACAAAAGCGACACACAACGAAATCACCATGCCAATGCTGGCATTGATGGGAATGGGACTCATGTAGGGCCCCATGAGGCCGGTGACGAATGTCATGGGCAACAGGGCGGAAATGACGGTGAAGGTCGCCAGAATGGTGGGTCCGCCAATTTCATGTACCGCCTGGGGGATGATTTCCAACAATGGTTTGCTGCCACCATGCATGTGGCGATGGATGTTTTCCACGACGACAATGGCGTCATCGACCAAAATGCCGATGGAAAAAATCAGGGCGAACAACGAGACCCGATTCAGGGTGAACCCCCAGGCCCAGTTGGCGAACAAGGTCAGGGCCAGGGTTAAAATGACCGCGGTACCGACGATGGCCGCCTCGCGCCATCCCATGGTCAAAAGCACCAGCAACACGACGAAGAACGTGGCAAATGCCAGCTTGCCGATCAATTTTTGCGCCTTGGCCGCCGCCGTGGCGCCATAGTCGCGGGTGATCTTGTAATGCACGTTGTCGGGAATGATGTAACCTTTTAATTGTTGCATCCGGTCAATGACATTTTTAGCGATGGAGGAGGCATTGGCCCCCGGTTTCTTGGCAACCGCCAGGGTCACCGCCGGGGTATCCCGCACCGGGGCATCCCCCTCGATATGGGCACTGGGACCGGTACCGAACCAAACATAAGAGAGGGGTTGATCGGGCTCCAACGTCACCCGGGCCACGTCTTGCAGGTAGACCGGCGCACCGTTGCGCACCGCCACCACCAGACTGGCCACCTCTTCCGCCGTTTGCAGGAATTCGCCCGATTGCACCAATACATGGCGATTGTCGGACACCATGGCACCCACGTGACCGACGGCGTTGAACGCCCCCAGGGATTGGCTGATGTCCTCCAGGGTCAGTTGGTGACCCGACAGCTTGAGGGGATCCAAAACCACATGGACAACGCGATCCGGTGCCCCGATGGTATAGATATCCCGGGTGTCGGGAACGCGTTTCAATTCCGCCTCCAGGGCATGCGCCACATGGGCGAGTTCGTGGGATCCCCATTGCGGATCATCACTCCACAGGGTGAACGTGACGATGGGTACGTCATCGATCCCTTTGGGTTTAACCAAAGGTCGGCCCACGCCCAGATTGCGCGGCAAAAAATCTTCGTTGGAAAAAACGGCGTTATAGAGCCGCAAGATTGCGCTGTTGCGGTTCTCGCCGACGGTGAACTGCACCGTGACAATGGCCATGCCCGGACGGGAAATGGAGTAGACATGCTTGACACCCTCCACTTCCGATAAGATCTGCTCCGCCGGCGTCGCCACCACCTTTTCCACCTCGGAGGCGGATGCCCCGGGGTAGGGAATGAACACATTGGCAAATGTTACCGAAATTTGTGGCTCCTCCTCCTGTGGCGTGATGGCCACGGCCATGAGGCCCAACAAAAATCCCACCAGCCCCAGCAGGGGGGTGATCGCCGAATTTTGAAACTTGCCGGCAATGCGCCCAGAAAAAGAGAGTTCCTCGCCGCCCATCAATGCGTTCCTTTTTCCTTGTCATCGGCTTGGGGACTGGCCTTGAAAGCCAATCCCGCCATTACGGGGTCCAGGGCGATGCGTTCACCCGGAACCAATCCCGCCAACACGTCCACCCTGCCCTTGTCATCCGGGCGGCCTGCCAGAATGCGCCGGAAAGAGACCTGGCCCCGGGCATCCAAGAGATAGATACCCGTCACCTCACTGCGTTGCACCACCGCCGTTGCCGGGACCAGCAATCGTTCCCGTTCCCCCAGATTGAAGGCTACCTTGACCAACATTCCTGGGTACAATCCCTTGGTTTCGTTGGGTAACGTGATACGGGCACCGACCGTGTGCGTCCCTTTGTCCGCGTAGGGGAACAGGGTGACGCCGGCACCGGGGATGCTGCTGCCATCCGCCAGCACAACGCGAGCCTGCATGTGTTTGCGAATGACCGGCTCGGCGGATTGCGGCAACGTCACCATGACCCGCAGTTCATCCAGGGACATGCCGGAAAAAATGGGATGACCAATGTTTGCCGTCTCGCCAAGCTGGACGAAACGTTCCAACACATAACCGGAGTAGGGGGCTTTGACCACGTTGTCCCCGGCGGTTTCGCTGGCACCGGAAACCTGGGCCTGCGCCGCCTTCAGGCGCGCCTGCGCCGCCGACATCGCCGCCACGGCCGCATCCATTTTGGCACTGGTCACCATCTGCTTGTCGAACAATTGTTTCAAACGCGCATGTTCGCTGCTGGCCTGGGCCAGGGCCGCCTTGGCCTCATCCACACCCGCCTTGGCCAACGCCACACCCGCTTCCCGTTGCTCCCCCTTGATGCGCAACAACACCTGACCCTTGGTGACATAGTCGTTGACGTCAAAATTCAACTCGACGACCTGGCCCGACACCTGGGCCGACATGGTCGCCTGTTTCACCGCCTCCACCGTCCCCTCCAACAGCAACTCATGGGCCTGTTTTTCCGGGGAGACGACGACGCTGGCACCGGGTTTGCCGTCCCCCTGACCCCGGGCCGTATCCGGTGCGACACACGTCAAGAACGGCAAACACACCAACAAGGTACCGAGTACACTACGGCGATGACCGAAAAGCCGGATACCATGTCGGGAAAAAACTGGCATTAAGTTTTTCATTTCTTGAGCCATTCGTTAATGTTGGAAAGGTCCTGACTGACCAGTTGGCCGGCATTGAATTTGAGACGCAAGGCACCCAGAATATAGCGATACCGGGAATCGGCCAGATTGCGCATGGCACGGAACACGTCACGTTCCGCATTCAAAACATCCAGCATGGTCCTGAGACCGGCGGCATGGCTTTCGCGGGTGGTCTGCAGCACGCTGGAGGAAGACGTCAAGGCTTGTTTGAAGGCGGTCGCCTGGGCGATTGCGGTTTGTACGTCCAGATAGGCATTGCGAATGCCCGTCTCGACTTCCTGGCGGCTGCGCTCCAGTTCATACTGCGCCTCCTGCAAAGCCTGCTCGGCCTGACGCACCTTGGAAACGGTCGCCCCACCCGCATACAACGGAACATTCAACTGCACCGTGACATAATTGGTCTTGGAGGTCGGTACGCCCCCGGTCCAAAAATTGGAACCCCCGCTGTCGGAATAACTGTAGCCCGTTGTCGCATCCACGGTCGGGAAATGCTCGGCGCGGGCCTTTTCCACACCCTGCGTCGCCTGCACTTGTTTGGCACGCATGATTTTCAGATTGGCATTGTTTTCCAAACCATCCTCGACCCAACGATCAGGGAGCGTTGGATCCGGTTCCTTGAGGGGAATGTCCTGTTTGAGCGGCAACAGTTGCAAAGATTTATCCCGCAAGCCCGTCAGTTCCGTCAATTCCCGTTGGCGCTGCAAAACGGCATTGCGGGAAGCAACCACCTGGGCCTTGGCGAAATCGACACCCGACTGGGCTTCTTGCACTTCCGTGATGATTGCCGTACCGGCGGACAATCCTTCCTTGGCCAGGTCCAACTGGCGCTTCATAGCCGTTTCCTCGGCCAAGGCGACAGTCAGGCTCTCTTCAGCGGAGAGGACATTGAAATATTTTTCGGCTACGCGCAGCACCTGTTGCTGTTGCTCCAGGAGATAGCCGAGTTCCGCCATGTCCATCCCGGTTTTGGCCATATCCAGGCCCACCAGGCGATCCCGGTGAAACAGCGGCACCATGATCGACAGGGAGAAACCGCTGGTATCGTAGCTGTCCTTGTCCAACGTCGATTGTTTGTATAAGCCGTGTTGCGTGGAAACCGAGGCGGAAGGGTACAAAGCCGCCGTGCTTTGCGGCAACGCCTCCATGGCCCCCTGTTTCCGGTGCAAGGCGGCTTTCAGCCCGGGATCGTGATCCAAAGCCGCCTGATACGTCTGCCAGAGATCCCCGGCAAGGGCGGACCCGGTCATTCCACTCAGGCAAGCCACTGCGGTTGCGGCGGGAACCAGCTTTCGGACAAGTCGATACAGGATGGACATCTTGAAGACCCTCACAGTTGATAAAAACCAGGGAATGTTTTACCATGGCACCAATTCGCTGGTCATGTACCGTGTGCATTTTACCGGTACTTTCTTTAATATTCACCGTAAAATTTTACAGTACACGGGGGATGTTTTTTTGCGTAAATCATGTCTTCGGGATTATGTGGCAGCGGTCGTACCGGGCATTTTGGCCCTTGCGGGGGGGTGTACGGCACCGCCGCCGGCGTACTATGCGTCCGGCGAACAGCCCGTCAACAACATTGTGATCATCTACGCCGAGAATCGCAGCTTTGATCACCTGTTTGGATTGTTTCCCGGTGCCGATGGCATCGCCAATGCCACCCGGGAACAAAAAATTCAGCGCGACCATGATGGTACGCCCCTCAAGGAATTGTTAATATTTGATAAGCAGGGTAAACCGGATCCCGCATTTCCCCGTCTGCCCAATATCCCGTTCCGCATCGATGCCCCCCCCTTGAATCGCCCCTTCGACCAACTCGGACCCAATCCGATCCACAGTTTTTTTTACAACCGGGAGCAAATCAATGGCGGCAGGAATGACCGCTTCGCCGCGATTTCCAATGTCGGTGGTTGGACCATGGGCTATTACGACGGCAGCCCGTTGAAATTGTGGCAATGGGCGCGCGACTACACGTTGGCCGATCATTTTTTCATGGCCGCCTACGGCGGCTCTTACCTGAACCATTTCTGGCTCATCTGCGCGTGTACCCCGCAACACCCCAATGCGCCCGCTTCCATGAGCGTCCGTATGGACATTCATGGCTCCCTGGTCAAAAAACCGGACTCCCCATCCGCCAATCAGGGGGCGATGCAGGTAGAAGATGAAGGACTCATGCAAGTGACCCGGGACGGATGGTCCGTCAATACCACCCAACCCCCCTACCAACCCAGCAGCATCCCCCCCGCTGCGGATGGCCCCCGCACCCATGCCAACCCCCGGGGATCGGGAACGGGCAAAGGCTTTCAGGTCCCCCTGCCACCCCAGACCCATGCAACCATTGGGGATACCCTGTCGGCCAAAGGGGTCGCCTGGAGCTGGTACGCCGGGGCTTACCAGCAAGCGTTGGATGATGGCATGCAGGAGCCGCAAGCCAAGCGCCGGGTCATTTACAACCGGGAACCCGGTTCCGCCAATTTTCAGCCCCATCACCAACCGTTCAATTATTTTGCGCGCTACGCGCCCGGGACCCGGGAACGGGAAGAGCATCTGAAAGATGCCGCAGCGTTCTGGCAGGATATCGAACAGGGGACGCTACCCCCGGTCAGCTTTTACAAACCCGCCGGTCATGTCAATCAGCACCCGGGGTATACCGATGTGTTGTCAGGGGACGCCCACATCGATGAAACATTGCGCAAACTGCGCGCCAGCCCGCAATGGCCGCATATGCTCATTGTCGTCACCTATGACGAAAACGGGGGATTCTGGGACCATGTACCACCACCCTCGGGATCGGGATGGAGCGATGATTTTGGACCGGGATCGCGTATTCCAACGTTATTCATCGGCCCCATGGTCAAAAAAGGTTTCGTCGATCACACGCGCTACGACACAACGTCCATCCTGAAATGGATCACCGAACGTTTTGAACTCGAACCCCTGCCCGGAGTAAGGACCCGTGTGGGCAATTTCTCCAATGCCATGGTAGTCCGATAGTTCCGGTTCTTTCACATGAGCGGACGTTACCCGATCCAATCCACAACAAGGCACAGGTGTCGTGGCTGAAACCCCCGCAGAATCAACCATCGTCGAGCAACTGTTGCGTGACCCGCTCTTTGCACGGTGCCGTTACCCGACCCTGTCGCGCTTGCTGCCCGTCATTGAACATCGTCAATACCCCGCTGGTACAACCATTTTTCGCGCCAACGCACCGGCAGACGGATTTTACGTCTTGATTTCCGGTTCCGTGCGCCTGCTCAAATCCGACGGCACATCGTCACTCATCTCCGACACCTGCTTTGGCGAAGAGAGCGCCACGGATTTCGAGGGCTATTTCGTCGATGCCGTTGCAACGACCGCAGTGCAGGCTTTGTACATCCCACGCGCCCCCTTGCAAGCCTTGATGAGCGGTCAGGATTATTTCAAGGTGGAATGCATCGGCCGCCTCATGAGCCGCATCAGCGGGCAGCACCTCCCGACACGGGCGGTCCCGCCACGCCCGAAAGCCAAGGCCGAAGGGATCGCCGGTTTCACCGGCTGGTTGCTCGCCATCGTGTTGCCGATCATCGTTTGGCTCCTGGGCATAGAATACAACCTGGAGCAAAATATCATCACCTCCATGATGATATTCTCCTCAACGGTCATCATGTGGATGTTTTCCCTGGTGGATGATTATATCCCCGGCCTGTTCGCCATTGTCGCCATTCTCATGGCCGGGCTCGTGCCCCCTACGGTCGTCCTCTCCGGTTTCGCCTCCAACAGTTTTTTGATGGCCATGAGCATCCTGGGCCTGAGTACGATCATCGCCTCGTCGGGACTCGGTTACCGCACCTCGCTGCTGCTGCTGTATCATCTCCCCAATTCCCGCTTTTGGAACAATTTCGGGATCGCCATGATGGGGTTTTTCCTGACACCGATGATCCCATCCATCAATGCCCGTCTGACCATGGTTTCCCCCATTTACGAAGATCTGGTTAAAAATCTGCGTTTCACCCCCAATGGCATCGCAGCAACCCAATTGGCCATCAGTACGTTCACTGGCGTCAGTCTGATGTCGGCCATGTTCGTCACCAGCAAGTCGGTCAATTTCGCCATGTTCAGCCTCTTGCCCACCCAGGCCCAGGACCAGTTTCAAGGCTTCAAATGGTTCGCCGCAACGGCTGTCTTCACCCTGATCCTGCTCATAGCCTTCGCAATACTCAACGCCATCATGTTTCGCAGCCAGGAAAAACCTTATTTGGACAAGAAACGCCTTGCTGCGCAACTGGAACTGCTGGGCACTCTGAAACATCGCGAATGGGCCGCTTTTCTGGGAATCGCCGTGTTCGTCCTGGGCATGATGACCGCCTCGTTGCATCGCATTCAGCCCGCATTTTTAAGTATGACCATCTTTTTCGGCCTGCTTTTGTTCGGATCATTGCAAAAAAAAGAATTCACCGAAAAAGTGGATTGGCCGTTTTTGATCTATCTCAGTGAATTGACGGGCATGGTCAGCGTGTTCAACTATCTGGGGTTGGATCAACGCCTCGCCTCGGCGCTGCCAATCCTGGGTGTCACCATGCGCGATAATTTCGGCTTGTTCGTCCTCGTATTGTTTTTGTTGATCTCCCTGATCCGACTGGTCATTCCAATCAGTATCACCATCGTCATCCTGATCACCCTCTTCATGCCCCTGGCCGATATCTACGGCGTCAATTCCTGGGTGGTCGGCTTCATCATCCTGGTTCTCGGGGAAATCTGGTTCCTCCCCTACCAATGCTCCTACTACGTACGGTTTCAGGAAATCAACGAAACCACGCCAATTTACCGGGAATCGCGTTTCCTCATGCACAATGCGCTGCTGAATGCATTTCGACTCCTCGCCATTTACGCATCCTTTCCTTATTGGAAAGTGTTGGGTCTCTTATGAGATTATTAACCTTGCGTCCACAAAAACTCTTGCTCTGGATATTCTTTCTCGGCTCGGCCATGCTCCCGGCCTGGTATCATCTCAATAAACCCAAGATTGTCATTTTACACAGTTATGATAAGGAATACGCCTGGGTCAAAGGTGTTAACGCCGGCATCAACCGCGTCCTCGAAGGGCACCGGGAATATGCCGTCACCTGGTATTACCTGGACACCAAACGCCATCCCTCACCCGAATTCAAAGCCAATGCCGGAATGGCCATGCGACGCATGCTCGAAACCGCTCCTCCCGATGTCCTCATCGCCATCGACGATGACGCCCAGTCGTATGTGACGCGCCACCTGATCAACCATCCCACCATGCAAATCGTTTTTGCCGGTGTCAACAATGCCCTTTCCGATTATGGATTTGATCAGGCACATAACGTAACGGGCATTCTGGAACGAATTCCCTTGGCGGCTCTCAAGGAAACGTTGTTGTTGATCGCCCAGGACAATCAAATGCACACCCCCCTCACCATCCGGTTTATCGGTGATCGCTCCGAAACGGTGATGGGGGACGAACGGTATTTCCGCTCCTTCGACATGAACCCTGTTCAAGTCTTGGAATCCAGCCTGGTGGAAACCTTTGACGAATGGCAACAGGCGGTACGGGATAGCGCTGGCAAGGTGGACTTCCTCGTTTGCTCAAACTATCGCAAAATCAAGCGCCAGGCCAACAACCCGGAGTTGGTGCCCCCCAAGGAATTAATCCAATGGACAGAAAAACATTCCCAGGTACCCCTGATCGGTACCAACGGTTTCTTTTCCCAGGACGGGGGCATGCTGGCTATCGGCACATCCCCCTTTGAGCAGGGGGAAACTGCCGCCAAACTGGCTCTGGAACTCCTCATCACCAACGGTCAGGCCAATCTGCTCCCCGTTCGCACATCGGTACAGTTCGTCGTCGCCATGCGCGCCTCCCTGATCCGCGCCAGACAACTCAAACTGCCCCGGGTCTACGAAGCCGCGGCCCGGGGTATCAATGAATATCATGAATAAATCGGAGAAATGAAAGCATGGATCTTGTTCTTTCACAATGGTTGTCCACCATTGGCAGTACTTTTTTAATTATTTTTTTGGCGGAGCTTGGTGATAAATCACAATTGGTGTGCATGACCCTGGCAACCCGTTTTCGGGCGTTACCCGTGTTTTTCGGGGCTTTGTCGGCCTTCGCTTTGTTGAACCTGCTGGCGGTGGTGTTCGGGGCGACATTGACCGAGTGGATACCGGAAAAAATACTCACAATCGGGGTCGCTCTCCTGTTTGCCTTCTTTGGTATCCAAGCCTTACGGTCCAGTGCCAACAAAGAGGATGAAAAAGAGGAAAATGCGCACCATTCCATGGAGGGTCGTAGCCTGGTTATCACCACGTTTTTGATGATTTTCCTGGCGGAAATGGGTGACAAAACCCAAATCGCCGGTGCCGCATTGGCCGTAACCTCCCCCCCCATTCCCGTGTGGATCGGCGCAACCCTTGGGGAAGGGCTCTCCGTCATCCTCGCCGTCATCGCCGGTCGCACCCTGTTGCAAAAAATTCCCATCACAACCGTCCAGAAAGCCAGTGGCATTTTTTTCCTGCTCCTCGCCGGTCTGGCACTGACACGCTTGGTGTGACCTCAAGAAAATATTTTATCCCCCCCCTTGCAAAATACATTCAAGGTTACTAACTACTCGCCAGTCGGCCGCATCAGGACGCGGACAACCCGAGAAATGACCAACCCAGTCAAGGAGAGTGTGTGTCATGAAAACAAAGTTTCGCCCTTTGCATGATCGTATGCTGGTCAAGCGGGTGGAGGAGGAACGCAAAACCGCAAGTGGCATCATCATCCCCGATACCGCTACGGAAAAACCCATTCAGGGTGAAGTCATCGCCGCCGGTACCGGTGCCATCGACAATGACGGCAAGGTACGCCCCATGGATGTCAAGGTCGGCGACCGCGTGCTGTTCGGCAAGTACGGCGGCACGGAAGTCAAAATCGATGGCGAGGACTACCTGATCCTGCGGGAATCAGACGTTCTGGGGATCGTCGGTTAAACGGATCAAACCGGGTTGAAACCAAATAAATGCAAATACAGTAAATCGAGCGAGGGAGTATCGAAACAATGGCAGCCAAAGAGGTAAAATTTGGCGGGGATGCCCGCGCGTCTTTGATCAAAGGACTCAACACCATGGCCGAAGCGGTCAAGGTCACCCTGGGTCCCAAAGGGCGCTATGCCGTATTGGACAAATCCTGGGGCGCCCCCCGTGTCACCAAAGACGGCGTCAGTGTCGCCAAAGAAATCGAACTGGAAAACAAGTTTGAAAACATGGGTGCGCAAATGGTCAAGGAGGTCGCCTCCAAGACCGCCGATGCCGCCGGCGATGGAACAACCACGGCAACCGTCCTGGCGCAAGCCATTGCCCGCGAAGGGATGAAAGCCGTGGCTGCGGGTATGAATCCCATGGATTTGCGCCGGGGTATCGATGCCGCCGCCGAAGCAGTGGTGCAAGAATTGAAAAAATTGTCCCGCGAAGTCACCAAGTCGGAGGAAATCGCCCAGGTGGGCACCATTTCCGCCAATGGCGATGCCATGATCGGCAAAATGATCGCCGAAGCCATGGACAAAGTGGGCAAAGAAGGGGTCATCACCGTGGAGGAAGCCAAGGTGATGGAAACCTCCCTGGAAGTGGTGGAAGGAATGCAGTTTGACCGTGGCTATCTCTCCCCGTATTTCGTCACCAATGCCGACAAAATGCTCTGCGAACTGGATGATCCCTACCTGCTCCTGGTGGAAAAGAAAATCAGCAGCTTGCAGCAACTGCTGCCGGTCCTGGAAAGCGTGGTGCAATCGGGCAGGCCACTTCTGATCATCGCCGAGGATGTTGAAGGGGATGCCCTGGCAACACTGGTGGTCAACAAGTTGCGTGGCGGCCTCAAAGTGGCGGCGGTCAAAGCCCCCGGCTTTGGTGATCGCCGCAAGGCCATGCTCGAGGACATCGCCATCCTGACCGGGGGAACCGTTGTTGCCGAAGATTTGGGCATCAAGCTGGAAAACGTCACCGTGAACATGCTGGGTCGGGCCAAATCGGTACGCATCGCCAAAGAGGAGACCACCATTGTCAGCGGCAGTGGTCAACCCGACCAGATCAAAGCCCGCGTCAATCAAATCCGTGCCCAAATTGAAGAAACCACATCCGATTATGATCGCGAAAAGCTCCAGGAGCGTCTGGCCAAGCTCGCGGGTGGCGTTGCCGTCATCAGCGTGGGGGGGGCCACCGAAGTCGAAGTGAAAGAGCGCAAGGATTTGGTGGATGACGCCCTGCACGCCACCCGCGCCGCCGTGGAAGAAGGCATTGTCCCGGGTGGTGGTGTGGCCCTGCTGCGATGTGCCGGCGCCCTGAAAAATTTACACCTGGATGGGGACGACAAACAGGCGGGGATTCGGATTGTGCGTCGCGCCCTGGAAGAGCCAACCCGTATCATCGCCGAAAATGCTGGTCAGGAAGGATCGGTGGTGGTCAACAAAATCATGGAGTCAACCAACAGCCATTTCGGTTACGATGCCCAGGCGGATGAATATACCGATCTGGTTCAGCGCGGCGTCATCGACCCAACCAAGGTGGTACGCACCGCCATTCAGTCCGCAGCCTCGGTGGCGGGACTCATGATCACCACCGAAGCCATGGTCGCCGAACTCCCCAAAAAACCAGCCGCCCCCATGCCTCCGGGCGGTGGCGGTATGGGTGACATGGATATGTAGTCGTCATCAAAACAAATCATCCCACGATCAACCCCGGTCTTACTGTTCTGCGCAAGATCGGGGTTTTTCGTATGTATGAAACCGGACGCTGCGGAAAGATTGGACTTGGTGGTTGTAAAACCCGAAACCCGGTACGCTGGAGGACTGCCGTTTCAGAACGACTCGAAATCTTCATCCCCACCGGCCTTCGACGCATCTTTCGCCAGAACGAGATCCCTGGCGGGAGCCATCAATTGTTTTTGCGTTTTTGTCTGCATGGTCATGGGATTGGGAGTTTTCCTGACTTCTTGCCACGACGAATGACCACCCTTGTTGGTTATCGTAAAAAATGAAACGGTTTGATTCATCCGATTGGCCTGGGCATTCAATTCTTCGGAAGTAGCCGCCATCTCCTCGGAAGCCGATGCATTTCTTTGCACGACCTGATCCAGTTGTTGAATGGATTTCCCAATCTCGGCAATGCCTTCGCGCTGCTGCCGGCTGCACTCGGCAATCCCGCGAATGCGCTCCGCTGTCTCCTGGATATCCGGTACCAATTTACCGATAATGGACCCGGCCTGTTCAGAAACCTGTACACTGGAAGAGGAAAGCTGGCTGATTTCTCCTGCTGCCATCTGACTGCGTTCGGCAAGTTTGCGTACTTCAGCGGCAACAACAGCAAATCCCTTCCCATGTTCGCCGGCCCGCGCCGCCTCGATAGCGGCATTCAGGGCCAACAGGTTCGTCTGGCGGGCAATTTCTTCGATAATGCTGATTTTTGAGGCAATTTCCTTCATGGCGGCAACCGCCTGATTCACCGCATCGCCACCGCTGGCGGCATCTTTGGCCGCTTTCAGGGCAATCGTCTGGGTGGTGTTGGAACTATCCGTATTTAATTGACAACTCCCTGTCATGGCCTCCATGGCCAATGCCGTTGTTTCCACGGAGGCCGCCTGCTCGGTGGCACCTTGGGAAAGATTTTGTGCCGCCTCTGCAATTGCTTCGCTCCCTACCGCGATCTGTGACGCTGCGGTCGAGACATCCACCATGATTTCCTGCAACTTTTTCACCATGATTTGCAAAGCCAAATGGATGCCGGTCGTCCTGGTTGTCGCATCAAACCGAATGGCCAAATCTCCCCTGGAGACCCGGGAAGCCAGCTCGGCGATGGCTCGTGGCTCGCCACCCACATCACGAACGATTCCCCGAACCATGACCCATGTCATGAACACTCCAAGAATGATCGCCATCACCGTGACACCCAACATGGCATTCCTTAAGGAGATGGTCGGTTTCTCCACTTCTTCTGCGTCGATTTCGGCTATGAGTGCCCAGATGCGATCAAATACTTTGACAGGAATATAAGCGGAATACACATCGACCTTCCTGTAATCCAGAATCGTTCGCGCCCCCTTCTTGCCGGAAAGGGCTTCCCGAGCCGCATCGGTATCGACCCCATTTTTCTCGACTGTTCCGGCAAACGAGGCTTTGATCGATCGGGCTTCCTTGTCCATGATGGAGTCGGAGCGCATGCGTTTGTCGGCACCAACCAAATAGGTTTCCCCGGATTCCCCCATACCCTCACGCTGCTGCATGATTTTGTTGATCGCATCTATGGATAGTTGCAAAGCGACCACGACCTCGGTTTTGCCATCCCGCACATAAGGTTGTGCAATGAACGATGCGGGTTCCCCTTTGCTTGGCGCATAGGCCTCAAAATCTGCAAAACCAATTTTACCGCTAACCAGGACGTCTTTGATCAGCCTTCCCAGATTGGAGCTGTTGTAGGGACCATTCAGCAAATTGGTGCGATAGTCTGGCTCTTTGGCTGCTGTATAATAGGCAAATCCCTCCGGGTCGATCAGGAACAAGTCGTAATAACCATACATCTCGACATAATTTTTGTAGAACTCTTTCCCTTGTTTATCAACGGGTACAAATGCTTCGGCAACATCGATTTCCGATATCATGACCCAACGCAGATCATTGCCAAGATCTATCGGATCCCAGGCGCTCAATACCTGGTTGCCATTGTAGTCCTTGATGACACCCGTCCCTTTTTTTCCGGAGAGCCCCTGCCGTACGGCTTCCGTATCCACTTTTTTGTTATTCTTGAAAGATGCTTCAATCGAATATTCTTTTGGATTGAGAAACGAATCAGAGCGCATCAAGCCATCGGGACCCACCAGATAACTCTCGCCACTTTTGCCCATGCCGATGCGCAAGGCCATGATGGCCGTAATCTGCTCCATCGGTATCTGCATGGCAACATATCCAGCCAATGCACCATTCTCACGATACGAACCGGTGATCATGAAGGCAGCGGGAGTGCCGTTTGAGGGCGCATAAGAAGCCACATCACTGGTGACCCGACCTTTTTGATTCATTTTGGCGATTTTTTGGAAAGCCTGACCAAACGAGCTGCTCTTGATTTCACCGTGTAGCAGATTTTGTCCCAGATCCGGTTCCTTGATATTATTATATATTATATACAAGAACGTCATATATAATACTTGGCGATAAAAAAAATTAGTAAAGAGGCAAAATATCTAGGAATGAAAATATCGGGGTAAAATGAGGTGTGATATAGGTAGTGCAAAAGAATGGGCAGTTCGCAGCTTAACCGCCAGAGAAAATGGCATAAGGGTGCCTAACGAACATCCCATCATCCACATCATCGCGTGAACGGGTACGTTCACGGCGAATTGGCGGAATAATCAGGAAAGAACGTGGTCCACTATGATTCGACAGGGTCAATGGTCAGCCAAAATGCAGCTTGGCTTCCAGGTTGGCCTTGGAATCGGCGTTGGCCAGGGCCTCATCCAAAGTGACGGCATCCTCTTTGTAAAGTTGCAGCAGAGCGGCGTCGAAGGATTGCATCCCCTTTTCCGATCCCGACTCCAAGGCCTCTTTGACCGCTTCGATATCGCCTTTGAGTATATTTTCTGCAATCAGGGGGGTATTGACCATCACCTCGACGGCGGCACGACGCTTCCCATCTTTGCTCCGTACCAATCGTTGCGACAAAATAGCCCTGAGATACAAAGACATGTCCATGAACAACTGCTTGTGATGGCTTTGTGGGAACATGTTGATGATTCGTGTCAGCGCCTGGTAGGCATTGTTGGCATGCATGGTCGAGATGGCCAAGTGTCCTGTTCCCGCCAGTTCCAATGCCGCCTCCATGGTTTCCCGGGTACGTATTTCACCGATGAGGATGACATCCGGGGCTTCCCGCAAGCTGCTCTTCAAGGCGTTGGCGTAAGAGCGGGTATCGGGTCCCAGCTCCCGTTGATTGACTATCGAACGCTTGTGGGGGTGAACGAATTCCACCGGGTCTTCAATGGTGAGGATGTGGCCGCCAGAGTTGGCATTGCGGTGGTCCACCATGGCTGCCAGTGTCGTTGATTTACCTGAACCCGTCCCCCCCACCATCAACAACAGCCCCCGCTTATGCATGATCAATTCTTTAAGGATTTCTGGAACGCGCAAATCGTCGATGTTGGGAATGTCAGCGGAGATCAGCCGCAATACCATGGCGGGATGTCCCTTCTGGTGAAAGGCGTTGACTCGGAAACGCCCTTTATCCTCCAGGGAAATCGCAAAATCACATTCCAGATTGTCCAGGAAAGTTTTCTTCTGCTCTTCGGTCATGACGCCCATCACCGCAGCGGTGACAACCTCTGGGGTCAACGGTTCCTTTCCTACAGAGGCCATTTGCCCATCGAGCTTCATTTTCACGGTGGTACCGGGGGTGAAAAACAGGTCGGAACCTTTTTTCTGCACCATCAGTTGCAAATAGGGTGTAATGTCCACGGCGATTAACTTTCCTGGTAATAAAGTTTCAGGGGTGTTCGGACTCTTCGCCTTCCTTGCTCACCAGGGAGAGCCCCTCCAAGCCCGAAGTGTGGCTTTTTTCTTTGGCGGCCTTGCCTTCAAGCTTGATTCTGAGACGCAACTCGTTGGGCGAATCGGCAGAACGCATGGCGTCTTCGTAGCTGACGAGGTCCGCTTCGTAAAGATCGAAAAGTGCTTGGTCAAAGGTTTTCATTCCGAGTTCGTTGGAACGCCCCATGATTTCCTTGATGCTGGAGACTTCCCCTTTGAAAATCAGATCGGAAATGAGTGGTGAGTTCAACATGATCTCGATGGCGGCCACCCGGCCACCCGATTTTTTGCGCAGCAACCTTTGCGAAATAATGGCGCGTATGTTCAACGACAGGTCCATGAGCAGTTGTTGCCGCTTTTCCGATGGAAACAGGTTGATGATTCGGTCCAAGGCTTGGTTGGCATTGTTGGCGTGTAACGTTGACAGGGCCAGATGTCCGGTTTCGGCAAAATTGATGGCGTGTTCCATGGTTTCCTGGTCACGGATTTCACCGATCAGGATGACGTTCGGGGCCTGACGCAACGTATTTTTCAAGGCTGCATGCCAGGAATCGGTGTCCACCCCGACTTCCCGCTGCGTGATCAGGCAATTGACATGGGGATGGACATATTCGATGGGATCCTCAATGGTGATGATATGGCCATAGGATTCCTTGTTGCGCAGACCGATCATGGCGGCCAATGTGGTGGATTTACCTGAGCCGGTACCACCAACCACCAAAACCAGTCCCGTTTTCGCCATCACCACCTCTTTGAGGATGGGCGGCAGCTTTAATTGTTCAAAATCAGGGATATCGGTGGTGATGGTGCGCATCACCATGCCAGATCGCCCTTGTTGTACAAAGGCATTGACCCGGAAACGACCGATCCCGGGGGGGGCAATGGCGAAATTGCATTCACGTGTGGCATCAAATTCCTTGATTTGCTTGTCATTCATGATGGCCCGCACCAGCATATTGGCCTCTTTCGAGTCCAATGGTTGCTTGGTCAAGGGGGTCATGATGCCATCAAGTTTGCACGCAGGGGGAAAGCCGGAGGTGATGAAAAGATCGGATCCACCTTTTGTTTTCATTGCTTTCAGGGCGTCCAGCATGAACTTGATTGCTTGATCGCGTTCCATGGATTCTCCTTGGGTTTGATCAGGTTGCGTACGTGCAGATCTCTTTCTCCCATGTCAGTTCCCGTCAGACGCCTTGGAAACGCCATTGAGAAAGAATGTCCCGGAGCGGGTCGGTTCAAGTCTGACCTGTAATGGGACCTTTAAGCAAAACCACTTTCCATGCTGTTTCAGTTTCGACATGGATGACCTGCTTGAAATATTTGAGCATCAGATGAAAAACTTTTTCCTCACTGTCCCACTCCACGGCTTCAAACGGCCCCCCCCCCTGCGCGGTTGTCTGAACGCTCAGGTCATACATGGCATAGCCCTCAAGTTTGACCACCCGCGCACTTTCCTTGAAAAAGGATTCCAGGTCGAATGCATGGTCCACCGCATTGCTGTAAATCATATCCAGCGAATGGTCGGGTTCCGCAATGGCCATGAAATCACCTGGTTTGACCCATGGGTTGTCCGGTCCCGGGTTGAGATCAATTCCCCGGGCGGCAATGAATCCCAAATCCCGTAACACTTCCACCTCCGTCCCTTGGCGGGCACCCAGGCATAATATGGAGGCATTCCAGGGTAAATATTGGGGAATTTTATGGAATCTTTTGAAAAATTTGAGCCGGTATTCGATAATATCCCTATTGGAAAATCCCCCCTTGAATGCAATCATCTCGTCCAGCTTGACTTTTTGATGCGAGACGTATTCATCATAATTTGAATAATCACGGTACAGGATGCCATTTTTCTTTTCTTTTTGCCATCCTTCCTTTCCATAATGTTTTTTTCTTACGCCCTGCTTATATTCTTCATAGCCATAATCAGATTTTTTATAAGCTATGAGTTGACGATAATAGCCAAAATGATTGAATAAAAAACAATATAAAATATTTTTCGTATAAAATCTAGATAAACCGATTATCCTGATCTTTCTATGACAAGCCCCGGAAAACAGGGTATGCAGAAGTTTATAATAACATGTATTGTATAATCTTAGCACTTAACTTTTCCGGGAAGAAAGTGACAATATCCATTCATGGCGCAATCATCGTCTCGACCCTGCCAACCTGCTTCAGGGCTTTAAGGAATCTCCAACTATTGCATGCTCATCACCCTGGGGGCGGCGAGACGAAAACCCAAAAGTGGGTAGGAGCGGGTTGGATCCATGTCTTGACGTATCGTAGCGCGTGCAAACTCGCCCTGGGTCAACCAGCCACCACCACGAAATGTTCGTGATGAACCCACAGTGGGACCTTTCGGGTTCTGCTTGGGGGAGTCACGATAATATTCCCTGTCATACCAGTCGGCCACCCATTCCCATAGGTTGCCGGTCATATCGTACAGCCCGAAACGATTGGGTGTCCGTTCACCGGGTGGGTGGGGTTGGTTCTTGGCATTTTCCTCGACCCAGCCCAATTCTTCCACCTTCCCATCGCCGCAATAGGGTTTGCTTTGACCACCTCCGCTACAGGCGTATTCCCACTGCGCTTCCGTTGGTATGCGAAATTGAACGGCAGATCGTTTGTTGATCATAGTGACAAAGCGTTCAACATCCAACCAGGAAATATTGCCAACAGGAAGGTTGTCAGCCGCTATCGATTGTTCTGGAAGCCACCCCATGACCTGGCGCCATTGTTTTTGGGTAATTTCGTGAATGCCCATCCAAAAATCGTCGACGCAGACTTCATGCGCCGGTTTCTCGTTCTTTTCCCCTTTGTCGTTACCCATGATGAAGCAACCACCAGGTATGGAGGCCAGGATGATTCCGGTTTGCGGGTCGGTCCAGAGCGTGGTCCTGGAGATATCGGCCTGCGTAACCGTTGAAGGGGCAACTGTTGTCGGGCTCGTGGTTTGGGGGGGTACTGGTGGGGTTGGCCCTGGCGTTGGATTGGGTTGACTGAGCAACGGATTCCCAGTACCAGGGGGGGCTACGAGAGATGATTTGTCGGCGGCAGGGGGGGGGGCTGTCGTGGTGGGTTGAGAAATTTTAACTTCCTTGCGTAAGACATTGGGCTGCGCTGTGGAACCCGATGTGGCTGTGTTGGACAGGGCTTGCTGCTGGGGTACCGATTGTTTTAATGGTTCGATCAGGTTTTTGGATATCAATTGATCCTTGTTCCAGACCTGGCGTTCCTGAACCGTCTTGCCTGCACGATCTGTCGGGTAGGTAAAGGTTCCAGCTCCATCCCGTTGGCCATCCAAATAATTTCCCTCAAATTTCGCGCCATTGGGCCAAACGTAAACACCCTGCCCCTGACGTTTCCCGTCAACAAATGCACCCTCGTATCGCTCCTTGGAGGGCCAAGTGAAGATACCATGGCCGTAACGTTTATCGTTTTGGAATTCACCTTCGTAACGTGCGCCATCAGGCCATGTTTGAATGCCTCGACCATGGCGTTTGCCATTCTGGAGCTGCCCTTCATAATGAACACCATCTTCGTAGTCCTTGCTCACCCAATCAGGGGCGTTTCTTGTTCGGCTCTCCTCAAGTGCAAACCGGGGATTGGTTGACGTGGGATCGTTCCCCTGAAAAACAGACGATGCACATCCACTCAATAAAACCATACTGGCCAATACCAGTCTTTTGCAGGCACTTCGGGCCGATCCGGTTTTGCATTTCATCTCGTTCATGGACATGGCACTTTCCAAAGAAATACTTCCCCTCCTAAGGATCGACCGGACAGCTTGTCTGGTGATCGTCATGGTCATTCAAGCCAAATCGGGCGGATTAAGAAATTGTAGACCCGTACACACTGGCGGGGCCGCTGGTCAATCTTCAATCCGATGAGGCTAGCACTTTGGCAGCCACTGGCGGGAAAAGTCAAGGCAATCAGAGGGACACGGTAAATTTGTTCTTGGCGTGTAAAGGCTATACCGCCATGGTGATACAAGTGTTTTCCGTCATGCCAAGGTAGTCAAATACCAATCGCACACGCCTATTCAATTGGCGCATTTTCT
>PEAK01000054.1 GCA_002753515.1 Magnetococcales bacterium
CCACCGATGGTCGTCACATCACCTTATCCCGTTACACACAACCTGAAAAAGACCAGCTCATTTTGTTGCAACAAATGTGTATGGATTTACCAGCCCAACCACCACCAAAAATTTCATTGAATACTGTCCAGGCTCCTTGAACCAATTCACCCTCTGTGGTGCCGACCTTTGTATGCCATATCCTTCAAAATCAATTTGTTAGACTATTCAAGTTGGTCGAATCGCGAAAGACGGGTTAACGATCCGTTTCTAAACGGGAGCCGCAACGATGCACACCATCCTGAAACTTTTATCTCTGACTTTCGCCATGGTCTTGGCTGGAGGGGTGGGAGCCGAATCGTCAAGTCCCGCTCCCCAATCCGCCCCCAAAACTCCCGGCAAACCGACCCCTGCGCAGAAACCGGTCGCAAAACATAAATCCAACAGGGAACCCATAAGCGGCATGGTGTTTATCAGCGTTTCCGGGGGAACGTTTCAGATGGGATGTGCCCCGGGTTTTGTCGGTTGCATGAATGAAGAAATACCCTCTCACGAAGTGCGTCTCGCGCCCTTTGACATCGGCCAATTCAAGGTCACGCAGGGACAGTGGCGTTCCGTCATGGGGAATGATCCCCCTGGTTTATTTTTCAAGAATTGCGGCGCCAACTGCCCGGTCGAGGGAATTTCCTGGTATGAGATTCAAGATTTCATGGCCGTACTCAACAAACAGAGTGGCCATGGGTGTCGCTATCGTCTCCCCACGGAAGCGGAATGGGAATACAGTTGTCGCTCCGGGGGGAATGCGGAACTCTACTGCGGCGGCGACAATGTGGACACCGTGGCCTGGTACCAGGGCAACAGCGGTGGAACGATTCATCCCGTTGGGCAAAAAGTCCCCAATGGCTTGGGACTGTTTGATATGAGCGGCAACACATGGGAGTGGGTCAACGATTGGTACGATGGGGGCTATTATACCTATTCGCCACGGGACAACCCCCAGGGACCAACAAGCGGTACGGCTCTGGTCATCCGTGGCGGCAGTTGGGTCAACGGTGCATCCGCGCTCCGCGCCACCTTTCGTGATGGTGCCGCCCCGGAACGCCGTGGTAACGGTCTCGGCTTTCGTCTGGCACGTACCTGCCCCTGACCAAAAAATACCACACCCCTTCAAGATTCCAAAAAAAAACGACGGGCTATGGACAGTTGTAACGGATTTGTTTACCATTTCGCCGTTGGTTATCGAAACACACAGACCCGACTTTTTTTGGAGTGTTTATGTCTGGACACAGCAAATGGGCCAATATCAAACATCGTAAAGGGGCGCAGGATGCCAAACGGGGCAAGGTTTTTACCAAGCTGATCCGTGAAATCACCGTGTCCGCCCGCATGGGGGGGGGGGATTTCAACTCCAATCCCCGGTTACGTGCCGCACTGGCCGCCGCCAGGGCACAAAACATGTCGAAAGATACCATGGAGAAGGCCATTAAACGCGGCACCGGCGATATGGATGGGATGGAATACCATGAGGTCCGTTACGAAGGGTATGGCCCAGGGGGCGTGGCGGTCATCGTCGATACCCTGACCGACAACAACAATCGTACCGTGGCCGATGTTCGGCATATATTCAGCCGATTCGGCGGTAATCTGGGAACTTCGGGCTGTGTCTCTTACCTGTTCGACCGTAAAGGTCAAATCGTCTTTGAAGATTTTAATGAAGACCTTTTGATGGAAGTGGCCTTGGAAACAGGGGCGGAAGATGTGGTTGTGGATGGCACAACCTGCGAGGTGATCACCAATCCCGATGAATTGGAAACCATCCGGGAAACGTTGATCCAAAAAAAGGTGGGCAAGGTCGTGGAATCGGGAGTGATCATGCGCCCGCAAAATACCGTTACACTGGACGAAAAACATGCCGCATCCATGCTCAAGATGATGGATCGTCTGGAAGATAATGATGATGTCCAAAGGGTTTCCGCCAATTTTGACGTGCCCGAGGATGTTATGGAACAACTCGCCCTCGATTGACGATAGAGACATGCGTGTCTTGGGTATTGATCCAGGGATTGCGGTAACGGGCTGGGGAGTCGTTGAATCCCTGGGCGGTAAATATCGCGCCGTGGCGCACGGGTGTATCCGTACCAACCCGGATGCCGGTCTGCCAGCACGTCTGGGGGAAATCGTCACCGGGGTCAACCTGGTCATCGCCAAGTATCAACCCCAATTGGCGGCGGTTGAGGAGATTTTCGTCGCACAAAACCCCTCTTCGGCACTCAAACTGGGACATGCCCGGGGGGCCGCCATAGCCGCAATCAGTCTGGGGGGAATGGATATCTTTGAATATACCGCCTTGCAGGTTAAAAAGGCGGTGGTGGGCTATGGACGGGCGGAAAAACATCAGGTCCAGGAAATGGTCAAAATGCTTTTGGCCATGTCGAAACCAGCCCCCGCCGATGCCGCGGATGCCCTGGCCGCCGCTGTCTGTCATTTGAATCAGGCCCCGTTGCTACGCTTTGCAACATTGAGACCTTCATGATCGCCCTCCTCCAAGGTACGGTGGCAGAAAAAAATACCGATGAGGCCATTATTGATGTTCAAGGGGTCGGCTACCGCGTCTTCATCTCCCTGCTGACCCTGGAAAAACTGCCTGACATCGGCCAAGCAACCCGATTGTTCATCCATACCAATGTGCGGGAAGATGCCTTCCACTTGTACGGTTTTTTTTCGATGGATGAAAAGGAATTGTTCAAGCATTTGGTATCTGTCAATGGCATCGGACCAAAACTGGCCATTGCCGTATTGTCGGTATTGACTCCCGCAGCGTTGGTCGCGGCAATCGTTGCGGAAGATCTCCCCGCTTTGGTACGCATACCCGGCATCGGTAAGAAAACCGGGCTACGCATCCTCATGGAATTGAAGGATCGCGTGTCCGTCTTCTCGCACACGCCAACGACCGAGTCACTCCCGGTACCATTCAACGCCACATCCCCTTCACCGCGCCAGTCCATCAAATCGGCTTTGATCAATCTGGGTTACAAGGGCAGTGATGCCGAACGCGCCCTGCAATCAGTGCCCGCCGAAGCCTTGGAAAACATTCCACTTGGGATTCGCGCCGCCCTCAAAGTGCTGGCCAAATGAACAACGATACTTTGGTTCCACGACTCCTGGATCGCGAAGAAGAACTGGGTGAAGCCACGGTCGATTCTTCCATCCGCCCCATCCACCTGGAAGATTTTATCGGCCAGAGTGCCTTGAAAACCAATCTGGTGGTATTCCTCCATGCCGCCAAGGGACGTGGCGAACCGTTGGATCATCTCCTTTTGCACGGCCCTCCCGGTCTGGGAAAAACCACCATGGCCCGCATCATCGCAACAGAAATGGGGGTTAATCTGCGTTCAACATCAGGCCCGGTGGTGGAAAAGGCAGGTGACTTGGCCGCCCTGCTCACCAATCTGGAACGGGGAGATGTGCTTTTCATCGACGAAATTCATCGACTCAACCCGGTGATCGAGGAAATCCTCTACCCCGCCATGGAAGATGCGCAGCTTGACCTGATGATCGGCGAAGGTCCCTCGGCGCGTTCGGTCAAGATTGATCTCCCCCCATTCACCCTCATTGGTGCCACCACCCGTGCGGGCATGTTGACCAGTCCCCTGCGTGATCGCTTTGGCATTCTGGCCCGCATGGAATTTTATGCCCCCGAAGAGTTGGTCACAATCATTCACCGCTCCGCCGGTATCATGGAGATCGCCATCGAAGAATCGGGTGCATGGGAAATTGCCCGTCGCGCCCGGGGAACGCCGCGCATCGCCAATCGTCTGCTGCGCCGGGTGCGCGATTTCGCCCAGGTGATGGGCGATGGTCAAATTGATCACCGCCTCGCCGAAAAGGCTTTGGGCCACCTGGAAGTGGATCGACTGGGTCTCGATTCCATGGATCGACGTTTGCTAACCGTCATCATCGACAAGTTTGATGGGGGTCCCGTGGGTTTGGATACCCTTGCGGCTGCCATCGGCGAAACCAAAGATACCATTGAGGATATCATCGAACCTTATTTATTGCAGCAAGGATTTCTGGATCGAACCCCACGGGGGCGCCGGGTCACCTCGGCCGCCTACAGCCATATGGGTCGCAAACTGAGCAAGGCCCGGTCCCTGGCCATGCAGGAGACTCTCTAAGTGAATCCTCCGACGTTCCAGTGGCCTGTGCGCGTTTATTACGAAGATACCGATTCGGGCGGGGTGGTCTATCATTCCATTTATTTGAATTATCTGGAACGTGCCAGGACCGAATGGTTGCGAAGTCTGGGTTTTAACCAATCGCAACTGTCCCAAGATCGGGGTCTGGTATTTGCCGTCAGCCGCATTGACGTCCAATTTTTATCCCCGGCACGTATGGATGATCAACTCATGATTACATTAACACTGGCCAAAAGGGGGGGAGCCAGCTTACACTTGCAACAAATTATCCACCGGGTTATTGATCATGCCTTGTTGTTGGAGGCCCGGGTGCGGATAGCCATGCTCAATCGCGATTTTAAACCCACGCGTCTGCCCCCTGATATTTTGCCCGTGGGATAAAATGACAACGTTGCGAAAAACAAGGTTAATTAGGTTACCTATTCTGGATCAATCCGAGCACAAGGAAGATAGTCGCACATGAACGAAGCACTAGCCTCGCACGGCGTATTGGATCTGGTATCCCAGGCGGGACCAGTCGTGAAGCTGGTCATGCTCCTCCTGCTTATGTCCTCTGTCGTATCCTGGGCCATCATTTTGGATAAATGGCGCCGGTTTCGGAGGATTAGCCGTGAATCGGAAGCTTTTGAAGAGCGATTCTGGAGTGGCGGCAGCGTTGGTAAATTGTATCAAACCGCCGCCGATGAATGGCCGGGCAGCCCCATTGTGGCGGTATTCCTGGCGGGCTTTCGCGAATGGAAACGTTGGGAAGGCGGAAGCGGTTCGGGAACCAGGGATCCCGAGGTGGGTGATCTTCTGACCAATGTGCGTCGTTCCATGACCGTCACCTTGAACCGGGAACTGGACTCCATCGGCCAGGGGTTAACCTTTCTGGCAACGGTGGGTTCGACCAGCCCGTTTGTCGGTCTGTTCGGCACGGTGTGGGGTATCATGAACGCCTTTATCGGTCTCGCCGGGGCGAAAAATACCACTTTGACCATGGTGGCTCCGGGTATTGCCGAAGCATTGATCGCCACAGCCATGGGCTTGGTTGCGGCAATTCCGGCGGTGATTGCGTACAACAAATACGCCACGGATCTGCGGCGCTTGCAGCAAAACATGGATAATTTTGGTGCCGAATTCTTGAACATTCTGGAACGCCAGGCAGCACGGCGCATCAGCGGGAGGACACCGCAATGAGCATGGGCGTCAACCTTAACGATAGTGGCGGGCGTGGTGGACATTCCACCATGAGCGACATCAACGTCACGCCCATGGTCGATATCATGTTGGTGCTGTTGATTATTTTCATGGTTACGGCACCTCTCATGACCCAGGGGGTAGAGGTTGATCTACCCAAGGAAACGGCACAACCCATCTCCACGGACACGGAACCGTTGGTCATTTCGGTACGGGCTGACGGCAAGGTTTTCATTGAAGAGAAGCCTGTTGATCTGGCCAGCCTGGGGGACAAGGTACGGGGCATTCGCGAAGCCAATCCCAAGCTGCCCGTCTATGTTCGGGGCGACAAAGCCTCTGACTATGGTGCGGTCATCAAAGTCATGGCAGCGTTGCAGCGCTCCGGGGTGGACCGCATTGGTCTTATTACGGAAGTGCCTGACACACTATGATGTTGAGCAGAGCCTCCCTGACTTGGTCGCTACTTATCCATCTGGCAATCCTGATGGTGGCCTTCTTTGTACCCATGACCAACCTTCGGGACAGCAAACCGCCGGTAATGGCTGTTGATTTGATACAGTTGCCACCGGCGAAAAAGGCACCGCCTCCCAAGACTCCCCCGACGCAGGCCAAGCAGACGACACGGCCCGAGCCACCGAAGCCTGCGCCGCCCAAGCCGCCTGTCCCCACACCGACTCCCGAACCCATGGCGGTAGAAGAACCACCCCCACCGCCCAAACCGGTTCATCGGGAACCGCCGCCGCCACCCGATGTGGTCAAACCCGTGGTGAAGCCGGAGCCTGTTAAACCGCCACCGGTGGAAAAGCCGTTGCCGAAACCCGAACCGAAGCCAGAAAAGGCACCGGAGCCAGTCAAAGAAGTTCCGGAGGAAAAGCCGTTGATTAAGCCGAAGCCCATCGTTGAGCCCGGACCCAAAAAGAAACCCCCGGAAAAACCGGTCAAGCCCGAGCCGGTTGAGAAAGTAGAAAAACCAACCAAACCCGAAAAGGTGGAAAAGGTAGAAAAACCAACCAAACCTGAAAAGGTGGAAAAGGTAGAGAAGACGGATAAAACGGCCGCGAAAAATGATTCTGCCAAAAAATCTGAAAAAACAGACGATGCCAACAAGAAGAAACCGGCTCTCGATTTTTCCAAAGCCATAGCCAAGTATGCGGACAAAGTGGAAAAAGAGGTGCCTGCCGAAAGTCAGGATGATAGTCAGGTGGAGCAACCTGAGCCATCGGTTTCACCGACCATTCTGGCCCGGTGGCAGCGCAACATTACCACGACTGTACGCAACAATTGGAGCAAACCGAATGGTTTGGTAAACGAAAACAAACTGGAAGTTAAACTCAGGGTCAAGGTTGGTCCAGATGGTTCGTTACTGGATGCCACCATTGAACATTCTTCGGGTAATAAGGGGTTTGACGGGTCCGTACTCCGGGCCATTTCCAAGACGCGCACCGTGGACCCCCCCCCTCAGGGTTGTACCGAATGTCGCGAACTGGAGTTTACTTTCAAGCCGATGGAATAACCTTGGATGGACACGCCCCGACCCGTTACGGAGGGACAACGCCGATTTGGCAGGCTTACCGATGCCTACCAATGTACTCATTGTGGATATTGTCTCCGGGTCTGCCCCACCTATCGGTCGGAAAATTCGGAAGCGCAGTCACCGCGAGGTCGGGTATCGATCATTTTGGCTTTCATGGAGGGTCGCATCACTCCGAAGGAAACCGGAGTGATTCTTTCCAGTTGTCTCGGATGTCGTGCCTGTCACCGAGCCTGTCCTGCCGGTGTTCGTGTCGGAAAGCTGGTTTTGTTATCGCGCACTTATGCCAGGGTCAATAAACCTTGGCCAGTCAAGTTGTTCCATTGGATCACCGACCGGGATTCGCTTTCCCGCCCAGTGGCTCGGACAATCCACTGGTATCAACAATCCCCCTGGCGCAACACGTTACGCGCCCAAACATGGTTGATGCACAATCGTCTGTTGCGACACCTGGACACCTTGATCCCGGAGTATCACCCCGGGATTGAACACACCGAATCGCCATCGCAAGCGCGGGGGGAACCACTCCGGGTGGCCCTCTTATGCGGCTGCATGGGGCGACTGTTTTATCCGACAATCCAAACATCCACCACCGCTTTGCTCAATACCTTGGGTGTGCAGCTGACCGTATTGGAAGGGTTTGGATGCTGTGGTGCCCCGCACCGGGAAGGTGGGGATCGTCATGCCTTCCTGCGCCAAGCGAGAAAAGTTTTGGATGCCTATCGTCCCTGGGCCGACAAGGTCGAAATCATCTTGTGCGACTCGGCAACCTGTCGTATTACCGTACTCAGTTACGCCCGAGCCCTGGCCGATGATCCCAGGTATGCCACCTTGGGCCGGCAATTTTCGGAAAAAACGGTTAACATAACCGATTTTTTTTCCCAGCGACTATTCGGGCAAAACGTCTCGTTGCCCCATCCCGGTTCCCAACGAATTGCTTTTTTTGATCATTGCCAAACAAGCCATGAGTCCGTCATAATAAACGGTCTGCGTAAGCTAAATGCCGCCTTGGGGGCGGGCTGGATGGAGCTTCCCGCATCGGATCAATGCTGCGGAGCGGGGGGAGATACGATGCTCGCGCACCGGCGTCTCAGCGAACGGATACGGAGTGAAAAACTTAAAGCCATCGAAATGAGCGGCACCGATTGTATCGTTGGGACGAATCCCGGATGTATGCTAAACATCGAAGCGGGACTCAAGGCCGTGCATAGCCCGGTCATTGTGCGCCATTTGGTAGAAATACTATGGGAATCCTGGAGGTTTGGTAACAATAAACCCGAAAACGTTACCAATGCTGTAGAGGGCGGCCCGTGACCCCACCACCCTTGAAGGTGGGTGTTACGGTTTGGCGAGGTGAGCGAGTTACTGCTTTTTCAGGAGCGGCGTAATACCTCGTGGGATGGTCTGGTGGTGAAAAGAATTGGTCAGGATAGATTGTGGACATTCTAATTACATCCTTTTTGGTCGCCAGCCTATGCTCCTATCTGATAGTCATCTCTGCGCACCGTTTCCCTTTCACTAAAGATGGTACACTGGGCCCACAAAAAGCCCATCCCTACTCGGTTCCCAGGATTGGCGGCATTGCCATCGTCGCTGGAATGTTTGCCTCCATCGCTCTCCTGACCTTGAAAGGAGACTTCTTGTCCGCAAAAAACATGACTGCTTTTATGGGTTGCAGTCTTCTGGTTTTTGGCATCGGACTGCTCGAAGACATCACCAAAAAGGTTGGCGCACGAACTCGATTGATCGTGACCATGATTGCAGCTTGCGTTGCCTTTTTCGCCGTCGATGGTGCTTTGTTGCGGCTGGATATCCCCTGGTTGGACGAACTTCTGCTGGCTTTTCCCATACTTTCACTGCTGTGTACCGTTGTTGCCGTGGCAGGCCTGTCCCACTCCCTCAATATCATCGACGGATACAATGGCTTGGCTTCCATGGTTGCCCTGATCGTTCTGTCCGCACTGGGATACATATGCTATACCCTGAACGATTGGTTTTTGTTTCAGCTTTCGGTTGCCATGGCCGGTTCGGTACTCGGCTTCATCGTCTGGAATTATCCACACGGCTACCTGCTGGTGGGCGATGGCGGAGCCTATCTCATGGGTTTCGTCATCGGAGAAATTTCTGTTTTGTTGGTCGCCCGGCACCCCAACGTCTCCGCCATGTTCCCACTGTTGCTGGTAGCTTACCCGGTTTCGGAAACATTGTTTACCATCTACCGTCGCAAAGTATTGCGTGGTTTGTCGCCAGCTACCCCTGACACCATGCATCTGCACTCCCTGATCTACCACCGGCTGATCCGCACCTATCGCCCCGGTAAAAAACATCGTCGCGACAAAAACCGAATCATCCGCCGTAATTACATGACGTCACCGTACCTGTGGGGGGTGACTATCATGACCACCATTCCTGCCCTGTTTTTTTGGGATAACACCCGACTCCTGTACTGTATTTTGCTACTTTTCGTCGCATTCTATGTATGGATGTACCGTCGAATCGTTTTATTCCGGAGCCCGGGGTGGCTCATCCTTGAGTTGAGTGAAATCAGTCGACTCAATAAACTTTCCGCTTACGTAGCGAATGCTTTCAGAAGGCTTTTCGGAACAACGCTCTCGGAACCGGGAAACCAGACCCATGCCCGGAAAAACATGGCCGATGCGGAAATATCCCGAGAAGATGATAAGGCTGCAGATGACGCCTTTTCCGAAACACTCAACGTCGGAAGTACCCTGGTATACGGTGCCGGGAATAGCGGCAGGCAAATCATCCTGGCCATGCGGCAAAAAAAAGTGAACGGCAAAGTGTTGGCGCTGATCGATGACGATAAGGGTTTGTCAGGTCAAAAGATCCTGGGTGTCAAAATCCACCCTCCCGAGATGCTCCCCTACCTCATCGAAAGAAATCGTCCCCAGTCCATCATACTGGCCCTCCCGTCCACCCCCCAAAGCCGGCGTGCCGAAATTTTGCATCACATCGAACCGTTTCATCTCAAAGCCGTCTTTACTCCCGATGTTCATGATTTAACCTACGACAATGCCAAACTTCACCATCTGCGCTCGGTCAGACTGGATGACATGATCGACCGGGATCCCGTAGCCGCTGACCATACCGCTTTCTCTTCTCATATCAATGCGCGCTCCCTGTTGGTAACTGGAGCCGGGGGTGCCGTAGGCTCGGAACTGTGCCGCCAACTTATCAAATTGAAACCAAGGCGCTTGGTATTGCTTGATTTTTCCGAAGATGCACTGGGCTCCATTTTCTTTGATTTGCAAAACAGTATCAAAAGCAAGGTGGACATCGTACCCATACTGGGATCCGCCCTGCACTACAAACACATCAAGGAAATCCTCAACGAATACGCCATTCAGATCATTTTCCACGCCGCCTCCTACAAGGTGTCACCCACTTCCGAGCACAATGTCATCCCTTTCATTGAAAACAATATAGTCGGCTTGCATCATGTCATGAAGGCGGTAGCCGAAGCCAAAGTCGAGCAATTTGTCCTTATTTCTTCCAAACATGCGGAAAATCTGCAAGGTGTTCTGGGACGAACGCAACGTTTTGCCGAAATGTTTTTGCAGTCGTTTGCCAAGTCGCAGACCAATGCACGCTTTTCTTGTGTTCGCCTGGGACAAACCATGTCCTGCTCCTTGATGCCACAGTTTCATGAGCAGCTTAACCGTAATGAGCCCATTCATATCACCGAACCTTCAGGCATCTGCTACCCCGTTTCGCTTGCCGAAGCAGTCAGTCTGATTCTACAGGCCGCGGTCATGAGCCAGAGTGGCGAATTGTTCACCCTGAATATGGGAGAACCCAAACGGGTTGTTGATCTGGCCTATCGCATGGCCTACCTTTCGGGCGTTCCCATGCGTAAAGGTAAATATTCCAGTGCTAATATCGGGTTGCATTTTACCGGTATCGACGAGACAAAATTCAACACAACAGATTCCCCTCCAGATATCTTGAAAACAGCCCACCCCATGATCATGTTAATCCCGGAATGTGAAATCCCCTGGCCGCAAATGAATCAAGCCATGGAGAACCTTGTCAAATCGTTGGACGATTTTAATAGTGTGGCGGCCAATGAAATCATCCAAAATATCTTACTTAACAGCAGGAAGAAGCTTATTGGCTAAATGGAACAACATTGTGATGCAAGTAATAATCTTCTTCATTAGCCAAATGTATCAGTGCCCTAATAACGGTAACAGGAGTACGCCATGAAACAATCAAATTCCTTGATCATTGCGGCCGGGTTGTTCCTCATTGGTTTTCTTATTGTGAGCGCCATTCCCAATACAGCGGACGCCAAGCGGGTGGGAGGAGGGAGTTCGATGGGTTCCCGTGGTTCCAAAACCACCATGGCCCCCAAGCAGGCCGCACCACGCAACACCATGGATCAAACCTCCGCACCTGGCTCGTTTCAGCGCTCTGCCAGCCCCATGGCACCAGCCGGCGCTTCGGGTGGCATGTTTAAAGGAATGGGTTCCGGATTCCTCGGCGGTCTGGGTGGATTCATGCTCGGGGGAATGCTGGGATCCATGCTCTTCGGTCATGGGGGAGCCGGTGTCGGAGGTGGTGGTGGCGGTGGCATCGGTTTACTGGAAATATTGCTGATCGGAGGCGCAATCTGGTTTGGCTGGCGTTGGTTCAAGCGGCAACAAGCGCAACAATCCCAAATGGCTTCAGGCTACTCGTTCCCAACGCCGATCCCATCTCAAACCGGCTACTCCGCGCCGCAGCAACACAATGATCAACTGGGTCATCAACGCGAAGGAATGCCCCAGGGGGGATTGCCTCAATCGTTCAGCCTTGGCGGCACTCCCGAACACCAGGCCGTAGTGGACGAAGTTTCCCAGGGGTTGGGACACATTTCCGCCATGGATCCCCAATTCAACGAAGCACAATTCTTGAATGGTGCCAAACTGGCTTTCCAACAATTGCAAAAATCCTGGTGCGAGGGCAATGTCCAATACCTTGCTCCCCTCTTGACCCCTGCCATGTTGCAAAAAATTCAAGGGGATCTCCAGGCCAGGCAAAGCTCCGGCCACAAGGATTGCATCGAAAACATCCAGTTCCAAAAAGCTGAAATCAGTGAAGCCTGGCAGGAATCGGGTGATGATTGGATTACCGTCTGTTTCCAAGCTTCCATGTTGGAGTACACAACCGATCAACAAGGAACTGTCATTGAAGGTGATACCAGAGTTCCAGTAACCGTTGAAGAATATTGGACCTTTACCCGCAAAGTGGGAACAAGGGATCCCAATTGGCTATTGTCGGCCATTCAACAACCAGATCAAGCCTTGGTTGCCTGATCATTCGCCCTCCCCACCCAACCGCACCCTTCCCCCCGATTCTGCCAAACAGCGCAATCGGGGGGAGGCAATCCCATAGCCGACTCAACCTTGCGGCGGATTGTTTGCAAAGGACTGCCATAAAACAACCCCCAACTTGATTCCATGAGACCCCATGCTAACCAGAAATCTTTCATTATTTCTGTTTGTTGGAGTACTGTTTCTCGCTTCGTGCCAGATGCTCCCGCCTGCCGGTGAAACACCTGCCACCCCAAGTGCAGCAGGCCTGCCCTCAACCAGGCTATTCAGCGGTGCCAACATGGATCCGGTCCCCTGGGCTGAAGTTCAGGAGGTGTTCGCCAGTGACACCAACTTAAAAAACTGGGCATCTGCTTTGGAACAAAGTGCCATCTACTATGGGAAACTGCCTGCAACAACAACGTTTACCTTTGGCAACGAACACGTAGACGCCAAAACCATGCGTCAGGCCGTGAATAAGCTGGTTCATGCCGTCCGCACCTTGAATCCCAAAGAATTGGAAACCTTGTTGACCTCTTCCTATCGTTTGTATCAATCCCCGGGTTCTGATCGTGCGGGCAACGTTTTGGTGACCGCCTACTATGAACCCTTATTGCACGGATCATTGAAACGCTCTAAAAAATACCGCTTTCCTTTGTACAAACGTCCCCCTGACCTGGAAGAAGTTAACGTTGCCGATTGGCGCTCCGACCCCAAAGGAAAACGGGTGATCGGTCGCAAGGTCAAAGGTAAAATGGTCCCCTACTACGACCGTGCCGATATTGATCGCCATAAACGCCTGGAAAAACGTGGTTTGGAATTGGTTTGGGTGGACAACGAACTGGACGCTTTTTTCCTGCAAGTGCAAGGTTCGGGTCGGGTCCTGTTGGATAACGGGCAAACCATGCGGATTGGCTATCATTGTACCAATGGCCACCCCTATCGTTCCATCGGCAAGCTTCTTATTGAGGAAAAACAAATTTCCAAAGAAGACATGAGTCTGCCCGCCCTGAGAACCTGGTTGCAACAACACCCTGATCAAATCACGCGGGTATTTGAGTACAATCCTTCCTATGTGTTTTTCAGAAAAATGAGTGGCGAACCGCAGGGGAATACCGCTGTCCCATTAACGCCGGGCCGATCCGTGGCAACGGACCATCGATTGTTCCCCAAGGGGGCACCGGGTCTGCTTAAAACGTCGCTTCCCATTTTGGCAGCCGATAAAAAAACCGTCACCGGATGGCGCAAGGAGATCCGCTTTGTCGTCAATCAGGACACGGGTGGCGCCATTGCCGGGCCTGGTAGGGTCGATTTGTTCACCGGGTTTGGTGATGAAGCGGAAAGTATCGCTGGGATCATGAAATCAGAAGGTTCCAGCTTATACTTTATCGCTCCGATCCCGTGACTGCTGATTCTGATCATCCGGGCACCAACAGAAAATAACATGAAACTGTCATTTCCCACTTAAGAGACTATCTATGCCGCACTCAAACAGCCTGGACGTCCTGGCTTGTAACACATTAAGAATGCTGTCTGTTGATGCCATTGAAAAAGCCAAATCCGGGCATCCGGGTATGGCTTTGGGAGCCGCAACCATGGTGCATGTACTGTGGTCACGCTTTCTGAAACACGATCCCGGTCACCCGGGTTGGCTCAACCGCGACCGATTTGTTTTGTCAGCCGGGCACGCTTCCGCACTGTATTATGCTCTCTTGCACCTGTCGGGTTATGACCTTTCTCTTGATGCCATCAAACAATTTCGTCAGTTGGGATCGCCGACCGCCGGTCACCCCGAACGTGGCCTCATACCCGGGATCGAAGTAACAACAGGTCCACTGGGACAAGGATTGGCCATGGGGGTGGGCATGGCCATGGCGGAACAACGACTGGCACGTCAACTGAATGACCGGGCAGGATGGCCCCTGGTGGATCATGATACCTATGTGCTGGTATCCGACGGCGACCTCATGGAGGGAATCGCCCATGAAGCCGTTTCCCTCGCAGGACACTTTAAACTTGGTAAATTGATTTGCCTGTACGATAAAAACAATATTTCCATTGAAGGTCCGACCGACCTGACCTTTACTGAAGACGTTGCCATGGATTTTGCCGCCTGCGGCTGGCATACCATCACGGTAGACGATGGCGAATCGATAACCAAAATTGAACAGGCCATCCAGCTAGCCCGGAATGAAACGCAGCGACCCAGTTTAATCATCATTCAAACCCATATCGGTTATGGCAGCCCGAAACAGGATTCCCAGGATTGCCACGGCGCTCCCCTGGGTAGCACTGCTGCAACAGCCACCCGACGTCATTTCAACTGGCCCGAAGAACTTTTTCATGTCCCGGAAACAGTGCGACAATTTTGGCAACCAATCCGGGAACGGGGGGAACAAACCCGCAAACAATGGCAACAACGTTTGGACCAGGGGATGGCAGCCAATCCAATCGTCGTCCAGGCCTGTCTGGATCGCCTGCAAGGGTTGCCCAATAAAACCTGGAACCAAACAATGGATGCCGTCGCCTTCAAACCGGGTGAGTGGGCAACCCGCTCCGTGTCAGGATCCATCCTGAATGCCATGGTCCAGGAATGGCCTTCCCTCTGGGGGGGCTCGGCGGACCTTGGCCCTTCGGTCGGCACCGATCTCAACAACGAGCCGGAACGAACCATCCACTTCGGGGTTAGGGAACACGCCATGGGTGCCATTGCCAATGGCATGGCAGCACACGGAGGCATTCTACCCTATTGTGGCACCTTTCTCTCTTTCTCCAATTATATGATTCCCGCCATTCGTTTGGCAGCCCTGATGCAGTTACGCGTCCTTTACCTTTTTTCTCACGACAGCATTGCCGTGGGCGAAGATGGACCAACCCATCAACCTGTAGAGCATTTGCTCCATTTGCGGGCCATCCCGGGTATGACCGTTTTGAGACCGGGTGATGTCTGGGAAACCAAGCTTGCCTGGAAGTTGGCACTGGAACTGCCAGGACCAGTCGCTTTGATCTTGACCCGCCAAAAGCTACCCTGGACAGATGAAGAGCCGATTGCCGTTCAGAAAGGGGCCTACATTCGCCGTGACTGCGTTGGTGATCCCGAACTCATCCTGATCACCAGTGGGTCGGAACTATCCCTTGTTTCAGCCTGTCATCAAGAACTGACAAACCAGGGGTTTCGGGTACGGTTGGTCTCCTTTCCATCATGGGAATTGTTTGCCAAACAGGATAAGGAGTACCAGGATGCGGTTTTGCCCCCCAAGGTGACCCGCCGTCTGGCGGTCGAAGCCGCCTCCCCCATGGGTTGGCACCAATGGGTTGGGTTGCAAGGTCGCATCATTGCCGTCAACCACTATGGTGTCTCGGGGCCTTTTGAAGAAGTTCTACACCATTTCGGGTTTTCCAAAAACGCTATCTTGCAAACCGCCCATGCCATGCTACAGGACAGGTAGTTCCATGTCACCTTTAAACCGGATCAACCTTTTATGAGCTAACCCTATGAAACGACACATTATCCTGATCATTGCTCTATTTTTCGCTTTGCCCGCATCGTCCATGGCTATCGAGGCCGGTGACTATGCCCGGGTCCACTGGAAAGGAAAATGGTACGATGCCGAAGTTTTGGAGACTTCGGGGACTCGGTTACGCATTCATTACCGAGGATACGACAATAGTTGGGATGAATGGGTCACGATGGATCGGGTAGCCATTCAGGTTCTTTGGAAAGGAAAATGGTACAAAGCAACAGCCCTTCGGTCTGAGGAAGGAGAGGTATTGATCCATTATGATGGCTACGACAAAAGCTGGGATGAATGGGTAACACTAGACCGAATTCGCAGCAATTAATGCCAATTCCTTAAAATAACAAAGCCCCAGAAATCCGGGGCTTTGTTATTTCAACTCAGAAACACTTCTTTCAAACAAAACCAGTCCCTATTTCCAACCAGCCTCTTTTTCGCAAGCAGCCATTTCCGTAGGATGGGTCTTTTCCCAAGCGGAAACGGACAACGTCTCGCTCTCAGGCATCTTGGCGGTCATGCAGGTGCAATATTTGCTGACAACATCGGGGCTGGCACCCTCACGGGCATTGTCCTTCATACACTTCGCGATCCATTGGATATCATCCGCTTGACCGGCAAAGGCCAAACCACCTGCCATGAACACACCAACAAATGCCGCGAGAGCTGTTTTCATTTTCATCAGAGATCCTCCGCTCTAAAGTCGTTTATAATTTTGGGTTAATTTTACATTAACTTTCAAGTTTTTCAAGCATGAATAATTAATCAAACCTAACAAAATTTTCTTGACTTTTTGCCTTCCGAAACTCATTAAGATTTTATTAACATCGGATAGCCAAAGAAATGTCGGACTGCGGGAGGGGCCGTACCCGACCCCTCCCGTATTGCAGAAACTCTCATTCAAACTCGATCAAAACTTGGTCTGCCTCCACCTTGCTACCCGCTTTGACCATGATTTCCTTGACACGTTTGCCATCATGCTCGGAACGCAGGATATTTTCCATTTTCATCGCTTCCAGAACACAAAGCACCTGGCCGGCGATGACGGTCTGACCGACACCGACCAATACCTTAAGCACCGCCCCCGGCATGGGAGAGAGTACGAATCGGCTGGTATCCGGTGGTTTTTTGCGCAGCATGTGGCGCGCCAGGGCATGATGCCGCGGAGTACGCGCAACAGCGGTCACGGTACGACCACCGTGCGAAAGCAGATGCCCCTCGTCCAACCGCCGAACCCGGAATGTACACGCCTGATGTTGAATCACCAAGGTCGCCAAGCCGGTTCCAACCTGGTATTCGTGGGTTACCACCACCGGATCCTCATGACCAAAGGAGACCAACAGGTGCCCCCGTTTGCGTTCGATAGTCAGTTGCAACTCCTCCCGATCCACCGTCACCACCAAGTCCTGAATCGACGCCAATTCCTGGTACATGGCCGATTCGGCCAACATGATCACCCCAGCCGCCACCGCAAATGCTTTTGTACCATCTTCGGTAGGCTCGGCACCGTGGAAACCATCGGGAAATACTTCGCTGATAAAGGCTGTGGTAATATCACCGCTGATAAAATGCGGATGCCGTATGATGGTATTCAACAGGTCAATGTTATGGTCAGGGCCACGGATTAAGAATTCATCCAGGGCATATTCCATGTGAAACATCGACTCTTCCCGATTACGACCCCAGGTAATGAGCTTGCAGATCATGGGGTCATAAAACATCGACACCTCGCCCCCCTCAAACACCCCGGAATCGACGCGAATACGGGCATCCTCGTGGGGAGGGCGATAGTAAACCAGCCGACCGGTGGAAGGCATGAAATTGCGATAGGGATTCTCGGCATAAATCCGGCACTCCATCGCCCACCCCCGGAGTTTGACATCCTCCTGGGTTATGCTCAAACGCTCCCCCCGGGCCACGCGGATCATCTGCTCCACCAGATCCAACCCGGTAATCATTTCGGTGATGGGGTGTTCCACCTGCAAACGGGTATTCATTTCCAGGAAATAAAACCCCTTATCAGCCCCGACGACGAACTCCACCGTCCCTACCGAGTAATAGTCAACCGCCTTGGCCAGCATGACCGCCTGCTCACCCATCGCTCGACGCATGGCGGGATCAACAAACGTCGAAGGGGCTTCTTCGATCACTTTTTGGTTGCGCCGCTGCACGCTGCATTCCCGCTCGTTCAGCCACACGGCATTGCCATGTTTGTCCAATAGAACCTGGATTTCGATATGGCGCGGCTTTTCGATAAATTTTTCGATGAACAGCCGATCATCCTTGAAATAGGCCCGTCCTTCGTTGGAGCAGGTTTCGTAGGCTTCCCGGGCCTCCTGATCGTTATAGGCAACCCGCATCCCCTTGCCACCACCACCAGCAGACGCCTTGACCATCACCGGATAGCCCACCTGTCTGGCAATTTCCACGGCATGATCGGCGTTTTCGATCACGCCATCGAATCCCGGAATGGTATTGACACCCGCTTTTTTGGCTAGGCGCTTCGACTCAATTTTGTCCCCCATGGCCTTCATGGAGTTGACACCCGGGCCGATGAACGTGACGCCACGTTCCTCCAAAGCTCGACAAAAGTCGGCATTTTCCGACAAGAAACCATATCCCGGATGGACGGCGTCCGCTTTGGATTGGTCGATGACCTCCAGGATGCGCCCCACATTCAGGTAGGATTCGGAACTGGGGGCGGGACCGAGGATATAATGCTCGTCAGCCTGGCGGACGAACATGTTTTCCTTGTCGGCCTCGGAACAGACCGCTACGGTCTGCAACCCCATCTTGCGTGCCGTCTTGATGATTCGGGAGACGATCTCCCCCCGATTCGCGATAAGAATTTTTTTCATGGTCGCCTCATCCCTCTACAAAGGGATATTTCCGTGTTTTTTCCACGGATTATCGATTTGTTTGTCACTGAGCATCTTGAGCCCGCGAATAATCCGCCACCGGGTGGAACTGGGCATGATGATATCGTCGAGAAAACCGCGTTGGGCCGCGACAAACGGGTTGGCAAAACGTTCGGCATATTCATCGGTCTTGGCTTTGAGCAACGCCTGGGGATCGGCAGCTTTGTTGATTTCGCTGCGGAATATGATTTCCGAAGCCCCTTTGGCCCCCATGACGGCAATCTCAGCGCTTGGCCAGGCAAAATTCAAATCACCCCGCAAATGCTTGGAAGACATAACATCATAGGCTCCGCCATACGCCTTGCGGGTGATGACGGTAATCTTGGGTACCGTGCATTCGGCATAGGCGTAGAGCAATTTGGCCCCATGGCGAATGATTCCGCCCAATTCCTGGGTTTTACCCGGCATGAAGCCCGGCACATCAACAAAGGTGACGATAGGAATACCGAAACAATCACAAAACCGTACAAACCGCGCCGCTTTGATACTGGAATCGATATCCAGACAACCCGCCAGTACAATCGGCTGGTTGGCGACAATCCCCACCGTCGCCCCATCCATGCGGCCAAAACCGATAATGATGTTTTTGGCATACCCCCCGTGGACCTCCATGAAATCATGGCTGTCCACCACCTTATCGATCAACTCTTTCATGTCGTAAGGCTTTTGCGGATCATCGGGAATCAGATAATCCAGGGAGTGTTCCTGGCGTTCCGGGGGATCGGAGGTCATCACCACCGGCGGCTTGTCGCGGTTATTGGAAGGGAGGAAAGACAAGAGACGGCGCAATTGCGTCAGCAACACCATACCGTTGGGAAAGGCGAAATGCGCCACCCCCGATTTGGTGGAATGGATACGCGCCCCACCCAAGGATTCAGCCGTTTCATCCTCATGGGTCACCGTCTTGACGACATCGGGTCCGGTGACGAACATGTAGGAGTTTTCCTCCACCATCATGATGAAGTCGGTCAATGCCGGGGAGTAGACCGCACCGCCGGCGCATGGACCCAGAATGGCGGAGATTTGCGGAATCACCCCGGAAGCCATGACGTTCCGTTGGAAAATATCGCCGTAGCCCCCCAAAGAGGCAACGCCCTCTTGAATGCGTGCGCCACCCGAATCGTTCAATCCGATCACCGGCGCCCCGGTACGCATGGCCATATCCATGAGTTTGCAAATCTTTTGCGTATTGGATTCGGACATCGTACCGCCAAACACGGTAAAGTCCTGAGCAAAGACGAAAACCTTGCGACGATTGATGGTCCCATAGCCCGCGACAACACCATCCCCGGCAATGTGCTTCTTCCCCATGCCGAATTCGTCGCAACGGTGCTGGACAAACATGTCCAACTCCTCAAACGAACCTTCGTCCAGTAAAACCTCAATACACTCCCTGGCGGTTAATTTTCCCCGAGCATGTTGGGCTTCGATACGATCCGGCCCGCCGCCAAGACGAGCCTCGGCCCGCAACCGTTCAAACTTTTCGATAATTTTCTGCATGATTCACAGTGTCCCTGATTTAAGACTTGCGGATGACAATCACCCTGGTGACCGTTGGCCCTTCTTAAACGAGCGCCTTATTTAACTAGCATGGTTATACCGATTCATCAAGTAGTCCAGAAAGCAATTACCCTGTTTTCATACCATTTTGTTCAAGAATGCCTCTGGCAAGGGATGCCCGCATCCGTTTTATTAATGAAGCATCATGGGCAAAAAATACGTTGGTAAATAGTAAATTACGCCCAAATTTCTACCGTCGCGAGGCGCAGGTATTTCAAGATCCCAAGCAAATCAAACCATATCCTTCACGCCACCACCCCAATCGCCTGACCATCCGACCGCAAACACTTGGCCAACCACTCACCCTCCCGTTTCAATACCGGAATCCTGTGTTGCGCTTCCAGGCGCAATCCCTCCTGCGCCAGCGCCACTATGGTGGAACCAGTGGTGTGATAACGCATGTGCGCTTCGTCGATTCGGGATAACATCACTTTCCAGGTACCACTCAACATGGGATCGATCATCGCCCGAACAATGCGTTTCCCCATGGGGCAACCAGTATGCAACAAGACTGACTCGATACCGGAATCAATCGGTCTGTCCACCATCCGTAAAACCCGTTCTTCCCAAGCTTGCATGTCCCTGAGAACCATGGGCAATGGAACCGACCTCAGCGCATCGACCGCGGCAGGTCCTGCAGACTGTGCCTTTTCGACCGCTTGAAATGCCAAAGAAAGCGTCGCGAGCAACTCATCACTCAACTGCAATATCCTGTTAACGCGGTTCAATACCTGGGTATGCACATGCTGCAACTCCCTGGGGGCCAATCCTTGCAAACGCAGAGTCATGGCAATCTCGGCCTCCACCATCAGGGAAGCATGGAAATGTTTGTGGATGGCTTCCAACTTTTGGACTTCCGGCAAGCTCCGGTAGACCCAAAGTGGGCCATTGCGACGGTAAAGCTCCCGACCCAAGGTACAGCCATGGAAATCACCCGCAAACCGGTGTCCCTTCCAATCAAACACCCCGCGATCCAACAATTGTCCCAAATACTCACGAAACTGTTCGACCCAATGGGCATGTGCCTTGGCAAAACGCGCCACTTCCGGCTGCAAGTCGCCGATGCCACCACTCTGGGGGGCCACATCCCGGGCCTGCAACAGTCGCCTGATGCGCTGCACGATTTCCAAGGCGCCATCCAACGTATCACGCCAGGTACCCGCGTCATCCAACTGCCGTTGCACCACCGAACGCCGAATTCCCGAACACATGTCGTTATGTTTCCGGCGCAGAATGGCACAATCCTGTGCCAGCGATACCACCTGTTCAAACGGCATCATCGACGGAAAACAGGCCAGCCGCATCGGATCGTAAAATACCTTATCCTCGTTCCTCCAGGCCAGCAGACGTCCTAGGAACCAATCATACCACCGCACCATGGTAGCAAAAGTCATGGTCGGCATCTCAAACATGCTGGGGTCGGGAAACGTTAATACCGGGAAAGGGGTCTGAACCCGGAAGGTGACCGGATAAAGACAATAATTTTCCAGACTTGAGGTAAGAAGGGCATCCGTCATGGTCGATCCAGGTGTTATGAGTGTTGATTCAGCACCGTCTTTTCCATTAAGATCCCCGTGATGTATCTGGGGAGCCCCCCCCCCTTTTTTGATTCCGATGCAAAAACAAGCGGGTTCTACAGGAACTGCACCGATTGAGATCGCTTTGTGAGCATACCCCGTATTCACACCAGTGAGCAAGGAGGATGACCAGGCATGGATCACTCCCAGGTTACCATTTGGCACAACCCGCAATGTTCCAAGTCGCGACAAACACTTAAAATCCTGGAAGATAAAGGAATCACCCCAAAGGTGGTTCGCTACCTGGATTCCCCACCCACCATCCAGGAATTGGAGCAGGTTCTGACCCTGCTGCAGCTCGAACCCAGGCAACTGATGCGCACCAAAGAATCCCTGTACAAGGAACTGGGTTTGGACAATACCCGGCTCAGCCGCCAGGAACTCATTCAGGCCATGGCGACCCACCCCAAACTCATCGAACGCCCGGTGGTTCGCCTGGGCAACCGCGCCGTGCTGGGTCGACCGCCGGAAAAAGTGCTGGAGGTGCTTTCATAAGTCCCCTCACTCGTGTCACTATCGGGGTCAACCATTCCCCCCGATCAACAAGGTACCCGCCAGATGCATAATACCCCCTTGAAACATATCGGATTCATTGGCTTGGGCATCATGGGACGCGCCATGGCATTCAACGCCGCTCGCGCCGGTTTTGCCGTCACGGTCACCAATCGCAGCCCGGATAAAACCATCCCCTTTGCCGAACAGGGGATACCCGTCGCCGCTACCATCCAAGACTTGGCCAAGGCATGCGAAGCCATCGTCATCATGGTGACCGGACCCGAAGCATTGGATGAGGTGGTACATGCCCTTACCCGGGTTCCACTCACCGACAAGGTGATCATCAATTGCAGCACCGTCTCCCTGGCCGCCACACTGGCCGCAGGCGCAGCCATTGCGCAAGCAGGCGGGAGCTGTCTGGACGCCCCGGTATCGGGCTCAAAAATTCCCGCCGAAACAGCCAAACTGGTGTTTCTGGTCGGTGGTGACGCCAATACCCTGGAACGCTGTCACCCCCTCCTCGCCGCCATGGGAAGCACCATCCTCCACTGTGGTCCCCTTGGTGATGGCACCCGCATGAAACTTGCCGTCAACCTGATGCTCGCCAACACCCTCCATGCCCTTTCCGAAACATTGGTGTTCGCCGAAAAAATAGGTCTGGATCGGCGGGCGGTCGCCAATGCCATCAACTCAGGCGTCATGGCCTCGCCACTGCTCAAAATGAAAAGCGATGCCATGCTCAAACGCGACTTCGCCCCCCATTTCCCCCTGGATCTGGTCTTCAAGGATATCAACTTAATCCTGGATGAAGCGGGAAAAAACGGGGCCGTCCTGCCCGCAACCTCAGCCGTGCGCGAAAGTTTCAACAGCGCCATGGCCCATGGACGGGGTCGGGAGGACATCGGGGCGGTCCTGCAAACACTCGAACTCATGTCAGGTTTCAAGCCGTAAAACCTTCGCAAGGAGTGTTCCCCTGAAAGCGCCAGACATCTTCCGAAATATCTGGCAGAATATGCTTGGCACATTCAGATCATTTCCCGCACCTGGTTACTCGTGTGGACCCGCCAAATTTGATTGAACACTGAGACGTAACAGGTTACACTGCAGAGTGTGATCATCCATTTTCGACATAAAGGCTTACAGTTTTTCTTTGAAACCGGCTCAAAGCGCAAGATCAAACCTGAACACGAGGGGAGGCTACGCGTGATCCTGGCCCGACTTGAAGCCAGCCATCAACCCGAAGATATGAATCTTCCGGGATTGAAGCTTCACCAACTGGGGGGAGAACTTAACGGCCATTGGTCGGTTTGGGTTTCCGGAAACTGGCGTATGACCTTCCGATTCCAGGGAAAGGACGCCGTTGACGTTGATTATCTGGATTATCATTGAGGAAGGGAGGAACCCAATGCGCATGTATAATCCACCGCATCCAGGTCAAGTGATTCGAGAATTGTGCCTTGCACCATTGGAACTTTCAGTGACCAAGGCAGCACAAGGTTTGGGGGTCACCCGAAAAACGCTCTCCTCTCTTCTGAATGGCCGATCCGGTATTTCCCCAGAAATGGCGATCCGCCTTTCCAAAGCGTTCGGAGGAAGCCCGGAAAGCTGGTTGTCACAACAAATGATCTATGATCTTTGGGAAACAGAACATCGGGTAGGCAAAATCAATGTTACTGTTTTAAATGTCGTTTGATTGGATTGCCCATCCATTGAGAGTGTTCCCCTGAAAACACCAGATACCCTCCGCTTCGGCTTTGAGAACAGCTATCAGCGCCTGCCCGAACGCTTTTACGCCCGCCTGCCCCCCGTGCCGGTTAAAAATCCGAAACTGATCGTCCTCAACCACAACCTGGCTCGGGATTTACATTTGGACCCCGCAATGCTCTCTTCCCGGGGCCACGCATTTTTTTCCGGCAATGTGTTGCCTGCCGACGCCAAACCCATTGCCCTCGCCTATGCCGGGCACCAGTTTGGCCATTTCGTACCCCAATTGGGCGATGGACGCGCCATTCTCCTGGGCGAACTCATCGGCAGCGACAATCAACGGTATGATGTACAACTCAAAGGTTCCGGGCAAACCCCTTTTTCACGCCAGGGAGATGGTCGCGCCTGGCTTGGACCGGTATTGCGCGAATACCTGATCTCAGAGGCCATGCATGCCCTGGGCATACCCACCACCCGATCCCTGGCGGTGGTCACCACCGGCGAAACCATCTGGCGTGAGCAACGGGCACTACCCGGAGCCATCCTGACCCGGGTGGCCGCCAGTCATATTCGTGTTGGCACTTTCCAATATTTTGCCGCCAGAGGCGATCAAAATGGGATTCGCATCCTGGCCGACCATGTCATTGCCCGCCATGATCCCGACCTGACCCACCAGGAGCGCCCCTACCTGGCCCTGTTGGCGTCTATCGCCGAACGCCAAGCCGCTCTGGTCGCCCACTGGTTGCTGGTCGGCTTCATCCATGGCGTCATGAATACCGACAACACAGCGGTATCGGGCGAAACCATCGACTATGGACCGTGCGCTTTCATGGATACCTACGATCCGGCGACCGTGTTCAGTTCCATCGACCAATGGGGGCGCTACGCCTACGCCAACCAACCTGAAATTGCCGCCTGGAACCTTGCCCGATTGGCGGAAACATTGCTTCCCCTCATTGATCCCGATCCTGACAAAGCTGTTTCCGAGGCCAATACCGTCATCGAAAGCTTCGCCGAACGCTTTACCAGCCATTGGCTCAACGGCATGCGCGCCAAAATGGGTCTGGTTCTCAAGGAACCCGAAGACATTTCCCTGGCAGAAGACTTTCTCACCCTCCTGCACAACGCCGGTGCCGACTTCACCGTGAGCTTTCGATCTTTGAGTCGCGCCATCGCGGAGGATCCCCAGGTTTCAGAGACGTTTGGCGAGCATGCCGCACAGTTCAATACCTGGGCCACACGCTGGCGCTCTCGTTTGACACGGGAAGGACGCGATCCCATGCAACAGGAAGAACAAATTCTTTCAGTCAATCCTGCCGTTATCCCGCGTAACCATCGTGTTGAAGTGGCCCTTAAAGCAGCGGTTGACGATGGCAATCTGCAACCCTTTCAAACTTTGTTCGACCTTCTTCAAAAACCTTACGACATTAAAGCCGAACAATCCGACCTGGCCCAACCGCCAGCCCAACCCCAACGGGACTATCAAACGTTTTGTGGAACATGATGCCTCTTCAGTACAAATTCTTCAATATGATATAATTAAGCCAAAAAAGCACACAACAAAAAACCTTGTTATTGACAAAGTCAGGTTAGGTCTGTCTAACATGATAAATTATGTCAATCAAACTATTGACATATGCCTATCATATGCATAAGTTGCACATATGGATGTTGAATTTGATCCGGCAAAAGCCGAGATGAATCAGAAGAAACATGGTGTTTCCTTGATGGAGGCCGCAACCGTGTTGGATGACCCTATGGCTTTGGTTTCGGAGGACGCCAGCCACGACGAACAACGCTTCCAAATGATTGGTGCGGATGCCTTTGACCGGGTTCTTACGGTGATCTTCACCTAATCGTGACAATATCCACCGTATCATCAGCGCACGCAAATCTGAAAATTGGGAACGAAAACTTTATGAGGGATGAGATATGATCACGAAAGAAGGATTTGATTTTAGCAAAGCAGGAACTCTCTGTAGAATCGACTGCGCGACACAATTTGGTGGTGCCTTACGTTAACCTAACCATGCTCCGATCCATATATTATTGAAAGAATGATGCGTGACATCGATGCTTTGAATGATGCACCATGTGGATTTTTGGAACTTCGATGGGAGAAAG
>PEAK01000055.1 GCA_002753515.1 Magnetococcales bacterium
GAAAAGAAAAAAAAGAGGGAAGAAAAAAGATTTCTTTATCTGATTTTTTGAAGAAGAGAAGAAGATCCCACTCGCATTTTCAAGCCGGTGGTGTTCCTACAGTTCCGGACCGGTGCTGGCACAGATTTCATGATCAATGAAGAATGGCAAGAATGGGCGAGAAAAATAAGAAGTTCAACTGATGATAACGAAATTATTGGTATCATACAAGACCTTATCAAACGGATTTTATCCGAATCATAAAGGAAATCAGAAATCGCAGAAATCGGGGGACATATATGACCCACCTCCCGTTGCAAGGGAGATTTCCGTTTTTTTGGCACAATCAGGATCATGACTGCTCATGGAAATACAGGGACACCATGCCAATTAAATTTATCGCCATAAGAGAAATCGGTAAGGTGTCCCCAGATTTGGCAGATTTGGACACCATACCAATTAAATTTATCGCCATATGGGAAATCGGTAAGGTGTCACCGGATTAGGTGTCACCGGATTTTCCGAATATCGATTGCCCCTTCCATCTTACCGGAGCTTAACATGAAGACAACACACTGGGTCGCCATCCTGATAGCCCTGTCGATACCCTCGCTGGTTATGGCGGCGAATATGCCTTGTTCCGGCAAAAAAGGCGGCATTTCGCACTGCCAGGATGGCCGATTTGTCTGCAAAGATGGAAGTGTAAGCATGTCAAAGAAAACATGCTCGGGGTACGGGAAAAAGGCAGAAGTACCGGGAATTCCAACCAACGCCCATGACGGTAAACGTATTGAAAAACCAGACATCAATCCTGTGCCGTCCCCCACCGTCAGTCAGTAAAAAGCCAAAGTCTGCCAAAGTCTAATCCGTGAAATCCGGGGGCACGTGAAATCTTTCGGAAATCCGGTGACACCTTGGTACCAAATCCGGGGACAGTATATCCATTTCCTTTCCGGAGCGGAGAATCTGGGAGAATCTGGGGACACTATACCCATTTTCCTTATGGCAATAAATTTAATCGGTATGGTGTCCCCCGATTTTGGGACAACATCGGGAAAAGATCGGGAGGGCATTCCCAATTCCTTGCTGGAGGCCATGGCCTGGGGCATCCCCGGCATCGCCACACGGCACAGTGGTATTCCCGAGGTCGTCGAGGATGGCGTCAATGGCCTCTTGATCGACGAATCCAGCCCACAGGCATTGGCCCGGGCCATTGCGCGCTTGGTCAGCGATCCCGGATTGACAGCCCAAATCTCCCGGGCGGGACAGGCGACGATTGCCGAGCGCTTCACCATTGCCGCTTGTGTGGCCTCCCTGGAAGAAAGCTATCGTGTGGCCATGCAATTGGCCCAGAGTCGGCATCATGCCTGATCTATTGCAAAGAAAAGTCTATTCAACCCTGTTCGCCGGGTTGTCCCTTCTGATTGCCCCGTCCGACCAAATTTTGGCCGTGATTGATGCCGGTTTTGAAATTCCAGTAGACTGGAGTGATGAAATCTTGGACAATCCAAGAGTCGACAGGGCTGTTCCGAATTGGCTATAGCGAAAGGAAACAATCAATTTGGAAGAGAAAGACGGAGTAACCTATTGGCACCGTCTTGTCGGCGAAATGCTGAAAGTGTTGCTGGAGCCCGTTGGCATCGAAGTACGATCAGAAGTCCCTGTTGTCCCCGCCCCACCCGTAGCGGATCTCATTTTGATTCAGCACAGGAACGTTGGAAAAAAGGGGTGGACAGATGAGCAACGCTTGCGATTGGCAGACGGACTGCGAGATCTTGAAGCAGACCAAGTCCTGGTCGAGCTTAAAATGACCGAGAGTCTGAACGACGATGCCCTCATGCAGATTTTAATATACGACCACCTCTATTTGAAAGCTGCAAAATTGGAGCGTAATCAATTACGAAGTATTATCATCAGTTCCATAACGTCCCGCAAAGAATTTTTGGCAAGACACTCTTGCAAACCCGTTGGGCCGGCTGGCATCTATGAGTACATGCCCACTTGTAGTGGTGTCGTTCGGTTGATCTTTCTGAACGAATTGGCGGACGAGCCACAAAACGCTCCTCTAAAATGCTTCGCCAGTCGTCATGATGAACAAAAAAAAGCTTTCGAGACGATGAGTCATGCTGGATTGTTCAAGCTTTCCGTGGCATTTGGCCAAATTGTTGTCGGTTTATGGAGATTGCAGATGAAAAGTGCATTGAATAGTCCAGAAATGGAAGGCGTCACGCCGGAGTATGTTAGGCAGCTCGGGAAGGAATGGCTTGATTTATTAGTAGACACGACACCGGAGGAAGAACTCTTTTCCCTACCAAGGTTAGAGCATCGGCTGGTGCAAGAACGCATAGACAGTGAACAAAAAACCGAAGCTAAAATGCTGACAGGCCTATTGCAACGGCGTTTTGGCATTGTGCCCGACTGGGCCAGAGAGAAAATTGCTAAAGCTAAATCATCGTCTTTAGAGGAGTGGAGCCTCCGAATCTTCGATGCCCAGTCCCTGGACGACGTTTTCGCGGACAAGGTGTGATGTGGCCTTCGGAGAAAGTTTTCCAAATTCATCTGTCGATACCCAAAGCGAACCTTAACCTTTCGGATATTTTTCGGTTCAAGAGGATATAGTTTATTTAAATTTATATTGAAATATTTTCGACTCTCATTCGCCTACCAAACGGGATTCTATAGGCGTTGATTCATACTCCACCGATGTTGCCATTCAGCCTGGAACAGGGTGATGGGAGGTCGGCATCATGCCTGATCTATTGCAAAGAAAAGTCTATTCAACCCTGTTCGCCGGGTTGTGTAATCGTTTGGAAGCCTTGCCCCTGTGTTTCGCTTTTCAAGAATATTTTGGCCATGAAGTGTTGCTGGATTGGCCGGAAACGGATGATTTGCGTGTCGTAGGTGCCAGATTTTGCAGGCTGTGGCCGTGGATGAAACTGGGTGCCAAGCGCTTCGCATCCCCCACGCCGGATGAATTCGCCCGGCTGGGCAGGCATCGGGTTTTGATGCAAAAAGGATTGTTTGGCGGCATCCCCCAGGTCAACAGAAGGCTCTATCTGGCGACAGCGGCCCGATTGCGCCTGCATCCCCGTCACATCGTCGCCATACACGAGCAATTGACCCCATGCAACGATACCATCGTGGTTGGCGTCCACATACGCCGGGGCGACTACCGACCCGGTCCCGATGGGGATGTGTTTGACATCGCCCACCACATCCATTCGCAGGTTAACCTGTGGTGGTATGAATACGCCATGGAGAGGGTCATGACCCGCTATGGCAAGGTGGTGTTCTACCTGGCCCATAATGGACTGACACGAGAGGAAGAAAATCGTCTCGGTCACTCCTTTCCCCTGATCCAGGCACCACGGGACAACCCCTACCGACCCAAGCGCCAAGGGCATCAGGCCGATGCCAATCCGCTGCGGGATTTGTTCACCCTGGCCTGTTGCCCCATCATCATTGGCTCACCCATGTCCACGTTCACCCATTATCCAGCCCATGCCCTCGGGCGTCCGACCCTGGTGATCCAACCATTGCCCCGTACCTTGAGATCGGAACCCCGAATGGGCTACAGCCAATTGTTTGGCCAGGATATCCATGCCTGGATGGATACCCTGTACAAAGGGAAGTCGTTCCATGCGGTGCGGTCGCTTGCCGACCTTCCCGACGTGGATTACTGTTATGCTCTGGAATGGTTGTAGTGCTTCTGGGGGCATGGGACGGATGGGTATCTCGGAAAATCAGGAAGCGATGGGTAATCGTTTTGAGAAGCCTGTGTTTCAGTATTCGGTGATCGGCATCCTGGTGGTTTTGGCCATTGTGGTCTCGTTGTATGCGGCTAATAAGGTTGCCTCCTGGTTTGTCCCACCCTTTCCCATCATTGGCTTGCACGGCGTCAAACCGGAATGGGGGATACGGGGTTGGGGGCGGGTGCTTCAGGTTCAGGGGGGCCAGGGATTCAACGATTGGGGACAACGGGATCGACAACGGGATGTACAACCGCCCAAACATGTGAAACGCATTGCCTTTGTCGGCGATTCCTTCGTGGAGGAGTCCGCCCCGATTCCCATCCCGATGGCGGTGGAAAACAAACTGGGACGCAAGGATGTGGAGGTGGTTAATTTCGGCGTCTCCGCGACTGGGGTCGCAGACTATTATTATCGCATTAAAAATGTAGTCATTCCCCTCGGGGCGCACGCTGTTTATCTCTTTTTCTACGAGGGCAACGATTTCGTCCCCGATAAACATTCCACCCGCTTGGCCATTTTTACCACCTACCCCAAAGATTCCCTGGCTTCCCGCACGGGACTCCTGGCGCTGAATCATTTGGTGACCAATCGCCATCGCAATGTATTGCGGGTGTGGCAGGTCGATCAGGAAACGACCCTGCACCAACAGGAACAGGAGATGATGCAACGTTTGCAAACCTTGAGCGACGCGGAGGCCCGCCACTTTCTCCTGGATTATTCCAAGCTTTCTGGAGAAAAACGGGAACGCTTGCTCAAGGTTTTGCAGCGTCCCGAAAGTGCCGCCTTGTTGACGGCCCTGCGCCATCCCGACGGCGGTCTGTTTCGCAGTTACATGTTTGACGATTTGTTCCGCTTGGCCGTTGGAGAATCCTTGAAAATAGACGCGGCATCCCCGGATACCATGGTGACAGGGATTTATCCCGATATCCTGGCCATCAAAAGGGTATGCGATGCGGCGCAGGTGGCGTTGACGGTTTTGTTCGTCCCCATGGGCTTGCATGTGGATCCCCGATATGTCGAAACCTGGTCGCTTTTTGGTGACCTTGATCGATTGGGTCATCGGCAGTCCCGGGCAACGGAACTCCTGCGCGAACGCCTGATCCGGGACGGCATTGCCTTCCATGATTTAAACCCTGTGCTAAAGGGGGTGCGCGGGGCTTACCTGAACGTGGATGGCCATTGGTCACAACAGGGCGTCGATTGGGTCGCCGACGATCTTTCCCGGTTGATCCGGGCAACACTTCCTTGAACGAAACAACCGGATGCCAGATTCCATGTGGTTTAAAAGGATCATCAGTACCCAATACACCGGCCTATGCAATCGCCTGGAAGGTTTGGCACTCTGTTTCGCCGTCCAGGAATTGTTCGGTCACGCGGTCTGTCTGGACTGGCCGGAGACCGCATGGCTCCAGGTGGAAGGTGCCCGACGCTGGAAATACAACCCGTTGGACAAACTCTTCGGCACAAAAATTCGCGATCCCGATGCCGAAACCTTCTACCGGCTGGGGCACAGGCGGATTTTGATCCAGCGCGGTACCATGGGGGGCGATCCCGCGATTGTGGAACGGGTTTACCACGATACCATGGCCAGGTTGCACCTGCGTCCCGAGAGTCGGGACCGTCTGTTGGCCTATCTGGCGGCTGTGGGCAATGCTCTGTTGGTCGGGGTGCATATCCGTCGCGGCGACTTCCAGGGGGGCGACGGGCAGACCTATGACATCCATAGTGCCCGGCATCCGCAGGTGCCCACTTGGTGGTATGGTTACGCCATGGATCGGGTGCAACGACAGTTTGGTAATGTCCTCTTTTTATTGTGCCACAACAATCTGGACGCGGAGGAAGAACGGGCGTTACGGCAGCGTTTCCCGGTGTTGCCGTCCCTGGCGGATGGGCGCTACAACAGCGATGGTGGGCACGCCTCAACCAGCAACCCGGTTCTTGACCTGTTCGCCTTGGCGTGTTGTCCCATCCTGATCGCCACCCCCATGTCGACGTTTTCTCATTGTGCCGCCAATGTTCTGGGACCACCCAGCCTGGCGTTACAGCCTTTGCCGGTGATGCAGCGAACACAACCCGGTTTGGGGGTGACGACCCTGTATGGACACCGTTCCCCCGCCTGGTTCACCAGTTTGCGCGAGCAAACCGCTTTTGCACCGCTAGCCCCGGATGCGGCTATCCCCGATCCGGGTAGCGGCGTCCATTGTAAATGGTTGTAGATCACTTCTTACTATCAGTGCCCAATCCTACCAAGCCCGGGGCTTGAATGCGTCCTCATTGGCCAGAACCACATTGTCACCCGATTGGGCGATCACGAACAGCCCCTGGTTTCTGGCGTAGTCGTCGGCCTGCTCTTCGATGACAATTCCCGCAACCGCCCCCATAACCCGGAAATTTTTGTAGAGTGGCCGGAATTCTTTGAATGAGGCAATGGTCTTTTTAAATTGACGGACATCCGCGACCGTCAGGGTGCTTTTGACCTCTACCAGGACCACGGCATTGTTGTTGACCACCATGATGTCGATTTCCATGTGGCGACCGTCATCATGCTTGAGTTTGACCCGTTGGTGGACTTCGTGTACCGGGATGCCACGTTGGGCGAACAACGTTTCACAAGCGGGGGCGATCATGTTTTCGACAAATTGTCCCCATTTACCACCCAGATTGCCTATTTGTCGGGAGACATCCTTGACCACACGATCCGTTTCTTGCAGTTGCGCCCAGGTTTTCTCCAAGGATTCCCGGAGCCTTCTGTCTGTTTCCTGGAATTTTCTGTCTGTTTCCTGGAATTTTCTGTCTGTTTCCTGGAATTTTCTGTCTGTTTCCTGGAATTTTCTGTCTGTTTCTGCGCTTTGCTCGCGGAACAGGCGTTTGGTTTCTAGCAAATAGTCCCAGAGGTCAGCGAAAGTTGTTGCTTCGGGCATACGCTCAGGATCCTGTTGCAAATCGTTTGCGGACAAAGTGGGAGATCCTTGACATTCTTATGAATAAAAAAATTGTACACCACCAGTGTCTGGGGATCAAGACAGCATTGAATTACTGTCGGCAGCAAATTAACTGTCCGGTCTTGCAGCACATGAACCGAACATGTCCATTTGCTCCCAACACCCATCAAACAGGATGCTTTTTTTCTGAAATAATAATATATTGAACGATGCTGTGGATTTTTGACGAAAACTATGAATTTCAAGTTGCGCACGGTTTAACATGGCTCTGGGGTGATTCGCTACCATGAAGATTCAAAGCAAGCTTTTGTTCCTGCAAGCCTTGATGACGATCTTTATCCTGTTTGCCATTATTGCCTTCGTCATGATGGCAAATCGGTTGAGTAGCAACTGGGACATGCTGGAGAAACAGACGGTCCCGGTGGTACGTCATTTGGAGGAGATGCACGGTCTCGCCCTCAACATCTTTGCAGCCACCAACAACATTCTGCTGATTGATCATGTTTTCCCATCATTATCTTTACCTGATACCACTGGGCAAGGTAATAATGAATTATACAATGTTTCACATGAGATTAGGGAGCTTAATGAAACAATTAGTGATTTCCGCAAACACATGATGAAATATCGCGATCTGATTGAACGCTATTTTCCAGATGAAATTTCTTTCATAAACAAACTCGAACCGAACAGCGAGGAACTGATCCGGTTGGGAGAAGAACTTATCAGGGCCAATGGGGATGGAAAAACCAGCTCCGTTTTGCAGAACTTGGCGTTTCGTTTTGAAAAAAGCAAGCACATCTTTGAGAAAGAAGTCATCAGTGCCATCAATCATGAAATCGAAGAACTGATCGAACACCGGGACCATCTCGAGCAGGCATTGTCATCCCTTAAAATTCTGGTCTGGATTGTCGGGTGCCTGCTGATCGCCATTGGTGGTTTTTTCACGTTGTATGTTTCCAGGTCCATCCTGCGGCCCATCCGGGAATTGGCATCCGCCACACAAGAGGTCGGGCGTGGACGTTATGATTTTTCCATCCAGGCTGCCAACCCTGATGAAATAGGCGAGTTGACCCGCATTTTCCTGAGCATGGTGGAAACACGACAAGGTGTGGAGGCGGCTCTGATTGCCGCCAAGGAGGCGGCAGAAGCGGCCAGCCGAGCTAAAAGTGAATTTCTCGCCAACATGAGCCACGAAATCCGTACCCCCATGAACGCCATTCTGGGCATGGCGGACCTGTTGTGGGAAAGCCCGCTGGAAAGCGAGCAGCGCAGGTTTGTTCAGATTTTTCGTTCGGCAGGCGAAAACCTGATGGGAGTGATCAATGACGTCCTGGACATCTCCAAGATTGAGGCCGGTCACCTGTCGCTGGAGAGCATCCCCTTCAATCTCACTGAGGAGATGAACGTTGTTCGGGAGATCATGGCTCTGCGGGCCAATGCCAAGGGACTGGGGTTGATCCAGCACATTCATCCGGGTGTGCCGGAATTCTTGCAGGGGGATCCCACCCGCTTGCGGCAGATCTTTCTGAATTTGTTGAGCAATTCTGTCAAATTCACCGATCAGGGTGGGATCCGTTTCGAGGCCAGTTGTACGACCCAGCCCCCGGCTGATCCGGTGGCAATCACCTTCAGCGTGGCGGATACCGGCGTCGGCATTCCGAAAAACAGGCTGGAATCGATCTTCGACAAGTTTGTGCAGGCGGACTCCTCCGTTACCCGGCGCTTTGGGGGTACGGGGCTTGGGTTGGCGATCGTCAAAAAATTGTTGGATAAAATGGGCGGTCAGATAGGGGTGGAAAGTGGCGAGGGCAAAGGCACAACCTTCACGCTGACCATTCCCTTCAAGTTGGGCGAGCCGCCTCACGGCGTCGAATGGCCGGATCTGAGCGGGAAGCGGATTTTGGTGGTGGTCGATCAGGAAGCCAACCGCATGCTCTTCCGGGAGTATTTGAAACCGTTGCATCCTGAGGTGGAGGAGGCGGGGGATGGGATGGTGGCCTTGCGAATGATGGAAGCTGCCAAGGCCAGGGGGGAGTCATACCATCTGGTGCTGCTGGATGCCCGCATGTCGGCTGTATCGGGCTTTCAGTTGGTGGAGAGCTGGCGGGCCACCGGTCATTCCGCGCAACCGATCCTGATTCTCAATTCCGAATACCAGGATCAGGATCTGCAACGCTGCCAGGAGATGGGGGTATCCCACTGTTTGGTCAAACCGGTGCGCCGGAGCGATCTGCTTCTCACGATCCAGTCCGTACTGCATCTGTCCACCAGCCAAGCTGTGGTCAAGGTTCCGATTGGGAGTGCCGGAAATCAGGGGCCCTGCAAAGCTGTGCGTGTTCTTCTGGTGGATGACTCGGAAGAAAATCGACTTCTCATCAGCGCCTATCTCCGGCATCCGAGTATTCATCTGCAACTGGCGGAGAATGGCATCTCCGCCCTGGATATGCTGCGGAAAAATCCGGTCGATCTGGTACTCATGGACATGAGGATGCCGGAGATGGATGGCTATACCGCCACCCGCGCCTGGCGGCGTATCGAGCAACAGCTACAGTTTACTCATGTTCCGATCATCGCCCTGACCGCTGACGCCTTCCAGGAAGATATCGACAACTGTTTGGCAGCCGGCTGCGATGCCCATATGGCCAAACCGATCAAAAAAAGGGTGTTGCTGGAAACCATCGCAAAGTTTGTCAGGGCCCTTTGATGGCCTCCTGGCGTGTGTTCAAGGAGACCGTATCGGATTGCTTGGAAGCCCTGTGCAGGATGCGGGTTGATTCCCGACCGGGTTGGAGAACCGGGTGAGCCCGTTGATGAAGGGAAGAACATCTCATTCGCTCTCGGCAGCGCGCATCAGAGCCGCCAGATCGAATTTCTTCATCTTGAGAAAGGCCTGCGTCACCCGATCCCGGCGCTCAGGCGGGCCACGAAGCAGGGCGTCGAGCTGAACCGGGACGATCTGCCAGGAGAGACCGTAAGGATCCTTGATCCATCCGCATCGCCCCGCTTCCGGATCGGCAGCGAGACCGTTCCAAAAGTGGTCGATCTCGGATTGATCCTCGCAATGAACGAGCAGCGAAATGGCACCGTCATGAAAGGAAAATCCATGATTTCGGGCGGAGTCCATGGCGGCAAACCATTGTCCGTGGAGCATGAAATCCTCAAACATCACCGTACCCGGCTTTTCCGGTTCCTGTCCGGGGCCGTAGCGGACGATGCGATGTCCCTCTCTGGAGTTTGCAAACAATGAGACGTAGAAGCGCATGGCTTCCTCCGCCTTGCCACAGGCTGCCTGCGTAAAGAGCAGTGTCGGCATGATGGCCGGACGCATCTCCCCCTCCGGGTTGGAGAGGATGAGTTGCCAGGAGACGCCGAAACGATCCCGAATCCAACCGTAACGCTTGCTGAACGGATAGGAGCCGAGGGGCATGAGGATCTCACCACCGTCGGCGAGTTGCTGCCACAAAGCATCAAGGGCGTCTCGCGCATCCGTGCGCTGGGATGGATCGAAGTTGATTATGAAGGAGACCGATGGGTTGAAGCGGAAGATCGGACCGCCGCTGATCGCTATGAACTCCAAGCCGAGCAGGCGAAACGACACCACATCGACATCCCCCGAAGGGGTGTTGCGGATGGGCGTGACGCAGGTTAGAGCTGAGTCGCCCCCAAACGCGCCTGTGTAGAACTCCGCCGCCTCACGGGCTTCCCGGTCGAACCACAGGTATGGGGTGATTTTTTGCATAGGGGGTCTCCGGGTAGCTGATTTCGCAGGCTCAGTATAGGTCTCCTCCGATATCAGTTGTCCACTTGGAACACGTTGAGCAGGGTGTCCGAAAAGGTGGCGAACGCGGTGAATTCCACCACGTTGAAGATGGCTGTGTCGCTGTAACCGTGGCGTCGCAGCGCTTCTATATCGTCAGGGGAGATCGACTTGTCATCCCCCGTCGTATTCAATGCGAAGACGAGCATGGCTTTTTCCCGGTCCGGAAGCGGCGCTGTCCGGGGATCCGCGATGGCAGCGGCCATGCTTTGCTCTGAGACCCCGGAAGCCAGCAACTGCGCTTGGTTGTAGTGGATGCAGAAGGTACACTGCTTACGTTTGGCGTTCAGGAAGAGAATCCATCGCATCAAGTCGGCGCTCAACTCCTGCTGCTGTCCGTGATAGTAACCGAACCGGGTGTTCATGTATTCCATCAGGATCGGGTTGTGGCCGAACAACTGCATGGCATCGGGAACGGTGCCGAGCATGCGGAGGATGTTCTGATAAATCTCCCCGGTTTTTCCTGTGGCGGTCTCCGGGGTGACGAGGGAGATCAGAGCCATGACGTTTCATCCTCAATGAGTGGGGGGGGGAGACTGACCCGGTTCAGGGTATGAGCCGATAATTCTTTCTTTTTCAGGCTACCTCAATATCCTCAATGGATCAATGTCCGTCCGGTTTCAAAAAATGATGGTGACCCATTACACGTTCTGTTGCAAACCACGAACCCTGCGGATTCCCATTGGGGGACTGCGCTCTTGTTATCGAACTCCGGCCATGGCGGCTGGGTTGACAGACCACTCCTGGAGAATAATGCAGCAGCAGGGCTACCAATGATTGAAAACCGGGTGACAATCAGACTGTAAAAACGAATGAAATCATGATAGGACACCAAGTGATAACCTCCCCCATCGTGTTACCCATGTGGTGGTTCCTGCGAATGGGTGGGGTTGATGATCCCCCCTTCCTCGCATGGTTGTTCTTGCGACAAGGGATCGCGGACGGGGGTCTGTGTCCTTTTGCTGACCATCCAATTGATCAACACACCGGCAATCAACGCCAGGAATCCGACGGACAGCAGCACGACGCCCCACCCGGCGGTTGTTTTGGGGAGGAAACGAGCGAGGAAGGCCATGATCGTGGCAAAAAAATGATTGGTACCGATGACAAGGACGGTGATGGCGGCACTCGCGACGATGACCAGGGTGGGCAATAGACGCAAATACCAGCTCAGGAACAACAGGGCCGTTTCGGCGGTTAGCGTTTGCCATGAGTACCAACCGGGCGTATGTGGAAAGTTCTGTCCCTCGGTCCATCCCAAGGTCCATCCGGCCAGGTAAAAATAAAGCACGGCGACCAATGCCAGCCAATGGGGTCCTTTCATCCAGACCCGCAAGCCGAAGCAGATGCCGACAACCAAGGCGATGAGCGAAAAGAACGTGTGAACATGGAAGGCGGCCAGCATGACGACAACACCGCTGACAAGGGCTACGTTGTCCTTCTTGACAGTGAGGATTAGGAGCAGAAATGGGGCGATCAGTTGCGGAATGATCACCTTGTCGCCATGAGGACCGATCCAGAGGATATGGTTCCAAAGGTGGTAGAAATAAAAGCCGGTGAAGATTGCCAAGGTGGCGCGCCCACATCGGTTCATGACCGTGCGTCCCCAGGCATTCAATGGCAAAAGACAGTCCCATGGGGGACGTACCAGGAGGAGTATCGCCAGCAAACCCCAGCCATACCAGGATGCCAGTGTGAAGATCACCGCCTTGTTTTTTTCTGCGGTCAAGGTCAGGAGCATTGGCAAACACCCCACCCCGATCGTCCCGGAAAGCATGATGCCGTAGAGTACGGGCGACAGGGTGATATGAAACGTTTTCGCCAATGCCCACAGCTTGATCACAGCCAGGATGATCCACAGTGCGGTTAACAAACGGCCTGCCATTTCCAGATCGGCGATGTTTTCCAGCCGGAAGGTGTTGTCATACAGAAAAAAGATCGCCATCAATCCCAGAATGATTCCGGGACGACGTTGCCGGGCGATGTGAAACAGCAGGTATGCCGAGGCGATCAGCAGCCATTCGTAGGATTGCACAATCCAGAACAGGATGATTCGCGCCCAGCCATCGCGGCCACCGACCAGGTCACCCAGGTTTTGCGATACCAGCATGACCCCGGCCAGTACACACAATGCGCTGAAAAAATACAGGGGATTGTAATCGACAAACCAGTAAACGAGCAGTTTGGTCAGTTTGTCCGATGATTTGTTGCGAGTCATCTGGGCATATCCATCGCTTGAGGGGATGGTGGGACGGATACGGGATGGTACGGGCGTCCGTTGCACGGACATTCAGGAACGCTGTCAGGGTATTGCAACAAAAGGCCGTGGAATCGTCCGTGGCATACACGAACATCCCCATGATGGGCTTGTTCCGGTAACTTGGGCCTGCGTCATTATAGACGTTCGATTGGGATCAGGACAACACGGGATTACATCTTTTCTTTCAGGAAAAAATAGGCTTTTCTCAAGAGTCCCGGTTTTTTGCGTTCGTCGCTTTGGCGGAATTCCAAGGATCGCCAATCACCAAAATTTTGCCGGGCATCGAGGAGCCCCACGGCGGCAGCCAGATAGGGTCTGCGCACCAGGTTGGCGACGGGGGAGGGATGGGCGAAGGAATTGGGACTGACGGGTGCCCCAAAGATATCCTCCACGTAATCCCGGATGCCATGGAGTTGGGAACCGCCGCCGGTGAGGAAGATACAATCCAATGGAGCGGAAGCCAGTTGGGAATGGGTGACCTTCTTGACTTCAAAGAGGATTTCCTCGATCCGGGCCGCAATCACCTGGGTCAATCGCGGGTCGAGCAGGACATTTTTGATCGATGTTTCGCTGTTTTTTTTGTTATCCAGATTGGTTGCAACCGGTTGTTCATCACTGGCATGACCGAAGGTCAGTTTCACCTGTTCGGCAAGGGATGGGGCCAGGTCGAAGATTTGCGAAATATCACTGGTGATGTGGCGTCCCCCCATGGGCAGGCGTGCCGAATGGAAAAAATGTCCACCCTGGCGTAAAACGATCCCGGTCGCGGCATGGCCCAGGTCAATGGAACAGGTCGTGGCATGTCCGGAATGATCAACAGGGGAAACCGCCATGCAGGCGGCCAATGAGGAGGACAGGACATCCTCGACATCCATGCCGGCATGCAGAACGGCGTCAATGACATGGTTGAAGGTCGATTGTTGGCAAGTCACCACATGGAAATGCCCTTCCAGTCGGTGACCCGATAAGCCCATGGGATTGGCAACCTCCTTTTTGTCGAGGAAAAATTTTTTGGGTAACAGGTGGAGGAGGTGTTTACCCACCTGGCGGCTATGCCGGGTTGAATCCATCAATTGTTCCAGGTCGGTGTCCAAGACTTCTCCCCCGGCAATGGGGATGATTCCCAGGGCGGAGAACGTTTCAATATCCTTGGACGACAGACCGATGCGCAAGGCGCCAACTTGACCACCAGCCATGTTTTCCGCTTGCGTGATCGCTTTGTGGAACGCTTGTCCCGCCAGTTCCAGGTCGACGATTACACTGTTGTGGTCAATACCCTGTGAGGGTGCGACTCCAAAGCCAACGATTCTTTGCGGCTGATAGTCCTCCGATGTCCTGGCTATGACACACTTGATCGTGTGCGCACCACAATCCAGTCCGGCGATCAGGTCGGATGCGTTGCTGTCAGCCATGGTACGCCTCAAGAAAAAAAAAGGTGGGAGAATATCGGTTGCCTGATCCCGGTCACGAGGGGTAACGATTTCCCGATGACCAGGATAAAAACTGACGTTACCTTTGGGGTCTGTCAAGGTTCGTTACTCCGATTATTGAAAATATACTCGGATTGACAAGGTTCGTTCACCGGAGCAAATCGGTCACAATGATGCCGGCATGACGCCACTATCGCTTTTGTGTGGCGGGTGAATCTGTTAGAGTGATACCAGATGGGGTTTTCTTCAAACGGGATTCGCATGATTAAAATAGACGGGGTCAGCCATTATTACAAACAGCCCAAAGGGGCGGTTCGGCAAGCGCTGAACAATGTTTGTCTGGAGGTGCCGGAAAAGACCTTGTTCGCCCTGACCGGTCCCAATGGGGGCGGAAAATCCACCCTGTTCCGGATCCTCTCCGGACTCCTCAAGCCCGGCAGCGGCACGGTCAGACTGGGGGGGCTCAATATCAACACACATCCCTTGGAAGTGCGCCGATTGTTGGGTGTTGTCTTTCAGTATCCCGCCCTGGACAGCCAGCTGACCGTGATGGAAAATTTTCAAATCCATGCCAGTTTGTATCACCTGGACAAAAGCGTTCTGGATCGGGCGATGGCAGAGGATTTGGCTTGGGCCGACCTCAAGGAACGCCTGAACGAACGGGCCGGGACACTCTCGGGGGGATTGCAACGCCGGGTCGAATTGGTCAAGGCGCTGTTGCATCGCCCGCGACTGTTGCTCATGGACGAACCCACCACGGGATTGGATCCCGGGGCCAGGAAAGCCTTTTGGGAAACCATCTTTAATTTTCGCAATCGCCTGGGTTTGACCGTACTGACGACGACGCATCTGTTTGATGAGGCGGAACAGGCGGACCGGGTGGCCATCCTGCATCGGGGAACCTTGCTGGCCGATGGGACACCGGACGCACTGGTCCAAAGGCTGGGCAATGAAATGATCGTCATCCATGCCCGGGATGAAAAAGTGGCCAGAGAGTTGGAACACCGATTAGCAGCGGACAAACATGTCACGGTGCGACGCCGGGGCGGCGAGGTGCGGGTCGAAGGGGCAACCCAGGAAATAGTCGATGATTTGTTGCGGCAACGTCAGGGGTTGTTTCAGGATATCGCCATCAAACGCCCGACGCTCCAGGATGTGTTTATCGATATGACTACCCAGGCACCGGAGGAAACGGCATGATCTCGGTCATTTCAGCTTTGGCCAAAAGGGAGTGGATCCGCTTTTTCCGCCAGCCGCACCGGGTTGTGGGCAGTGTGGCCCAGCCCATCCTGTTCTGGATTTTTCTCGGGAGCGGCTTCAGTTCCTCCTTTCGGGCACCCGGCATGGAGACCGTGAGTTACCTGGAATATTTCTATCCCGGGGTGCTGTTGATGGTGGTGCTGTTTTCCGGGATATTTTCCACCATCACCATCATCGAAGATCGCAGCAAGGGACTCTTGCAAGGCGTTCTGGTGGCACCGGTTTCGCGTTTTGCCATTGTTCTGGGCAAGGTCGTGGGCTCCATGGGTATCGGCTTGGCGCAGGTGCTGCTCATGCTGGTGGCGATCCCGTTCCTGGGGTTGTCCTTGGATTGGACGGGTTGGCTGCTCTTGCTGCTGGGATTGGTCTTGTCCGCTCTGGGGTTCACCGCTCTGGGTTTCGTAATGGCCTGGAACATGGAAAGCACGGCAGGGTTTCATGCCATCATGTCGGTCTTTTTGCTGCCGTTGTGGATGCTTTCCGGGGCGCTGTTTCCCATGGGACACTTGCCCGCTTGGTTGAACAGCGTGATGTTTTTCAATCCGGTGAGTCATGCGTTGCAATTGATCCGCTTGCCTTTTTATCATCCGGGGGGGCAGCTTGTGGCGATGACCGCCTACCAGGTCGCCCTGATGGTTGCATTGCTGTGGGCCGGCGTGTGCTTGGCGTTGGCACTCTGGAAAGTCAGTCGCATGGAGACTGGCGTCGCCGGACCTTGAGGTGGGTTCCCGGGTCGCGGTGCTGCGGAATGGGTACGGGATTGATGGGGAAGGATCCCTTGGAAAAATAACAAGTATCTGCTGGATTGTGCCCCTGTTCCTTCTGGGGAGGGCGGGGTGGTTCGTAGGCTAGCATCGGAACACACGGGGAGTACATCATGTCGAAGAAAAAAAAGCCGGATCCCAACCACGGCAAAGATGAAAAAATAACGGTCAAACACAAGAAAGAAAAGAAAGAAAAGAAACAAAAACTTTCTGAAAAAGAGTATAACAAAGTCATGGCCCACCAGCAGGTGGAACTGGTCAAGCTGCAGGAGTGGATCAAGGCCAAAGGTCTCAAGGTGGTCGTTATTTTTGAGGGACGGGATGCTGCAGGCAAGGGAGGGGTCATCAAGCGGATCATGGAACGACTGAATCCGCGTATTGTCAAAGTGGTTGCCCTCGGTACCCCCACCGAGCGGGAAAAGACACAATGGTATTTTCAACGGTATGTCCCGCACTTGCCGGCTGCCGGGGAAATGGTGTTGTTTGACCGCAGTTGGTACAACCGCGCCGGGGTGGAACAGGTGATGGGATTTTGCACCCAGGACGAATATCGGGAATTTTTGCGCACCTGCCCCGAATTTGAGCGCATGTTGGTCCGCTCCGGTGTTATTCTGATCAAATACTGGTTTTCCGTAAGCGATGAAATTCAGGAAAAACGTTTCCAGGATCGGATGCGGGATCCCACGAAACGCTGGAAACTTTCGCCAATGGATGTGGAATCTCGCAATCGATGGGAAGAGTATTCCCGTGCTAAGGATGCCATGTTCGCCCATACGGATATCAAACAAGCCCCCTGGTTCGTGGTGACAGCCGACGATAAGAAACGGGCGCGTATCAATTGTATCAACCACCTGCTACATGTACTCCCTTACGAAGATCTGACACCCAAACCCATGGATCTCCCGCCGCGGGTGAAGTCCCAGGGGTACGTGCGTCCCCCTATTACGGATCAAACCTTTGTGCCCGATTTCGATGCGCCGGAGTCCGAACAAAATTATCCCAAGCCCTTGTATCTGCAACCCGGAACCGAAGCCTCCCGGGAGGAGTGAGGGTCATGATCGTGCGAGAAACGCCACAATTCTTATAAGATGATCCTGGGCGTTCTTTGGGACGCCTTTTTTTTTGCAAACCATCAGGTATTCGGAATGAAACCATGCGGTTCCTGTTTATCTATCCCAATGTGACCCGGCCCAAAACGCCGCAGATGGGTATTCTGGCGCTGGGGTCGTACCTCATGCATCACGGTGTTGATGTCCGGGTCTGTGATCTGACCCTGCATGAGACCGACCAGTGGGTGGACCGGGTGTTGCGCGATGTGGAGCATTGGCAGCCCGATATCGTTGGGCTGTCGGTGCGTACACTGGAATTTTCTTCCGCCTTACCCATACTGGAAGCCCTGCGGAAACAAAATGGGAATCGCTTGCTGGTGGCCGGGGGCCCCCATGCCACGTTTGTCCCGCATGAGTTGGCCCCCTATGTGGACTATGGTGTCATTGGAGATGGTGAAGAGGCTTGTTTGGCCCTGGCCCATGCCATGGCCCAGGGCAGACCGGAAAGAATTCGGGACCTGCCCAATATTTTTTTCCAACAGTCGGATGAGTTGATCAAGAATCCGGTGGGGCCTTTGTTTGATTTGGCCTTGGCCCCCGATCCCTGCTATGCACTGTTCGATGAACGACACTATACCCAGCATTGTTTTTTGCGACTGGTTCCGGCGGCTCAGGTGTGCGGGGTGTTTGAGGGGAGCCGGGGATGTCCCTATCTGTGTACCTATTGCAGTAATGCCGCCTTGATGGAAATCAACAAGGGGGGGGGCAAATGGCGCCGGGAGAAAAGTGGCTTGCAATTACGACGGGAAATGGAATTGTTCCGGTCGCAGTACGGTATGGATATGGCGTATTTCGTCGATGAGGTGGTGATGACCTCGGACAAGCGTACGGCAGAGTTGCGCGATTGTTTGCAGGATGCAAAGACCCCCTTTGTTTTCATGGAACGTCCCGAGCTGATCCGCGAAAACCGGGTGCGTGACCTGAAAGAAGCCGGCGCCTATTCCTGTTCTATTGGCATTGAGAGTGGCGATGAAGGTTTTCGTCGGCAAATCTTGAAACGGAACATGCCGGATCAAAAAATCCTGGACAGTTATCGCATGATGCAGGCGCATGGTATTCGCACGCATGCGTTTATCATGATGGGTATGCCCGAGCAATCCGAGGGGGTGATGCGGGCCAGTGTCCGTCTCCTGCAAACGATTCAGCCCGATAGTGCCCAGGCAACCACCTTTTATCCCCTGCCGGCAACCGAACTGTATGACAAGGTTGTGGAGATGGGTATTTTTGATCCCAACGTTCGTCCCAGCAATTATTATTCCCTCTCAGCTCTGAATTACACCCCAGCTCACAAGGACAGGATTGCGATGTATGCCGACATGGTCAACCTGGAACTGTGGCGCCGGAGCTGGATTCGTGATTTCACTGTACAAATATGTATTTTAATGCCGTCCCTGTTTGGTCTGGTGCGTTGGTACATGATGAGTCCGCGTGGCTATGCTCGATATCAAAGCATCCGCTCCATGTCGCCGAAACAATTTTTTATGAAAGTATGGGAAAAATTGTCGCTCGGTCGCAACAAGAGATGAATCCCTGATTTTTCCAACTGTTGTTTGCCGGAGGATTCATCGGAAATCATTTGTGAGGGGGTACGGTAAAAAAAAAGCTTGCATTTATCGCGTGGCGATGCATGATAGGCGGGTTTCCTGTCGCTTAATAGGATATTTTTCAACAGGTTAATCAAAGTCAGGCTCCTCGTTTGAGATTGGGAAATTCCGGCAAGGCAGATCCCTGGTGGTCACGTGGCCAGAGTAGAATGAGGCGATGGAAAAGGTTGCGCTTAAACTTCATGTTGACATATAACTATCTTCAACATGAGTATCTTGTATTTATTGAAAATGTTCTCTCTGGGTAGAGTGTTAAAATCATAGAAAAACAACAATATTAAAAGGAGAGTGAGATATGAACGAAGATCCCGTGGACCAGCGATTGGTGGAGCGGATTCAAAACCACCCCAAATACAAGGAACTGGTTGAGAAACGCTCCCGTTTCACCTGGTGGCTCAGTATCATCATGCTGGTCATCTACTATGCATTCGTTTTGGTTGTGGCCTTTGCCCCCAAATCCCTGGGCGCAAAAATATCTTCTACCAGCGTCATTTCTGTAGGTATCCCGATTGGTGTGTTGATCATCATATCCGCATTCGTCCTGACTGGCATTTACGTTCGCCGGGCCAATAGCGAGTTTGACAGCTTGACCCAAGCCATCAAGGAGGAAACCAAATGAGACGGTTGTCTGAACTATCCGCATTGGCGAGTGTTTTGTTGTGGAGTTCCGGAGCGTGGGCCGCTGATGCCGCCAAGCCCGAGAATCCCTTGAACATGACCGCCATTATCATGTTCTTCATCTTTGTCACCGTGACACTGGGTATTACGTATTGGGCGGCCTCCCGCACCAAAACCGCCAAAGATTTTTATGCGGCGGGGGGCGGCATTACCGGCATGCAAAACGGTTTGGCCATTGCGGGTGACTACATGTCGGCCGCCTCGTTTCTGGGTATTTCCGCCATGGTGTTCGCCAAAGGCTACGATGGCTTGATCTATTCCATCGGATTTTTGGTGGGATGGCCGGTCATCCTGTTCTTAATGGCGGAACAGTTGCGTAATCTGGGGCGCTATACTTTTGCCGACATTGTTTCTTTCCGTTTGTCGCGCATCCCCATTCGTACCCTTTCGGCGTTGGGGACGTTGTGTACGGTCATTCTCTATTTGATCGCCCAGATGGTGGGTGCCGGACAGTTGATCCGTACCCTGTTCGGTTTGCCCTATGAGTATGCCGTGGTCATTGTGGGAACGTTGATGATTTTGTACGTGGCGTTTGGCGGGATGCTGGCCACGACCTGGGTGCAGATCATCAAGGCGGTGTTGCTGCTCACCGGTGCGACCTTTATTGCCATTGGCGCTCTGAACCATGTCCACTTTGACATCGAACTCTTTTTCCGCAGCGCCTTGGAAGGGGTCAAGTCGAGCGGCTTGGCTGATCACAAAAAGGTTGTCGCTGATAATAAGGACATTTTTGCCCCGGGCGGACTGGTTTCCGATCCCATTTCCGCCATATCCTTGGGAATGGCATTGATGTTTGGCACGGCTGGCTTGCCGCACATTCTCATGCGCTTTTTTACGGTGGCCAATGCCAAGGAAGCCCGTAAATCGGTCTTTTACGCGACCGGCTTCATTGGCTATTTTTACATCCTCACCTTCATCATCGGTTTTGGTGCCGTGGTGCTGGTGGCTCCCAATCCCCACTATGTGGATTTGGCCAAGGGGGTTTTGAACGGTGGCAACAACATGGCAGCCATTCATATGGCCCACGCCACGGGGGGTGATTTGTTTCTCGGGTTTATATCGGCAGTGGCCTTTGCCACCATCCTGGCCGTGGTTTCCGGTTTGACCTTGGCGGGCGCGTCGGCAGTCTCCCACGATATCTATGCCAACGCCATTCGTGGTGGCAAGGTGGACGAACGGGTGGAAATGCGTATTTCCAAAATAGCGGCCCTGGTGATCGGTATCATCGCTATCTACCTGGGTATTCAGTTTGAGAAACAGAATGTTGCCTTCATGGTTGGTCTGGCGTTTGCCATTGCCGCGTCGGCCAACTTTCCCATCTTGATTCTCTCGATCTATTGGAAAGATCTGACTACCCGTGGGGCGTTGATCGGTGGCTCCCTGGGGCTGATTTCCACGGTGACCATGGTGGTATTGTCCAAGACGGTTTGGGTCGATGTCCTGGGCAACAAGGAGGCCCTGTTCCCTTACAAGGATCCCGCTATTTTTTCCATGACGTTGGCCTTTGTGGGATGTTGGCTGTTCTCCAAAATGGACAGCAGCGCCCAGGCGCAAAAGGAGCGGGCCTTGTTCGCGCCGCAAAGGGTTCGTTGTGAAACCGGTGTCGGAGCGACCGGGGCTTCCAAACATTGATCGTTGCCAGCTCGGGTCTTTAAGTCACAGCCGGGGGGGCGCGGATGCTCCCCCGGCGCTTATCAAGCTCCAGTTGCCCCAACTCTTCCCACTCCATGAAACGTGTACTCAACCGTAACGATTTCGTAGCGCCCATCCTGAATCTGCGTTTGCGCGACCTCGATTGGACCAAGCCGGTCATCCTGGACGGCGGTACGTCGATTCGCGAAGCCGCCCACACCATGTCGGGGCGCAAACTTGATTTGGTACTGGTGCGCCAGGGTGATCGCCATGGCTTGTTGACCAGTGCCGACATGCGCGATGCCTTGGCGATTGAACAAGTCGGCGTCGATACCCCCATCGCCACCATCATGTCCTGGAAACTGGTCGTGTTGTCGCCCGATGCTTCGCTGTTCAAGGCGTTTTTGGTGATGACCCGTCGCGGGGTCAATCGAATGGTCATTGTCGGGGCGGATGGGGATGTCATCGGCACCCTGGCGTTGCATGAACTCCTCTCTTTCTTGACCAATCACGCATCCTTAACCATCCAGCGCATTCATCAGGCCACGACCATCGCCGAACTGGCGGATGCCGTCAAACATCAAGGTGGCTTGGTGCAAACACTGTTCTCCAGCGGCATCAAAGTGCGGCACATCGGCTGGTTGATGCACGAGCTGGATCGCCAGGTCTTTCAGCAGGCGGCCACGCTCCTGGCCAACCAGGAGTTGTTGCAGCGCGGATGCATTCTGGTCCTGGGGAGTGAGGGGCGGGGGGAACAGTTCATGAAAACGGACCAGGATAATGCGTTTATCGCGGGGGATGACGTCCCTGTTGCCAGGATTCGCGAATTTTGTCAAATTTTTACCGAAGCTCTCCTGCGACTGGGTTACCCGGAATGCCCGGGCAAGGTGATGATGAACAATCCCCTTTGGGGGTCGTGTCTGGGGCAATTCCGGGAAAAAGTGCAGGGGTGGATCGATGATCCTTCTCCAGGCAATTTGTTGCGTATCGCCATTTTTTATGATGCCAGTGCGGTCGTGGGCAATACCGATTTGTTTCGCAGGTTACGTCGTTCTTTCATGGCCCGACTGCCTGGCGACCAAGCTTTTTATTCCTATTTCGCCATGCCGGTGTTGGCTTTTGAAACGCCGCTGGGGATTTTCAAACGCTTTATCGTCGAGAAGGGTAGCCGGGAGGGGCGGATCGATCTAAAAAAGGGGGCGATCTTTCCCTTGGTGCATGGGGTACGCAGCCTGGCTTTGGAATATCGCTTGAAAGATACCAATACGGCTCGCAGAATTCGCGGATTGGTGCGTCTGGGGGTGCTGGAACAATCGTTCGCTGTAGACCTGATCGATGCTTTTGACGTTATTTCTGGTTTGCGCGTCAAGGCGAGTCTGGATTGTTTGCGGGGGGATGGAGGGGGTGGTGATCTTTTGGAACTGGAAAGCCTGGGGAGCCTGGAAAGGGAAAGTTTGCGTGACAGCTTGGCACAGGTGGATCGATTCAAACAACGAATTGACCATCATTTCCGGCTCAGTCAGTTGCGATAATGCCATGTCGGGGGACGTTATGGGTCACACGGTATGAGTGGGCGGACCAAAGTTTTGGGGGCTTTTGGTCTTTTCCTCCTGATGGTTGCCGGGGCGGCTGCGGTGGTGGCATGGTTTTCCCTGAATGGGATGCCTCCTTTGGATGCCACAGTGGGGCCATGGTTGCAGAGGCGGGTCGCATTACTGTTGTTGCTGGTCTTTTGCCTGTGCGGGGTATTGGTACATATCGTCTTCTGGTTGGATCGGAAATTGTTGCGTCCCATGGCCCAACTGGTGAAGGGGGTGGAAATCATGGCCAATGCCAACCCGTTACACGAGCTGGCATTGACGAAGGATCACCTGCTGGAATCGTTGCCGGAGGCGGTACACACCCTGGCGGGATCCCTGTTGCGCACCCAGCGTCAAGTCCGGGAAACTTTACTGAATTGTGACCGGGGGATGGAACCTTTGGAACGGGTCATCAAACAGTTGCCTGTGGGGTTGATTGTTATCAATGCCCAGGGCAGCATCATTTTGTATAATCTCGAAGCCCAAAAGATTTTCCATCATTGTTCCGACTTGTTGGGGCTTGGTCGCTCGTTGTATGGGATGCTCTGGCGATTTCCAGTAGAAATGACAATTATATTGTTGGCAAAAGATATTCAGCGGCAAAGGGGGGGAGAGAATGGCTTACAGCGCTTTTATTGCCCTCTGGTGGGTGGTAAGGGTATGTTGGATTGTGTCATGCGCCCCCTTTCAAACTGTCATGCGGGTGAAGATCGTTTTTTGATTACTTTTGAAGAGGTTGACTACGGAATGGTGGCGAAGCATGGGCGCTTGGTGGACGTGTTGACTTCCGACTTGATCGCCGGTTTGGCTTTGCGGATGGGTCCAAATAGTGGGCTTGCCGTGGTGGAGGTGGGGCAGTGTTTGTGGATTCAAGCGGATGTTTCCTCGATGGTGTTGACTTTGGAAGCTTTAGTACGGGCAGTCAGTGAGCATTCGGGGAACGGGACGATTGAAATCCAGGCTTCGATGGAGGGCCCGAGCGGTTGTGTGGATCTTATTTGGATGGGATCTCCGATTGAGGGAGAAGTGCTTGAATCGATGCAAAAAAGGCCACTGGTCACTATGGTGGGGGTCGAGGTGACTTTGGGGGATGTTTTGACTCGGAATGGGTGCCAAATCAACAGCCACGGGCATTCTCAGGCGGGTCGTGCGCTGTTGCGCATGTTGGTGAAGCCATCGTTAGTCCAGGTTCCCAGTACGGCGGCGGCTGTTCCAGAGCGCCCCGAATTCTATGATTTTTCCTTGATGGTAGCTTTCAATAGCCTGGGGCGAACAGCAGGAAGAGGGTTGGCGGGTTTAAGCTATGTGGTTTTTGACACCGAGACGACCGGTTTGCATCCTTCCAAGGGGGATGAAATTATCGCTATTGCCGGAGTACGTATCGTCAATGGCCGCATGTTAAGCGGCGAAACCTTTGCACGATTGGTGAACCCATGCCGTCCCATTCCAGCCGAATCAACGCGGATCCATGGCATTACCGAGGCTGATGTCGTGGGTCAGGAGACTATTGAGGAAGTTTTACCGCAATTTAAATCTTTTGTCGGCGATTCGGTGTTGGTGGCCCACAACGCGGCATTCGACATGCGTTTTTTGCAGATGAAAGAGGCGCGTTGTGGAATTCGTTTCGACCATCCGGTGTTGGATACGTTGTTGCTGTCGGTCTATCTGCACAGCGAGGATACGGATCACACCCTGGATGCGATTGCCAAACGGGTTGGGGTCACGATACACGGTCGGCATACGGCGATGGGCGATGCATGGGTGACGGCGGAAGTCTTTTTAAAATTATTAGAACTGTTAAACGCCAAGGGCATTTCCACCCTGGGATTGGCCATGCGCGCATCGGAGAGCATGGTGCAAATTCGGCGGCAACAGACCAAGGCCCGGTATTGAACTCCCTGTCCCGCTTCTCAAGCAGGCTTCACCCCTTGGCGTAGTATTTTCAAGGGGTCGATTCCCGCCGGTGGCGAGGTTGGGCCATCAATTTTGTAGGCGGGACCGCTGCTTTTGTCGACCAGGTTGATCCACTCGCCATAGGGGACGATTTTTCCGAAAGAATCGGTCAGCACCCGGACAATGGGGTGCAACAGGTGGGTCGTGTTGTTGGCAACAACCATGACGATGAGGCGGTTTTTCAACCGCAGGATGGTCCCAATGGGGTAAACACCCACGCATTGGACAAATTTTTGGAACAACATTTTGTCGTAATGACGTTCTGTCATGGTCATCATGTTGCGTAAGGCGTCATGGTGTGGCCACGATTTGCGGTAGGGGCGTGGGCCGGTCAAATTTTCAAAATCATTGACGATGGCTGCCATGCGGCCCTCCAGGCTGATGGCGTTTCCCTTGAGTCGTTGCGGATGACCGGAACCATCCATGCGCTCGTGATGTTGGGCGGCCATGCGCCGGACAGATTCATCCATGATGCCCAGTTTGTCCAACAGGGCCAGCGTTTCCGGGACATGGGCGTTGAGGGCTTTGACCTCTCCCACGGACAACGGTCCCACTTTATCCAGGATGGTCTCGGATATTTGGGTAATGCCCAGATCATGAAACAAGCCGCCTTGACCCAATGTTTCAATCCGGTGGGGCGGCTCGCCCAGAAATTTGGCAAAGATCATCATCAAGGTCGAAACATTGACGGCATGCACGGGATAGCCACCGCCCCGCTGGTTTAGCAGCGTCAAACCCAACATGGCCTGCTCCTGCCGAAGCACCGAAGACAGGATGTCCCGAACCCCTTGCCGCAAGGTTTCCACCTGGACTTCCTGGCCGGCAAACAAACGCTTGAAAAAATCATCTACGTGTTTGTCGACTCTGTCCTGGACAAGAGTGGCGCTGCCCAATTCTTCGCGTAATGAGTGTGTCGGGTCTTTGTCCGACTCCTGTGTGTCATCCTCTTCGTGGGCCAGTTCCTTGAGTTGTTTTTCCAGTGTTTCCGCAATGTCATGATCGACGGGGAGGGGATGATTGGCCAGGGTGCTATCGAGCGGTACGTTCACTAATCTTGATCCTTGAAAAACAGGAAGATTTGATTTTCAAAACGAAATTGGCATGATAAATTGTAAATGGCTACGCGTCAAACTGGTTAAACCGCAACCAACACGGGAAACGTAGTTTTCCAGTGTCATTCCCGCGAAAGCGGGAATCCAGAAAGTCAGGGGAGGTAGGAAGGTCCTCTGGATCCCCGCTTTCGCGAGGATGACAATAACTACACATCCCAAGATAGCTGCGGTTTAAT
>PEAK01000056.1 GCA_002753515.1 Magnetococcales bacterium
GAAGGAAAAAGTTATCGAATGAAAGAAAAAATAAAAGAATAAATGAAGAAAATGGGAAGAAAAGGCGGGAAGAACAATTTCAAACCGCTGCTTTTATGACATTTCCAGGCCGATGTCCGCAAATTTAAATATCTCAAAAGAATCAGATCTTTCTGGCAAAGAAAAAAAGGTGACATATCAATCTAATAACAAGCAATTAGAGTCGATCTCTTTTCGAGGACAAAAGGAGCGTATTGATGCCATAAAAAAAAATATATTTCAATTTGAAGAACAATTTTATATCATCGCAAGCGTTGGTGGCCACGAATTGAAAGTTAACCGAAAATTTTTTCAATTTTATTGGTTCTACTTAATAGGGTACATATTATTTGCAATATTCGCGGTTAAATATGTACTTTCTGCGATAAAATATTTACGTGAACGCCATGGTCCTGCTGAACCTGGAGACCGCCAGCAGTTGTGATCGCCACGTTACCCGTCACCTGCGTGTGAGGGGCCAGAAGGATTTATGATGCGAGTTTAATACTGAAAAAGAGCTTTGGTGAATGGCACTCCAAGCGTGCCCTCACCTAATAACAGCCCGATTGTACCGCTGATCCCCATGGCCCAACTGGTTTCAAGAAAAGATCCAGAAAACAAGCATATATCCATAGGCACATCCTCATATTGAGCGTTAGTCGTGAGCAACAGGCTTGCGTATCTGACAAGGCTGAAGGTTAGAACCAAGGCCATGAGGATGCAGGCGGCCAGCATCAAGCTGGGTTCAGCTCCACTTACCGAAGCCCTCTTTCAAAGGAAATATCCACCATACCACGGCTAAAAACAAGGGAATTCCGGAGACAGTCGTGAAGTGGCCCCGCCCCAACAGCCACGCACGTTTCCCGCAAGTATATTCACCCAGATTCCAAAATCCCCTACTTATCCCTCTGCTTCTCCCACTCCATCGTGAACGCCTTCTTCAACTCTCGCCACGTTAGCACGTCCGGTTACTGCCCGACCAGGATTGTGACGATGATGTCCGGGGTGAACAGGGTCAGGCGCAGCACCCGGGCCAAGTAAGAGTCGTCGATCTGCTCCTGGACCGCCAGATCCTTGATAGTGCGGTTGCCCCTTCTGATTGGTCCATCCGCCCATGTTTTGGTGCGATTGGAGCCAACTCTGACAAATTCCATTGGTATCCCTTCTGAGTTGTGGCTTGGAAAAATCGCATTGTTCATTGGGTGCGAACCCACCCAGGTAACCGAGAACACAAACTTTGGCCTGAAGCAAAGAGAGGACCCGGTCTACTCTCCTTGCTCCATCCTGCCCGCTTCTGGACGCGACTGGAGCCAAACTTAACAAATTCCAGTGGACTGCAAGACTGAAATCCTGGACAATCCAAGAGTCGGTAGCTTTGTTCCGACTTGGGAAGGGAACGATTCATTTGGAAGAAAAAAACGAAAAAACCTATTGGCACCTCCTTGTCGGTGAAATGCTGAAAGTGTTGCTGGAGCCCGTTGGTATTGAAGTACGATCAGAAGTCCCTGTCGTTCCTGCCCCACCCGTAGCGGATCTCATTTTGATTCAGAACAGGAACGTTGAAAAGAAGGGGTGGACAGATGAGCAACGTTTGCGATTGGCAGACGGACTGCGAGATCTTGAAGCAGACCAGGTCCTGGCCGAGATTAAAATGACCGAGAGTCTGAACGACGATGCCCTCATGCAGATTTTAATATACGACCACCTCTATTTGAAATCTGCACAATTGGAGCGACATCAATTACGCAGTGTTATCATCAGCTCCATAACACCCCGGAAAGAATTTTTGGTAAGACATTCTTGCAGACCTGTTGGGCCAGTTGGTGTCCATGAGTACATTCCCTCGTGTAGTGGTGCCGTTCGGTTGATTTTTCTGAACGAATTGACAGATGAACCACAAAACGCTCCCTTGAAATGCTTCGCCAGTCGCCATAATGAACAAAAGAAAGCTTTCGAAACAATCAGTCATGCCGGGTTATTCAAGCTTTCCGTGGCGTTTGGCCAAATTGTTGCCGGTTTATGGAGGTTGCAGATGAAAAGTGACTTGAACAGTCCTGAGATGGAAGAGATTACACCGGAGTATGTCAAGCAACTTGGGAAAGAATGGTTTCAGTCCATGATGGATGCAACGCCGGAAGAGGAACTCTTTTCTTTGCCGAAATTGGAACATCGCTTGGTGCAAGAACGTCGGGATAGTAGACAGGAGGGGCAAGCCGCGATGTTAACCAGCCTGTTGCAGCGCCGTTTCGGCTCTGTGCCCGATTGGGCCAACAAAAAAATAACCAAAGCAAATCTGTCATCCTTGGAAAAATGGAGCCTTCGCATTTTCGATGCCCAGTCCCTGGACGATGTTTTTTCGGAAAGGCCCATCCGGTGAAATTCATCGACCCGAGAATCGATTTCGCTTTCAAAAAAATCTTTGGCAGTGAGGATGCCAAGGATATCCTCATCAGTTTTTTGGAGAGTCTCCTTGGCCTTAAAGGCGATAGGTGCATCGCCGAATTGGCCATCATGGATCCTTTTCTGGCCCCGCGTCTCAAGGATCTCAAATCAACGATCCTGGACGTGCGCTGCAAGGACCATCGGGGCATCTCCTATATCGTCGAAATGCAGGTCGAAAAGGTCACCGCCTTTTTGAAAAGGATCCAATACAACAGCGCCAAAGCCTATGCCAACCAGATCAGCCGGGGCGAGGACTACCCGCACCTGAAACAGATCATTGCCGTCACAATCACCGATTTTATCCTGTTCGAAGGCTTTGAACACTGTGCATCGGTTCACGAATCCCGCGAAACGGTTTTCGGACAATCCCACCTAACCGATATCGTTCACCATTTTGTCGAGTTGCCAAAGTTCACCAAGGATCTGGACTCCTGTGATAGCATTTTTGATCAGTGGCTCTACTTCATCAAGTATGCAAGTACCCTTGAGGAGATTCCCCAAAAAATGCAGGCTGACCCCATTCGACACGCGTTTGAAAAAGCCAGGGTCGCCAACATGACAGCGGATGAGCTGGAGCTGTATGACAAAGCTGGAATTGCCATCGCCGATGCACGTGGGCGCGTAGAACTGGCACGGGAAGAAGGTATTCAAATCGGTGAGCAGAGAGGTGAGCAGAGAGGTGAGGCTAAGATCTTAACCCGCCTGTTGCAGCGCCGTTTCGGCTCTGTACCCGACTGGGCCAGTGAAAGAATCGCCAAAGCCGAGCCTTCTTCTCTGGAAGAATGGAGTCTTCGATTTGTGGATGCCCAATCGCTGGACGATATCTTCTCGGACAGGGTGTAATGGACCGAGGAGAAGGTTTTCCAAATTCATCTGCTACCCAAAACAAATCTTCCTTTTCGGGCGCAAGGGAAATGCCACTTGCCAACCGTGTTTCGCTATGCTAAACAAAGTCACGTTAATGTCTGCGGCATCTTGAAAACCATGAACAACCGTGTTGACCTGGAATCCACCACCCTGACAGGGTACAAAGACCCATGCACACGAAAAACACCTTGCAACGCAAAGCCCGTCTCTCCCAACTGATCGCCGAAACCGGCAGTGCTGCGGAGGTGGCACGCCAAGCGGGCACCGGTCGCAGTTATCTGAGCCAGATCATCGGTTCCAAAGGGAAACGTAACCTGGGAGACCTGTTGGCGCACCGTTTGGAGGTTGCCTTTGGCAAACCCAGGGGGTGGATGGATCGAGAGGAGGTTCCTGCTGCGGACAGCGGCCCTCTGCTCTCCGACTCCTTGGATGGGGACGATCCAGGGGATTTCGTCAAGATCCCCCGTTTGGAGGTTGCGGCCAGCCTGGGCACGGGATCGATCACCCCGGAAGAAGACAATATCAAGGGATATTTGGCTTTCAGAAACATATGGCTGCAAAAGCGCCGGCTCAATCCGCGCTTTCTCACCATTATCGACGCCGTTGGCGATTCGATGCACCCCACCATCCACGACGGCGATGTCCTCCTGGTTGATTTGCGACAGAAGGAACCCCAGGACAACGGCATTTTCGTGCTGCGTTTGGACAACCAACTCTACGCCAAACGGCTGCACACCCGTCCTGGTCGGGAAGTTGTCGTTCATTCCGACAATCCCGCCTCCCCCCCTTTTCCCATTGCACTGGGTCGCACCCAGGGGGTGGACATTATTGGTCGCGTTGTTTGGGCGGGGCGAGACCTGTAATAATCAGGCGGCGCATTCCGCCAACAAGCGACCCAGGGCTGCCCCCGGATCACGATCCGTCATGAGCGCACTGCCGATCAGAAACACCTGGATCCCCCGTGAGGCGAGCCTTTGCAAATCCTCGCCGGTTTGAATACCACTTTCCGCCACGACGATGCGCCCCGGCTCCACCCTGGCAGCCAACGCCAAGCTGCGTTCCAAGGACGTGGTGAACGATTTCAGATTGCGATTGTTGATCCCCAGCAAAGGGGTCTTCAAGTCGTGCGCCGCCGCCAGTTCCGTCTCGTCATGCACCTCCACCAGGACGTCCAACCCCAGTTCCAGTGCGGCGGCTTCCAGTTCCAGGGCTTGTGCCGGTGACAAGACCGCCATGATCAGCAAAATGGCATCGGCACCCAAGGCACGGGACTGCACCACCTGATAGGGATCATACAAGAAATCCTTGCGCAACACCGGCACCGTCCCCCCACGTCGCAACAGGGGTAAGAATGCATCGGAGCCTTGGAAATAATCCCGATCCGTCAAGCAGGAGAGACAAGCCGCCCCATGGGAATCATACCCACGGGCAATGGCAAGGGGATCGAACGCCGCGTCATCCCCGGGAAAAATACGACCTTTGGAGGGGGAAGCCCGTTTGATTTCGGCGATGATGGCGCGTCCGGTCTGATCCCGTTTTTCTTTAATAGTGTTAATGAAGCCGCGTGGTGCCCCCCATTCGGCACACTGGTCCAACAAATCTGTTTCGCTGAAAGAGCGCCTACTCTGAGCCACTTCCTCGCGTTTGGTTGCCATGATCCGTTCAAGAATGGTACCCCGTATGCTCATTGTCTCCCTGAACCCTCGCAAATCAAGCCGAAGCGTTACTCACAGCAGCCAATTGATGCCATGTTTCCCTGGCTGCACCGCTATCAATGGCCTCGGCGGCACGAGCGATACCCGTCGCGATATCGGAAACAACACCAGCGACATACAATGCCGCCCCGGCATTGACCAGGACAATATCCCGTTTTGGCCCGACCTGACCCTCCAGGATGGAGCGGGTAATGGCCGCATTGACCGCCACATCGCCACCACGCAACTCTTCCAACGCCGACCGGCGCATGCCCCACTCTTCCGGCACAACCTCCCGGGTGATCACCTGGCCATCCGCTTTCAGTTCCGAGATACGGGTCGGTCCCGTGGTCGACAGTTCATCCAAACCATCGTGACCGTGGACCACCAAGGCGCGGCGCGAACCCAAGCGCCCCAAAACCTGGGCCATGGGTTCGGTCCAACACCCGGCGAAAACCCCCAGCAGTTGACACGATGCCTGAGCCGGATTGGTCAAGGGACCCAACAGGTTGAACAGGGTCCGCACCGCCAAATCCCGACGGGGTTCCGCCGCATGTTTCATGGCACCATGATGGCTGGGGGCGAACAAGAACCCCATCCCCACCTCATGCAGGCAACGCTGCAAAACCGCTTCCGTCACCTCGATCCGCACGCCCAAGGCTTTCAGGAGATCGGCGGATCCACATTGCGAAGAGACCGCCCGATTGCCGTGTTTGGCCACGGTTACACCGCAAGCGGCCACGACAAAAGCCACCGTTGTGGAAATATTGAACGTTCCCCGTCCATCCCCCCCGGTACCACAGGTATCGATCAGCGGTTCTATCGGGGCATGAATTTTCAATGCTTTGTCCCGCATGGCCTCTGCCGAACCGGTCAATTCGGCAACCGTCTCCCCCTTCATTCGCAAAGCGATGACATAACCGGCAATCTGTGCCGGAGTGGCCGCGCCCGACATGATTTGGTCCATCACCTGACGGGCTTCCCCCTGGGTCAGATCCTGCCGTTCCAAAAGGCGGGCGATAGCGAGGCGTATCTCCATGGATTCTCCCATCACAGGCTATGCTGCACAGGGGCATTCAGAAAATTTTTGAGCAGATCATGCCCCCATTCCGTCAAGATGGATTCCGGGTGGAATTGCACGCCATGAACCGCCAACGTTTTATGCCTGAGCCCCATGATCAGCCCATCCTCGGTCCAAGCGGTCATTTCCAGACAATCGGGGAAACCCAACTTGTCGACGATCAGGGAATGATACCGGGTGGCGGTAAAGGGGGATGGCAGATTAAAAAACAATCCGGCCCCATAATGATGAATCAGGGACGTTTTACCATGCATGAGTGCGGGGGCGCGAACCACCTGCCCACCAAAGGCCTGACCCATGGCTTGATGTCCCAGACAGACACCCAGAATGGGTATGATCCCTGACAAACGCCGAATCACCTCCAGGGTGATACCGGCTTGATCCGGTGTACCGGGACCGGGGGAAATGACGATGTGGGAAGGGGCCATCGTGATGATATCATCGATACCCAAAGCATCGTTGCGTTTGACCACAACCTCCACCCCGAGTTCACCGAAGTATTGCACCAGATTGTAGGTAAAGGAATCGTAGTTATCGATCATCAATAACATGGCAGTCACTCCAACCCCTGTTGCGCCATGTCCACGGCACGAAAAATCGCCCTGGCTTTTTCCCGGGTCTCCTCGTATTCCCGTTCCGGCTTGGAATCGGCGACGATACCGGCCCCCGCCTGGACATGGAGCATGCCATCCTTGATGACGGCGGTACGGATGGTGATCGCCAGATCCATGTTGCCGGAAAAAGAGACATAACCGACAGTCCCGGCATAGGGCCCGCGTCGGGACACCTCGAGTTCGTCAATGATCTCCATGGCACGAATTTTCGGGGCACCACTGACAGTCCCTGCCGGAAAGGTGGCGGCCACCACGTCGAAAGGACTCAATCCCGGCTTCAGTTTGGCCTCGACGTTGGAAACGATGTGCATGACGTGGGAATAGCGTTCGATCACCAAGCGCTCGGTCACGCGCACCGAGCCACTGACCGCGACCCGTCCCAAATCGTTACGCCCTAAATCCACCAACATGATATGTTCGGCCAACTCTTTGGGATCCGCCAACAACTCTTTTTCCAGTTCCAAATCCTGCTCCGGGGTATCACCACGCCGCCTGGTGCCGGCGATGGGACGGACGGTCACCACGTCTCCTTCCTGACGCACCAGGATTTCGGGGCTGGAACCCACCAGGGAAAAATCACCCAGGTTGAGCAGGAACATATAGGGGGACGGGTTGGTGGCCCGCAAGGCCCGGTAGAGTGACAACGGGGAATGGGCAAAGGGAATGGAAAGCCGTTGTGACAGCACCACTTGAAAGATATCCCCGGCACGTATGTATTCTTTGGCCTTGTCCACTGCTTTTTCGTAGGCTTCCCGGGGCATTTCATGACGAAACTGATTTTCGTTGATTCGGGATCCCCGGGTTGAGGATTTGGGACGCGAGGGGGCATTGCGCAGACTGGAAACCACGTGATTGATGCGTGCCACGGCATCGGCATACAGGGTCACCACATCGCTGTTGGCGTCGATGATCAGGTTGACCACCACTTTGAGGCGTCCAGATAAATTATCAAACAAGATCACCAGGTCCGACAGCATGAAAATGGCATCGGGTGTTCCCAGGGAATCGGGGTTGTTATCGGGGATTCGTTCAAAGGAGCGCACCACGTCGTAGCCGAAGTAGCCGACCGCGCCACCGTGAAAGCGTGGCAGACCGGGTACCTCCACGGGTTTGAAGCGCCGCATCACCGATTCCAGCACCTTCAATGGTTGCGATGCGGGAAAGACTTCTTTGGGTCGATCACGCCAACGCATTTCCACCCGATTGGGGAAAGCCAGAAAGATGGCTGCCGGGTCCAGGCCCAAAAAGCTGTAGCGTCCCCATTTCTCCCCACCCTGCACCGATTCAAACAGGTAGGAGTAGGTTGCATCCGCAGCGACTTTGATGTAGGCCGACACCGGCGTGTCGAGATCCGCGAGGATTTCCCGATAGATGGGAACCACGTTACCCCGGGTGGTCAGTTGCAGGAAAGTATCAAAGGATGGTTCGATCATGGCACCCAAGGTAACACATTTTTCCTCATTCTGGCATCCCTCACGATACAAGGATGCGGGACATTCACCAACGGATGCCCGGGGCAACCGAGAAACAGTTTCACTTCGCGAGCGGAGCGTTTATGATGGCGGGGTATACAACCGTAGCGCCCTTGAAGCCGGATTCTACACCCAATTGCAAGCCATTGGAAAAGGTTTGCATGGTTAAAGACCACGCAGGACAACGCAACCATGGACTATCAGGACATTCTTTACCGGGAAGAGGCAGGCGTTGCCACGATCTGCATCAACCGGCCGGAGAGTTACAACGCCTTCCGCGCCCAAACGTGTGATGAATTGATTCACGCCTTTGATCGCGCCGGCTGGAACCGTTCCATTGGCGTGGTCGTCCTGACCGGTACGGGGGGGAAAGCCTTTTGTACGGGAGGCGACCAATCGGCCCACGAAGGTTCTTACGATGGCCGGGGCAGTATTGGCCTGCCCCTGGAGGCGCTCCAGGGGATCATCCGCAGCATTCCCAAACCTGTCATTGCCAAGGTACAAGGGTATGCCATAGGTGGTGGCAATGTTTTGGCACTGTTGTGCGACCTGACCATTGCCGCGGACAGCGCCATTTTCGGCCAGGTCGGCCCCAAGGTGGGATCGGTGGATCCCGGCTTTGGCACCGCTTTTCTGGCGCGGGTGGTGGGGGAGAAGAAGGCCCGGGAAATCTGGTACCTGTGCCGCCGCTACACCGCCGCCCAGGCTTTGGAGATGGGGATGATCAATACCGTGGTACCCGCTCAGCAACTCGATGCGGAAGTGAGCCGCTGGTGTAACGAAATCCTCGCCCTGTCACCCACCGCGCTCGCCATTGCCAAAAGTTCTTTCAACGCCGATACGCAACACATCGCAGGCCTTTCCAATCTTGGCCTGCACGCCGTTTCCCTGTTCTATGGAACCGAAGAATCCAAGGAGGGTGTTGCCGCCTTCAAGGAGAAACGCAAGCCGGGATTCAGAACGAAACCGCAGGGGGAATGAACCGTGGGGACCCATCACGCATCGGGTGGGAGGAAAAAACATTCGGCGAACATCAACCCGCCAGCGAATTTAAAATATTGCTGAACACACTCCAGGTCATCGCGATAATTCAACTCCGGATCGCCATTGATGGCAACCGATGGTGGCGTCAGCGTGATTTCGCCGAAACCGTGGCTCTCCATCAGCCGGGTTTGCACCCCGCCCGCCACCAGGTTGGCCAACTCCCCGAAGGCATCACGCGCATCGTTATCCAACGTTTCCATCTCCATACCCGCGAAGGCGCCAGACAATTTGCAGGCGACGTACTCGGGTGCCGCCAGGTGCATTCCCCCCTGCAGGGCACCGCTGTAGCCCACCATGGCCAAAACTTCCGTCTTCGGCGCACCATAGGTATCCCCACTCTGACTCACCTTCACGGGACCTGGCTGGGCCTCCATAAACAGATAAGCGGAGAAAATTTCCTGAACCGCCTCGACAATCAGGCCAGCCAGCTTCATCTTAAGCTCTTGCATGGGATAACCCTCAACCCACTGGACAGTGAACGACTCTTAACGAACACATACTCATACCCCCTTTCGTTAACTTCTGGCAAGCATTTTCTGGATTAGGATGCTCCATGGACACAACCTGGATCCAACACCTGAACAGCGCTGATATCAACGAGCCGATCCCCATCGCGCCACAAACCTGGTGGGTCGGATCGAATTTGCCCAATGATCCCTTTCAATGCCATTCCTATCTCATTGAACAAGGGGAGGACTCCATTCTCCTGGACCCCGGTGGCCAGATCACCTGGGAGGCCACTCTGAAAAAAATTGAAAAGATCATACCATTTTCCAAGATACGCTATTTCATCTGCCATCATCAGGACCCCGACATCACCAGTTCCCTCCCCAGTATTGATCGCCTGGTCAACCGCTCCGATGCCGTTGTACTCAGTCATTGGCGTGCCAATGCCCTGCTCAAACATTATGCCATCCGCATCCCCCTCGAATGTGTCGAAAAAAATGCCTGGCAGCTCAACCTTGGACAAAGGGTATTACAATTCATTTTCACCCCTTATCTCCATTTCCCCGGGGCCTTCTGCACCTTTGACACCCGATCGGGCATCCTGTTCTCCAGCGATCTGTTCGGTGGTTTCACCGAGAATTGGCAACTCGTTGCCCGTGACGAAAGCCATTTTGAAAACATACGCCCTTTCCACGAACACTACATGCCGCACAAGGATGTCCTGATGCACGGGATGTCCAAACTGGAAGTCCTGCCAATCACGCTGATCGCGCCCCAGCATGGCTCCCTCATTCCCCAACATCTCATCGCCTTCATGTTCGCGCAACTCAAAGCCATGGACTGCGGTCTGTTTCTCATGACTCGGTCCAATTCCGACTTCAGACGCCTGTCACGTTTGAACCGCATGCTCAAGGACGTCATCCAAAGCATGGTATTGCACCGTGATTTCAAAGAGGTTGCCAGATCCATCCTTTCGGCGACGGAACCGTTGATCCCCTCGAATCACATTGAGTTCTACGCACAAATAGACGCAGAGCTGATCGTTCATCTGGCTCCCGAGACGGGATTCCGGGGCACGACCGCCCACTTGTCGTCCGAGCATCGCGCTTTCATGGGACTGCCTCGCGAGCATTGGCAGGGTAACGAAATGGGGCCCTACATGGTGGTTGACCTGCCCGGGGTGCTGGCAAAAGGTGATCCCGTCCGGGGATTGTTGCTGCCATTGTTTTCCTATCAAACCAACCTGGTGAATGCCCTGGTCATTTTCCGCCTCAATCAGGAGATCGAAGTCGATGACGAATTGGCCATGATCCTGAGCCGCATCTCCGAACCTTTGGGAGTCGCCATCGAGAGGGAGATGATCTTCCAGAATATGGAAAAAGAGCGCGACAGCATCTACCAACGCTCCATCCGGGATCCCCTGACAAACCTGTACACCCGGGTCTATATGCGCGACACCGCCGACCGCTTGTGCCGGGTTCATGACCGCGATGTCAGGGCCAATCTGGTCGTGGCCATGATGGATATCGACCATTTCAAATCGGTCAACGACACCTATGGCCACAATTGTGGCGATCACGTCTTGCAGCAGGTCGCCAAGGTGCTTTTGGAAGGCATACGCAGTGCTGATATTCCGGTTCGCATGGGTGGCGAGGAGTTCATCACGTTTCTGATAGGGGTCAATATTGAGACGGCAAAGGAAATCATGGAGCGGATACGAACCCGAATCTCACAACTGGGATTCGCTGAACCCATGGCGGACCGGACCATCACCATCAGCATCGGGCTGGCCAGCCGGCGGATCGGCGAATCCCTGGAAGAAGCCATCAAGCGCGCCGATATCGCCCTTTATCGAGCCAAAAACACGGGCCGCAATCAGGTCGTGCAGGCGGATGACCATCCGTGAATCGAGTCCACTCATTTCCCCTGCACATCATTCTGGAGTGGAAAAAAAGGATCCCCCTGCATCGTGTTCTGGTGAATCAGGAGATATTTTCGGCGCCAAAGTCACGACTGGCTGGTTTGAACAACGTTCAAATTTTTGCATGTCATCGAGAATTGCATCTATATCATGGTTGAAACGAGAAGCATGCTCATCGCGAAATCTGTGTATTTCCTCTAAGATGGGATCTTGCCACATATTATTATTCTTCCTCCGGTAATTCTTCCGGTGTGCTAATAATCGGTGCCTTAAGGCCATGTGATCGACAACTGTCCGTTACTTTTTGGCGAGTTAGCGAATTGGCAATGTGTTTGCAGTTCCAGGTCAACAGGTAGTCCATGCCGTGGACAGCCGCCAAGGCAACGTGAACCGTATCCTCTTTCGCCCTCGCGGGCAAACAACACTCTTGGATGAAATCCTTAACCAAAGACCGCACTTGTCCATTAATCACAAGTCGTTTCAGTCCTCGAAGTACGTCCATTCTTCGCTCAGCCGCACTCGTGTCTCCACGCCGTACTTCTTGGATGACCAGATCAGATACGAAAAGATCATACATTTCGCGCCGCTGACTCCACCACTCGTGGGTGATTTGCTGATGCGCGGCTACAATCAGATCCCGACTCGGTAAAGCAGCCAAGTAGCTGATGATGCTTGTTTCCAGGTAAAGACTCGGCTTCATACGCCATCCGCCTTGAAGTATCTTGCATCCTCAGGGGTGACGCCAGTCGCGACGTGATCGTTTAGTGCAAGCGCGGCAATAGAACCGGTGTCTCTCGAACGCCACGCAAACAATCCGCCATATGTTGCAGCCATAACTCTGCCGTTTGCCGTTCCGCCATGCGGGTGATCATTGTGGTAGCCGCAGCATGTCCGAGGATGGCCTTGCCAACGGAAACCGTACCCATACCAACAGCCGCCACGGTTTGCGGCGCGGTTTTGGCCTCAAATACCTGACCCAGATGGTGACGGGTCAAGTGCATCAGAGTTTCGGAAGTTTCCAATTGCTGCGAGAGATAATCCCAGCAGGTTTCCTTGCCGATCTCCTGAAAGGCCAGCAACATGCTCATCCTGTTGCTGAAACTTTTTTCAACACGTTCCGATATCAATGCACTCATGGCAGTCGCCTCACGTCTCCAAAAGAATTGAACCATGTTGCATCGCAGCATAAACCACCCGGACACCTCCCGTCAAGAACATTTACCCGCTCTTTATACGAATAGGTTGCATCCCGCCGCAAGGGGGATCCACCCCTCTGACGATCACCCCTCCGGGTCAGCAACCAACGTTCCCCCTTACAGTTTGCCTTCCCACAGGTGCAGACCAAAGCCGCTCAAGGTGATGAACAGCAAGGTCAAGCCAATGGTGATCAGGGTGAAACCGAGGACACGCGACCAGAATTGCATCCTGGTCGAGGGGGGGGGGACCAAGAGTGTTTCCAACTGCCCGGAATTTTCCAATCTTTGATACTCCGCCCGGCGTTCCAGTTTGAATTCATCCACGGGCATGCGCCCCACGAACATCATGATATCGAGTGGAAATTTGCTGGGACGGAAATGGCAATTGAAGAAATGCACCGAGAAGATGAACACCACGGCCAAAAAGGCCTCTTCACCATGGATAACCGTGGCGACGTTAAAGATCCAACCCGGGAGGAATTCACCCGCGAGTTTTGGGAACCACAGGATCAAACCCGAAGAACCGATGATGAACATGCCCCAGAAAGGTGCCCAATAATCAAATTTTTCCCAATAGGTCCAATGATCAAAGACCGGTCGCGGCCCCTTGCCGACGAACCAGCGCACCATGGCGATGAAATCTTTGAGATCTTGCAGATTGGGAACCAGGGAGGTGGGTCCGAACCAGCGGAACGTATCCCGACTCACCCAAAAGATACGGTAGGTGACCGCGACCAGGTGGATGAAGAAGACCAGGGTGAAGGTCACCGCCGCAACGCGATGCACCACGGCCATCACCGATGCCCCACCCAGGAACCGGGCCACCCAGGGTGCCCAGAAGGCGTCGGGATAAAGGACCGTCATGCCGGTGAAGGCCAAGGTCATGATGGAGAGGGCGAACGTCAGGTGACCCAGGCGCCACAGGGCCGGGAAACGCTTGATATAAGTCCGCTCACCCTTGATGTGATCCTGTAAAGATACGTGGTGTACCGGGAGCAGCCCCTGTTGTTTTTCCCTGGTTTCGCGATAAAACCACAAGAGGGAGTGGGTCCAAAAAAACAGGAACACCCCGGCCAGCAGCAACAACATGAACTTTGAGGCCAGCCACAATTGGGGGTATCGAACGAAATCGTGGGAATTGCCATGGGGTTGAAAGGTCAAGAAGCCCGGGGAAACCCCTTCGTGACATTTTATGCAGGTTTTTTCCCGATTCTTACCAAAAACCGGCGATTCGGGATGGTTCACCCGGCGATTGTTGTGGGCCGAATGGCAATCGAAGCATTTGGCGGTGAAGGTATAACCGAGCTGATGCACCTGCCCATGGTACGTTGAGGTGTAGGTTTTATAGGCATCCAGGTGGCAATTGCCGCAGCTTTTGGTGATGATCAACTTGGCGGGATCCCGTTGGGGCGATGAGATTCTGTGCGCCGTATGGCAATCGGCACAAACCGCCGCCTTGGTATTGCCATAGCGCAGAACCAGGGAGCCATGCACCGAATCCTGGTACAAAGCGAGCTCCTTGGCATGACAGCGACCGCAAAATTCCGGGGATTGAAGGCGAAAGGCCTCGCGACCCGGAGTCCCCTTGGCGGATATGTCGTGGCCATCGTGACAATCCGGGCAGCCGGCATTGGCCTTTCCCGATCCATCCTTGCGGGGTTGACCATGGACCGACTCAGTATAGAAGGCGATATTTTTTAGAACCTTATCCAATACATCCAAATCCTCCCCTTGCACCAGGCCGTGCATGTCGTTGTGACAGCGCACACAATCGACCTGTTTTTTATCCTCGGGGAGATGGGGAATTTGTGTAATGGAACGGTGGCAATCGACACAACCGCGTTTGCCATGGACGCTGCCCTGCAATTTTTCGCGGTCAACGTACAGGGTAGCCTTTCGCGAACGAATTTCCTTGCCGACGGGGACACTGAAACCTTTTTCCCCATGGCAGCCATAACAGCGGACATCGGAGGTATTACCGTCCACCTTGATGGGGGCGATCTCCTCCTGGGAGAGGGTTCCACGCGCCTGGGCCAAAACGGGCAGCAACACAACCCCCACCACAAGACTCATCCAGGCGAGGGCCTCGATAGCCCGGAACAGCCAACCGAGGGGAGCGGGCCGGGGGCGCGGCATGATCAGGGGGCAACCTTATCCGCTTGGTTAGGTTTTTTACCACTGTGGTACCAGGCGTGCTCGGGACGGCTGAGAATACCCTGCATCACCTTGGCAACCTCATCCGCTTGTACCGCTTTGCCATCCTTGCGCGCCTTGGCAATCATTTCCTCGGCCTGGGGCAGGAACTGGGTATAAAACAGCCGCCCGATTTCGTGGAAACCTTGCCACTGTACAAAATCGGGTGCCTGCATGGAGGCCCCCTGCCGGACCCGGCGCCCGGCCTGGTGCCAAATCTCAAACCAAGTCCACTCGATCGGGTCGTCATAAATCGCCGGGCTGCGCAATCCGGCATGCTTCAAAGCATCCATCAATTCCTGGGCCGGCTTGGCGAACTTGTTATTGTACAGCGTGACAACGTTATCAAACTGCTGATAAAAATTTTGCACGATGGATCCGGTGTGGCAGGAGGTGCAGACTTCCTCCATGCGTTTGCGATTTTCCTTCCAGGAGGCGCCATTTTTATCCGGTCCCTCACCCGCTTTGTAGGAAACGGGGGCTTTCAAATTCCAGCTCACACGATGGCTGACATCGTGGGTCAGCGGGGATTCCACCGTGGCCGACATATGGCATGTGGCACAGGTGGGACCCGTATCAAAATCTTCCCCTGGAACCCATTTGGGCGATTGCAGGTTCATGCGTCCCACATTGGCGTAAAAATTGATGCCATGTTTGGATTCGTCGTAGATTTCCTTTTGCGGATGCGCCGGTCCCCGATGACATTTGCCACAAGCCTCGGGACGCCGCGCCTGTTCCCGTGAAAACTCATGCCGCTGGTGGCACGAGGTGCAGGTACCACGGGATCCATCGGGGTTGATGCGACCAATGCCGCTGTTCGGCCATGTGGTAGCATCCAACTTGCCGCTTGATTTAACCGTTACCCGGGAACCATGGCACTGGAGGCAACCGTGCAGGCCGGCGGCCACCATGGAATCATCCGGCATCCCCTGGGTCGTCTTCGCCATCTGATAGGAACCGCTGGTTTCGATATCCCCCGCTTTGGAATGGACACTGTGTTCAAATTCCTTGGTTTCCCTCTTATGGCAGCGCCCGCAATCCTTGGGGGTGACGAGAACGGAAATCAGAAATTTTTTGTGCATGAACGCATCAGGATCCCCCTGTTCCGCTTTATGGCACTCGTAACAACCCACATTGGCGCCATAATGTTTGGAATTGCCCCATTGCTGGTACAAGCCCCGGTTGTCCTGGATGTGGCATGACACACACGTCGCGCTCTCTTTGCTCAGGGCATCAAAGGTTTTTCTGTTGGGCTTGTCGACGGCTTCCGCCTCGGTCGCCACGGGGGCATGCGCTGTTTTGGGATCTGTACCGGAGACCGCCGTCTCTTCGGCGGCGTGAGCCGGTACGGCAAGAATGAGAACCATCCCCCATACGAGCAGCATCGAGGCCAACTTCAACCGAAAGGCACCACCCCATAAGGAAGCCCCCCCTGATCGCATAAACTTTTCCATCGCCGTCACCTTCAGTCGCGCAAGCCCAAGGGTAATCTCATCCCATCACCAATAACGCTTCAGGATTTTACATGAGAATGATATCCATCGCGCATCATGCGGCATGTTGCCCCATTGCCGCGCCCGTGTCAATTCCAATGTTCGTCGGAGACGGGGCGAAAGGCGGGGGATGTTACCACACCAGTGGAACCCACAACAATCGAGAAGGGGACGTGACGGGCTTGCGGCGCTTCGGGGAAAAAAACAACGAGGGGGAGGTGCGAACACACCACCCCCTTGGAAAATTTCCTTTTTGCCACTACGGTTTGATCTTTGGAATAAACGTCATCCGGTAACGCTCAACCGACCCATCTGTTCAGGCCTGGGATGGGTACCCAGGGAAATCCGAGCGATGGTTTCCTGGTAATGGGCATTCAAAGCCAATGTATAGGCAGCTTTGTTCGTAGAGGCGGCAACACCCTCATTGATCATACTTCGCAAATTGTGGCGATCAACACCCGATGAACTCACTGCCATCTGTTTTGAGACTTGCACGGCCCGCTCATTGAGCGGGACCAAACCAACGGCGGCAACAGCATTGGTAGCCATAGCATCCTCCAACATACCTTAAGTCACAAACTCACAAGGACTTGTCGTCCTCACCAACTCACTCCTTTGAAATACTCTCCCCTATCTCTCTTGATCGGTCAATAGCAATAAAGAGTTTAGCATGAAATAGCCCATCTCGCCATATCTTCCCATGATGCAATCTTGGCGTTTCTCGCCGGCAACCGGTACAATGATCGTGGGACGAGAGGTCGTCATGGGTTTTCGTCCCATGACATCTGAAACGGCCTTCCCGACACGACTTTTAGATTGTCAGCAGCAACGATGCGGAGGAGTCTGATCCATGAAAGGTTGGATTTTGAATGGCTGGCATTTTGCCGACCATTTATTGCTGACACTCATCATAGCCGCCTCCCTCATGGCATCCGTTGTCTTTACCTGGAATCAACCCTGGCTGACCACATTGCTCCTCGCCACTTTGCTGGTACTCCAGGGTGTGCTGCACCCTGGTCCCGGTGATCGCGCCGCCATGGTGGCCGCAGCCCTCCTGGGTACACCCGCCGAAATCGCCGAAGTCCATCTGGGTGAATGGACCTACCATGCCCCCCATTTGATCCTGGGCGTTCCCATGTGGATATCCCTGGTCTGGGCCAACCTGTTCTCTTTGTTCCGACGCTTCGCACGATCCTGGACGATACTGCTCGACACAAGCCTGGGCAAGGGGGAACCGTGGCGTCGCTACTTCAACGTGATCCTGGCCCTGCCCATCCTGGCGTTGTGGATCGCCGCCCTGGCGCTGATGGAGAAACCACTCGTCGTACAAGGGCTCTACGCCCTGATGATCGTGATCACCGCCCTTTTCTGGCGGACGGAATGCGACCGTCTGATTTTCATCACCGGTGCCACACTGGGGGCCTTCGGCGAATTCGTCTCCGTGCAATTGGGTTATTGGAGCTACTACAATCCCCTGTTCAAATCCTTTGGAGTCGATATCACCTTGCCTTTGGATTGGGGACTCAGCGCCGTCATCATCCACCGGATCGCTTGCTCCTGGCACCGCAGACGTTCACAGAAAAAACCATAGCCCATGTTTCCCGTACTCTACTCCCTGGGTTCCATCCATTTCTATACCTACGGATTCAGCCTTTTCATCTCGCTGATGGTCATCTACGTATTGGCCAGACGGGCCATTCCCGGCTCGGTCCTGACCCACGACAACCTGGATGATCTCATGCTGATCATCATTGGCAGTCTGTGGTTGGGTGGGGGTGTGATCCACCTGACGGTTTCAGCCTGGAACGGGTCGGTCAACTGGAAAAGCCTGTTCGATATTCACGCCTTGCAGCAATTTTCCGTATTCCCGGTCGCCGTGGCCACCACTCTGGCCCTGGTCATCTGGTGTCGATGGAAAAAACTACCCTTCCTGGCCGTCATCGATTTTTTGATGCCCTTCCTGACCCTGGGGTATGGATTGCACCGTCTCCTGGGCTGTCTGAACGCGGGATGTTGCTACGGTCTGCCCACCCATCTCCCATGGGGCATCACCTTTCCCAAAGACCCCTTCAGCTCCTGTCCACTGCCGGGCATGCGTTTGCATCCCACCCAGATTTATCTGGCTGTGCTGGCTTTTGTGACGTTGTGGTTTCTGTACCGATACAAAAATGCCCTGCAAACCCCCGGGGCGCTTTCAGCGGCGGGCTTGGCGGGCTTGAGCGGATCCTATTTCCTCGTTGGTTTCCTGCGCTCCGACATGGACCTCACTCCCCTGTACCTGGGATTGCCGTCTCAGCAATTGTTATCTTTGATTGTATTTTTGGTGACATTGTTCATGTGTGGCAAACAATGGGGTCAACCAGCGAACGCCCGCTCCTGAGTACCCCTCCCCCACCCCCGGATACGCCCCCTGACACACGCGTCGAGACACCTCCTGACCATTTTTCAGATATGGCCTTGGATTTGCTAAATGCATTAAAGGAAGCGTAGGAAATACGACTTTAGAGAAGTCAAGGTAAGGTTTCGCCGTCAGTGCCTAACTTTGGTACGGCCAACATCCGGAAAGAGGCGCCGACACCGAAAAAAACGTCAGGTTGATGACATAACCAGCACAAGGAAAAACAACAGCGTCAAAAAGGTTGCGTTATTGGAACGGGAGCAACCCCGACGAAAGTCCGGGAAGAGTCGAGCAGCCACCTCAATCAAGGTGAAAAAAGGATCGGATCTTGTCCACGAAACCACTGGGTCGGGCAGGTACCACCGCCACTTTCTTGGGTTCCATGGAGTTGACAATAACTTTGAACCGATCACTGATATTGAGGATTTGCAGATGGATCAGTTGCGGATTTTCACCATGACCGTTTGTAACTTTGTGAAATCCGAAATAACCGGCTTGGCTGAGGTTGCTCAGGGCTTTCTCGACCTGGACAAACGTTTTTATGCGGATGCGGCATGTCAGGGTATCCCCCTCGAACCGACAGGCCTGGAGAATTTCCGGCCAAAGATAGGTCGTGCGATCCCGCAACACAACAAGGTCGGTTTGTATGCTCGAAGGCAATTCAGTAAATGCGGACATGGGGTTCTCCCTCTTCCCTCTCTGGGACTGTACTCCGATCCGTTTAACACAGCAATTCCATAGTAATCAAGGTTCCGGTTGGAAAAAAAAAACAATGCATGAAGGTGTTGGCAAGTAAAAAGGTCACCTTTTTTCGGATTAAAAAGAAATAGAATGCCGCATCACGTCAAACAAACGTGACATGGCCCAATACCCGGGAAATCCATCCGCTCAATCGATGTGAATTTTTATGAAACGTAGAAGCCTTTTGCAAGTTTTGGCCATATCCGCCGGAAGCCTCCTGGTCCACCTTCCCTTGGCAATCGCCGCAGAGGACAAAAAGCTGGTCCGCATGGCGACGATCGATTCGGATACCGATGGGACGCGCCTTGTGTTCCAGGTCGATGTCGACATGACCACCAACGGCTTCATGCTCGACCGTCCCGACCGTGCGGTATTGGATTTCATTGGGGCACCCCTGGTTATGAACCCGGGTTTGAGCAACTTTTCCAATGCCCTGGTCAAAAAGATCCGCTACGGGGATCAGGGTGCGAAGAACAGTCGACTGGTACTCGATCTGGCGCAGCCGGCAAAACTGGAAACATCGTACACAACGAATGCCGAAGGCGGTCGGGAGTGGATCGTCCGCCTGAAACCGACATCCGGGGCACCCGTTTCGGTGGCGACAACAGCGCCATCCCCGACAACCGCATCGGCGCACGACTCTCCGATCATGGAACAGCCGCAGCCCGCCGTACCCCGGGAAGCCGCCCCGGCCAATACCAACAAAAGGGTCAGTTTGACGGTCAAGGAATTGCGGCAGGAGGGGGAAACGATCCATATTCTCTTCGCGGCCAATGGACCGATTCATCACAAGGGGTATGTTCTCCAGGGTCCAGAACGCGGAGTAATTGACTTTTTTGATATTTCCTCCACCAGTCTGGACAAGATACGTGCCTTTCGCAATGAGTTCGTCAAAGGGGTCCGGATTGGTCGTCCCTTTGCCAATGGAACCCGGGTCGTATTTGATTGCCAAACCTCGGTGAATTTGAATTTAAGCATTTCCAAGCCCGGGGATGGGCAGGGGGAGGAGTTGCTGTTGCGCCTGACACAAAACAGCGGCACCCTTGCAAAAGTTGAAGTCAAACAGCCCGGCGCGTTCGCCAGCGAACCCAAAGTGGAACCTCCCCGGGAAACACCTCCGCAACACGTTGAGACAGCACCGCCATCGCCACCACCGCCCCCGGAACTCGAAGGAACAGAAGCTGTTTCACCCAACACCTCAGCGGTATCCGCATTTGATTCCAGCCTGAACAAACACCTGGCCGACCGGGGTGGGGAACCCCCATCCCGTGATATCGCTCCCAATCCCCTCGCACCCGGAGAACAAAGAGATCCGCTGAGGAGTGCCCCACCCACCCACCCGGGCCAGACCGGAAGCCCGGAGCGTGGTGCCGCCCTCCCCCCTGACCAACAGGGTGATCTGGCCCAGCGAAAAAATCCGTGGCCATCGATTGCCCATGCGGAAACGGAAAGCCACCGCAGAAATAGCAACACGATCATCATGATCGACCCGGGGCATGGCGGTATTGATCCCGGTGCCATTGGTCGCGGGGGGACACGGGAAAAAGATGTCACCCTGGCGGTTGCCAAACGCCTGTATAACAAGCTGAATGGCCACCAGGGGTGCCAGGTGATCCTGACTCGCAATGAGGATCGTTTCCTGACGCTGAGAAACCGTATCGCCCTGGCGCGAAATGTCCGGGCCGATTTATTCCTGAGTTTACACGCCGATGCCTATCGCGATTCGCGCATCCATGGGGCATCGGTATTTTGCCTGGCCGATGGGGCACAGATCACCGTCGATGAAAAAGATCAGCAACTGGCACATCGGGAAAACTCCTCCAGCGATTTGCAAACCGTTGCCAGTAGCAGCGATAACCAGGATTCCCTGCTGGAGTTTTTGCAAATGGAATCCATCAAACGGGTTTCCATCGCCGAAAGTTTGCAATTCGGCCATAAGCTGATCCAATCCTTAAGTTCCCAGCCCGGAATCACGATTCACTATCCCCGGGTCAAACGGGTCAATTTCCTGGTCCTGAAGAATCCGGGGATTCCATCGTCACTGGTCGAAATGGCCTTCCTCTCCAACCAGGTCGATGAACGCCGCATGGTCAACAACGACTACCAGGAACGGGTTGCTCAAGGACTGGCCACGGGTATCTGCAAATTTTTCCAGTTGTCACCCACCAGCAAGACTTGAGATTTCCCCCCATAGCAAGCCCAACAAGGGGACGCCCTTTGTCATGACAGAGAGCCAAACATCCGTCCCGTCCCCTGCATCCAACAACGATCCCTCGCTCCAAGGCAGCAGGCGACATGGGCATCGTCGTATCCTGATCTTGCTACTGGTCCTTCTCCTCATACCCGTTTCGCTGATCACCCTTCTCAGCCTGGACAGCGCCCAAAGGATCGTCACGACGCTCGTCAACCGGCTCGCAGCCCCCTATGGACACATCTCGGGCCCGGGGGGGCGGTGGCCTCAGAACGTGAGCATTGAAAAGCTGGTATTGTTTGATGCCCGGGGATCCTGGCTGGAGGCTTCCGGCATTTCCCTGAAGTGGTCTTTATGGCGATTCCAGCCCCCCGCCCCGGATGCCCCTCGTGTGGATATACGGCATCTATCTCTCCTGCGCCTTCCAGAATGGAACGCCGCCAGCAGCGTATCCCTTCTGCCCTTTGCGATCCCCTGGGATTGGTTCGTTCGTCACCTGAACATCCAGACCTTGCGTTTGGGAGACGCGTGGCTACCCGGAGGGGCCGTCCTGACAGTACGCGGAAGAGATGCCGTCGCACCAGAACATCCTTTCCAATTCGAGGGATCACTCCAGGAACTGGGGCGACACCCAGCCCAAGCGACCTTTGCCATCATCGTACCCCGTTCCCTGGATACGGTTGACATTCGTATGGCGGTCGAGGAGCAAACCTTCCTTCCGGTATCGGGGCCATGGCGTCTGACCGCCCGGATTTCCCGTCCCTGGAGCCGGCCACAGGCGATTGTTTCACTCCGGAGTGACCACCTGACGTCCGCCCACCTCCAACTTCACAACCTACGTGCCCACATGCGTCTGCGACCGGGGCCGCATGAAAACGTGGGTTATTCCCTGGTCGCCTCCGCCGACGCCATCGGCATCGGCAACGGGGGCGACGCCATCACGATCACCCATCCGTTCGTATCATTGAACGCCTACCCGGAAAAGGGGCCGTCATGGATCATTGAAAACGTGTCCTGGGAGGAATCCCGGGGCCGCAATGGAACGGCCTCCGGCACCTGGGATCCAACCCGTCAGCAAGGACGCATCGCCTTCACGGGGAAAGCCAACCTGGAGAAGGCGGATCTGGCCACTTTCATCCCCCGGGTCCCCCCCGGTCTGTCGGGAGATCTTCGTTATTCGGGGGTAGCCGATCTGAACCAAGTTACCAAAACCATTCATTTCCGTATTCGATCCCGAGGCAACCACCTGACGGGATGGCCCGGAACCGTGACCCCCTGGATTGGCGATCACCCCGGATTCCTTGCCAAAGGAATTTTCATCCCGGGGGAGAAACTTGAATTGCCACTCATTCGGTTTCAGGGCCAAGCGTTTTCCCTATCGGGAAAGACCCATATTCAACTGCCCTTAGGTCATTTTTCCGCACAAGTCCGTGCCCGGGTCACCGACCTTTCACCCTTATCCCACCTCACCGGAATGCAACTGGCGGGTCAGTACACCCTTCAGGCGCAAGCGGGCGGTCCCTGGTCCGATCCGTGGGTCAACCTCCTCGGGCGTGGTGAGCAGATGCGGGCAGGTCACTCCAAGGTGGAATCCCTGGAGGCCGCCATCCAGGTGAAGAATGTGTTTTCCGTGGCACGCGGCGACTTTCAAGCAACCCTTCATGCCAACAAGGAGCGTCTCACCCTGGGGGGGCGGGCACAGTGGCGGGAACGGGACGCGACACTTCAGTTTGATCACCTCGTCCTCACAGGACCGCGTTTGAAAATAACCGGACAGGGTAGTGTGCCCCTGAAATCCTTGGTACCTGACGGGCATCTGAGCGGCACCTTGGAATCCCTGGCGGCTCTCAAGCCATGGCATGGTCAGGAATGGACGGGTCGGGTCGCGGTTGATGTCAGCTTGTCGGCCAACGGGCGATCCAAAGGTCATCTCAATGCCAGCGATCTCGCCGGGACGTTTGGACGGTTGGATAAGGGAGAAGTTCGCTGGGATGTTCCGATGGATCCCCGGCACGGAAAGTTGACCACCGATATCACGCTGCACAACTTCAAATCCCCCCGAGTTGCGCTGCAACGGGTGGAAATCCACGGCGAGGGCAACCCGGAAGAGATGCATTTCAATCTTTCCGGCGCTGGCCGGGCCGTCAAATCGTTTGTTCTCAGTGCCCGTGGCAAACTTTTCCCCAAAGACCAGGGTGGCAGGCTTCTCCTGTCCAACCTGGAGGGGAAAATAGATAGCGAACGGTTCCTGCTGCAAAAGCCGTGGATGGTCACCCTGACCCGGGACAAACTGCGCACCTCGCAACTCGATATCACCCTGGCGCAAACCCGGATAACCGGGAGTCTGGAACGGGATGCGAAAAAGATCGATGGCCAATGCCTCATCCACGGGGATGTGACCCTGTTGCATCGGCTTGGTTTGCTTCCCGTTGGCGGGGAGATGACCTTGGCCGCCAACGTGCGGGGCACACCGACCGCCCCGGATCTGGATATGACGCTACGTGGAAAGAACCTTCGTGACCAGGCCCAACGTTGGCGCTCACTGCCCCCCCTTGGAGTCGTGGGGCGGGTACGGGTTACGCAAGGGAAACAGGCCCATATCGACCTGGACGCAACCGGCCTGGGAAAAACCCCGGTGCATCTGACCGGAGAGTTGCCACTCCGTCTGGGCTTCGATCCCCTGGTGCTGCAACTGGCAACCCACGACCCTTTATCAGTCCACCTGGACGCCACCCTGGCGCTGTCGGATCTGGCCGTATGGTTGCGTCTGGGTGAAGAACACCGTTTCCAGGGTGATCTGCGGACAACGCTTCAGGCCAGCGGTTCTTTGAATCAACCGCGCCTTGAGGGCACCCTGGAAATGGTCAAAGGGACGTATGAGAATTCGGACCTGGGAACCGTTTTCAAGGATATCCTCCTCAAGGCCCGGGCCAATGGTAAAGAGGTCACCATCGACCAAATCACCCTGTCCGACGGCCATTCGGGACAAATCCATGCCCGGGGTCGCTGGCTGTTGGACCGGGATAGCAATTTTCCTTTGCAGATCAGCATGAACTTGAACCAAGCCAGGATACTGAACCGGGAAGATACCAAGGCCACCCTGAACGGCCAACTCAACCTGGAAAGTTCCCTGGACTCCCTTGACATTCGCGGCAGCCTCACCGCGCAGCACACCAACTATCAACTCAACGATCTACAGAGCAGACAGGAGCTGCGTGTTGTCAACACCAGGAAAATGCGTTCATCCAAGCAGGCCAAAGAGACGCTCCACAACGCCATGTCGGCCAAATTGGATATCCAGCTCGCCTTTCCCGGTCACACCTACATCACAGGGCGGGGATTGAACTCGGAATGGCATGGCAATCTTCATGTTCAAGGTACGATGCAAGAACCGAGCATCGACGGCATACTGGAAATGGAACGGGGTCATTTGTTTTTTGGCAACCGGCGCTATGCGTTGAAAAAAGGCAGCATCACCTTTGATGGCCGCTACCCGACCACCCCCAACATGGATGTGGAGGCGGTTTCCCGGACGCGCAACCTGGAAATCACCGCCAACCTGGAAGGTCCGGTGACCAACCCCCGACTTAAATTTTCCAGTGATCCCTCGTTGCCGGAAGATGACATCCTGGCCAATCTTTTGTTTGGTCGCCCTGCCAACGCCATTACGCCAGCCCAAGCCATCAAACTGGCCACCACCATCCAATCCTTGCGCTCCGGTGGCCCTGGTATCGTCGATGATATCGGCCAGCGTCTGGGGATCGACCAGCTCGACTTCAAAGGGGATTCCGTGGAAACCGGTACCATCAACGCCGGGAAATACATCACGGACAAGATTTACCTGGAAGTGCAAAAGGGGATAAAAACCGATGCGGATCGCATCACACTGGAATACGGACTGACCCCGGAAATTTCTCTCCAAACCGGTGTGGACGCCAAATCCAATACGGACATTGGCATCCTGTGGAATAAAGATTATTAAACCGCAGCTATCTTGGGATGTGTAGTTATTGTCATCCTCGCGAAAGCGGGGATCCAGAGGACCTTCCTACCTCCCCTGACTTTCTGGATTCCCGCTTTCGCGGGAATGACACTGGA
>PEAK01000057.1 GCA_002753515.1 Magnetococcales bacterium
TTTCGGTTTGTTGGTGGGTCTGCTCCGCTCATTCTTTTCGAGTTCCTGACCTTGCGTTTAAGGATGCAAATATTGTAACATATCCGTAACAAATCAAAAGGTTAAATGTGACAAAGTAGAATTAACCTCGATGAATGACATCCCATGGAATACAATGGCTCAATGTGGTATTTTTCATTCTCCTATGATAACAATATCTACCAACGTCAAAATGGTGAAAAGCCGTTTGCCGCCGCGCACCCTCGCAAAGGTTTCGTGAACAAGCTCTAACCTTTTAAGTCGTGAAATCAAGCCATTCTCATGAATCGGACCCGAACACCCACACCATCTACTGATTCCCCACCAACCGATTTGCCGAGCGACGACCCCAACGCATGGCTTCGATTCCTAGCCCAATCCATCGTTCCCGTAGACGGTCACGCCTTGGCAATTGCCAAACGGGCGCTTCGTCTTTTCCCCGCAGTGCCTGAAATTCTCCATTTGGCCTGCCTGGCCGCCTTGGTGGAGCAAAAACCGAAAGAATTTTTAAATTTTCAGAAACGTTTGCTTCACCAGTTCACACCGATGTTGGCCGATCACCTGTTGATGGCGATTTATCATGCCCAGGTTGGTCGATGGGCAACGGCAGCACTCACACTGAAACAACATGGCTTGCACAAGAGACGTGCTTTGCACCTCGCCAATACATTTTGGTCCGATATCAATGTCATGGGCTGGACCCTCACGTGGTTGGAAGCCATTGATCGCGGTGGTGTGCAACCAGTCAACAAACCGCGTCCCGGCAAAAAATCCGTAACCGATAAAAAAAAAAAGAATGCTCGGCTATCCGCCACTTCCACATCCCCTCCAGCAACGAAAAAAGAGCCCCCACCGTCACTGCCAGAGGATCCTCTGCATACTGCCTTCCCGGAATTGCCCAAGTTGGAGGTCCGTATCCCGATTCGTTATGAAATTCCAGAACCGTTGCCGTCTCCCCTCCCGGCATCGTCCATCGAGGAACGCGATCTTTCCTGGTTCAATCTTCGGGAGGAGTTCACCCATCTCGGGTTGCTGCAAGGGTTCAATGAGCTTTTGTGCCTGACGCATATGCAACAGGTGGATACTTATGGGTATCAGGTGGAGACTGTGCGTAAAGTACTCAAACAATTTCGTGGGCGCGTTTTACTCGCGGACGAAGTTGGGCTGGGCAAAACCATTGAGGCGGGGATGATCCTCAAGGAGTACGTGCTGCGGGGCATGGCCGAACGCATCCTGATCCTGACACCGGCCTCCCTGGTGGGGCAGTGGCAGGAGGAGATGGCGGTCAAATTTGCGGTTTCGTTCACGACGACCCAGGATGCCGAATTTCGAGCCAACCCCGCTGCTTTTTGGGCCAACCCGCGCATCATAGCCTCTTTGGCGGTTGCCCGCCGCGAAGAACAGGCCACTCTGTTGCTGAATCAGCGCTTCGACCTGATCATTGTTGATGAAGCCCATCATTTGCGTAATCGAACCACCCGTAATTGGAAGCTGGTGGACGGACTGAACAAACGATTCCTGATCCTGCTGACGGCAACACCGGTGCAAAACAATTTGGTAGAACTCTACAATTTGCTCACCCTGCTCAAACCTGGCATTTTCCCGACCGAGAAAGAGTTTCGTAATCAGCATGTTTCGCCAAAGAATCCGCGCACCCCTTTGCACCCGGAACGGTTACGGGAATTGATGCGCGATGTCATGATACGTAACAAACGTGCCCTGGTCGATGTCCGACTGCCACCTCGCCATGCCGTCACCCAAAGAGTGGCGGGCGAAGCCTCCGAGCTGGCTTGTTACCAAGAATTGAGTGGCTTGATCCGTGAGCAACATGCCCAAGGGAGTTCACCGCAACTCAAGATGTCTCACCATCACTTGCTCACGGCTGCCGGTTCCTCCCCCATGGCAGCAACCGTTGCATTGGAACGGTTCCTCCTCAAACACCCGGAGAGGGCCGCCTGGGCAGAGTTGCTCAACCGCTACCGCCAGATAGCCGAAGGGGGCAAGGCCAGGGCGTTGCTCACTCTGCTGCAACGCAATCCCCAAGAAAAGAAACTTATTTTTATCCATCATCGGGAAACACTCAAAGGGATTGCGCACATTTTGGCTGCCAATCGGGTGGCGCATGTCTGTTTTGAGGGGAGTATGAGTGGTTCGGCCAAGGATGCCGCCGTGGTAACTTTCCGGGAACAGGTTGGGGTCATGCTGTGTACCGAGTCGGGTGGCGAGGGTCGCAATCTGCAATTCTGCAATACCTTGATTAATTTTGATCTCCCCTGGAGTCCGATGGCCATTGAGCAGCGTATTGGTCGCATCCATCGAATTGGCCAGACGCGGGAGGTGTTCATCTTCAATCTTGCCTTGCGTAATACCGTCGAGGATCATTTGTTGGCCCTGTTGGATGAAAAACTCAACCTGTTTGAGCTGGTCGTGGGCGAAGTGGATGCCATCCTGGGCGAAATGGATGAAGCGGGCGAGTTTACGGAAGCCATTTTTTCCGCCTGGGTGACCACAACGGAAGAGGAGAGGCAATCCGCCTTCTCCACCCTGGGAGAACGGATGCAAGAGGCGCTGAGTCGCCACGAAGCAACCAAGGTGTTGGATGAAAAATTATTCGGAGACGATTTCGAGGCCGGATGAGTACACAACTACGTACCTTTGTCGGTAATCTTTTGGAAGCCAACGATGCCTTGGTCTCCCCGGTGGATCCCAGCGGTTTGGAGGTTGTACTCTCCCCTGAAGTGCAAAAGGCTTTGAATCTTCCCGAACATGGCATGCTGGCCTTTTCGAGTGACGTTCCCGAAGGTTGGCAGCGTGTGATGTTGGAGTCGGACTGGTTGGAACGCCTGGGCGGTTTGTTGGCGGAGCGTGGACGTGAGGTGCGTTTGTTCTCTGAAATGCCGACGATCTCCGCCCCCGCCCATCCAGAACGCATTCTGGAACACCGGTTACGATTGAACAATGCCATTTTCCGCTTGCAAGGTGTGGAGGAGAGTTGGACGCGCTGCGTATTGCACACGTTTCGTTATTCTGCTGTTTCGGACGAAAAACGGGAGGGTGTGATCCGTTTGGGGCGTAATCTCGCCAGTGGCGGAATACTGGACCCTTGGGTGGTGACCTGGTTGCAGGCGTGTCGCGAAGAGGGTCATGTTTTGGGATCCGGGGAAAAACAGTCGGCAATCGCCTCCTGTCCCGAGTCCCATACGCCGCAAGAGTGGCACCGCCTGCACCAATGGCTCCTTCCGAGACACATCCATGAACATTTGAAATCTTTTTTGCACGGCATGCAACGCCGGCAACAGAGGGATCTGGAACGTTTACACAGCTACCATGCCGATCTGCGGTTGGAAGTGTTCGCACGTCTGGCGGCTGCCAGCCGCAAGGGGGACGATAAACTGAAGGAAGAACGACAGCGGGCCGCGCTACGCCTGGAATCCATCACGCGGGAGTACCATGCCAAGGCTTCTGATTTGTACGAAAAATTTGCCATGAGCATCCGCATGGAGCGTGTTCAAAGCCTGGTCGTGGAAACCCGGGTTTTCCGTTTCCGCATCCTGATCAAACGTCGCAAAGGGGAAAGAACCATCGCACTGGACTGGCATCCGCTCATACGTCAACTGGAAGAGCCACCTTGTGAAGCGGGCCTGCCATTCGGCGTGGAACGAAGCGTTTGCGATGATGCCCTCCATCTGGTCAGTAACGAAGGTTTCGCCCCCTGCGTCCATTGCGAGAAATCATTCTGCCGTGCCTGTCATCCCCAGTCCTGCCCTAAATGTCACCATCGGTGGATCGATTAACGTGCTGTGGTTTGGTATAGACCCTTACTATCCAGTCAAAATATTTTTCAAGCAGGCGTCATACTGCAGGACCGCCCACAAGGGTTGACTGAAATTTCGTCGTCCTTGCAGGTGTTCGTCGATCATCCATCGCAGAAAAGGTTTGTTCAATCCCCCGAAGTCGAACAACTGTTCCGAGGTTGTTAATTCATTCAGACGCCCGGCCAATGGGTTACGCAACCATTGGGCGATGGGGGCGATGAATCCCATTTTGCGACGGTACAACAACTCTTTCCCCAAAAGATCGGTCAAAGCCTCTTTCAGCAAAGCTTTACCAACCCCCCGATGAATCTTGAACCGGGGTGGCAGTCGAATCATCCATTCCACCAACTCATGATCCAGGATGGGTACGCGGACTTCCAATCCATGGGCCATACTGGCACGGTCCACCTTGGTGAGAACCCGACCAGCGAGAAAAGTCTTGAAGTCGATATATTGCATTCTTTCCAAGGGATGTTCCGGGGCGCGGTGGCGGAAGGCACGAAAAACCTCTTCCGCCCGGTATCCCTGAAGGGAGGTCAGGAAGGATGGGGAATAGAGTTGCTGGCGCAATTCCCAAGGGATGATGGACACGGCATGGAAATAGCCGTCGATACTGTCCTTGGCCAAGGATTGCAAGGTTGATTTGAAGCGCAACCATCGGGGCAACCGATCCGCCTTGGGATACCAGTTGCCCAAGGGACCGAACACGTGCTGCCGGAGTGTCAGGGGGAGACGTGATTTGATTTTCTCTTCAGCCAGGACGAAACGATAGCGTTCGTAGCCCGCCAAGGATTCGTCACCGCCGTCCCCGGACAGGACGACCTTGACATGCTTGCGCGCCATGGCACAGACGATCCAGGTGGGGATTGACGAATGATCGGCGAACGGTTCGTCGTGATGATAAGCCAGGCGCTCCAGCAGATGGAAATGATGCGGTTGCGCCTGTTCCACCACATGGTGCAACCCATGGCGTTTGGCGGTCCGGGTGGCCCAATGGGTTTCGTCGAAGGAGGCATCGGCAAACGCCACGGTGCAGGCGGTTACCGGGGTGTTTTGAGTCCGGGCCATGAGTGCGGAAACGGCGCTGGAATCGACACCTCCCGATAAAAAGCTCGCCAATTCCACATCGGCCACCAAGTGACTCTGAACCGCTTCCTGGAGGCGTGCCAGCAACTCTTCCCGAGCCTGGTTGCGATTGCATGGGTTGCGTGGCGTGAAATCGAGATCCCAGTAGCAATCGGGATGGGGCACGGGTTGCCCGGAAACAATCTTGAGGCGATATCCCGGGGCCAATTTATGGGCCTTATTGTAGATGGTCAGGGGATCGGGGACATAGCCCAAGGCAAAAAAACATTCGACAGATTGGGGATTGAATGTGCGGTCACAATCGGGGTGTGTGGTGATCCCCTTCAATTCCGAGGCGAATGCCAACCAACCATCGTTAAGAATGGCGTAGTGCAAAGGTTTGATCCCCAGACGATCACGGGCCAAAAACAAGGTGTGCGCGCGTTGATCGTGGATGGCGAAGGCAAACATGCCGCGTAACCGATCGGTGACCCCCGGCCCCCATTCCTCCCACCCATGCACCAGGATTTCGGTATCGGAGCGACTGGCGAAATGGTGTCCCAGGGCCTGCAACTCGTGCGTCAAAGTTTGAAAATTATAAATCTCACCGTTAAAGACGACGGCAATCCGACCATCTTCATTGAACAAAGGTTGCCGTCCCCCCGCGAGGTCGATGATGGAGAGGCGTCGATGACCCAGGCCGATACCCGGAGCGATGTGCAGGCCACCACCATCGGGGCCGCGATGGCTTTGGCTCTGATTCATCCGCTCAAGGATGGCGGGATCAGGACGGCGCTGACCTTGAAGATCAAACAACCCTACGATTCCGCACATCGAAACGCCATTTTCTGAAGCCCTTTCGGGTTAGGTGGGTGACGAGCATTCCCGGGGGCATGCGCAACCAGTGGGAACGAATGTACAACAGGCTCCAGGCGAGCCAGGAGAGCCATTCCAAACGATCGGGATCCCCCGGTGTCATGATGCGACCCACAAGCCGCTTCATGACCATTCTGGCAGCGATTCCTGGCGCCAACGGATCGGCGGTGATTTCTGCGAGCAGGGCATCGGGAATGGGCGTATCGGTCAACTTTTTACAAAAATACAGGGCATAGTACAGGGGACTGATCAAACCCAATTGGCGTGCCCGTGGGAGTAATTGTTGCCAAAACAGATCGTCCCCGGCTCCATGACGCAACAAACCATCCAGATCCAACAATGCCCGCAATCCCTTATCGAAATCGCTGTCGTAGAACGCATGGACCGCGGCATGAATGACAAGATCGGTGGGAGCCAGGGCTTTCAGGTCGGGATGTCCCGGAATGGACCTGGCGGCGGCGAAAAGCAATTGCGGATCCGGTTGCAGACGGCTCACCGGCGGTACGATGGTGTGGTGAATATCCAGCTCGGTCAGGCGTTGGCGATGCACTAGGGGGGGGAGTTCGTGCATCCATTCCCGATAATAGCGTTGATCGTAGGGATGGAGCTTGGCTTGTTGCCACCCATGTTGCGCCATGCGGGCCTCAATGAGGGGAAAATCGTGCGGGTGCATCAAAATATCCAGGTCGGCCACATGTCGTCCCCGGGCCATGGGCAGGTCGAGAAACACATAGGCCGCCCCCTTCAGGAGAATGATCGACAAACCACTCCGCCACAGGGCGCGCTGCACGCGATTGACCTCCCAAATCACCATGCGCCTGTCCTCCTCAACCAGGATGCGTGCGCTGGACAAATGATGATTGACCCGGGGGCGCACTTGTTTCAGGAGATCGTTTTCCCGCAGGAGGGCCTCCAGGCGTCCCAACAGACCGGCACGTCTCGCCTGGCGCAACAGCAAATCCTGCAACGCCACATCCAGTCCAGGAAAAAGGTCCGGTTGTTTCAAGACTTGAATCAGCAGTGCGGGATTGGGTTTGATCGTCGTCGCCAAGGGGATGGTTGGACCTCTTTAAAGGTGTTGGCCACCATCGATACAGACCATTTGACCGGTGACATAATCATTGGCGAGAAAAAACAAGAGGGCGGAAGAGATTTCCTCCAGGCGACCGGGACGTTGTATGGGCAGCGATTGGACCAACGCCCGGAAGGTTGTTTCATCGTCCTGTTGGGCGGGGAGAATGGCCCCGGGGCCGATGGCGTTGACCTGGATGTCGGGGGCCAGTTCCACGGCGGCCATGCGTGTCAGCGACCACAGGGCGCTCTTGGCAGCCGTATAGGCGGCATGACCGGGACCGGGACGCAAGACGCGCTGGTCGATGATATTGATGATTTTGCCGGTTGCTCCCCGGGGGAGCTGTTTGGCGAAATGACTCATGAGAAAAAAAGGGGCGGTCAGGTTGATGTCCAGGTGCCGGTCCCACTGATCCCGGGTTGTCCCAAGGGTGGTCCCGGGCTCAAAGATGGCGGCATTGTTGATCAAAATGCTCAATGGGCCAATGGTTTTTTCAATCCGGGGAATCAGGTCGTCCATGGCGTTTCCGTCTCCCAGATCGGCTTCCACCAGCCAGGAGCGCCCTCCCTGGGCCTGGATTTCCTGGCACAAGGCCATGGCATCGACCGTGGAATGATGGCAATGCACCACCACCTTGGTGCCGGCCCGACTCAATGCCCGGACACACTGGGCACCGATACGGCGTCCGCCACCGGTTATCAAAGCGATGTGTCCGCGAATATCCAAGGTTCGGCTCGCGGGTTCAGGAGTGGGAAAAGATATCTTCGTTTTCCCAGCCACCCAGGTCCAAGCGGACGCGCATGGGGAGCGCCGCCATGACCTCTTTGGCCAATTCCCAGCGATTTTCCCGTGTCAGCATGACCTCCAGGCGTTCGCGGATGCCCACCAGATACATGACATCGCCCGCTGTGTAGGCCAATTGTTGATCCGAGAGCATATCCGCCCCCCAGTCGGATGATTGTTGTTCCTTATCCATGTCCACACCCAGGAGTTCGCGAACCAGGTGTTTCAATCCATGGTTGCCGGAATAGGTTCGGGCCAGTTTGGAGGCGATCTTGGTGCAATACACCGGTTGCACCCGGCACCCCAGCCAATGTTGCAAGGCCGCCATGTCAAAGCGGGCGAAATGAAATATTTTTTCCACTCGGGGCGATTCCAGGACCTCTTTCAGGCGGGGGGCCTGATAATCCTTTGTTTGGACAATGGAGAAAATCCCCTCTTCATTGCACATTTGGACAACGCACAGACGGTCTCTTTTGGTTATCAGCCCCAATGTTTCGGTATCGACGGCAAGAAAACGACTGTTCAGGTAACGTTCCCGCCTCTCCTCGTCCAGATCATTTTGAAATAGTGCCAACGAAGTTGGAACATGAGCCATGGATAGTCCCCTTTTTCGCATTCTTTCAAACTTGGATAACAGACCATTAACACTTCGGAACGGTTTGCAACGGGCGGCGACCACCACCCAACCGTGCAGCCAGGGGGAATACCGCCCTTGCAAGTAACTTGGTGTTATCAGACTTTTCTGGCATACTCAAGATGCAGGGCTTTATCTTATGGTGGGAGGTGCCGATAAAGTTATGCAGCAAGCACGATCAGTCCCTCATCTCCACTGTTTCAGCCAAAGTTCCACTATAAGGGTAACGGTGGCGCTTGAAAAGGTGGGATTCAAGACGGTTGCCGGATGATGGTTATCTTTTATTTGGATCATTGCCGGTTTGAATGAACAATCACTTTTTTTCCACTAAGGCGCCCTGGGCGGATGCGCAGGGTTGAAGTGGCCACGTAAGAAAGGGTTCGTCATGGCGGAACGCGATCTCTACACAGCGGAGCAATTGGCTAAGATTCGAGCCACTCTCCAGGAAAATCTGGGCGATGTGAAAAATAACGCCTTGGAAAATCTGGATACCCGCTTTGCCGCCAAGGCGGAAGAGCCAACGGAATCCGATAAACCGAAAAAGAGCAAAGAGGAAAAAGTTCACGTAGATATCGCCAGCGTTTTGGAAGAGGGCAAACTTAAAAAGCTGCTGGCGGCCCTGAACGATGTCAAAGACAGTCCCGAGGATCGACGTTCCATGGTGGCCGCGATCATCCAGCACAAGGAGGTCAAGGCGTTTCACCTGGTGGAAGCCTTGAGCAGGGTGCCGGGTGACAAGGAACTGGTCGATGCCCTGGTGCAAGGGATCACCTCACGCAAGGGGGTCAACCCCCTGATTGACGCCCTGCGTCATGCGGAAATCAGTCCGGGAGCGATTAAATCGCTCGCCAAGGGCATTGCCGAGCAGGGGACCATCAACCATGTCATCCGCGCCATTGCCACGGCCCCCGGCAACCAGCCCGAGGCGGAGGTCATCTGGGCCATGGAGGTTATCGGCAAAGGGACGATGGAACAAATCCTGGAGGCCACCAACCTGCTGAACGCCACGTCCCCCGGAACGGTCATCCTGGCAACCGGATTGGTCAATCGCAAAGAGGTGGCCATCGAACCCTTGGTCCGGGCTTTGACCTCGTGCAAGGAAAACGCCAAGGCATCGGCGATTCTTTCGGTCGAGCTGACGCGGCAGGCCGACTTGAACTCCCTGGTGACCCTGTTGGAAAAATATATCTCCGATGGCACCGCCGCCGGGGAAATCCTCATGACCCGCCTGGTATTCCGCAGCCTGATCGAAAAGGGGAGGACCAAACTTTTGTCCAAGGCGGCCCGCTTCGTCAAAGGGGATTCCATCGCCGGGAAAATTTTGGCCATGGGGATCGTTGATCTGGGGGATGCCGAGGAGATGGAAAAGGGATTCCAACGCATGACCAGCCACAAGGTTGGCCAAAAGATGATCGCGGTGGGCCTGCACAAAAAAATTGGCGGTCTGAAGGCGTTAAGGTTGTTGGGGGGTGATTTCTTTAAAATTTCCAAATTTCAGGATGAGGCCAGTGCGGGTACCAAGGAGGCACGGGGACGCTACAATCAAATTTTAAAAGAGGTCCTCGGTGAAGATCCCAACGCCAGCAAAACCTCGGCACGCGAAAAATTGGTCAAGGCGCTCGGGAAAGAGGGTGAAGACGACGGCGGCAAGAAAGGCTAGCCCCGAATAACGGTCACCCTCGTCAAGTTGGCACATGGCGGCCCTATCCGGGAACGGGGTTCCATCCGTATCGGAACCCTAGAACAATTCCCCCGTATACCCTTTTCCGGCGATGAGGGGCGAGGCGCCGGTTCCCGCAAAAACCGCACCGCTGCGGAAGCCATGCGGCAACAGTCTACCCCGACTGCCGCGATTCCCCTGCCAGGGTTCGAGGTCCGTCCAGGACATGGTCATTGTTTTTTTGCCCGAATCCAATGTGATCCCCTCGTCCGGGTCGAAGGTGACACAATCCACCATCAATTCGTCATGGGTCAGTTTGAGGATACGTACCCCCTTGCCCTTGGCGAGTACGGGGAATTCGTCCAGATTACACACCAGCATGTTGCGGCCACGACTGATGGCGGCCACCTTGTTACCCAGGACCGGATGGATATGCAGGGGATAATCGTCCCCATCCCGGAAGGCGATGACCTGCCGGCCCGTACGCTGGTTGGACAGGAGATCTTTGCCGGGGATACGAAATCCCTGGCTGAGTCGGGTGGCGATAAAATATTCCCGCTCGGGATCCACTGCCAATCCCCAAAGCACCCGGTCACCCGAATCGATGTCGAACAACACCGATAAGGGATCGCCAAAGCCTTTGCCATCGGCCAATCGATGGGCGAGTACCGAATACACCTGGCCACTGCGCGCCACGAACGAAACCTGTTGATTAGAATACGTGGTGAAGGCACGCAACAGGTCATCCTCCACCTTGAAGCGTATTTTATCCACATTGGCCAGGTCGTGACCCTTGATCGACTTCACCCACCCCTTTTGCGACAGGATGACCGTGACCGGTTCTTTTTGCACCAAATCTTCGGGACGGATGGTGATCTCTCGGGTGGCCTCCGCCAGGGTGGTGCGGCGGGGATCGTGGAAGGCTTTTTTGGTTTTGCCGAGATCGGAACGAATATCACCCCACATTTTGTCAGGGTTGGCCAAGAGACTACGCAATTCTTCCGCCCGGGCTTTTTTTTCGGCGGTTTCCTTGCGGATGGCCATCTCCTCCAGTTTGCGCAAGGAGCGCAGGCGCATGTTCAGGATGGCTTCGGCCTGTTCGGCATCGAGGCTGAATCGGGACATCAATGCCGGGGCGGGATCGTCGTGTTCCTTGATGATGGCGATGACTTCGTCAATGTTGAGATGAACGATCAGATAACCCGCCAAAAGATGCAGGCGTTGCTCGATTTGCCCCAGTTCATGACGGGCGCGTCGCGTATGAACCTCAAAACGGTGGGCCAGCCAAGCTAGCAACAATTCCTTGAGATTCATCACCTCAGGGCGCATCTGCGCGGTGATGACGTTTAAATTGATGGTGAAACGAACTTCCAATTCACTGTTTTTGAACAGATAGGCCATAACCATGTCGGGGTCGAGACGACTGGAACGGGGTTCCAGGATGATCCGAACCGCCGCATCCGATTCATCCCGCACATCCACCAGGAAGGGACATTTTTTTTCGGTGATCAACAGGGCGATACGTTCGATCAAACGGGATTTTTGCACCTGGTAGGGTATTTCCGTAACCACCAGGTTCCACAACCCATGCTCCAACGGTTCCTTGTGCCAGCGTGCCCGGAGACGCAGGCTGCCGCGTCCGGTTTCATAGGCTTCCCGGCGTTCGTCGGCATCGGACACCAGGATCCCGCCGGTGGGGAAATCGGGGCCGGGCAACACATTCATGAGCGCGGCCACGGTCATGTCGGGGTGGTCGATCAAGGCCATGCACGCATCGAGAACTTCACCAACATTGTGTGGCGGGATGGAGGTGGACATACCCACGGCAATGCCCGACGAACCATTGGCGAGCAGGTTGGGGAAGCGGGCGGGCAGGACACGCGGTTCCGTCATGGAACCGTCATAGGTTTCGTGGAAGGGGACGGTATCCTGGTCGATATCTTCCAGGAGGGCCATGGCGATTTTGGTCAGACGGGCCTCGGTATAGCGCATGGCGGCCGCACCATCGCCGTCAATATTGCCAAAATTGCCCTGGCCGTCCACCAGGGGGTAGCGGGCGGCGAAATCCTGTGCCAAGCGCACCATGGCATCGTAGGCCGCCTGATCACCATGGGGATGGTATTTGCCGATGACATCACCGACGACACGCGCCGATTTCTTCGGCGGCAGGTTGGGCTCCAGATGCAGGCCACGCATGGCGAACAAAATGCGCCGATGCACCGGCTTCAAGCCGTCGCGCACATCGGGCAGCGAACGGCTGATGATGGTCGACAAGGCGTAGGCCAGGTACCTGCTTTCCAATTCCAGCCGGATGGGCGCGTCCTGAATGCGACCGCTACCGTGGGTTGAATCGTCGTGACCTTCCATCAATCGTCAATCATCCTCGTGGATCGGCAGCGTCGCCGTGGCGACGAGGGGGGCACCGGAAGCGGCGGAATGCTTGGGTGGCAAGCCGAATTTTTCCCGCAAGCTGTCTTCAAGTTCCCGCAGCAGCGCTGAATTTTCCTTGAGATATTTTTTCGCATTTTCCCGGCCTTGACCGATGCGTTCCCCTTTGTGGGAATACCAGGCCCCCGATTTTTCCACCAGGCTTTGTTCCACCGCCATGTCCAACACTTCCCCCTCCAGGGAAATCCCTTCGCCATAGTTGATATCGAATTCGACGCTGCAAAAGGGGGGTGCCATTTTATTTTTGACAACCTTCACCTTGGTACGATTGCCCACCACCTGGTCGCGATCCTTGATGGCATTGATGCGGCGAATGTCCAGTCGGACGGAGGCATAAAATTTCAGGGCATTGCCGCCGGTGGTGGTTTCGGGGGAGCCGAAGGAAACGCCGATCTTCATGCGGATCTGGTTGATGAACAGTACGATGGAGCGGGAGCGGGAGATGGAGCCCGTCAATTTGCGCAAGGCCTGGGACATGAGACGGGCTTGCAGACCCATGTGGGAATCGCCCATTTCCCCTTCCAGTTCCGCCTTGGGGGTGAGGGCGGCGACCGAGTCCACCACCACCAGGTCCACGGCCCCGGAGCGGATGAGCATATCGACGATTTCCAACGCCTGTTCGCCGGTATCGGGTTGCGAAATGAGCAATTCGTCGACGTTGACCCCCAATTTTCGGGCGTAGGTGGGATCCAGGGCGTGTTCGGCATCGACAAAGGCGGCGACACCCCCCTGGCGTTGAATTTCGGCGGCGACGTGCAGGGCCAGGGTGGTTTTACCCGAGGCTTCGGGACCGAATATTTCGCACACCCGCCCCCGGGGCAGACCACCGATGCCCAGGGCGATATCGACGCTCAACGAGCCGGTGGACACCGTGGCCACATCGGGAACCGGTTTCTCGCCCATGCGCATGATGGAGCCTTTGCCATATTGGCGCTCGATTTGCGCCAGGGCGGCATCCAGGGCTTTGGTTTTTTGTGGATCCATGGACATCGTACGGGCTCCTCGGTTGGGATCAATGCGGTTTGTCGGTTGCTTGGTTCTGCTTTGTTGGCTTTAACTCTATTAATTTACAGACACATGCTATACATGGTTTCACTTTTAACGCAAGAAAGTACGGTGGGTCATCCCCTAAGCCCCATTGTCCTTAGAACATCATCGACAATTTGCTGAATGTTTGACACCGTGTGACCGGACCTCAGGTTCCACCATCGACCGTGGGCGAGCCAATGACGTAATTCAAGGGCGGCCTTATACATAGAGATCTTATTTTCCATGTCGGTATCGCCGGGGTGTTGCTGGATCCATACGTCGAGGATTTTCTTCAATTCAACACCCCCAGCTCCGTACCGGGATTTTGCCAAGAGATTGGCAAAGCAAGAGGTTATGGGATGCGGATCCCTGTTGTTGATCCTTGTGGCGAAATCGTAACGGATATGTCCCTCGGTGATTGACAAGTAATCGAATGTGACGAGGTTTTCCAGCTCATCAACGAGTCCATTGAAGAATTTACAAATTTCATCCGGGGAGGCAAATCGCACTGTTTCAAGATCCATGGCGCTCAGCACATTCCCCAGTTCGGCACTACCTAGTGTTCCAAGAACCACATTTTTTCTGCTTTCCAGGCAGTGCCTGGATTGCCGATAATAATCCTCAATAAGATCGATATCCTGAACCTGGCCCGTGACATCGATTGGAGGATTCATGGTCGCACCATGCTTCTGAGCATTTCGAGGAAGGATTCTTCCGTGACCAGCAGCATGACACGCCGTTGATTGGGGGGAACGAAATACCAGGAAGAACGGCTCATTTGTTCTTCAATCGAGGTTTTTTTGGGTACCGGAGGGGGGGGAGGGAACGTTTTTCCAGGGGACGGAACTTGGAATTGGGGTGTGGGAAGCTTATCGGAATCGTTCAGAACGATCATGACGCTTCCTAACGGCCCGATCATATCGATCCTACCGAATCCACCCAGGATGACCAATCCTTTCGGTGTGAGCCGTACATCCTCGGAGCCGAATCGAATTGTCATGGTGGGAACACGGTATGATCCAATTTGTTCCTCATAAATTTCAATTTCCCCGGTGATATAATCGAGAAGTGGTTCCCCTTCTTCGGGATTCTTGTATGGGGCGAGCCAATTTTGAACACTCTGAAGCAGTTCATCGATCTTGCCCAACCAGATGGCTTTACGGTGATCCCAGTCCACATGATTTCGCAGGGTTTCACGCTCTTTTTTAAGTTTCAAAAATTCTGCGAATTCTGTATTGGCCATGGTTCCTCTCTTTTTCATTCTACTTTGTCACAGCGACGCAGCGACAACGCGAATACAGTAGCAGATTTATCCCAATTGACAACGGTGTGGCAATCCTTTGCTTTTGGCCAATTGCCGATGGGCGGCAACCGCGCTACCATGCGATAATGGAACGGGTCGCTTCTAAGGTTGCGCATCCCCGGGGCATCCGCCAACCAAGTATGATGCCAGCCTTGTTTGGTCAAGGCTGGTTACCGTTATAACCCTGGAATGGATAGAAACCATGGATATTTCCGAATTGTTGGCCTTCAGCGTCAAAAACAAGGCTTCCGACCTGCATCTTTCAGCCGGGATGCCGCCGTTGATCCGGGTTGACGGCGATATCCGTCGCCTCAACGTCCCCCCCCTGGAACACGATGAAGTACACGACATGGTGTATGACATCATGAACGACAAACAGCGCAAGGAATATGAAGAAACGCTTGAGGCCGATTTCTCTTTTGAAATACCAAAACTGGCCCGTTTCCGCGTCAACGCGTTCAATCAAAATCGCGGGGCGGCGGCGGTGTTCCGTACCATTCCTTCGGAAATCCTCTCCCTGGAACAGTTGAACTGTCCCGACATTTTCAAGGAATTCGCCGAAACGCCCCGGGGTATCGTTCTGGTCACCGGACCCACCGGCTCGGGCAAATCAACGACGTTGGCCGCCATCATCGATTATAAAAATAAAAACGAATACGGCCATATATTGACCATGGAGGATCCCATTGAATTCGTGCATCAATCGCACAAATGTCTGATCAACCAACGCGAGGTGCATCGCGATACCCACAGTTTCGCCAATGCCCTGCGCTCGGCGTTGCGCGAAGATCCCGATGTCATCATGGTCGGTGAAATGCGCGACCTGGAAACCATTCGTTTGGCGTTGTCGGCGGCGGAAACCGGACATTTGGTGTTCGGCACCTTGCATACCACGTCGGCGTCCAAAACCATCGACCGTATTGTCGATGTGTTTCCGGCGGCGGAAAAAGATATGATTCGCACCATGATTTCCGAATCCCTGCGGGCGGTCATCTCCCAATCCCTGCTGAAAAAAAAGGGGGGCGGACGGATTGCGGCCCATGAAATCCTGGTGGGAACCCATGCCATTCGCAACCTGATCCGCGAAAACAAGGTGGCGCAAATGTATTCCTCCATCCAAACCGGACGCAATTTCGGCATGCAAACATTGGAACAATGCTTGCAAGACCTCGTCGATAAAAAGTTGATCACCAAGGAGGCCGCCAGAGAAAAGGCCAACGTCAAGGACTCCTTCAAGTAGCACACCATCAAGAACGTTTTGCCGCGCTTAAGGAACGCCTCATGAAGAAATTGTGTCGAAAAACATCCCTGGCCTGTCTGGTATTGGCCGCTGGTTTCGCCGGCTGTACGGTTCCGCCGCCGCCACCACCCGCGATGGTCGCCGCACCGCCGGTCCTGGCGGGACCATTGGTCATGGAAACCTTGCCGCCAAAAATTGACGCGGAAATCGATTTGATTCGCATGAGCCATGCGGTTACCGATGCCCTGGTGGCGGAATTGCGCAAAAATCATCCCTCGTTCCATCGGCGCAAGCCCATCCTCGTGGCCAGTTTCGTGGATCGGATCAGTTTGGACTCCAGTTCCGAACTGGGCATTTTAATCTCCGATCACGTCTCTTCACGCTTCACCCAGCAAGGTTTCCGCATCGTCGAACCCAAGCTCAGGGAAAACCTCGCCATTCGCAAAGAAAAGGGCGACTTCATCCTGTCGCGGGATGTCGAAAAACTGGCCCAGGAGAACAAAGCCTACGCCGTGGTGGTGGGAACCTACACCGAAACCCGGGATTTGCTGGACTTCACCGCCAAACTGATCCAAATCGTCGATCGTCAGGTGCTGGCTTCGGTGGATGCCAAAATTCCCCTGGGCACGACGACCCGCGACTTGCTGCTCAATACCGGCGGTGGTACGCCCATGTCCATCGTCGAACACTGAACACGGGGGGATCGGTCATGATGCATCGCCTGTCATTTGTCGCCCTGCTCGTTTCCTGGTCGGTGCTGGGGGGCTGTGCCCTGGCCCCCGACCCGGAGGTCTATCCCATGGTCTCCATGCCCTTGACCCACTTCGAGGCCCCTGACCTCAAAGTGACCGTCTATCAGGCTGCCGATGCCATGATCCTGCGCCTGCGTGATCGCTTCCACAAACGCTCCGCAATCCTGCCCGCCAGCTTCGTCAACGAGCAAAACATGGAGGAATCAACCCCTCTGGGTCGCTTGTTGTCGCGGCAAATGTCGGCTCGCTTCACCCAGGAGGGCTTTCGCATGTTGGAGGTCAAACTGCGCAACAACATGCTCCTGGAAAAAGGCAAGGGACAGTTCCTCCTGACCGAAGAGGTCGCCCAAATGCGCAAAACCCATGAGGCGTTCGCCGTCCTGGCGGGCAGCTACTCCGTGGCCAAAAACCAGGTCTTTTGCAGTGCGCAACTGGTGCGCATCCGCGATGGCGTCGTCCTGGCGGCTGAAGAGTTCAGCATGCCCTTCACCCCGGACATTCGCAGAATGCTCAACGTTTCCCATTGATTCCAAAGGCACTATCGTCATAGTACTGACACCTGCGAAGGTATGGATACTCAATAAAGTGATCAGACCCGTCCCCTTCTTCGTCCCTTACGCCACGGGTGTAGCACTCCTGACGGGAATCTTTTGTTTCCAGGTCACCTGTGCCGCACCCTTGGACGAATTCCTGTCCGTGCAACAGGAAACGCGACCGTTCCATGGGGAAGTGGAAGCCGGTTGGGACGGGATGAATAAAAATCTGGATGCGTTCGGTGTACAGAAAGATCCCGGTTCCAGTGGAACTACCATAGGTGATTATTCCGGCTACCATCTCCGGGGCGGTATGGCCTGGGCGGAACGGATCTGGACCGATGTCACCTTCAACGACCACTCTGTGAAAACACCCTACGACAACGCCAACAACAAGGCCTACCAAGCGGCGGTTCAGGTCAAAGTCCTGGAAAACAACGATAAAATCCCAGCCATTGCCTTGAGGCTATCCGGGTGGGGCAACGGCTCCGGACAAATCGTCAAAGGATCTCCTACAGCCATTTTCGGTACCGAAATCACAACCGATTCCATGGTCCTGCAAGATCCCAAAGACCGGCAGATCCAAGGCGATGTCATCGCTTCATGGGCCCTGTCCAAAACCACATCCGTTTCGCTTTTCGGGGGCATGGGCACCAGCAAGGTGACGGTGGGGGATATGTATGTCACCATTGGCGGCTGCAATTACAAATTGACCCGGGGCCTGCAACCCGATGAGGTCAACGGCGGCATGGATAGCACCATCAATGGTCAGGCGGTCAATGCCGGCGATCCGAATTGCGGGGTCTCCTCCTTTGTCCTGCCCATGTCCTCCTACAGCCTGCCCGAATTACCCGAGGGCATGTACATCAGCTATTCAGCCAAGTATTATCAATTCGGGGGCATGGTTCAATGGCAGGACGATACCTGGCGCTTGCGCCTGGGATACCGTCTGCAAAAATGGGATCGGGGGGAATTGGACAATTCCATCGCCTCCATGCAACCCGTCGACAAAACCGTTTACGATACCAACCAACATATCACCGGGGAGGTGGGTTACAAACTGCACCCCAATGTCGCCGCCTTCGTGCGCGCTCAATACATGACCAACCAGTTCCTCGGTGATGTCCCCTACTCCTACAATTTGTTCAGTTCCCACAAATTCTCCCAACCCTACGGCTTCATGACGTTTGGCATTGCCGCCGGTTTCTGAACCACCCCGCATCACCCGCGTGACCCCACCCGACCCGCTTGGGATCTTTATCATGACGCCATGTTTTTTCCGTGTCCATTGTGTCCATTTGTCCAATTGGCGCAAGATATTGTTTTTACATTGTTTTTAATCAAGGCATTCGGAAGTGCCCCCCATGTCCATTGTGTCCATTTGTCCATTTGGGTGGTGATTCCATACCAATTGGACACATCGGACACATCGGACATATTGGACACATTGGCCACATCGGACATCATTGCAACGGTGTTTCCATACACACTTTTTTTTTATTTATAGTGGGAAAGGGGAGTGCGCATCCCGGGTCCCCGCCCCCCGGGAGGAGTGGGTGCCGGCAGCCACCATATACCGGGCACCGTATGTCGCTTCCGTCCTGAGCAAAAGACCGTTATCGACCATCCGAGCCATTAATTTTCGCACTTTATCACTATCCCTGCCCCATTCTTCGGCGACCTCCTTGGGAGTCATGGGGTACACGGAGGCGGCGAGAATATCGATGACAGCCTGTTGATCCCCCGTGATATTCCGCAATATCGCCGATTTTTCATCCAGGCAGGTCCATGTGCCCCGTTCCTTGTCCCACTCCAGGATCAACGGTTCATCCTCCCGCAAATCCCGTCCGCTCCGGTGCAGCGTCAACGTTTTTCCACCCTTCGTTTTGACCAGGATCAACGTCCCATCGACACCACCGGCCAGCCCCGTGGTTCCGGACAGCATGTCCGCAGGATCGTCCGATCCCATTTTTCTGAGATGATGCACCAGAATCACCGTCGTTTTATGGCGTTCGGAAATCTCCTTGAAGGCCGATACCAGGGCATAATCACTCGCATACAGATCGTCATTATTCTTCCTGGGGGCGCGAATCCTCGCCAGGGTATCGAAAACAACCAGTTTGGTTTCGGGATGGCTCGCCAACCATTTGTCGAGTGCTTCAACACACCCATGCCCGAGCCGGGGCCACTGAATCTCGAAAAACAGGTCGGTGCTGGGGGAAGCGGCGCAGACCTGCTTGACGCGTTTGAATAATCGGTGCTTGTGATCTTCCAGGGAGATGTACAGGGCTTGACCCTTGTTGACCGCCATATTGCCAAAGGCGGAATCGCCATAGGCCACCGACAATAACAAATGCAACGCCATCCACGATTTGCCAACCTTGGGCTTGCCACCCAGGATATAGACCCCTTGCGCCAGCAGATTGTCGACGGTGAACGCCACCGGATCGAAGGTCAGGGAAAGCAGGTCCGCCATGCTGAAAGGATTGGGTTCGCCGGCACCGTCACCCCCGGCAACGCGTTCAGACCGGGGGGCTTCCACACGCTTGGCGTCCTGGATGTGGCGCCGCACCGCGTCCAGCCCGAGCCGCCGGGCCAGATCGTTGAAATCGGTTTCCCCTTCCTGACGCTCGGTTCCAAAACCGGGAACCGCCAGCCGTGCCCCTGTCGCCCGCGCCGCTTCGACGGCTTTCGTCAAGCCGGGGTTACCGGGTGTCCGCCAATCGTCGTCGGCGGCCAGGATGATGTCAATATCCGCGAACAGGCGGCTAAAGAGGGTGGTCACCGCCAGCACATTGCCGGCATCAAACGCGACGACAACCGGGTTCCCCATCGCCTCCCACAGCGTCGCACCCGTTGCGAATCCCTCACATACAATCAGACTTTTCCCTTGCTGCCGGAAAATTCCCCCCAGATCCGCCAATCGACCACCGATGAGATGGAAACTCTCCCTTTTCCGAGTACCCGGATGGTAGCGTTTGTTGCCGTCGGCGGCAATTTTTTGCAATCCAGTGAGCATTCCCCTTTCGTCTTGCAGCGGGATGACCAACAGATTGCCCAGTTGCCGGATGCCGTGCGACCCGATCCCTTTGGCAACCAGGTACGGGTGGCGTGGGTTGGCATGTCCACAACGTTGCAACAGGGACTGGCAATCGAAACGATCATTGGGTGGTACCGCATGTCCGCGCCAGCCCGCGTCACGGGCCATCTTGAAGAGCGTTTTCAGGGTAACGCCCCCATCCATCGAGATCGATCGCCAGACATCGCGGGTATCCCTGGGGTTGTACGTGTTCCCCCCTGCGGACCAGATATCGAAGGTTTGGAATCCCCCTTCGCCCAGACCGTTCTTCAGCGCCATGCCAATGCGTACCCAATTCTCCCGGTCGCAATTCGGATCCAGGGCATCCAGGGCCGAGGCGCACTCCTCAAGGGATGGGACGTGATTGTTCCCGGTATTTCCCGTGCTGTTCCCGTACATGGTAACTCCTCCTTGAATAAAAGGAAATCAAGAAGGTTGCTTAACTACCCCATGCAACCCCGTTGCTGTCAAGGTTGCATTTTTATTTTTTATAATTTATTGATATTTTTATATTTTCTAGATCACCGCAACACCAAGGCGGCCCACCACCCCAAAACAAGCCATTGATTGCATCGGTATCGAGACGCAATAAAACGGGACAGTCATCTCAAATTCAGAGAGCGAACGAGTAAAAACTCGCACCAAGCGTCGAAGGGATTCTTCCAATTATGTGGTCTGCCAGGATCGTAATAAACCGACTGTCCTTCACTCAGTTCATATTCAACTCCTTCATGTAGTAACACCGCCCGTCCCCGTTGCAGGCGAACGAATTCGATACTTCCGCGAACACCGAACATGTCGTCTGACATTTCCCCTCCTGGTTCCATACGAAAAAGAACGGGTTCAAAAGCGCATGGAAACCTTCTTGAACCTAAAGTAATCATTTCAGTTCCTCGTCGGGCATGAAATACGGGACGGCTACTAGCTGTCAACATTTCGACATAAGTCATTGATCCCTCTTCTTCGATAAAAAAGGCGACCAATGGCAGACCCAAAGCATCCGCCAGTTTTTCAAGGGTAGCGATTGAAGGAGAATTTTGGCCACTTTCAATCTGCGACAGCCCTGCAGGACTCAATTGCGCCCGTTCCGCCAATTGACGTAACGTAAACTCCTGTTTTTTGCGATATTTTTGTATGCGTAGATGGACTTGGGTGGGCATAGCATGCTCCATTATGCAAACATTGTACATAAAAATTTTCAATAATTGCGGCGTGTACACAATAACAAACACGAGAATCATTGCATATCTTGCCGACAATCACCATGTTTTCTTTGCATTATTGTCGAATTTTTTCTTATGTTCTTGTTTTATAAAGTTTAAATAAATTGAATTAGACAATCAATACACAAAAAGTCAAAATAATAAAATAATTTATTCTACATAATAAAAATTTTTATTGCTAGTTGTTCATTATAGTGTACGATGGCCACACGCCTGATCGGAATAAAAGCCATTCACAGGGACACACGAACGCATGGGCAAAGTCTGCAGATGGACAAGTGGGCTGGATCAGGTTCCTCAGGTAACGATCATCATCCATATCATCGTTCATCAAGAATCAAACGCTTTTTCACTCAAGTGGAATCCATCTCCAGGGAGAAAATAACGTGTGCATCAATAATCTATCACGACGTCAAATCTTGATCTCAGGGATGGCTGCAGGATTGGGTACATTCCTGCTGCCTCTACAACTCCGTGCCGCAGAATCAAAAATAACTCCGGATCAGGCGCTGGAAATGCTGAAGGCAGGAAACAAACGGTTTGTCGAAGGACGATCAGAACGCCCCAATTTGACCCGGGAGCGACTACTGGAAACCTTCAACAAAGGGCAGCACCCAGTGGCCACCATCATCTCTTGTTCCGATTCCAGGGTGCCGGTGGAACATGTTTTTGATCAGGGAATCGGGGATCTTTTCGTGATTCGAGTAGCGGGAAATGTGGTCGATATCGATGAGATCGGAACCACTGAATATGGGGCGGGTCACCTCGGGACGCCGCTGGTTCTGGTCATGGGCCATACCAAATGTGGTGCCGTGACGGCAGTTGTCAAGGGGGACAAAGTCGGGGGATTCATTCCCAGACTCGTCGGTCATATCGTCCCGGCGGCAAAACGTTCACAGGCCAAAGGATTGGCTGGCGATGATTTGATTTTGGATGCCATCAAAGAAAATGTGCGCCAAACCGTGGAGGATCTCACCACTCACAGTGAAGAGGTACATCATTTGAGCAAAGAAGGAAAAATTAAAATAGCAGGTGCCTTGTACCATATTGAGAACGGTGTGGTGGAATGGCTATCATAACTTGGAACGCATTATCACGATATGTCACTCCACAATGCGCTATACTAAGATTTATAGAACTGTTTGACATTAATATAAACCTATAAATGGTTGGGGATGTTGATATGAAGGATTTGAAACTGGGATTGAAACTTGGAATCGGATTTGGTCTGGTCCTGGCATTGACTGTCAGCGTTGCCATCGTAAGTTGGAACAGCATCGGTGGCATAGAAAAAAGACTGGGGAATGTCGATGATATGATCTTCCTGGAGCGCCAAACCGTCGAAGCCCTGCGGGCCGAACGTAATTATTTGTCGTCAAAGGATACTTCCAACCGTGAGAAAGGGTTGAAAGCGGTCGAAGAGATCAAACGTCAGGCTGTCGACAGTCGGGACAATAAGTTTCACGATGTCGCTAACAAAAAACAAATGGATGAGGTTGTAACCGCCGCCGAGGGCTACGTCGGACCTTTCGCCGGCTACATCGATACCGATAAGGAAGTCAATGAGGCCATAGCCAGAATTCGCTCTTCAGCAGCTGTGGTTAAACAACAAATTGATGCGCTGGATAAAGACCAACAGAAAAAAATGCGTGAACACATTGCCGAACTCGACAAAGGGGTTACCTTGGCAGAAGCAAAAGAGATGGAGAAAAAGTTTTCCAGCCGCTTGGATAAACTCGATGGGACTGCAGTAATACTGGAAGCGTTTCTGGATGGACGCATAGGTGAAAAAGAGACCATCATTACCCGAGGCAAGAATACCGAGCAGGTCCAACGAGTCCATGATGGCGTCGCCAAGGCCAGAAAAACCGCAGAAATTTTAAAGGCTGGTTTTGTTGATAAAGCCAACATTGAAGAAGCCAATAAAATTCTCGCCGCCTTGGAAAGCTATCAAAAGGATTATGATAGGGTGGTCCTGGCCTTTGATAAACAGAAAAAAATGGAAGAAGAAATGATTCAAAATCGCCGCAAGGTCAATGAAGTTGTCGATGCGGCAGTACACGATCAGGAGGGGAAGATAAAACATGAAATGTCTAATGCCTCTGGTATGGTAGCCGCAGGGAGTACAACTGCCCTGGTATTGGGAGTGATCATTGCTTTACTCTTGACCCGGGCGATTGTCAGTGCATTGACGGAGGGAATCCGTTTTGCCAAGGCCATTGCCAATGGTGATTTGACCGCTACGGTATCGATTAATCAGAAGGATGAAATCGGTCAATTAGCGGAAGCGTTACGGATTATGGTGGTGAAGTTGCGTGAAGTCGTTGAAAATGTACGCAATTCAGCCAACAGCGTCACTTCGGGAAGCGCAGAGTTGAGTGAAGCTGCTTCCAAAATGGCCCAGGGAGCGACCGAGCAAGCGGCATCGGTGGAACAAACCTCTTCGGCAATGGAAGAGATGACCTCAAACATCGCTCAGAACAATGACAACGCCTCCACCACCAAGGGCATTGCTTCCAAGGCGGCCAAGGATGCGGAAGAAGGTGGTCAAGCCGTTCAGGAAGCGGTAACAGCCATGAAACAAATTGCGGAGAAAATCGGCGTTATTGAAGAAATCGCCAGGCAGACTAATTTGTTGGCTCTCAACGCCGCCATTGAGGCAGCACGGGCCGGTGAACATGGAAAGGGTTTCGCCGTGGTCGCCGCAGAGGTTCGCAAGCTGGCGGAAAGAAGTCAGGCCTCGGCAGGCGAAATCACTCAGCTCTCCTCTTCGAGCGTCAGTGTGGCGGAAAAGGCGGGTACCATTATCAACCAACTGGTTCCCGATATCCAAAAAACCGACGAGTTGATCGCCGAAATTTCTGCTTCGGGTCAGGAGATGAACTCAGGGGCGAGTCAAATCAACATGGCCATCCAGCAGTTGGACCAAGTGATCCAGCAAAACGCCGGATCCTCGGAAGAAATGGCAGCCACTGCCGAAGAACTTTCGGCCCAGGCTGAAATTTTGCAAACCGCCATCAGTTTTTTTCATGTGGGTAGTGGAACAACGACATTTCGACCGAAAAAGGCCACCGTTCCTCAGGCGCGTCAACCGAAACTGGCGGCACCCAAGTCTAAAGTCCAGGCCACGCACGCCAGGGCCTCCTTACCACCGGCGCATGCCGCCAAAGGAATCGACTTCGACATGTCAGGAGATAGTGGTAAAACCTCCTCAGATGATGATTTTGAGAAGTTTTAAATCACTCCTGTAAAACCCTTCTTTACCCGGCCTCCCGAAACAGCCAGGAGGCCGGATTTTTTCCTCGATAGGGGATTGCACCCTACTCTCTATTTCACAATATTATAGATTATAAATTGATATTATCCCTAGAGTCATTATGCGCTATACTCCCAAACAAATTACCCGGACAATCTGTCAGATTGCTGAATCACCTGAGGCCAGTGAGAAAGAAAAAATAGAACGCCTTTGTTTATTACTGGATGATCATGGACCACAATTCAATGGAATCAATTTATCCATCTTCCTCAATCGGGTGGCCAAACTGGATCGAATTTCGCAACATCAATGCATTCGCTATATCGAGGTTCGGCTCCCTGTTATCAAGCGTCTGGTCCAAAACAATTTTTCTCAATTTGCCCCTAGAAATGTCGCCAATTTGATTTGGGCCTTGGGTGTTTTGAAAATTTACGACCGTTCATTTCTGGACTGGATAAGTGGATCAATCGTTCAGAAAATCAAGGAATTTGATCCTCAGGGATTAGCGAATATGGCCTGGGGCCATGCCACCTTGGGAGCCCGGGATCACAAATTAATGTCTGCTATCGCAGAAGAATCCTTGGAGCGAATAGGTCAGTTCAATTGTCAAGAATTGGGCAACTTGGCTTGGTCCATGGCCACATTGGGGATCCACCATGAACGACTGCTTGCTGAGTTAGCCTATGAAGCTCAAAAACAAATAAAAGATTTTACGCCGCTATCGTTGACCAATCTGGTGTGGGCTTATGCAACCTTGGAAGTCAGACTCCCTACCTTATTGACCAAGACGGGAGACGCGGCTGTTTTCTCCCTTCATCGTTTCCAACCCAGAGATCTATCTATTCTTTCATGGGCCTATGCCAAGCTGGACACCCACCATGAATTGCTGTTTAATGCGATTGCGCACATGTCCAAACCAATACTTCATCAATTCAGTTCTCAAGGTCTGAGCAATTTGGCTTGTGCGGACATCGGCCTGGAAATGTCATAAAAGCAGCGGTTTGAAATTGTTCTTCCCGCCTTTTCTTCCCATTTTCTTCATTTATTCTTTTATTTTTTCTTTCATTCGATAACTTTTTCCTTC
>PEAK01000008.1 GCA_002753515.1 Magnetococcales bacterium
GAAGGAAAAAGTTATCGAATGAAAGAAAAAATAAAAGAATAAATGAAGAAAATGGGAAGAAAAGGCGGGAAGAACAATTTCAAACCGCTGCTTTTATGACATTTCCAGGCCGATGTCCGCAGGGATGGTCAGAGCGCACGCTACGGCCCACATACATAGTCGTTGCGATTCAGTCTTGGATATTATTATGTCAGGCACTGTTTTTCCTCCGTAACGGTTGTTACAATTCCGTCAAGGATAAGCATCGACAGTGCCATGGTTTAACTTATTAAAATATAATATAATTATTTGTATTGCGCTCAATGAAACCGTGTTATTTGCCACAGTGTACTTGTGGTTTCACACACGTGATCATTGTGGAGGGACTTTGACCCGGGGGATGGTGCCCCCCAGGTCGGGATTGTGACGATACTACGGTATTCGGGAAACATGGAATGGATTGGTCAAGATTGTTCACGGCTGCAACGGACTTTCTTCCGTGATGGTTTTCCTTTGGGGATAGTAGGTGTGGAACGCCTGTTTGAATTGATGGACCAGTTGGCGGGTCCGTTTATGCTCCATCAGTTCTTCCTTGAACAAATTTTTAAATTTGCGTAATTCGGCGTCATATTCCTGAACTTTGGACATCATTTCGTTATGATCGTTTTGATATTCGCTGGTTTCCCTGACTTGGTTGATCAGCAGCCGAATGCGATTCCTGAGAATGACCTCGTGAACAGGTTTGGTCATAAAATCGAAGACACCCAGATCGAAGGCCCAATCGATGATGTCACAATCCTCCAGGGATGTGACCATGATGACTGGGATATGTCGGGTATTGGCATGTTGACTTAACGCTTCACACGCTGCAAAACCATCGACGTTGGGCATAAGGGCTTCAAGAATGACCAAATCGGGGGCGTTTTCGCTTAGGGTTTGGTCCAGGTTTTCGCAGGTATCGCTTTCGATGACCTCAAAGCCATCGATGCTGAGAACCTTGCGTAAGCGTTGGCGAAAATCGGCATCGACATCGATCACCAAAATACGACCAGCACCTCCTGGAGCCATTTGGCATTGATCTTTTAAATCGACAATCTTGCATTGATTCCTGGGCATGGAGATGACCTCCTCCTATATCTGTATGAGCCGGGTTGGCTCCTAGGTTATCGGACATTTGTCTGACAACTGTCATGCTAGCAAGACGCATACCATGATTTCATTAACGCTGTTAAAGGCAGTTCTACAGGCTGCATCGGGTCATTTTCTGTCACTATGGACGTGGTTGTACGCTGGCATGTCAGACAATTGTCAGATCAAAGTCGGATCTGTGACGCTTTATCATCCATGATGATGCCATTGTTGGCATCGTTAATGGGAAAATTCTGCCGCATGGGATGGGTCTATGCAAAATAGGTTTATAAAAACATTGAATTAGGCTGGACTGCGGGGTGTTTGCCGAAGAAGGGCGAGGATATTGGCATCTTTTTTTCAACAAAGGGATGGCTCTGATAGAACGAGCGGGATCATTCCTAGTGGAGAAACGGCTTATGAAATTCCGTTGTGACGATACTTTTTCCCGGCAAGGCACCCGTCCTTGGACCATTCGTGATATTGCTGATGATACGCGTCGATCTGTTATCCGTGCGGCAAAGCGGGAGGGGATGACTATATCTCAGTGGGTGAATCGGGTGTTGAATGAGCAGGCCAACCAAAATTTGCATCCGGCATGTTCTGTCAAAGGTTGTTCTGCGATGCCGATGCAAATTTTGGATGAACTGCTGACTTTGAATCGCCGCATGGAGCGGGTCGAAAAACAGAAAGTGACTCCAGGTTTGGTGGATGGTCAGACGGAAGAACGGCAGGCAAAGTTGGATGGCAGGGTAGCCGACAACCCGGAAAATCCTGCCTTGAGGGGGCGGTCATGAGTCGATATATTAAAATAAGATTTTGAAAAACATATGAAAAATTGAAATTTTAAAATTGGCTGTTATTTTGCATGGCTATAGATGTACCGTGCATTATGCCCATTCGTGATTGCTATTTGTGTATGGATCTTAACCGGGGATGGGCTAAGGTGTCCCGGAATGGAACATGGCTTCCATCTTTACAGCCACTGGGAGTAGAACATGGTTGGTGGTCACCCAAACGACAAGATTGTCAGTCTCCAGGAACTGGGAGCGCAAGCGCAGAAGTTTCGTTCCGAGGGGTTGAAAGTTGTGCTTTGTCACGGCACCTTCGACCTGATCCATCCCGGTCACATACGGCACCTGACCAAGGCGAGCGAGTTTGGTGATCGGTTGTTGGTGACAGTTACCGCCGACCGCTTTGTCAAGAAGGGACCGGGACGACCGGTGTTTTCGGCGGCCTTGCGTGCCGAGAGCTTGGCGGCACTGGGGGTGGTTGATGGTGTTGCCATAGTCGAAGACGCCACGGCCATACCTGCTATTCGTACGGTTCGCCCTGCGGTGTATGCCAAGGGAAGTGACTATGTTGATCCCAAGGGGGACATTACCGGCAATATTGGCCGGGAACAGGCCGAAGTCCAAAGTGCGGGGGGGGAGATTCGTTTCACCGATGGTGTCACTTTTTCTTCCAGCCGTCTGATCAATCAATATTTGGATGTATTTACCCCGGAAACGCAAGCCTATCTGAATGATTTCAAGGATACGCACCAAGAAAAAGAGATTCTTGAATCGATTCAAGGATTGGGGAACAAAAAAATTTTAGTGTTCGGTGAAGCGATCATTGACGAATATTGCCTGACAACTCCTTTGGGATTGACTGGGAAAAGCAATACGATTTTGGCGTGTCGTTATATTGAAACGGAACAGTTTGCCGGGGGATCGTTGGCGGTTGCCAATCATTTGGCCGGTTTTATCCACCAGGTTGGGTTGATAACCGGGACAGGGCGCGATAAACGACAGAACAATTTTATGAAGAAGGCGCTGGCCGATAATGTGGAGGAACATTTTTTCCATTTTGATTCGGCCCCGACCCTGGTCAAGCGTCGTTTTGTTGATTCCGACATCGTCAAGCTTTTTGAGGTTTATTATCAAGACCCCAATCCCCTGACCCCTCGGTTTGAAGCGGAAGTTTGTCAATGGATCGCCGAGAACGCCGGGGACTACGATGCCGTGATTGTCGCTGATTACGGAAATGGTTTGATTTCCCCGGCGATGGTGGAATCAATCTGCAAACATGCCCGTTTTCTGGCCGTCAATACGCAAATCAACAGTGGTAATCATTGTCATCATGTGATCAATCGCTATCCGCGAGCCAATTTTATTTCCCTGAACGAATGTGAAGTTCGTCTGGCGACGCACAACCGGCATGCCCCCATGGAAAAATTGGCCAAAGACATAGCTCAGCGCCTCTCTTCTCGCTGGATTGCCATAACGCGGGGGATGAAAGGGGCGGTGTTGTTGGATCTTGAATCGGGCCGTACCTATGATGCCCCGCCACTTTCGACGCGGGTTGTGGACCGTATCGGTGCTGGCGATGCTTTTTTGGCCCTGACGGGTTTGTGCCTGGCGGGTGGGCTGGAGCCTGACGTTGCCCTGTTTGTTGGATCCACGGCGGCGGCTATCGATGTGCAAATTGTTTGTAATCGCGAATCGATTCATCCGGTAACGTTGTACAAATACATTTCGACCCTCATGAAGTGAGACTGGATGATTGGATAATAACGGCTAGAGCGGGTTGAAAGTATTATAGAAATCGTGTTTGAGGTCAAATTTCTCGGCCAGATGGTTTCCCAGGGCGCGCACCCCCAGTGTTTCAGTGGCGTGGTGGCCGGCGGCAATGCAATGTATTTTTTGTTCCCGGGCGAAATAATAGAGTGGCTCGTTGGCCTCGCCTGTCAGATAGAGGTCGGCTCCCTGCTCTTTGGCTTCGCGAATCAGCTCGGGCGCGCCACCGCTACAGACCGCCACGCGTCTGATTTTGTTCGGACCATAGGGAAAGAGCTGCAAACTGGCGGGATTAAGTTTTTTTTCGACCATTTTGCGGCAGCGCTCTATGGAAATGGGTTTTGCAAAGTGACCCATAAACGAAATCGTTTGGCTGTGATAATGGCCGAAGGGAATGGGTTTTTCCGCCCCCAACAAGCGTAACAGCCCGATGTTGTTGCCCAGTTTCGGATGGGCATCCAGGGGGAGGTGAAAGGCCATCAGGGTGAGATTGTGTTTCATGAGGAGGCGCAAACGCTGCCGTAATTGTCCTTGGATGGGTCGCGCATCTTTATCCCAAAACAATCCGTGATGTACCAAGACCAAATCGGCCTTTTGATCGATGGCGGTTTGGAAAAGTTCCGTACAAGCGGAGACCCCGGTCATCATTCGATTGATTTTTTTGCGTCCCTGGACTTGTATCCCATTGGGACAATAATCGCTGAACTGGTGGACTTGAAGCAGACGTTCCAGATAGGTTGCTATTTTTTTCAAGGGTACCATGGGGTCACCTTTTTTGATTCCTGACGGGATCGACCAAGCTGGGCAGGATATTCTTCCCGATCACCGCCTGGAGAAGCGATTGTTGTAACCATGAAATCCACCGATCCCCTGTCGCGTTGTAACCTTGAATCCTTTGATTTCCATAATTTCCTCCGGGAGTTCCCGTAAAAATCGCGATGGCCTTGTTGGCTCGTTGCGATTGTACATGTATCGGAACTTCGCATGGGACAGATACAATTTTTCTTTGGCGCGGGTCATTCCCACATAGGTCAGTCGTCGCTCTTCTTCCAATCCCGTCTCATCGTTATCTTGAATGGCCAGTTTGTGGGGTAAAAGACCCTCTTCCATCCCCACCAGAAAAACCAGGGGAAATTCCAATCCTTTGGCGGCATGCAAGGTGGAAAGGACGACCTGTTCCGTAGCGGCTCTCGCTTCGTCCTGGGGGTCGCCATCCAGTATGACACGCTCAAAAAAACCGGTCAGATCGGTCTCTTGTTGGAGAAAGGCATGGAGTTCCAACAAGTTTTCAATTTTTTCCTCACCACGGTCCGCAATGGATAAGGTGTCCCGATAACCACTCTCCGTCATGAGATGGTCCAACACTTCTCCAGGGGATACGCCGGCATCCAATTCGGCTGCCGCTTTTTCGATCAGGGCGAGAAACTGTGCCAAGGGTGCAGTGGTCGCCTTTCCCAGGAGGTTTTCCGCCACCACCCGTTTGGCCCCATGGAAAAGGCTGGTGTTGTCCGCCAGGGCTACGGATTGCATCGTGGCCAATGCTTTGTCACCCAATTTGCGCTTCGGGGTATTGATGATACGTTCAAAGGCCAAATCGTCGGACAAGGAGTGCGCCAGGCGCAGGTAAGCCAGGGCATCCTTGATTTCGGCCCTTTCCATGAAGCGAAAGCCACCCATCATTTGGTAAGGGATATTTTGCCGGTTCAGAGCTTCTTCCAGCACGCGGGTTTGATGGGCTGCCCGAACCAGGATGGCGGCTTGATGCGGGCCGCTCCTGGAGGCCAGGGCACGCTTGATTTCATTGGCGACGAACCAGGCTTCATCGTTTCCATCTTCGGCGGCGTAACGCACGATTTTCGGACCATCGGGACCATCGGTCCACAATGTTTTCCCCATGCGTCCCATATTATGATCAATAAGGTGACTGGCAGCCTTGAGGATATTGCCGGTGGAGCGATAATTTTGTTCCAAACGGATGATGCGGGTATTGGGAAAATCTTTTTCAAAGTTGAGGATATTGTCCAAACGGGCACCGCGCCAGCTATAGATGGATTGGTCATCATCGCCCACCACGCACAAATTGCCATGATGACTGGCCAGTGCTTGCATCCATTCGTATTGCACCTTGTTGGTATCCTGATATTCGTCTACCAGGATGTGGCGAAAGCCCCTGCGGTAACGATCGAGGGTTTCGGGATACTGGCGCCATAGTTTCAGGCAATGAACCAAAAGATCGCCAAAATCCATGCAATTGGTTTTGCGCAGTTCTGCTTGATAGCGTGTGAATAGCGTGGAAATCTTGTGCCAATCCTGGGGATGACGGAAATGTTCCTCAGTGATGTCTTCGGGTCCCAGCCCCCCATCTTTCCAGCGGGAGATGGTGGTGATCAGGCGTTTCGGCGTCCAATACGTATGGGCGAATTGTTGTTCTTCGGCCAGTTTACGGATCATGCGTTCCTGGTCGGCGGCATCCAGTATTAGAAAATTATTGGTAAAGCCAATTTGATCGGCATTCTGGCGCAACATGCGGGCACTCATGCCATGAAAGGTTCCGATCCATAAGCGTCTGGTTGCCCCGGGGTCCAGGTGAACCCATTCCGCGATCCGCTCACGCATTTCCCTGGCAGCTTTGTTGGTAAAGGTGACGGCTAATATTTCGTACGGGGAAAGTCCTTGTTCCGTCATGAGCCAGGCAAGGCGTCGGGTCAATACCCGTGTTTTACCCGAGCCGGCTCCCGCCAGGATCATGACGGGGCCATCTCCAGCGGTAACAGCCTCTTTTTGCGGGGGATTGAGCTGATCAAGCAGATGGGTGGTCATGAATGGATCAATCGTGAGGGTTGTTTTGGCTGAGAAGGGCCATATTATAAGCCCGAATCATATCATGATTGGAAATCAAACCGATGACCTGAGTAGGATTGTCCACGGCGACAACGGCCAGGAGTTCTACGTTATGGGCCTCGAAAAGCAGGAAGGCATCGTACAAGGTTTCGTTGGGACGGATTGTTACCGGGGTGCGGGTGGGGATGTCTTTGATCAAGGTCCGATCACGCCCGACCCCTTCCTCGAAGGCGAACAGACGCATATCTTGAAGGGAAAGCATTTTTTGTAAACACCCGGTATCGTCGACGACGATGAAACTTTCAAAATGGGAACTTTTTAATTTTTCAATGAACTGACGAATGGTAACGGTATCAATAATTTTCTCAAAATCTGTGTGCATGATGGATTCGACGGCGATATGACGCAACAAATTGGCTTCACGGCCTTGGCGCAAATCAATTTGTTTACGTTTGAGGGATTTGGTATAGACCGAATCGTGAAAGATCTGGTTGATCAGGAGGGTTGCAACGATGGAAGCGACCATGAGGGCCAACATGATGCGATAATCGCCGGTGAGTTCAAACAAAATCAGGATGGAAGCGATGGGAGCGCCCAAAACGGAAGCTGCCATGGCACCCATGCCAACCAGGGTATAGGCGCCGGGGCCTGCGGACAGGGAGGGGAAGATGGCATGGGCGATGGAACCAAAGGCACCGCCCACCATGGCTCCCAGGAACAGGCTGGGTGTGAAGACGCCACCGGTGAAGCCACTACCGAGGGCGATGGCAGTGGCGATAATTTTAGCAAAAATAAGAAGAATCATGGTAAGCGTGGCCAATTCTTCCAGAAGGGCATGGTTCATGACGTCATAGCCGACGCCCATGATTTCCGGAAAGGCCAGAGCAATGATTCCCACGGCCAGGCCGCCCAGGGCAGGCTTGAGGGTGACGGGCATTTTGATTGAGGCAAACACATCTTCACTTTTAAACAAAGTGACCATGAAGAGAATACCCGTCAGGCCACATACCAGTCCGAGACCGACATAAGCGGGAATTTCCCAGACGGAAACCAGGGTGTAATTGGGGACGATGAAGGCGGGGAAGTCGCCCAGATGCATACGGGCGATGACAGTGGCGATGACAGCGGAAAGGACGATGGGGGAGAAGGTGGCTAGGCCGTAATCGGCGAGGATGACTTCCAGGGAGAACATGACGCCTGCGATGGGGGCGTTGAAGGAGGCGGCGATTCCAGCGGCGGCACCGCAACCGACGATGGTGCGCATGTGGTTATTGGACAGCGGCATGAGCGAACCGACCCAGGAGGCGAGCGTGGCTCCCAGATGGACTACGGGTCCTTCGCGACCCACCGAGCCGCCACAGCCGATGGAGAGCGAGCAGGACAACATCTTTCCGAGTCCGTCACGAATGTCGAGTTTTCCTCCGTGCAAGGCCAGGGATTTCATGACTTCCGGTACGCCGTCGCCCCGGGAACTGGGGAAAAGGAAATGGATGAGGGAACCAACGATGGCTCCTCCGGCGACCGGCATCGACAAGACTTGCCACCAGGGCAGCTCTTTGACGATCTCAGCAACGTTTTCGTGACCATTTTGCATGAAAATGAATTGGCAGGATTCGATCAACAGGCGAAATAAAATGGCCCCATAGCCAACCATCAAACCGATTGCAACAGCCACCATGGAAAGGATGATGTGTTCGTTGACTCCCAGTTTTTGGACCAATTTGAGCATGAACGTTTCAAGCTTTATGGGATGGCTGTCGATAAGGGTTCTATTGCATTGAAATGAGGATACTAGACCCGTTAGGCCCTTCCTACAAGCGAACGTATGAGTTTGGTGGGTCTTTTTAAGCGGGCGAATTCTTGAATGGGAGGGTTGCCATGGTGATTGAGGGTGCGGGACAGGTTGGCTTGCTGTCCTACTTTGAAGCTATAAAAATTTCAGAGACTTCCGGCTTGAGTTCGGCTGATCAGGTCTCATCGGCGGGTGGTCCGGCGGTATCTGTGGATATATCCCGGGTAGCCCTGGCCCAGTCCAAGGGGATCCAGACGGGGGTTGCTTTTCCACCCCTTCTGGTCACGGAAGATGTGGTGCGTTGGAATTTGACCCGTATTTTCATGGAAACCCTTTTCGGGAAAAAAGATCAAAACGCCCACAAGGCGGAAATGGGATTGGTGGAGGGTGTGATCGATGAAGCTTCGTATGAAGCCCAGTTGGAAGCAGCCAAGAGAGAGAAAGGGAATGGACAACCCTGACGGTGAAAGAGGCGTCAGGAGTATGTTCAGATGGCGAATGCGATCATGACCTCCACCAAAAAAAATCTATTGATAACAGGTTGTTCTTCGGGTATTGGCTACCATGCCGCCCGAATCCTCAAGGATCGTGGTTGGCGGGTGTTCGCCACGGCTCGGCGTCACGATGACGTGGAGCGGTTGCGCGGCGAGGGCCTGGAATCATTTTTGTTGGATTTGGATCAATCGGACTCCATCCACATGGCTTTGGATCATATCCTGTCGTTAACCCAAGGTCGGTTGGATGCTTTGTTTAACAATGGGGCCTATGGTCAGCCGGGGGCGATGGAAGATTTGTCCCGGGAGGCCCTGCGCCAGCAGTTCGAGACCAATCTTTTCGGCACGCACGAGCTGACCCGACTGGTGTTACCGATCATGCGACGCCAGGGTGGCGGACGGGTTGTGCAAAACAGTTCCATCCTGGGTTTTGTTGCTTTGCCGTATCGTGGTGCCTACGTTGCCTCCAAGTTTGCCCTGGAAGGGATGACCCAGGCCATGCGCATGGAAATGCAGGGCACTGGCATTCACTTCAGCCTGATCGAACCCGGCTCCATCAACACGCCGTTTCGCAAGAATGCGCGCACAGCTTTTCTAAAAAACATCCCGGTTGCAACCAGTTGCCATAGGGAAAATTATGGTCGATGGTTGCAGGAGGGGGAAAAAAACCTTTCGGAGGGGCTGTTTTCATTACCCCCAGAGGCTGTGGTGGACAAGGTGATCCATGCCTTGGAAAGTTCCAGGCCGAGGTTGCGCTATGGTGTCACTGTCACGACCCATGTAGCGGCGGTATTGCGCAGGGTATTGCCTTTCAGGATGTTGGATTACCTGCTGGCCAGGGGCTGAACGCAACCCCCGACCAAGGTTTGAATCAAGAATGGGACGGCCTCAAGTGAGCAGTTGCTCTTTTTTGGCCAATCGTTCTCCGAGCCTTTGCATATTACCCATGGAGAGCAGATGGGCATAAACCCAGCTCAGTTCTCCCGAGCGGAACAACTCCAGCGCCTTGGTTTTTTCCAGCTGTAACAGTTTGTTTTCGTCGATACCCAACAAGCCGCCCATTTGCAGGTTTTGGCCGTTGGGGAGCTGGATTTGCGCTTTGATCTCGGTAAACAGATCCAAATCTTTAATCCGGTTGACAAAAATCTCAGTTCGTTGGTATTGCGCCTGATAATCCTGCAAAAATTTGATGGCACCGTTTAAAAATTCGCTGGGTTCACCATTGGCTTCAAAGAGGCGCCGTCCTTCTTTGCCAAAGCCGATGAAGGATTCGTCGATGCAGACGGTTTTTTTGTCTTTTTCCTGATCGGTTTCCGCCAAAATGAACGGGTAGCGGCGAACAAAGGCGGGGACGTAGTGTGCGTCCCAACGGTTGTCGCCGTCGACGAACAGGTTTTCATCGTTACGCAGTCCCAACAGAACCACGGGCATGATCAATTCGCCTGCTTTGGTAAAGACGATGCAATATTCTTTGGCGGCATGGGCGAATTCAACCCCCGCCAGCAGCACCGAATTGGTGATGCGACTAAAGCCATAAAGGTTGTCGGCGGCCTTGATGCACCAATCTTTATGGACATCCTTGTTGAGGGGAACCGGTTTTTCGTAGAAAATGATTTGCGCCATGTATTGACCTCCAGGTTTCTATTTTAATTTAGAAACATTTTCGGAATTAATGATCGCGGGAGTTTTATCCAGCAAGTCTTTGAGAAACTGAGCCCGCAAGGTATCCAGTCGTTGTTTTTTCAAACCGGCGATCAAGACGGGTTTGGCCTCTTCCAGGGAGCGGACGGAAGCGGCTTTGCTTTCGATGAGTTTTACGATATGGAGACCTTGGGGGCTGTGAAAAGGCCCTTTGATATCGCCGGCTTTCATGGTTGCCACTTCTTTGGCAATTTCCGGGAGCAATTGGTTGACGGGAATCCAGCCCATATCGCCACCATTGGCGGCACTTTCAACATGTTTGGAGTGTTCCTTGGCCAAACTGGCGAAATCGGCATTTTTGGTTTTGGCTTTTTTGGCCAAGTCTGCCATTTGTTCGGTGGTGACTTTCTTGGCCTTATCATCGCCTTCCAGGGGGAGGAAGATCTGTGCGACGTGAACTTGGTGGGGGATATCGAAATTTTTTATATTTTGTTGGTAAGCTTCTTTGACCATGGCTTCCGAGGGGAACGAATCCTCTGGTTTGGCCTTTGAGTTGACATAGAGTTCGAGCAAGATGTTATCCCCGGCACGGGACATGGCCCATTGTACTGCGGCTTGCTTGTCATAACCGCTGGAAGTTGCTTGTTGAACGATGAATTTTTTTAGCAACTCTTCGCGAATGGTCTGTTCCAACAGTTTGGGATTGGTTAGAACCCGGGTTCTGGCTTTGGGGTCGCTATTGGCAAACAATTTGTTCAACTCTTCGGAATAGAGTTTGACATCGCCCATGGTGGCAATGACCGTATCCGTTGTTTCTGTCGCCGGTTTTTTGCCAACCTCATCTTTGGCTGCCACCCCATGGGGTGCTGTGAGAAGCAGATTAAGGCAGACGATCCAACCAACAGTGGATTTTTTTTCAAAGCGAAACGGCATGGCCGCAACTCCTTTTCCTTGGGCTAACCAAGTATCTTAATGAAATCCGACGAACCTCATAGACGCTGAGATTCTCTAACGTACAATGGTTTCTGGGTTTAAGGCAATTTTCCATTCTGCCCGGGTGGTCGAAAGCTTGCCTAATTCAGGCTAGCCAGGTTGGTATAGCGTTGGCTGAACAGGGCCAGACCATCGGGGTGCATGACGATGGGATTGGTTTCTCTCCAGCGCTCCAGGTTTTTTTGCAAATTTTCCTGGGCTTGTTGTTGTCTGAGATGCACCGCCAATGTTGGGGCGATTTCGCCAAATCCTGGAGTCGGCTTGGAATGTTCGGTCAGTTTTTGCAGGATATGGTATCCCTTATCGTCCTCAACCGGGCCGATGATGGCCCCATCGTCCGCCTCTTTCAGGGCTTCCTGAAATGAGGCTGGCAACGAGGTCAAAGCGATGACGCCCATATCCCCCCCTTGGGGGGCCGTGGCCGGGTCCATCGACAGTTTGCGTGCCAGGGTGGCGAAATCGGCCTGAGATTTTTTCGTCATGGCCAGCAGCGCTTGACATTTGACTTGGGCGGCGACGCGATTGTCATTATATGGGACAAAGATGTGACGCAGATGAACCTGTGTGGCGTTATCGGACCTTTCCAGCATTTCCTGATAGCGGCGTTTGAGGGTGGCCTGGTCGGGGTAGCTGGGCTGTGGGGCGGTGATCGCGGCGAGGTAACGACTGCGTAACACCTCTTCTTCCGCCAATTTCTTTTTGCGCAGTGCGTTGACGTGCGAACTGTCTTCATCACCGAATGCCTGCATGACCAGATATTTTCTGACCATTTCGCGCTGTATCCGCATTTCCAGTGCTTCGGGATCGGCGAGCAGACGATTTTTGACTTGTGCTGGCAGGCGGTTCAGGTAGTCCTGGAATTCGGTGATATCGAGTTGTACCTCGCCCATGGAGGCGATGGCTTGGGGTGTCGGTTCCATGACACGACTTCGGGGTGGGTCTTCGGATACGGGGGGGGTGGGGGATTGAGGCGGATTCATTGTGGGTGCTGTTGCACATCCAAACAGTAAGGGTGGGATCAGTATGGCGAAAACTTTCAAACCACAACAATGATGGGCAATCATGGACGGGTACCTCACGGGGTCGCTGTTTTCTTCAAACAAATAGAATGAATAAACACAAATATTTTCCAAAATAAGTCCCAGAGAACCTGGATTACTTAAACCAGGGATCGACACGGGTTTGGGAACAACAAGCAATAAGACTGCCGAATTGGAACAGGGGGAAAAAAAGGGAAACGTGATCGCGAGGACGTTATCTGACCAAACTTACCAAAGACGATTAGTGCAATTTCCAACCGCTGGTGTGCGGGGGACCGCTGGTGATAGCCCCATGACTTGTGGATGGTGTCAGTTGCAGCTTTAAATCCCAATCGGTATGGGGGACGGAATCCTGAATAAGTTTGCACAGGGCGTGCAACAAGGTTGGATCCAGGGCCAACTCAATGCCCGGACCCGTTTCGGGGTACAGGGCGAAGATGACAACGTCTGGTTGTACGGGGGTTACCTGGGCCTTGGCGACTAGAATGGGTTCTGGCCCCAAAGGGGTGGTCTGAACCTGATTTTCAAACTGGGTACTGAAATCGGCTTGGGAAACGGCGGATTCATGCATCATTTCCATGACTGCCGCACGGGCCTGGGGGCTGTGTGTAGCTTCCGGGCGCACTTGTTGGGCCACATTTTGAGTCAAGACAGGCCACAATCTTTTTATGAAGCGCCGCGATAACCAGAAACGAAACTCCTGTCGATCCAGGGTGTTGATACGCAGCATCATCCGGTCGGCAACCTGGGAATAAACGATTTGCATCTGGTGAAGGCGTTGTGGGGTCGTCATGGCGTCCTCGAGAAACAGCACTCTATTGACTTGGCGTTACTGGCACTGGATATAGTCATATCAGAAGTACCGCGTGACGACAATTGAGAGAGATGATCACTGCGACCTCGATGTGGTTATGGAAGGAGCTGGTAGATGACGGATGAAGAATTGAAAACATTGTTGGATGATCTGGAATCAGACCGGGTTGAACGCAAGGAATCAGGAAAGGGTGTGGAGAAAATCTGTCAGGCCATATGCGCTTTTGCCAACGACATGTCTGATTATCGATTGCCAGGAGTGGTATTCATAGGTGTCAAGGATAACGGAACTTTGGCAAATTTGGAGATCACGGATCAACTGTTACAGAACCTGTCGGCACTGCGTTCGGACGGCAATATTGTCCCCCTTCCGGCCATGACGGTACAAAAGCGGAAGATACAAGGGGTGGATTTGGCGGTAATCATCGTGCAACCAAGCGATAGCCCGCCGGTCAGGTTTAAAGGGACGATATGGATTCGTGTGGGGCCGCGTCGAGCTTTTGCCAATGTGGATGAAGAACGCCGTTTGTCGGAAAAAAGACGCTATAAAGACTTACCCCAGGATATACGTCCCATCCATTCGGCACCTATGGAAGGATTGGACGAATATTTATTTCTCCGTAAATACCTCCCAACGGCCGTTTCTGCCCATATTTTGGATCAAAATCATCGCAGTGTTGAAGAGCAATTGATCGCGACCAAGCTTGCTCATCCTGGTCCACCTGTTTGTCCCACGGTCCTTGGCGAGTTGACAGTTGGAAAAGACCCGACTTATTGGATTCCCGGGGCCTTTGTCCAATTGATCAGGATTGACGGGTATGAACTGGGAGATCCAGTCCAGTCCTCTCAGGAGCTACGATCGGCGATGCCGGACCTGCTTCGAGAAATAGACCAATTATTAAAGATTAACATCCATGCTTCCGTTGATATGACAACGGGTTCCACAGAACGCAGACAACCGGATTATCCCCTTGTGGCTTTGCAACAAATTGTTCGCAATGCCATATTACATCGATCTTACGAACACTCAAATGCCCCGGTGCGGATCTATTGGTTCAAGGATCGTGTGGAAATTTTTAATCCTGGTGGTCCCTACGGGCAGGTGAACAAACAAAATTTTGGACAACCCGGTGCGTATAGTTATCGCAATCCGAATTTAGCTACCGTACTTAAAGATCTTGGGTATGTTCAGCAGTTTGGCATGGGTATCAGTCTGGCCAGGAAAGAGATGGGGGCGAATGGTAATCCATTGCCAGAATTTCAGGTCGAAGATACTCACTTGGCAGTCATCATGAGGAAACGTCCATGAGTGTCCCCGTCATCGCGTTTTTTAACAACAAGGGCGGAGTAGGTAAGACATCTTTGGTCTATCATATTGCGTGGATGATGTCGGAATTGGGTTTGCGCGTTTTGGCAGCGGATCTGGATCCCCAGTGCAACCTGACGACAGCCTTTTTGGAAGAAGAGCAACTGGAATCCTTGTGGTTGGAAGACAAACGTGAAGCCTCCATTTTTGGTGCTATTCGCCCCATAAAGGAGGGTGAAGGCGATGTTGTCAGACCCATGCTTTGGAGAATCAAGGAGCGTCTGCACCTGATTCCGGGAGATATGGAATTGTCCCGATTTGAGGATGACTTATCGGAAACTTGGCCCAAATGTCTTGAGGGAGATGGGCGAGCCTTCCGGGTGACTTCGGCGTTTTGGCGGGTATTACAACTTGGGACAAAAGAGTGTGGGGCGGATGTTGTATTGGTAGATCTGGGGCCCAATCTTGGTGCCATAAACCGGTCTGCCATCATTGCTTCGGACTATCTGGTTATTCCCCTGGGGCCTGACCTTTATTCATTGCAGGGTTTGCATAACCTTGGACCAACCTTAAATGATTGGCGTGTGGCTTGGGAAAAGCGGTTAAAAGAAAATAAAAATAAGAAACTGATCCTTCCACCCGGACATATGAAACCCCTTGGTTATATCGTCATGCAGCATTCGGAGCGTTTGAATCGTCCGGTCAAGTCATACGATAAATGGGTAGAACGTATGCCGGGAAGTTATAGAAAATTTATTTTGGGCCAAGCCTCTGCGGAGGACGTTGAAGTTTCCAAGGATCCGCATTGTTTTGTACTTCTCAAACATTATCGAAGCCTGATGCCCATGGCCCAGGAAGCACGCAAACCCATTTTTCATCTGAAACCTGCCGATGGTGCCATGGGTTCGCATATGTATGCGGTTCACAGTGCTTACCAGGATTTTGAAAAACTGTCGCACGAGATTGCCAAACGCGCTGGGATTTTCATTTCATACCCTGACTGATATTCCCCGTGGACCAAGACTTAAGGATAGTTCAGGCTACCAACGTGCCGGAACACGAGGAACCACGCCCGGCGGTACAGGCAAAGCAATGATCGTCGATGACGATGGGGCGTTTGCTCAAGATGGCCGGGTCAAGACCCGTGATGTGGGGCGGGACTGGCAGTTGGACGGGTCTTCGCAGTGCCAAATTAAAATCACAATCGAACAGGGTTCCATCCCAAGCGATGCTGACTTGGTTCAAGCACATCAGACCATGCAACGTATCCGGGTTGAAGGATTCCAACAAGAGTTGTCGATAGGATGCTTCCTGGCTGTGACGGGACAGATGGGCACGAAATCGACCAACCGGCATGTTGGTGATGGCCAGCAGTCGGGAAAACACGATTCCGTAACGTTCTTTCAATTCCCTTCGGTAGTCGGCTTCCAGCCGGCAGGGATCGGGGGGGAGTTGTGGTCCCATGGGATTGTAAACCAGGTTGAGTAGCAAATCGGGATCGTGGCCATATCCCAGGTCATTGAATCGTTGCAGGGTGGCGATAGCCTTTTGAAAGGTACCGGAACCCCGTTGTTGATCGACATTGCTTTCCAGGTAACAGGGGAGGGAGGCTGCCAAGACCACGCGACGGTCACGAAAGAACGAGGCCATGTTTTCCAGCCCCGGCTCCTGATGGACCGACAGGTTGGTGCGCACCTGGATGGGAATTTTTTTCGTGTGCAGGGCAGCGATGAAATCGTTGAGGTGGGGATTGAATTCCGGGGCTCCCCCGGTGATATCAACGAGCTTGCAGCGGCTTTGTTCCGCCAGACGCAGGACTTCCTGCATGACAGGCCAAGTCATGAGTTCGGTGCGTTTTGGCGAAGCTGCGACATGGCAATGTTGACAACTTAAATTACATCGCAATCCCACATTGACCTGAATGGTCTCCAGGTGTCCCCGGGTGAGTTCATTCCGACCGGTGAAACGATGCAGGGTGTCTTTAAAAATGGTCATGGGAATGTTTTAATATTCATTATATTTCAATGATTTTCCGTAAACTTGAGCGGCAGGATATTTGTTGGCGTTGATGGCCATCTTGGCCCAGGCAGCGTCCTGAGGGTCGATGTTGAACTGTGCCGCCAGCATGGTCAGGTAGATCATGACATCCCCAATTTCCTCTGCCAATGCCTGGCGTTTGTCTGCGGCGAGGTCGCGACTCGCATGACCGTCAGTCCACTGGAAAATCTCCAGAATTTCGGAGACTTCCACACTTAATGCCATGGCCAGGTTTTTGGGAGTGTGAAACGTTTGCCAACCGCGTTCCTGGGCGAAGAGGGTCAGGGCCTGGGCGAGGGTTTTGCCATCCATGGCATCTTGCGGGAGACTCATGATGTTTGTGTTGGCTACAGAAGGTGGATTGTCATGGGTATGCGATCCCCGACACGGTGGGGATGATCTTAATGCATTGGTTTCCCGGTGGCGGAAGGCTGCGTTGAGAAAATGCGTACCATCGATTCCAGGCTTTCCTCCATGGAGCATCCTTGACGCACTGACTGTTTCAGAAAGGCGCGGATGGGTTCGACCAACTGGATGGCGCGATCAATGCGGGGATTGCTTCCTGCGACGTAAGCACCGATGTTGATCATATCTTCGGCGCGGACGTAGGCGGCCAGGGATTCGCGCACCTGCGCCGCCCAGCGAATTTGTTCATCGCTAACCAGATCGACCATGAGACGAGAGATTGAGGCCAGGATATCCAAGGCGGGGTAATGGTTGGCTGCGGCCAAATCCCGGGATAAAACGAAGTGTCCGTCCAAGATACCTCGGACGGCGTCAACGATGGGATCCTGGAGGTCATCCCCCTCCATCAACACGGTGTACAGACCCGTGATACTGCCGCTACCTTGGTCGCGTCCGGCCCGTTCCAATAATTTTGGCAGCAACATGAAGGTTGATGGGGGATAACCGCGACTGGTTGGTGGTTCCCCTCTGGCCAATCCGACTTCGCGCTGTGCCATGGCGAAACGGGTGACCGAGTCCATGAGCAACAACACGTGTTTTTCCTTGCTGCGGAAATATTCGGCAATGGCGGTTGCCAGGAAGGCGGCACGCAACCGGAGTAACGGTGGTTGATCGGAGGTGGCAACGACAACGATGGATCGTGTCATCCCTTCCGGTCCCAAATCTTTTTCCAAGAACTCCACCACTTCGCGTCCGCGTTCGCCAACCAGTGCGATGACATTGACATCGGCCTCGGTATAGCGGGCCATCATGCCCAACAAGGTACTTTTACCGACGCCGGAGCCGGAAAAGATACCAATACGTTGTCCGCGCCCCAGGGTTAACAGGGCGTTGATGGCACGGATACCGATATCCAGGGGTTGGTCAATACGGCGACGTAGCATGGGATTGATGGGATCGGCATACAACGGGACCGATTCCGGGGTATGGATGGGGGGGCCATTATCGATGGGTTGGCCCAAGGGACCGAGGACGCGTCCGAGGAGTTCCTGTCCCACGCCCACTTTTTCCGAGCGATTTTCGGAAACGATGATACTTCCGGGGTGGATGCCTTTGAGGGAACCCAACGGCATCAACAGCAAGGCATTGTTACGGAAACCGACCACTTCGGCTTTGAGAGGTTCGGCATCGCCATCGGGAATAACTTCGCACAGATCGCCGATGGATGCGGCTGGTCCCGAACCTTCGATGAGCAGGCCGACCACTTGGGAAACCCGACCCACACGGCGCAATCCCAAGGCCGACCGGGCGAGGGTGCCATACTGATCCCAGGGGAGTTGCACAGTGGTAGTCATGACGGATTCTCTTCCTCCAAAGTACTACTGTCCGGGTTGGAATCATCCCGGGTTCGCACCGCTTCCATCATGGCCTGCATGGCCTGGAGTCCTTGAGTGGCCAAGGGGGGACGTTCCATCTCCAGGGAGCGGATGGCCCGGGTGGCTGCGGCATCGAACAGGTCGATATGAGGTCCATGACTCAAACGTTCTTGTAAAAACTGACGGATTTGCAGTTCCACTTCCTGCATTTGTTCCTCGATGAGATCCTCCAACCCGCCAAAATCGCTGTCCATGATTACCGATCCAGGTTTGACGCCGGGATCCGCTTGCAGCTCCAGGCCTTCCAATTCTTTGAGATTTTGGACAATATCGTAGACTTCCGGGGCGATGCGCAAAACAATTTTGCGTCGTCCCGCCGCATGTTTCAAAACGCGTTGAATGCGATGGATGATCCCTTCGGGGTGCATGCTCAACTCGTGGGCCAGCAGCTCCCGGGTCAGTGTGAGGCAGGTCTCGACGAGAAATCTTTCCGAAGCGGCGAACACGCGTTCTGGAAGGCCGTCGAGTTCACGGAGCAGGGTTTCCAGTTGTGGCAGGACCCGATTGATTTCCTGCTGCATTTTTTGTTCGCCGATCTCCAAGCCCGCTTTTTCCGCTTCGGCGTAAACTTTTTGATAGAGTTCGCGTTCCACTTCCTCCATGCGCCGGCGTTGGATTTCTTCCGGGGGTATCGGCGGGATTTCCACCTGGCGTTTGATTTCGGGCAAGCGTCCGTTGGGCAGGTAGCGAATGAAAACTTCCCCTTCATCCGCCGCCGACTTTTGCTGGGCCAGCAAATCGCTATAGAGCAAACGACGCAGGGCCTCACCCTGACCCTCCTCGTTGCGGATCAACTCCCCACCCGGTGCAGCCGCCATAATCAACCTCCCATCCGCCCCAACACCAACTGATTACAACACCACGTCGTCGGAACCTTTGCCCATGATGACAATAGCGCCTTCCGACTCCAATTTTCTGGCAACTTTGAGGATACCTTGTTGCGCAGCCTCGACATCGGAGACCTTGACGGGTCCCATCATCTCCAAATCCTCGCGCAACATTTCTGCGGCCCGTTCCGACATATTGAGGAAAAACTTTTCTTTGAGGCGGTCGTCGGCACCCTTGAGTGCTGAGAGCAACTCGTCGTTGGAAATTTCCCGGAGCAATGTTTGGAAGCTCTTGTCGTCCATGAGCAGCAAATCTTCGAACAGGAACATTTCCTTACGCACTTCTTCAGCGAGCGGGTTATCCTCCTCGTCCAGATAGGCCAGGAGTTTGTCGGAAATTTCCCGACTCATCATATTGAGGAGTTCGGCCACCTTCTTGACACCACCACCGCCCTCCTGGGCATAACTGCCACGCGTTGCCCCGAGGGCATTGAGTTCGGTGAGCAAGGATTCTTCGATATCCAGCAACGCCCCCGGAGGTAGATTTCCCAGGCGTGCCATGCGATAGATGACTTCCTGTTGCGTGTCGTGGGCGAGGAAGTCAATGACGAACGAAGCCTGTTCCAGTTGCAGTTGCGACAGGATCAGGGCGATGCTTTGCGGATGTTCGTTGGCCAGGAAGGTGGCCACCAGGGTTGGTTCCATGGCATTGAGGATTTCCCATGGGGTATTTTTGGGTCCTTGTTGCAATTCTTTGAGCAATTGCCGGCCCTTTTCCTTGCCCAGGGCCTTCATGACCAAATCCTTGACCTTGTTCATGCCGCCACGGACATCGAACTGCTGCAATTCAAATTTGTCGAGGAATTCCTGGCGTACGGCCTGAACCACGTCCTGGGGCATGACACCGATCCGGGCGATGGTTCGGGATATTTCCCGTATTTCGTCCTCTTGCAGACCCTCCATGATTTTTTTGGAATCGGGATCCGGCAGCGACAAAAGAAAGATTGCCGCCTTTTCCTTTCCGGATAAACGAACCCGGCGGGTACTGGTTTTTTTCGAGTCGGATGCCGCTCCCGGCCAAACCTGTGTCTCACCCATGACAATATCTCTGCCTTCTTAAGGGATTGTGCTTATGACGCTCACTTTTTAAGGTAGAAGGTTTTCGGCCCTGTTTTTTTCAAGAATATTACCTACAACCAGCCGGTACACCATTCCCTTGATGTTTGTTCAGTTATCCAAAGCCAGCCAGGAGCGGATAATTTCCCTGGCATCTTCGACGTGTTCGTTGATCATTTGCGATGTCAGTTTAATGTTACGATCGGGCACCCGCATCCGAATGGGTTGTTCCGTGGGCAGCGTACCAATGCCCTCGTTGAGCAATTGTTCCTCCAGTTCGGCGACGGCGGCCGGAACGCCACTGGTATCGGCAGTCAATTCGTTCTCCATCAATTTTTGCACCATGGGTCTCAGGACCACGAAGAGAACCAGGAGAATGATCGCACCGAAGCCCACCTGCAACCAGAATGTAGGATTTTTCCAGAATGGTGTACCTTCTTCTTCAGCGGACACCAGGGGTGCGAAGGGTGATTCAGACACTTCGATGGTGTCGCCGCGGTCTGAACGGAAACCGACAGCTTGCTCCACGATTTTTTTCAAATTTTTCAGCTCATCATCGGTGCGTTTGACGTATTGGAGCGGGCCGTCACCTTTTTCTGGTTTTTCCATCTTGGCATCCACCAGGACAGCGATGGACAAGCGTTTGATGGTACCCACGGGCAGCAGGGTTTTTTCCACTTTTTTGGAAATTTCATAATTGATGGTTTCCCGTTCCACGTTGCGTGTCTGATTGGAACCGGAAGAGCCTGAGCCGGCCTTGTCGTTGGCATCGTTGGGTCTGACCCCCGGGGTGCCGCTGGACCCGAATTCCCCTTTGGAGTTTTCGCTGGTGACCTGCTCACTACGGGCAACCTGACCATCCGGGTTGAAGATTTCCTCCTGACGTTCGACCCGTGACAAATCCAGGTCGGCGGTAATGCGTACAATGCTGCGACTGATACCGCTGGCATTGATGCCGATGATTTTATCGAGCATGGCCTGGGCACGTGTTTCCAGGGATTTTTCGACCTGTTTTTGCATGTCCATGGACTCATCGGCTCCCATACGCCCATCTTTGGAAACCTCTTTGCCGCCGGCGACGATATTACCCTTATGATCCAACAAGGTGACCTGGGATTCTTCCAATCCTTCCACTGCTGCCGCCACGAGATGGACGATGCCTTCAGCCTGTTTGGCATTGAGTGGATGTTTCAATTCCATGACAACCGAAGCAGTGGCTTTACGTTCTTCGGTGACAAATAGCGATTGTTTGGGCAGGACCAGATGGACACGGGCCTTACTGATGGCTTCGATGCTTTCGATGGTCCGGGCCAGTTCTCCCTGTAACGCCCTTTGGTAATTCATCCTTTGCATGAAATCGGTCATTCCGACCAGGTTGCCCTGATCAAACAATTCAAATCCGACCCCGGTGCCTTTTTTGGGCAGACCCATAGTTGCCATTTCCAGGCGCAAGTTATAAACCCTGTCTGCCGGGACTTCGATGGAGGTGCCCCCCAGGCCGATCTGGTAGGGAACGTTCAATTTGTTCAGTTCTTCGACAACCCGTCCCGCCTCGGCTTCCGGCAAGCTGGAAAAAAGCACTTTGTAGGAGGGGCGGGTGACAAACCAGATGACGGCCGTCAATGCAATGACAGTGGCGATAATGGCCACTATCAAGCCGTTGCGTCCTCCCAACGGAAGGTTTTCCAGAAACCGCGTAAAGGCTTCCGCCGGGGTTTCATTCTTTCCAGTGGAGGATGCGGAGGTCGCGGATTCAGCCATGGTTTGTCCTCTTTGTGATCTGACTTGGTTGGTCTCGACCGTTTTGAACGATAGTTGGTTGATGGTCAGGGTTTAATGACAGCACCTACCATCCTCAGGCCGGCATACTCATGACTTCTCGATAGACATCCAGAGCTTTGTTACGTACCTGGATCAATAATTTGAGATGCAGTTCGGCTTCGGACGAGGCGACCTGGGCCTCATGGATGCTGACGCCCGCATTGCCCAGGAGTGCGCGATCACCCAATTCCTTGGCCCGTTTCTCCATACGATCCGTTTCTTTGATCTGTTTGCCCAGCATATCCGAGAACTCCTCCCAGGCATCCCCTTTTTCTGCCCCGGTAGCGTACAGAGTGGATATGTTGGAACTGGTCAAATTGGCGACGGGTTGAATACTCATGGCGAATGGGAATCCTTATTATTTACCAATTTCCAGGGCTTTCATGGCCATGGCTTTGGAGGCGTTGAGAACGGTTACATTGGATTCGTAAGAACGGCTGGCCGACATCATGTTGACCATTTCGGTGACCATATCGATATTGGGCATGGCCACATAACCATCGGCATTGGCATCGGGATGGTTGGGATCGTATTGCATGCGTGCGGGCCGTTCGTCCACATGGATGCGTTCCACGGAGACCCCGGTGGATCCCGCGATGGCCTCCTGGCTGAGCATTTCGTTGAAAGGTTTAGCGGCAAAGATGGGATCTTTGCGTTTGTAAGGTCCCCCCTCGGGTGTACGGGTGGTCTGGGCATTGGCGACGTTTTCAGAGATGACGTTCATCCGCAAACGTTGCGCTGCCAGACCTGAGGAGGTCACTTTGAATGATGTGAGAAAATCCATGGATCAAAGACTCCTTGGTGCCGTGTGATTATTGGCCGGCTATCGCCATGCGCACACTGGAAATCTGCGAACTCAATGATTGAACGGCATAGTTGTAGAGCAACTGGTTGGCCGATTGCATGGCCATTTCCTGTTCCATATCGACGCTGTTCAAGTCACCCCTGGGGATGGGTATTTCCACCGCCTGTAATTCTCCGGCAACGGGACCTTCGTAAGGGACGGGCATGTGCTTGCCACTGGTCCGTGTCATGGCCATGGAGCCGGGTGGCGGCATGGCTTTGGCCATTTCATCTTCAAATTCCAGACGCATGGACTTGTAGCCAGGGGTATCCACATTGGCAATATTGGCGGCGATCAATTCTTGACGCTGTTGTCTCAGATTCAGAAGATTGGTCTTGAAAGCCCCTGCTGGACCCAGCAAACCTAATCCGGCCATGTTTTTTCTCCATGTCAAATCGTTGGCGAAAAGCTTGGAAAAGCCCTTTGCGCAACAAATAACGAAGCATGGAACATGCCAAAAATGGTTATTGAATTTGAACCGGGTGGGTCAATGCCTAAGGAACGGTCAGTGTAAAGGCCACCTGTTGAGCGGCATCGAGCGTGGCATCGATGATTGCATCATCATGGGCGATGGAGAGGAATCCCGCTTCAAATTGGCTGGGAGCCAAAAAAATGCCTTGCTGCAACATGCCATGAAACCAACGATTGAAGCGAATGCGATCACTGGTGTTGGCTTCATCAAAATTTTTCACGGTTTTATTGTTGGTGAAAAACAGCCCGAACATGGAGCCGACCCGGGTAGCGACATGGGGGATGGCATTGGATTCCAGGATGGAGCTGATTCCGGCGCACAGCCGTTGGCAGCGCCATTCCAGGGTTTCATAGAATCCTGGTTGTGAAAGGATATTCAAGGTGGCCAAACCGGCGGCTGTGGCCAGGGGATTGCCCGAGAGGGTACCTGCCTGATAGACCGGACCCGAGGGGGCGATTTGTTGCATCAAATCGCGTCGACCGCCGTAGGCTCCCACGGGCAAGCCGCCGCCAATGATTTTGCCCAAGGTTGTCAGGTCGGGGGTGACGCCGTACAGCTCCTGGGCACCGCCCCGGGCGACACGAAACCCGGTCATGACCTCGTCAAAAATCAACAAGGTGCCGTGACGGCGGCAGATGGTCGCGAGGCCTTGAAGAAAGCCGGGTTCAGGTGGCACGCACCCCATGTTACCCGCCACCGGTTCGACGATGACGGCGGCGATGCCGGCGTCATGGCGGGCGAACAGGTCGTTGACGGCTTGAAGATTGTTGTAGGGCAGGGTCAAGGTTTGTTGCACTGTTGCCTGTGGTACTCCGGGAGAGGAGGGGACACCGAAGGTTGCCAGCCCCGACCCCGCTTTGGCTAGAAAGGCATCGCCATGGCCGTGGTAACACCCTTCAAACATGAGCAAACTGTCACGACCGGTAGCGGCCCGGGCCAGACGCACGGCGCTCATGGTTGCTTCAGTGCCGGAGTTGACCAGGCGAACCATTTCGATGGATGGCACCAGGTTGATGATGGTTTCCGCCAGTTGCACCTCTTTTTCCGTGGGAGCGCCGAACGAGGCCCCCCGGCTCATGGCTTTCTGAACGGCTTCGACCACTTCCGGGTGGGCGTGGCCGCAAATCATGGGTCCCCAGGAACCGATGTAATCGATGTAGTGTCGGTTATCCACGTCCACCACCCGGGCACCCTGGGCGCTTTGGATGAAGGGGGGTGTTCCGCCGACAGCTTTGAAGGCTCGTACCGGAGAATTGACGCCACCGGGAATGCTGTGTTGCGCCCTTTGAAAAAGAGTATCGGATTGTGTCATCGGATTCATGGCACCAAGAGTAAAGGGTGTATCGGCACGGCCTGGATTGATATACTATCGACGGGGTGATGTTGGCAGGCCCAGCGCTTAGGGACAAGGTATAACGTCAGGCCGATGAATTTTTTTTCGAGGAGGTGACTCTTGGCCGATCAAGACATGGAGGGGTGGGATCCATCGCCGGTATTGGCACTGTTGGAAAATGGCGGAGATCTAAACGTTCACGATTCGGAAGGTTGGACGCCTCTGCACCGGGCGGTCCAAGAAGGGCTGGAAGATTTGGTGTTGCGTTTGCTGAAGGCCAAGGCGGACGTTCAGGCTATCGACAACTACCGCTGGACGCCTTTGCATTGGGCGGCGGTGCGGGGTAACAGCACCTTGGCCCGCATCCTGCTGGAACATGGTGCCGATGTGACGGCAACCGATCTTGATTTGGAAACCCCGCTCCATTGGGCTTCTTCATGGAACCATGTAGATGTTGCCAAACTGTTGTTGGAACATGGTTCCGAGTTGGAAGCGGCGGATCGGTATGGGGAGACGCCGTTGTACCAGGCTTGTCAGGAGGGTAACCAAGAGGTGGCGGAGCTGTTGTTGCGCTATGGTGCCCGTGCCGATGTTCGCAATCTGGAGGGTAATCAGCCGTTACATTGCTCCATTTTTTTTGGTCACGAAGAGGTGGTGGCGCTGTTGCTGGCGCATGGTGTTGATGTCAACAGCCGTACCCCGAAACAACGAACACCATTGCATCTGGCGGTAGGCCGCCACAGCTTGCCGATGATAACCAACCTGTTACAAGCGGGAGCCGACCCTGGTTTAAAGGATGACGATGGTCAGGATTCTCGGGCTTTGGCGGAACAACAGGGTGATGTGGCGCTTGCCCAACGATTGCAGAAATAGGGGAGCCGATATTTTGGGACGGGGAATAGCCTTCGTATTTTTTCTTCTATCGGTGTTGGGTGCGGGGAGCGTGGCAGGGGCTGCCATGGTCACCTCTGCGCAGCCCGGGAAGGCGGTTTTTTTTGCCCTGGGGGATCATGGGGTGGGTAACAAAAATCAACGACGTGTCGCTCATGCCATGGAACGGGTGGCAAGCCAAACGGGTGGAGTGGATTGGGTGTTGTTGTTGGGGGACAATTTTTATCCCAAGGGCGTTGTTTCCGACAAGGATCCGAAATGGCGATCTCATTTTGAATCCATCTATGATGGTCCCATTTTGGCAAACACTCCTTTTTATGCCGTATTGGGTAATCATGATGCCGGGTCCAGTCTGGATGCCCAGGTGGACTACGGGCGCAACAAAATGGGAAGCGGTCGTTGGCGGATGGAGGGGCGTCAATACGTGGTGGATCACGGCCAGACAACATCGGGGCAACCGTTGCTGCGCATGGTTATGCTGGATGGTCAGCAGGATGTTGAAATCCAGAAAAATTTTGTCCGTCAGGCCTTTTCTCAACCATCAAATCAACCCATGTGGCGCATGGTGGCCAGTCATTACCCGCTGCATTCCAGCGGCCTGCATGGTGATACCAATCGCTTGTTGAATGAATTATTGCCAATCCTGCAAGCTGAAAAAATTGACGTTTATTTATGTGGTCATGATCACGACCTGGAGATGATTGCGCCACCTAGTGAGCCGGTACAAATTATTTCTGGTGCGGGTGGGGCTGATTTGTATGCACTACGTGAAAAAAATCCTTGGTCGCAGTTCTTCGCCAAACGTTTTGGTTTTGTCCAATGGGTGGTTTCGGAACAAAATCTGGATGTAACGTTCTTTGAGGATCAGGGGAATGTGTTGTATAACAAACAGATTGCACGTCGGGGCAGATAATCGGATGTAATAATGATTTTGTGTTTCATTCATCAATCATAAAGGGGGAACTTTATGGTGTGGAAAAATTTAAGTATTGGAAAAAAAATCATGGTTGGAACAGGGAGTGTGCTGATCATGCTCCTTGGCGTGAGCGGCTGGTCGCTACGCGGGATTGACAAGATGATTGCCAATGGTCTGGAAGTGGTTGGTGGCAACCAATTACGCAGTGAAATTTTACAGCGTGAAGTGGACCATCTGACCTGGGTCAACCGGGTGAGTACGTTTATCAACGATGAAAAAAGCACTGAAATTGGCGTGCAGTTGGATCACACCCAGTGTGCTTTTGGCAAATGGTTTTATGGAGAGGGACGGCAACACGCCGAGGCCCTGGTTCCGTCGTTGCAGGCGACACTCAAGGAGATTGAGGAGCCGCATAAGTTGCTCCATGCATCGGCGGCCAAGATCCAAAAGGTTTTCAAACGGGCTGATCCCAACCTGCCCGAATTTTTGGCGCAAAAGGAGACCGATCATCTGGCTTGGTCGGAAAAGATGCAATCAGCGATTTTGGCAGGTGACAAGGATTTAACCGTGCAGTTGGACCCCACGCAATGTGGCATGGGAAAGTTTATTTATGGTGAGGGGGGCAAGAAGATGGTGGCCACCGATAGCCAGCAGGCCAAACTCATGGAGGAAATGGAACCGGCGCATCGTCGGTTGCATGCGACCGGGGAGAAGGTGCGTGATGCTTTGCGCCGTGGGGATGTGGAGGGGGCCAAGCAATTATATCGGACGGTAGTGCAGACGGAACTGACGGCTGTACGAGGGGTACTGAAAAAAATGCAGGATACCGCCCGGGCGGCGCTGCAAGGCAAGAAAGAGGCCGAGCAAATTTTTGCCACCGAAACGCAACCCAATATGGCCACTTTGAAAAAATTATTTGGCACTTTGGAAAAAACCACGAAAGAAAATGTTCTGAGTGAAGACCAGATGGTCAGCCAGGCTGGCCATATTCAGAAAATATTGATCATGGTGGCGCTGATTGCCATTGTGCTGGCCGTATTCATGTCGATGATCATTCCCCGGATCATTACACGCCCGATTGTTGCGGTTTTGGGATTTGCCGAAGAGGTGGCCAGGGGTAATTTGTGTAGCGAGTTGCAGTCGGATCAGCACGATGAAATGGGGCGAATGACCCAGGCTTTGAGCAGTATGGCCGAACGACTTAGGCAAGTGGTGGAAGAAGTCAGCAATACGGCCAGCAACGTGACCAACGGCAGTCAAGAATTGTCGGATAATGCCCAAAATATGTCTCAGCGGGCCAGCGAGCAGGCCGCCTCCATCGAGGAGACATCGGCGGCTATGGAGCAAATGGCCGCAAGCATTCAGAAAAATACCGATAATGCGGAGATTACCGCTACCATTTCCCAAAAAGCCTCCAAAGATGCCGAGGTCAGTGGTCAGGCGGTGGGAGAGGCGGTTACGGCCATGAAGGAGATTGCTTCCAAGATTTCCATCATTGAGGAAATCGCCAGGCAAACCAATTTGTTGGCGCTCAATGCCGCCATTGAAGCGGCACGGGCTGGCGAGCATGGCAAAGGTTTTGCGGTTGTTGCCGCCGAGGTGCGCAAATTGGCCGAACGCAGCCAGAATGCGGCGGGGGAGATTACACAATTGTCGGCCAGCACGGTCGATGTGGCCGAACGGGCCGGGGCCATGTTGCGCCAATTGGTGCCGGACATTCAAAAGACTGCGGAACTGATCCAGGAAATATCCACGTCCAGTCATGAACAAAACCAGGGTGCGTCGCAGATCAATCTGGCGATCCAACAGTTGGATCAGGTGATCCAAAAAAATGCCGGGGCTTCCGAGGAAATGGCCGCTACCTCCGAGGAATTGTCGGCGCAGGCGGATGTTTTGACCCGGGTTATAAGTTTCTTCAACATCGATAAAAACAATATACCACCTTGTGTCACAGAGAAACGGAGAACAGTGGCCGCGGCTCTGCCAGTTCCGGCCAGTAAAAGTGGGGCGGACCTGGATCTTGGAGCGGATGATGGTTTTCACAAATTTTGACCGTTATCCTCCTGTAAACGATACGGTTTGAGAAATGACGAATGATTTCGTCCCGCATCCGCAGCGCTTTTGGTCAGAAATTGTAGCGTTGAACGGGCAGGGGTATTATGCCGCCGCGTTAGCCAGGATGGATCCGATCTTTGCCGTGGGTGATCCCGGGCTTGCGGGATGGAAATTGCGGGGTCAGGCGTTGTATGGCCTGGGGCGATTTGTCGAGGCGCTGGAGGCTTTTGCCAGGGTGGTGGGGCTGGACCCCCATGGTACAGAGGGGTACGAACATTTGGCAACGGCCTTCTTGGCGTTGCAGCAGTTGGATCGGGCATTGTTGACGGTTGGGCGCGGACTGGAAATCGATCCAGAAAATAAGGGATTGCTGCGTCTTAAGTTTATCCTTGGCTGGCGCATAGGAAACAAGGATGACGCTTTAACGTTGGCGGCACAACACCTGCGTCGTTTTCCCGATGACGGCCCCATGTGGCATGAGCGGGGCATATGTTATTTGGAGGCTGGTGCCGATGCGTGGGCTCTGGCTGATTTTGAGGTAGCCTGTTCCCTCATGCCGGAACATTCCATTGCTTTTGGCAATCGGGGCACGGCGTTTTGGCGTCTTGGGCGTTATGCGGAAAGCCTGGAATCTTTCAATCAGGCGATTAGGTTGGATACCAACAATGCCAGTGCGCAACACCACCGGGCTTTGTTGTTGCTGTTTTTGGGGGATTGGGTTGCCGGTTTTTCGGCGTACGAATGGCGGTGGCGGGATCCGGCCCATTTGGCGTGCAAACCTTCCTGGGCGCATTCGCCCTGGCAGGGGGAGGTGTTGCCGCATGCCACCCTGATGGTTTACCCCGAACAGGGGTATGGTGATACCATTCAATTTATCCGATTTCTCCCCATGGCCAGACACCGTGTGGCGCGGGTGGTCTTTTATTGCACTGGCCCCTTGGTGCCTTTGCTGCGATATGCCCCCGGTATGGATTGTTTGTGGGAGGGGGCGTTGCCCGGACCACCTTTTGATGTGTCCGTCCCGTTGATGTCGTTACCGGGTTTGTTGCATCACTCGGGTGATGACACGAGGGAAACTTCCAGCTATTTACCGGCGTTGGCTTGGAAGCGACCGGCACACGATCCCCGGCATCCGTCCTATCGGATTGGCTTTGTATGGCGTGGACGTCCCACCCACAAAAACGATCACAATCGCAGCCTAACGTTATCCTGGTTTTTGCCTTTTTTGGATTGGCCCCGGGTATCCTGGGTTTCTCTGCAAGAGGGGGGGGCGGGGGCTATTCAGGAACATGACCTTTTTAAAGATCGGATTGAAGTTCCAGAGCTTACCGATTTTGCCGCAACGGCGCGGGTGATGGCAACTTTGGACTTGGTGATCAGTGTGGATACGGCTGTTGCGCACCTTGCCGGGGCGCTGGGGTGTCCGGTATGGCTGTTGCTGCCATTTGTCCCCGATTGGCGCTGGGGAAAAGACGGGGATGGCACGGTTTGGTACCCATCCATGACCTTGTTTCGCCAGGAAAAACCGGGTGATTGGTTGGGGGTAGGGCACCAAGTATCTCGGGCGCTGAAGGCCCGACTGCAAGAAGGAAAAGGTTTTTATCCGACTGCCGGACCGGACTAGCGATTGGGGATGATGGCCAGGAAAAAATAAAAGGCAGCCAACATGAGGGGTGGACCGAACCAGGCGATGGGCAGATTGGAACTGGCCATGATTGATCCTCCCATGAACAAGCCCGCCCCGGTCACTGCCATACTGAGCCGTTTCATTCCGGTGGAAAGACGTCTTTCCATTCTGTCCAACGCTTCGCCGTAGACTTCGACGGCCAATTTGTCGTTGGCCAGCTTTTCCACACTGCGCATCGCCAGTTCGGGTAATTGGAATGCGGCGGTAGAAAAGGTGCGGAAGCGTTCCCGGGCCGAGCGCAATTTGCCCTTGGGACCCATGTTTTCCATCATCCAATCGCGGATCAAGGGTTCGGCCAAGAGCCACATGTTCAGGCCCGGATTGATTTCGCGACCGACCCCTTCCAGTGTCAACATGGTTTTTTGCAACAGCAACAATTGCGGTTGCACCGCCATGTCGAAGCGTTCGGTAACCTTGAAGAGTTGGGCCAACAAGCGGGCGATGGAAATATCTTTGAGGGGTTGACCAAAGATGGGTTCGGCGATTTGCCGGCAGGCATCTTCAAATTCGTCCATATTGGTATTACGGGGGACGTAGCCGGCGGCCAGATGGACTTCGGCAACCTTGCGATAATCGCGAATGATGAATCCCTGCAACAGTTCCGCCAGCCAGATGCGTTCCTGAACCGAGATGTGGCCGACGATACCGAAGTCGAAGATGGCGACGGTACCGTTTTTCAGGACAAAGATATTGCCAGGATGCTGATCGGCATGGAAAAAGCCGTCGCGAAATACCTGTTTGAAGAAACTGATAATTAAATTTTTGGAAACTTCGGTAGGGTCGAGGTCGGGATGGGACTGGCGCGAGAGTTCATCGATGGGAATGCCATCGATCCATTCCATGGTTAATACCCGCGTGGTTGTCAATTCCCAGATGACCGTGGGGACATGCAGTTCGCGATCCAGATGGAAATTTTCGCGAAACTTGTGGGCGCGGGAGCCTTCGACCTGAAAATTCATTTCATTACGGATTGATGCGGCAAATTCCTCCACAACCCGGCGAATGCGAAATCGTTTCCAATCGGGGATGTGGGCTTCAATCTGGTTGGCCAGGGTAAAAAGGAGGTGAATATCGGTTTCGACGATTTCGGCGACATTGGGGCGCAAGACTTTGACGGCCACATCACGTCCCCCCTGGGTCGTGGCGCGATGGACCTGGGCGATGGAGGCGGAGGCTTCGGGAACGGGATCAAAATGAATAAAAAACTTGGAAAGGGGGCCTCCCAGATCGGTTTCAACGATTTTGGTGACGATGTCGAAGGAGAATGGGGGAACATCATCTTGAAGTTTCTTCATTTCCACGCCGACATTTTCCGGCAGGACATCCATGCGGGTGGAGAGGGCTTGACCAAATTTAATAAAGGTGGGTCCCAATTCTTCCAACGCAGAGCGCAACCGGGCCGGGGCGCTTAATTCACGGCGCATGCGGTTGGTTCCTGGCTTAAAGCTGGCCATCCAGGCGACAAACCTGAAAAACAGGAACCGCTCATTCAAGAACTCGATACGGTATCGAGCCAGAATCCAGATGATGCGCAGCAACCGTTTGATGGTGCGGTAATGGTTCAGCATGGTTTTTTAGGTTGGGGTGCGGTTGGTATCGGTTTTCATTTCTTTGCCGGATGCCGTCATGCTGTTGGCCACGGCGCGTTTTTTTGCCAGGCGGCTTATGCTTTTTTCCAATTTTTCAAGACGTTCCTGCAAACTTGTCACGTCTTGAGAAAAACCTTGCAGTTGGTTGCGTGCGGGAAAACCATAATCTTGCAACCAGTTTTCAACTTCCGCTTCAATGATTTCCTTGCTGCGTTGCCCGGTTTGTTTGGTTGATCTGGCCATGTTCATGAGGGCTTTGGCTGCTGTCCGTCCCACCAGGGAGCCCAATTCCCGTTCCCAGTCCAGTTCCACATTGTCGAGCAAATTTTTAAAGCGCAGCCCGGTATCCGTTTCCCCGGAAAGGTTTAACTGTCGGGAGAAAAACAGCGAATCGGGATCAGAGGTATGAAACAGCAGGGAGAGGAAGGCCGCTGCTTTGCCGGTCATAGTGACGTGAGGGATGTTGTCGGAATAGGTGTGAATGCTGACACCTCCCGTTTCATCGACGGACATATAGAGCGACTCACCCATGTCTTCGATTTCAAATTGGAAGACCTTGCCCTCCAGTTCCTTGAGTCGTTCCTTCAATTCGGGGTACCGGATGAAAAACAGGTTGAGGATGATGCTCAGGGAAACCGCTGTAACTGGTTGCGGAATCATTTTCAAGGGTGCAGACAGCAAGGACATGATCATGATTTAGGCCTTCCATCCATGATGAACGGCGGCGATGCCACCGGAAAGATTATGAAAGCGCACCCCTGACAGGCCGTTATCCTGTAGCAAGGTGGCAAAGGTTTGTTGATCGGGGAAGCGGCGAATGGATTCTACCAGGTATTGGTAGCTGTCGCGATCTTTGGCGACCCAATTCCCCAGTTCTGGCAAAACTTTGAATGAGTAGGCATCGTACAGGGGTTGCAGCGGGGTGACGGCCATTTTGGAAAATTCCAAACACAGGAATTCCCCCCCTGGTTTCAGGACGCGGACCATTTCGCGGATAGCTGTTTCGATTTGGGTACAATTGCGGATACCGAAGCCGATGGTGGCGATATGGAAAGTATTATTGGCGAAGGGTAATTCTTCGGCGTTACCCTGGATCCATTCGACGCCTTGGACAACGCCCCGATCCATGAGTCGGGATCGTCCAAGGGCGAGCATGTTGTCGTTGAGGTCGTAGACGACGATACGGCCATTTCCCTGCAAGCGGGGGTGCATGAGTCGGGTCAGGTCGCCGGTACCTCCGGCAACGTCGAGGATTTGCTGTCCGGGGCGGATACGCAGACGGCGTATCGCATAGCGTTTCCACAATCGATGGATTCCCAGGGACATCAGGTCGTTCATCAAGTCGTATTTGTCGACGACCGAGTCAAAGACTTGGCGGACGCGGGTGATTTTTTCGTGTACGGGAATTTCGCTGAATCCAAAGTGGGTCGTCGGGTTCATGGTCTTGGCTCCTGCACGCTTGCATTCCTTAAAGACAAACATCACATGATAGCACAGCAGGCGGGGGGTTGGGGAATGTCCCTCAAGATAAAACAAAAAAGAATTGCTTGCCGACTTGTGGTGGATCATGCTGTTTGGCGGATGAAAAGGGATGCAAGTATCTGTTGGCCATGGTTGGACAGGAGGGACATGCATGTCCAGGGCGTTTGCCGACCTTCGGGAATTTTTGGATTTTTTGCAGAGCCACGGGGAGCTGGTCCATGTTGCCGTGGAGGTGGATCCGCATTTGGAGATTGTCGAGATCAGTCGGCGGGTGTTGCTCCAAGGGGGGCCGGCGCTTGTGTTTGACCGGGTAAAGGGTTCGGACATGAAGGTGGTGACCAACCTGTTTGCCAGTGAGCGTCGCATTGCCTTGGCATTGGGGCGTTCGCCGGAGGCGTTGGAAGCGTTGGGGGCTGAGTTGGCTCGTTTGAAGCAGCCGCAGGCACCCCAGGGATTTTCTGACCTAGTGCAATTGGCGCGCTTGTTCGCCAAGGGACGGTTCATGCCGGTGCGCACGGTTTTTAATCCCCCATGTCGCGAGGTGGTGTGGCGCGGCGATCAGGTTGATTTGGGTCGGTTGCCGATTTTGACGTGTTGGCCGGGGGATGCGGGTCGGTTGATCACCTGGCCTTTGGTGATCACCCGGGGACGTCCCCATGGTCACATCTCAGGTCCGGTCAACATTGGCGTGTACCGCATGCAGGTTCTGGGAAAAAATCGTTTGATCGTGCGCTGGCTTAAAACCCGCGGGGGGGCGCTGCACGCCGGGGAATATGATGGCAAAATGCCGGTTGCCGTGGCCATAGGTTGTGACCCGGCGACGATTCTGGCGGCGGTAACGCCGGTCCCGGAAACGTTGTCGGAGTATGCTTTCGCCGGTCTCCTTCGGGAAAAACGCGTCCAGACGACGCGTGGGTTGTATCCGGGTCTTCCGGTTCCCGCTACGGCGGAAATCGTCCTTGAAGGAACTGTGGATGTGACCGATTTGGCACCGGAGGGACCATTTGCGGACCATACGGGCTATTATAATGAAGTCGAACGCTTTCCCGTGATGACCGTTGAACGGGTGACCATGCGTCGGGATCCTTTGTATCTGGCAACGTATACGTCACGTCCCCCCGACGAACCGGCCATATTGGCCGTGGCATTGAATCGTATTTTTACGCCACTGTTGCGGCAACAGTTTCCCGAAATAACCGATTTTCATCTTTCCATGGCGGCGGCGTCCTATCGTGTGGCAATTGTCGGCTTGAAAAAAGCTTATCCCGGACATGCTTTTCGTGTCATGGCGGCTGTTTGGGGGTTTTTACGGCAATTTCTCTTGACCAAGTATGTGATTGTCGTTGACGACGATGTGACGTTGGCGGATCCGCACCAGGTTATGGAGGCGGTGGCGCGGCATTGCCATGGGGGGCGTGATTTGCTGCGCCTGCATTATACGCCCATCGATTATTTGGATTTTGCATCGTGCCGCAGTGGACTGGGTGGCAAATTGGGGATGGATGCCACGAAAAAAATCGGGGTGGAACTGGAGATAGCCGGAACGACGACCGGGGTATCGATGGCGCCTTCGGGTTCCTGGGTAGCCGATATGGTGGCCACCCATGGTTTTATTGTGGATGTTCATCTGTGGTTTGAAGGGGTGGTGGCGGTGGTGCGGGTGGACGGGCATACCCGGGATCGAGGGATTATGGCGATACGGGCTTTGCTGGATACGGTGGATATTCGGACCGGTCCCCGGCAATTCTGGATTGTCGATGATGATGTTCGCGCCGATTCCTGGGATGATTTGCTGTGGTCGCTGGCAACCCGGACCGACCCGGGGCGTGATTTGCAGGTGGATACGCAAACGGGTCGTTTTGCCATGGACGCCACCCGGAGAACCCTGGCGCAAACGGGTCGCAATTGGGGAAAACCTTTGTTGCCCGACCCGCAAACCGTGGCCCGGGTATCACAACGGTGGAAGGATTATGGCTTTGTATCGTGAGTTTGGCCGCATTCGTTTGCTTCCCTGGTTAAAAATTCGTGAATTTATACTGGCAGTCACCGGGGGAAATGGTTTACAATAGACTTGGTGAATGGGTCGCGCCAGATCATAGAATGCCATAATGAACCCATAACCAATGATAAGTGGGGGAGAGTGTGGGCAAGGTTTTTGTGGGCAATCTGCCCTTTGAGGCTACCGAAGTTGAGTTGCATGATTTTTTTTCAACCGGAATGCCGATCGGGGTGGTCAAGGTGGTACGGGATCGGGAGACGGGGCGCTCCCGTGGGTTCGCTTTCGTTGAGGTTGACGATCCGGTCATGATGGTCAACCTGTTCAATGGACGGGAACTTGAAGGGCGCCAGTTGAAGGTTGATGTTGCCAGGGAACGACCTGAGCGAGCCAATACATCGAACAGGGGTGCGGGTGTACGTTTGTTCCGCAGGGTACGTTGATTGGATTGAGACGGGAGGTGCCTATCTGAACAATAGAATATTTTGTATTTTTTATTGCCCCTGATAATAACAACAATAGTGTCTTGATCATGCTTCCAGTGGTGTTGTGGCTATTTTCTAACCGCCATTATTGCAGAACGTTGGTTAATCGGCGTTCGGGGGGAGGGCAATGAGGCTACCGGGTTTTCCAGGTAAAGCTTATGCGCTCCAATAAAAATGCGTTGCACAAAATTGATCTGAACCTTTTGGTGGCATTTGATGTTTTGATGACCGAACGTAGTGTTACCCAGGCGGGTCGTGTCCTGGGGATTACGCAAGCGGCCATGAGTAATACTTTAAAACGACTGCGACAAACATTTAACGACCCCCTCTTTGCCAAACATGGCCATTCCATGGCTCCAACTGCGCAAGCGTTGAAGCTTTCCGAGCCGATTACCAGGGCGCTGAACCATGCCCAAATGGTTCTCAAAAGAGAGAAATTCGATCCGGCAACGGCCCATCGTCTGTTCCGCGTTGGCATCTCCGACTGTGTTTCCTCCACCCTGGTCCCGGCATTACTGGCCAGTTTGAAGAAAACAGCTCCCAATATTTCTCTGGATATCTGCGAACCGAGCGGCGTCAAGCAGGCGAAAATTTTGGAGCGGGGAGAAGTTGATCTTCTGGTCTCCTGGTTTCAATGGGTCACCTCCGACAGACTGCAATTGCATCGGTTGCTGGAGATGAATTGCGTCTGTGTTGCTCGTCCGGGCAATCCCCATGTTGGGGAGAAGTTGACACTGGATGGTTTTCTGGCGGCCGAACATGTGCAATTTTTACCACCGGATCTGACAGTGACTCCGGTGGATGAAGCCCTTCAGCAGCTGGGACACACGCGAAAGGTTGTGGGTCGCTTCAATGGTTCCGGTATTGTTTCGCACTTGGTGGCTTCAAGCGATGTACTGACTGTTTTGCCGGATCGTCAGGCGCATTTTCTGGCCAGGGGGATGAACCTGAAGGTCCACCCGCTACCGTTTGAGGTTGTGCCCTTACGCATTGCCATGGCGTGGCATGCCCGCAGCGAGGAGAGCCCTCCGGATCAGTGGTTGCGTCGTGTCATCATCGATTTATTCAACCAGATCGAGCCATTGCCCAAGCAATCATGACGTTGGGTGTTCCGGGGGTGGTTGGGGGTGGGCCGACAGGAAACAAGCTCAGAGGGGGGGGGGGAGGCCTGAATCCCGTCAGCCCGTTGATGAAAAGCCGAAGCTTTTCACCAATGCCATGCTGTTGCAGAGTATGTCCACCGTGCAATTGCTCGATTGGGAATATCGAGGGGCCAACCGGCACCGTTGGATTTTTTGATGCGAACTATCAGTCCCATTTGATATTTATATATTTAACTGTAGGGGAATGCAATTTTTTTGTTCCAATCGGTCATGTTTTTTTCACTGGAGGGTGTCAATGAGGACGGAGTTACAAAATTTTGATCTCAATTTATTATTGGCGTTTGAGACTCTTTTCATTGAACGGGGTGTAACCCGGGCGGGGAATGTTTTAGGAATTACGCAGGCGGCGATGAGCAATACGTTACGTCGTTTGCGTACGATATTTAATGATCCTTTGTTTATCAAGGAGGGCAACCGGATGGAACCGACTGCGCTGGCGCTGGAGTTGTCGGGTCCCATTGGTGATGCCCTGAAGGAGATGCGACAAATTTTGGAGGTGGAAAGTTTCAATCCCAAAAAATCGCGAACCATTTTCAGGATTGGCTTGGTCGATTATTCGGCGGCGATCCTGTTGCCGCCATTACTGGAACGTTTGAAGGTTACGGGTCCGCATATTTCTTTGGATTTGGTGGATATTGGTGGGGAGGATGAGGCTCGTTTCCTGGAGAGTGGGGAAGTTGATTTGATTTTTAGCCGATTTCAAGATGTGACCCACAAGGAATCTCTGATACGGTTGTACGAGATGCGTTATGTGTGTCTGTATCGCCCGGGCCATCCCTTGATTGTCAATGGCGAATTGACCTTGGATACCTTTTTGAAGGCGGATCATGTTCATTATTATCCCCAGGGCATGGTGACCACGGTCGTTGACGAAGCGTTGGCCCAGGTCGGCAAATCCAGGCGAATTGTCGCACGCTTGTTTTCCTTGAGTTTGGTTCCATTTATTGTGAATGGGTCGGATATGTTGGCGATTGTTCCCGATGGTGTGGCCCAATGTGTGGCGGGGCCACTTCATTTGTCGATTGCTCCCGTTCCCGTTGAAACGCCATTGTTACGTTTGGCAGTGGCTTGGCATGCGCGTACGGAGAACAGTGCGGGACATGTTTGGTTGCGTCAACAGGTTTTGTCGGTATTGGGACAGGGGAAGGATGACCAATAGTCCAGGGAAAAATTGCTGCAAGGGTTCATGTTGAACTTGAATACCGATCAAGGTAGTATGTTGACCTGAGGGGCATCCGATTGCGCAAAAGAAAGGAACTGAAATGCGGATGCACATACAACAAAAATCAAATCAAGTTATGAATGATACCCTGACGTTTCCTGATCCGTGGACGCCGGAACATCTCTCGCCGTTGGAATTGGCTCAGGTGGTGGAGGATTGCCTTTTTGCCTATATCAGTGCCCAAAGCCTGCATTCCCGGGAGATGATGTGGCCCATGCTCGTCGAAGCGGTAGAGGCTTTGATTGCCGATTCCAGGCAGAGGTTCACTGCTGCTGAACCTGCGGTCAATGGGACTAATGGGTTGGATTAATCGTTTGGCGGTGGCGCACGGTCCACGTTATTTCCTTCCGGGGGGTGGGTTCACCCCCTGGATCGGATTGGGGCGCTCGCACTGTGGGGGAGTGCGGAGGCAGGGGACTACAACAATATGAATTTGCGGTGGAAATAATCGAGTATGCCGTCGATGCGCCTGCGTTTGACATCGTCCTGGATATCATTTTCCGTGAGTCCTTCCACATTCAGTCTGGTGATGAGTTTGCTGTAAACACCAGGCATGCTTTTGAGCAGGTTGAATTTCAATCGGGTCAGATCGGAACTGACAAACATCGTTTTCTCCTCGCGGATAGACTGTGAAATCAAGATGACCGGCCATCCAGCAACCTTTGTGCCGCAGAAAAATTAATCTTGCAAGAACAGGGTATTGCTCCGACCGGCCCGCACAAGGGATCACAAACGGATTGTCATGGTGTTGACGATGTTTCCGTGTCGTGCCGTATCAACCATTGGGTGACGAACAGCCGCGCTTTGGAATCTTGGAACATGGCTTGAAGGAGGTGATGGGGACTGGAAGCGGTTTTCACCAGTTGCTGATGCCCATCGGGGTTAAAGGCATGGTGCGCGGTGAGCAGGCGGCGGTCCCACTGTTGTAAAGCTCGGATCAAGGGGTCTTGGCGGAAGCGGGCGAACACGCGTTCCCCTTCGCGATAAAAATTGCCCATCCACAAGGTGATGGCGCCAAAAAGGGTGACGTGACCATTGACCCATAGCATGGGATCGGTATCGAAGGGGTCGCATTCCGGGATGGGTGACGACCCATCGAGCCAATCCCGGAGCAGGAGCGTTTCCCGGACATATTCCGCCGGGTCCAGCAGTTGGGCGCGTCCGAGGGCGTCGATGCAAGAGCTCATGAAGAAAAATGATGTGGAATCCGAGGGACCCCGCAATGAAACATGGGCTTCGCGAATTACCCCGCCATTCTGTTGGGGATTGACCGGATGTTCCTTGAAGCGGGGGGATGTTTGCCAACGGATATCGCGTATGTGCCATCCGTGTGTGGCGAGTTCGGCGCTCAGTCGTGCAAAAATTCCCGTTTCAAACAATCGTGTGGAAAAATTAAGGCTGTGTTGTTTGTGAATCAGGGCGACCTGACAGTCGGAATACCGGGCACTGGCGATCAGGATGTGGGCGATGTGGGATACCGGGATCCGTTCTTTCAATTCTCCCCGATGGTTGGCGAGGATTTCCTGGTGGTATTCGTCAAAACTGATTTGCAGGACAACCCTGGCCTTGGCAACCCGTGCGGGACGTTGCTGAAGGGCATGATTGGCTCGGGCGAACAGGGATTCGGCCGCTTCCCGGGAGTGGGCGAGGTCGGCGTTCAGCAGAATGGCGAAGGTGGTGATGTGCCCCAAAGTGGCGATGGCGTGATGAAACAGATCGAGATCGGGTGACAGATCGCCACCGGTGAACAGCAGATTCGTGGTTGATTGATTGATCCATTGCAGCAAAGGTTCTGGATCGGGGGTGTTTTTCAGGGGGTGGCGCCAGATGAACAAGCAGTGGCGGCAGGATTGGGGGCAGCTCATGCGTACGATCAGGGCGATTTTGTCCCAGGGTGGTGGTGGTGGGTGATCCTTTGCCAGGCTATCGACCAATGCGACCCGCAGCTGATCATTGTCGCCCCCGAGGTCATTCAGTATGGCTTTTTCTTGCCGACCGATCCGGCGTACCGACTCTTTGTAGGGGGACGTGAACAGACGCAAATCTTGCCAAGTGGTGAGGACTTCCCGGGGGGATGGTTTGTGATGGGTAATTGTTTCAAGTTTTTCCAAGATATGATGGATGAAAGGGACGTCATCCCGGTTTTCCGTTTGCAACAACAGGGTTGATGCCATGGGATGGAGAAAGTGGGGATGGTCCAAAACTTTGGCGACCTGATGGCGATAAACGGGGTGAACTTCTCGTTTAAGCCAATGATGGGCGAATAAAAAACCGAGAATGGTCCGGACCGGTTCCGGATGGTTACGTTGAAAGCGTTGTAATACCTGCGAAAGCCGCAGGCTGTGCCACCGGATGTAATGGGTTTGCAACGGCGTTAGCGACACCCTTCACTCCATAGGAAATAAAGACGCAAACCATGAAATACCAGTCTGGCGCCTGTGCTGGCCAATAAGTCGGGGCACCACCGGGGTGACCAGGGTTCCAGATGTTTGCGATAAAAATGATAACAGGCGAAGCGACAGCGAACTTTTCCGACCGAGGATAGCACATCCAACAAAAAAAAGAGTTGCCAGAAAGCGTGCCGCAACGAAACTCCGGCTGCCCGCCAATAGGCTTGGCGTCGGTCTGGGGGCATGGCTTGGATCAGGCTTTGGAGCAGATGAAAAAAAGGGGTCATTTTGAGCCGGTCGCTGGCATGTGACTGCCGGTACAGGTCCGGGGCATGCTGTAAAAATTCGTAATGGCCGATCTCGTAAGATACCATGATCAGGGCGTTGAGGAGCGTTCGCCGTACCATTGTTTCACGATCAAAGCGTCGGGTTGACGTGCCGAGGTGCCCCGGAAGCAAAATCCACTGACCCAATCGGGTCACTTCTTGGGCTACACGCCGTTCTTCAAGAAAAGGGTAGGTGGTATCAAAACCGCCGATTTCTGTAAAAAAGTGGCGGGTGATCCATAATCCTTGGTCGCCATGGATGCATTCGGCACGATTCAAGAGGGTTTTTTTCTCCCAGAATGGCCAATACCAGCGTTTTTTCGCCATGGAATCGCAAAAATGGAGGGAAAAATGCCCTGCGGAACGCGGATGATTGGCCAAGGTTTGGGCCATGACATGCCAAGCTTCGGCCAAAAATTGCGGGTGGGGGAGGGTGGAATCGGCATGAAGGAACAGCCAATGTTCCCCTTGCGCCACCTGTGCCGCAGCATTCATCTGCCGTCCTCGTCCCGGTTCGGAAGTGACAACGTGGGCCCCGGCATTTTGTGCGACAGCCACGGAGTCATCGGTTGACCCGCCATCGGCAACCAGTACTTCCAATCCCGGTAATGTTTGCTGTGCCAATTGTTCCAGCAAGCGCTTGAGTTCCCGGGCATCGTTTAAAACTGGAATGATTATTGAGAGTTTAATCGCGGTCATGATAAGGTGGACAGCGGGGGATTATGAAGTGTGTGCAATGGGAGGAGCATTGGTTGATGCCCTTGGGTCTGGTTCGGACAGTGAAATGGTTGGGACTGGTTTGCGCCATGCTGGTGTTTGCCTTTCCGGCATTTCCGGGGGAGCTTCCCAGTGGGCGGTTGCTCTTTGTGACCCGAGAGGGTTGTCCCTACTGCCGTGCTTTCAAGGAGTCGGTGGGTCAGTTTTATCATAAAACGCAAATTGGCAAACAGTTTCCCCTGACCGAGGTTGACAGGGATGCCCCGGCAGCTGAATTCATGGACCTGGTGTGGGAAGTCACTTTTTTTCCGACATTTGTGGTTTATGGTCGGGATGGAAAGGAAATTGCACGGTTTCGGGGGTATCGGGGAGATGAAGCTTTTTGGGCCGATATGGAAAAGGTGATTCAGGTGGGGAACACAGCCCGATAGATCGAGGGAGGATTGGCTTCGATGTTGTTGATTGAGCGGATGAAGGTTGGTCTGACGAAGACCCGGGAACGTTTTTCCCAAGGATTGGACGACTTGTTCCGGGGGGGGCGGAACGAAGAGGCGCTGTTTGAGGATTTGGAAGGTTTGTTGATCACCTCTGATTTTGGGCTGGAAACCAGTGTTGCCATTATCGAAGAGGTTCGCAGACGGCAAATGCGGGAGAAGGTCAAACAGCCCGAAGCGTTGCGCATGTTGTTGCGCCAGGTTGTCCTGGAGTATGTGGCACCATCGCAGGTACCTGTTCGCGACTGGTCGGAAAAGCCGACCGTTATTTTGGTGGTGGGTGTCAATGGGGTGGGAAAAACCACCACCATTGGCAAACTGGCCCATTTTTATCGCCAGCAGGGCCGCTCGGTCATGTTGGCGGCGGGCGATACCTTTCGGGCTGCGGCGGTGGAACAGTTGCGTTTGTGGGGAGAGCGTTGCGATTGTCCCGTCATTGCGCAGCAGCACGGTGCCGACAGTGCTTCGGTCATTTTTGATGCGCACAATGCTGCTATCGCACGCGGTTTTGATCTGTTGATCGCCGATACGGCGGGGCGGTTGCATACCAAGGTTAACTTGATGGAAGAATTGAAAAAGGTCAAACGGGTATTGGGGCGTCAAGGGGTTGCGGCCCCCCACGAGGTATGGTTGGTACTGGATGCCACCACCGGGCAAAATGCCCATGCCCAGGTCAAAAGGTTTCACGATGATTTGGGGGTCAGTGGCTTGATCATCACCAAACTCGATGGAACGGCCAAGGGGGGCGTTGTTGTCGGCTTGGCACAAACATTTGGCTTGCCGGTACACTTTGTCGGTGTTGGAGAAACCTTGGAGGATTTGCGTCCCTTTGATGCCGAACAATTTGTTGCGGCCCTTTTTTAAGTTGAGACCATTTTGGATGATTGCGTTCATGCACACTAAATTATCTTCATTGATGCGAAAGTTATCCCGGATTGGGACTTTCGTATGGGCGGGGTGGCTGGTTGTATTTTGCGGTCTGTTCATTCCAGATCCCGGCGCGGCTTCCACGTTGTCCGAGCAGGAACTCGGCGTTTTTCGCCATTACTTTGACGTATTGGAAGGGGGGGGACCTGTCGATGAGTTGTTGGATCGCAGTCGTTGGCCCAACAATGATGATTTGGCGTCCTATGTTGAACTGGAACTTTTATTTCATCACCGATATGGTGCCACATTGCCGCGTTTGTTGAATTTTTTAAAGCGTTGGCCCAATCATGCCCATAAAAAGCGCCTGGAAAAAATGGTTGAGGTGCGTATTGCCCACGCGGCCAGTGAGAACGATGTATTGGCGTGGTACGATCATCATCCCCCGGTTACCAAAGCGGCAAAAGTTTATTATACGCAGCTTCTCCTGGATAGAAAGCGCGTTGCCGAAGCGCAATCCATTTGGGTGAATCTATATCTGGATGGTGTTTCTTTTCCGTCCGAATTGCTCAAGGGTGCGGCCCGTTTTGACAAACTGTTCACTCCGGCTGAACAAGAAAAACGTGCCCGGAATTTGATTCTCAAGGGGAATCATAAAACCTTGGCTCGCTTCGTCGAAAGCCTGCCCGCAGATCGGCGTGATTATTTTCTCGCCTTGGACGCGGCGACATCCGGGGATGCCAGGCAGTTTTCCAAATACCATCCGCGTTTGGAAAAGAAAGACGCCAATTCCCCTGAAATGTGGTACGCCCGCATGGAGTGGATGCGCAACAATGGATCCTTGTCCAAACTCCACACCATGTTATTGGGGCGGGAAGGTCGGTATTTGAACAGCGATGATCGTTGCACATTGCGTTTTCGCTTGGCGCGGGTTTTCTACAATGGTGATCGCCTGGACGATGCCTATGAGTTGTTGAACATGAATGTTTTGGAAAAAGGGGCGCAGTTGGAAGATTCCCTGTGGATGGCGGCTTGGTCGGCCTACCGTTTGAACCATAAGAATCGCGCTTTGGAATTGTTCAAATTACTGGGCTCGGAGGGCAAAACCGATCAACGTCGGTCGCAGGGGGCCTGGTGGGCGGCGGAACTGTCGGTTTCCCCGGAAGAAAAACGCCTGTGGATCAATCAAGCGGCGCAGTTTCCTGACAGCTTTTACGGCTTGTTGGCTTTGGAGACCCGTGATGGGCGTTTGCCCGAGCTGCATGATCCCCAGCTCGATTGCAGCATTGTCAAAGATCCTGGCGTGCAGGGGGAGGTGCAGCGGATGCATTGGCTGCGTGAGATTGGACGCAATTTTTATAATGGTTTGGAAATTGAAAACTTGGCGGGTCGGCGTCACCTGAGTTCTGAGGAACGATTGTGTCTGGCGACCCATACCGGTGCCTACGATTATGCCCTTAAATTGGCGCAGGAGTTAAAAGGGGGTGGCAAGCAATATTATTGGAGTGGTCTGTATCCGCTGCCGCATTGGAAACCCAGTAGCGGGTGGGAGTTGGATCCTGCGTTGATCTGGGGGACCGTACGCCAGGAGAGTACGTTTTTGCCACGTGCCCAGTCGGGGGTCCATGCCCGGGGATTGATGCAACTCATGCCGACGACAGCCGATGAAGTGGCCAGGAAGGGATTGTTCCCCCAGGCGACACCATTTCGCTTGCATGACCCGGCATACAATCTGGCGTTGGGGCAGGCCTATTTGAAACGCATGTTGCAGGGATTTGATGGTGATCTGGTACTGGCTCTGAGCAGTTACAATGCCGGTCCCGGGCGCGGCAGGAGTTGGAGTGAGCGCCGGCGCATGGAATCGGCACTAACCTTCATAGAAAATATTCCATTCAACGAAACCCGCAACTATGTCAAATTGGTCATCAACGGGGTCGCACACTACCAGTTGCGTCTCTACGGGAAAGGTTCCATCTGGTCCCTTGTCAACCCGGGGGCACCTGGACCTGGCAAGCTCATGATGTGAAGAAAAGGGGATGAAGAGGGTGGGTTCTGAATGTTTCTTTGGAGATCCGCTTTATTCCCCCTCCTGAGCCAAGGCGCGTTCCGCGTGTTCTGCATACACCTGCCAGGCTTGTAGTGGCAGATTCATGATTGCCTCCTCTTCGATATCCCGTAGTCGTTCTGGATTGAGCAAATCGGCGGTCATGGCGCCACTGCCATCCAGCGCTGCTGTGAAACGGATGGCAAGCCCCGTTGGCCGGTGCGTTGCTGTTTTGCTGAACAGGTCGATGTGCCAATCGTTTTCATCTACGAGGATCTGTTCTGGCATGGGTTTTCTCATGAAACCCCCTTTTCTTTCAAGAATGGGGCATAGGCCATGTCGACTTTACAAATATGATGGTTGAGCCAAGCTTTTACAAAAAATAACAAATCGACCGCAGAAGAAAAATCACCCTTTTCAAACTCTCCAACAATCGATGTAAGTTGAGACACGAGATTGCGGTGTTCGCTGATATGCGCGGCTGTCTGCGGATAGCGATGTTGCTCGAAGAGTTGTTCTTCGCGATTGAAATGAAATTCGGTGTAGTGGAAAAGTTCCGTCAATAGATCACGGATGGCTTGTTTGCTTTGCCCTTGGGACATGGCGGCGTGAAGTTTGTTGGCCATCTCGACCAGGGTTCGATGATCCTTGTCGATATCGCGTAATCCCACGATTAAACGATTACTCCATGCGAAGAAGGGATCGATAACGGCATCTTCGCCATCTTTCTGGAGGTACAAGGAATCCACCAAAGCAAATATTTCTTTTTGTTTCTCCATGAAAGGGGGGATTTCGGCCATGGCGGCATTTTGATCCATAGCGGCGATTTGCCCCGCCTGGGCATACCATTGTGTATGCGAGGTGGCCAGATTTTGGAAGAGGGGTTGCTGAGCCAGACGGCCATGGATGTTTTGTTGCAGCCATTTTCCCAGGGTGGTTGTTTCGGGTTCGGGAAGGTGTGTGTCCTCCCGGGAGATACGTCCTGCAATAATCCCATCCAGAGATCCAACGAGAGCTAGGCATTCCCTTTTGATGGAACGGACATTGAAAAGGGGTTCGCCAAAGTCAAGTTTTGCCTGGGCGGCATAGAGGGAATTGGTCATTTCCTGCAACACCGTACCCAAGCGGTCAAACTGTTCGGCGGACAATTTCATGGAATTGGCGGTATTTTTGGCTTGACCCAGGCTTTCATTGACGGTCAGGGCCACCTGCTCGGTGGCGTTCATGGATTCCAGGATGGAATGGGCGTGATCCAAGGCTGCATTGCTGTCATCTGCTGCGGCGGCTGCGGCTGAAGCAACCCCTTGAGCGGCACTGGCGACTTCGGAAGTTCCGATAGCGGCCTCTGAGGCGGCACGGGCGACATCCTGGGCGGCGACATTGAGTTCCTGGGCGTTGCGTGTCACTTCGGCGGCGGCATCCGAGACCTGATTGATGGCATCGGAGATGGACTGGACGACACTGGCTTGTTCATCGACCGACAGGTTGATCTCCATGTTGGTTCGGTTGATCCGTTCCATGGCGGAAACGATTTCCGTGTTGGCTTTGGTCACGTTTTTCGTGTGGCTCTGGATCGTTTTATTTTGACTGTGAATCATTCGGGTCGCTTCGGCGGTTTGTCGCGCCAGTTCTTTGACCTCGTTGGCGACTACTGCAAAACCTTTTCCCGCATCCCCTGCCCCGGCGGCTTCGATGGAGGCGTTGAGGGCCAGCATGTTGGTTTGTTCGGCGATATCGGTGATGACTTCGACGATATGGCTGATTTGCCGCGCCGATTGCGCCAGTTGGTCCATGACCTCCTGCGTACTTTTGGCATGATTGAATGCCTGCTGCGATTCTTTGCTGGCCCGCTGGCAGCGAATACGGACATCGTTGAGAGCCTCGGTGACCTCCTTGACCGACACACTGACGTTACGGACGGCGCCGTCCACACTGGCCAGATTTTGGTTGACGCCGCCAATATTGGCGGTAATTTCTTCGGCGGCTGCCGCCATGGTGGAAATATTAACGCTGGTTTGTTCCACACCGGCAGCGATATTCGACACATTTTCCGACACCTGATGGGTGGCAATGGAGATATTGCCAATATTTTCCGTAGCCTGGGAAATGGCTCCCTTCACCTCGGATATTTCCCGGAATAAAACGTCATTTTGAGCGGACACCGTACCGACGACATCATGGGAGGAGTTGGCGTCGGTATTGATGATATGTCGCACATTCAGCAGTTCGGCGGCACCTGCGGTGATGCTGCTGGAGTTGAGGGCGATCAGTCCCATCAAGCGGGTTGTGGCAGAGACCATGGCATTGATTTTTCGACCGATGTCACTGATTTCATCTTTCATGCCTTCGACGTTAACGCGTGCGGACATGTCGCCGCTTTCCAGGGCTTCCACGACGGGTGCGATGCGTTTCAGGGAGCGTTCCAGCGAGCGTACCAGTACCCAGCCCAGGAGAACGACCAGGATGCACGCCAAGGTCATGGCGATGGTGATACCATTACGAAAATTGGCAAAACTCGTTTCAACGTCTTTCTGGAGCTGCGTGACCAATTCCAGGCGATTGCTGACGAAAGGGGCGAGAATTTTTTGCAGGGCGTCCGATTCCCGGTCGAATTCGGGCATGAGTGGATTGCCTTTTTCTGGACCGCCGGCAACATAGGCTTTGGCCATTGTTTGGCCTTGGGAATAATAACTGGCGAAGCGGGTGGTGAGTAGGTCCAGGGTTGTGTGCAGCTCGGGATCGGTTTCCTTGGGGATGCGTTGGCGGATTTCCTGGATGGCGTCTGCGAACTGTTTGGCACTTTTTTCCGCCTCATTAAAACCGTCATTCAACCCGTTCAAACCGCGTGTGGCGGAGATGTCGGATAAGAATTGTTGGACATTGACCATGCTTTTTTCCATGGTTTTGGCCAAAAAAGCGGGTGCGATCCCCTGTTCCTGTATTTTGGTCGTGGCCGAGGTTACCTTTTGACTGGCAATGATGGACCAGACGGTAATTCCCAGCAGGAACAACACGGGCACTGCCAGGGAAAGGATGATTTTTTGCTTGAAAGTGCTATTCATGGTCTGGGTAACCTGATTTTTCAGCTATTTTGTTTGACTATGGTGCCGTCCTTAGGCCGTGACGAAACCGATGGTTGCTGTTATCCATCCCGCCTGCCGAACAAGGAACTGCCGATTCGCACCAGGGTTGCCCCTTCTTCGATGGCTACTTCAAAATCGTGACTCATTCCCATGGAGAGGGTATCCATGGAGACTCCAGGAATGGCCATGGCGTGGGTGCTACGCGCCAATTCGGCCAGGGTTTGGAAAAAGGGTCGGGATTGTTGGGGGTCTTCGGTGAAGGGGGGAACAGTCATCAAACCTTGTAGCGACAGGTGTGGCAACTGGGCTACTTCCCTTGCGACCTTTGGCAGATCCACGGGATGCAATCCCGACTTTTGTTTTTCACCGCCGACATTGACCTGGAGCAACACCGGCATGATCCGATCTTCCGGCATGCGGCGATTGATCTCTTGGGCCAGTTCCACGGAATCGACGCTCTGGATCATCTGAAACAGTTGCACGGCCCATTTCACCTTGTTGCGCTGCAAGGGTCCGATCAGGTGCCATTGCAGGCCGGGTTGTTGAACCCGGGCCATTTTTTCGCGGGCTTCCTGGACCCGGTTTTCGCCGAACAACGAATGTCCCGCTATGGCGACCTGATCGACCATTTCGGCAGGGTGGGTTTTGGATACGGCGACGAGTTGTACCGAACCGGGGTCGCGTCCAACGTTAAGACAGGCTTGCCGCATGGCTTGTCGGATTGCGAGGAGGGGGGATACAAAACGATTCACTTTAAACTGCCCCACATTTGCCTGAAAGGTACCGCTTCGCGATCAAGTTTGCTTGGTCGATCGGGATGTCGTCAAGCATTTGTACTTGAAGCTTTGTCAATTTCGATTGAACTGTGGCAAAAGTGCTGCTACTATCAACAGTTCTTAAGAGTATGTTAACGTTTAATCTTTAGACGCTTTCTTTGTTCCATCAAGAACCCACGTCAAATGTATTTTAAACGAAATCAGAAGGATCTACAAGGAGTTGCCATCATGAACGAAGACCGTAAATTTCCAATTCCCATGGGTTCCCAAACGAACGCTCAGGTACAGCACGGTGATTTGGCTGTGGACCAGAGCGTGGTGACCTACATCAAGCAGGTTTACGCCCTGTTGGCCGCCAGTCTCGTTGTGGCTGTCGCTGCCGGTTACGTGGGCATGACGCTGCCGTTTCCCCGGGAACACCCCTATATCCTCATGGCCATCGCGTTGGGTGCCCTGTTTTTGGCTATGGCGGTGAAAAATGCAGCGACGCTGTTTCTTTTCACCGGTATCTCCGGACTCAGTATCGGACCCATCATCGCCATCTACGTTGGTGCCGGGCTTTCCCATATCGTCGGACAAGCCATGTTCCTCACCGGTGCCATCTTTTTCAGCCTCACCTTTTATGCCATGACCACCAAAAAAGATTTATCCGTTCTGAGTGGCATGGCCTTCGCTGGGCTCATTGTCATTCTGGTCGGTGGTCTCATCAACCTGTTTTTGCACTCCTCGGCGGTGGGCTTTGCCCTTTCCGCCGTTGGCGCTCTGGTGTTCTCTGGCTATATCCTGTTTGAAACCCAGGGCTTGAAGCGGGAACCGTGGGTGGTTGCGCCATCGGTGGCCGCATTGCAAATGTATCTCAATGTCGTCAATCTTTTCTTGTCACTGCTGCGTCTTCTGGGTGCCATCGAAGGCAAGGATTGATCCTCATTCCAAGGGGGAGGGGTGTTTCCCTTCCCCCATTCGTACCGGTACGGCAGGATTGATCGTCGGTGAACCATGGCCTCTTTTGAGTTGACTACGGATAGTGCCCAAAGGCTTCAGTACGCAACTGCCTTGCTCCAGAAACACGGTTGGAGTCCGCAACAGGGTCCGGCTTTGGTGGTCCTCGGGGCGGAACAACGGATGTTTGGCTTGGGTGGGGCATTTCCCCCGGAAGGTTGGCCCATCTCTACCGGGGAGGCCGGATTCGGCAATGTGGTGGACAGTGGTCGGACACCCACCGGCCTGCATCGTATTTGCGCCTGCATCGGCGATGGGGCACCCATTGGCATGGTGTTTAAAAGCCGGGAGCCCACTGGGGAGATCGTCTCGCCCGCCGGGGCGTTGGACGGCGATTTCATCACGACACGTATCCTTTGGCTAGAGGGGATGGAGGAGGGTGTCAACCGTGGTCCGGGCGTGGATAGCCGGGAGCGCTACATCTACATCCATGGCACGCCGCATGTCCATCAACTTGGTCAGCCCGTTTCCAAGGGGTGCGTCCGCATGGATGACCGGGATGTGATGACCCTGTATCCTTTGGTTTCTCTGCATACGCCGGTTCTCATCCTGGCCTGATGAGCCGGGTGGTGGTACGCGACCCCCTCCTTGCCAAATGAACGGATTGGTTGCTCATGTCCGAGCTTTTCGACACGATTGTACATCGTTTGGGTAATCCCCAAATCAGCGGTTTGATCCTGGCCATGCTTCTGGCTGTGGGCGGGGTTTCCTTTTTCGGGCAATCGCTGGCCCCCTATTTGACCGCCATGATCCTGGCCTACCTGCTGGAGGGGGTGATTCGTTTGTTGATCAGGATTCACCTGCCACGCATGCTGGCCGTTATTATCGTGTTCAGCCTGTTTTTCTTTCTTCTCAATATGATGTTGTTCGTGGTCTTTCCCACCCTGGTGCGCGAATTAATGCGCATCTCCCAGGAAATCCCTCATATTACGCAAACCGTCAAGACGTTGATGATCAAATTTGGGGAATCGCTGTCCGGTTGGGTGGATCCCTCTTTTACGGAAAATATTCTTCTCAATCTGGTGGAACGGTCCCAACAATTGGTCGGTTATTCCATCACCTTTCTGCTCCAGGGATTGCCCGGGGTCATTTCAGTACTCATTTATTTGGTATTGGTTCCGTTTTTGGTGTTCTTTTTCATGAAGGACAAAGAATTGCTCCTCCAATCGTTTATCCGCTACATGCCGAAAAATCGCGACCTGATCAATCGCGTCCTGGTCGATGTGGATACGGCGGTGGGGGGCTATGTTCGTGGCAAGGTGTGGGAATTGTTTTTAATTGGCGGAACCGCCTATGCCGCTTTCCTGATTATTGGTTTTAAATATTCGTTTCTCGTCGGATTTTTGACCGGAATTTCCGTATTGATCCCCATACTTGGAATGGTGGTGGTCGCCTTGCCGGTGATTGTCCTGGGCGTATTTCAGTGGGGGCTGACCCTGGATGCCATCCAGCCGTTGGTTATTTATTCGGTGATCCAACTGGTCGATGGCAATATTTTGGGTCCGATGATCTTGGGGGAGACCGTCAAGGTTCATCCGACGACCATCATGTTGGCGGTGTTGTTTTTTGGATCCATCTGGGGGCTTTCCGGTGTTTTTTTTGCGGTTCCCTTGTGGGTGCTTCTGAAAAGCGTATTGGACGCCATTTTGTTTTCTGAAGAAAGTGGCGGACTTGCCTGATCATTCGGCCATCATTCCGGGAACGGGGGAGAGGGAGATCGCCGTGGCGGGCCAACTCCTGGAACGCGTGTTTTCCTCGCGTCAGGCGGCGGATCGCATCCTTGATCACCATTTTCGTGCCGAACACACGGGCCAGCTTGAGCGTCGGCGCTTGGGGGCCCTGGTGTATGGGGTGTTGCGTCATCGGAGTTTGTTGCAGGCGGAATGCGAGCATTATTTCCCCGAGGTGCCCCCCGGGTCTGCTGTTTTGGCTGCCATGGCATTGGTCATGTTGGCACGGGGGTCCGGCGTTGTTCTGGATCCGCCGTGGCCACCGCCGCTGGCCAAACTGGCCCAAGTGGAAGATCCTTGGCCGCAGGATCTCTTGCCGCCATGGATCAAGGTTTCTTTACCCCAGTGGATTTGGCAACATTGGTCGGCCAGGTTTGGTGGCAGCGAAACCGAAGCGCTGATGCAATGCATGAATACAGCGGCTACGGTCGATGTGCGCGTCAACATCGGCAAAACAACACGGGATGCGGTGTTGGAACAGTTGCGTTCTTTGGGTGTGCGAGCCGAACCCACCCCTTTTTCACCCGATGGTTGCCGCCTGGAAGGGCATCCCGCCTTGGTGGATCACCCCTCTTGGCGTCAGGGATTCCTGGAGGTCCAGGATGAGGGGAGTCAGATCATCAGTCACTTGGTCGCGCCCAAGCCGGGTATGACGGTGGTTGATTTTTGTGCCGGAGCCGGGGGTAAAACGTTGCATATGGCGGCGTTGATGCGGGATCGTGGGCGGATCTGGGCGGTGGATACCGAGGTGGAACGGATCCGTCGCATGCAGCCCAGGATCAAACGTGGCGGCATCCGTTCGATCCGTACCCTGGTGGTACGTCACGAAGGGGATGCGGGATTAAAAAAATTGTTCCAGGGGGCCGAGCGCGTTTTGGTCGATGTTCCCTGTAGCGCCACGGGTACGTTACGGCGCAATCCCGAGATCAAATGGCGTTTGACCCCGGATCAATTGGAAACCTATCATTTGCGTCAGTGTGCCATTATACAGGCCGCTTCCCGTCTGGTTGCCCCGCGAGGACGTTTGATCTACGCCACCTGTTCCCTCATGGAGCGGGAGAATGAAGCCGTGGTCCAGGGGTTTTTAGCGGAGAATCGCAATTTCCGCCCCGTGTCTCCGCAAACTATTTCCACCCTGGGGGCTTTGCAAAGGTTGCTACCGCCTTCGCCTTTTTTTACTCTTCTACCCCATCGCACCGGGACGGACGGTTTTTTTGCCGCCATCCTCGAACGTCAATCTTGATTGGGAATTGCCATCCATGCCGAAAATTTGCCAAGCACTCATCAGCGTTACCGATAAAAACGGCCTGGACCGTTTTGCCCGGGGGCTTGTTACCCTGGGTGTTCGCATCCTCTCCACGGGTGGAACGGCCCGATACCTCAAGGATCACGGCATTGCCGTGACCGATGTATCCGACTATACCGGATTTCCCGAGATGTTGGATGGCCGGGTCAAGACGCTGCATCCGAAAATTCACGGGGGTCTTTTGGGTATTCGTGGCAATGCGGACCACGAAGCTCAGATGGCGAGCCATGGCATTGCCGCCATCGACATGGTGGTGGTCAATTTGTACCCGTTTGTGCAGACGGTGGCGGCCCCGGATTGCACATTGGCGCATGCCATTGAGAACATCGACATCGGTGGTCCCGCTATGTTGCGTTCGGCGGCCAAAAATCATGCCGGGGTGACGGTGATTTGCGACCCGGGCGACTATGACGCCATTTTGAATGAAATGCATCAGCATGCCGGGTCGGTGCATCCGCAGACCAACTTTAAGTTGGCCATGAAAGTGTTTGCCCAGACGGCGGCGTATGATGCGGCCATTTCCAACTGGCTTTCCTCGTTGGATGAGAAGCAGCAACCCACGCAATTTCCGGCGGTGATGACCATGCAGTTTCACAAGCGTCAAGAGATGCGTTATGGGGAAAACCCGCACCAATTGGCGGCGTTTTATGAAGAGCGACCGATTATTGACATGGCGACTGTTGCCCAGGCCAAACCGTTGCAGGGCAAGGAGCTTTCATTCAACAATATTCACGATGCCAACGGTGCTTTTGAACTGGTCAAGGAGTTCGCCCAGGCGGCGGTGGTGGTGGTGAAGCATACCAACCCGTGTGGTGTGGCGTTGGATGATGACCTTCTGGCCGCCTATTGTCGGGCACGGGATACCGATCCGGTTTCCGCCTTTGGAGGCATCATTGCCTGCAATCGACCGGTGACGGCTCCTTTGGCGCAGGAAATTGCCAAAACGTTTGTCGAAGCGGTCATAGCCCCGGGTTTTGACGCTGAGGCGCGTGCCATTTTGGCGACCAAGGCCAATCTTCGCTTGTTGGAGACGCCGCCCCTCGGGCCGACCACCATGGCGAAGCCCCCCTTGTATCACCCGGGATTCTTAGACATGAAACGTGTTCGCGGGGGGGTGTTGCTCCAGGAGGGGGACCATCATGTGTTGCGCAGAGAGGATTTGAAAATTGTCACCCATCGCCCCCCGAATGAACGGGAATTTGGCGATTTGCTGTTTGCCTGGACGATAGCCAAGCATGTGAAGTCCAATGCCATTGTTTATGCCCGGAATGTGACGACGGTTGGCGTTGGCGCGGGACAGATGAGCCGGGTGGATGCCTCGCGCATTGCGGTTTGGAAAGCCAGGGAGGCGCAGCAAACCATGAAACGTCAGGAGGATTGGTTGGTTGGTTCGGTCATGGCGTCGGACGCCTTTTTTCCCTTCCGGGATGGCATTGATGCCGCTGCGCAAGCCGGGGCATCGGCGGTCATTCAGCCCGGGGGATCTATTCGTGACCAGGAGGTGATCGATGCCGCCAATGAGGCGGGTATGGCCATGGTCTTTACCGGGGTGCGGCATTTTAAACATTAGGGGCGTGGGACGGTCGGATTGATTCGCGACCATTTCGGTTGTAGGCATCGTTATTGCATTTAACGGACATTGGCAGTGCGCTGTAAGGATGTGGGATACGGCGTGTAACTGGCCATCGTGACCTTCACGCCTTGAGAACGGGCAGGAGGGTGTTGCGACCAGCCAAAAATGGAGGGAAACATGTCAGAAATGCAACGCGTGCATCATTCCGCTGCGGAAGCGGTCCACACCCCGGAAATTCCTGGTGAGGAGTTACGGGTGTACATCGAACGCATTGAACGGTTGGAAGAGGAGAAAACGGGGTTGAGCCAGGATATTCGTGACCTTTATCTGGAGGCCAAGGGTAACGGATTTGATCCCAAGGTGATGAAGGAGATTATCAAACTGCGGAAAAAAGACCCGGAGGAAGTGGATGAAGAGGATGCTGTATTGCACCTGTACAAGCAGGCGTTGGGGATGATGCAGCCGACCATTCAATAGCCCTGGAGCCCGGGACTTTGGGATGAAGGGGGGGGGATGCTGATTCCCCCCTTTTTAATTTGGCATGGGAGATGGCAATCATGACGGGAATCACGATGGCATGACCGTCATAAAGCGATTTGTGACCGATCTTGACCGGCGTAGCGGCTCTTTATTCCATATCCACGATCCCGAGACCGGGGCCATGGTGGGGTATGGGTGTCAAGAATTTTATCGTTGGACCATGGCTTGGGCGGAAAGGTTACGCTTGGGTCCAGACCAAGTGGTCCTGGTTTTTGGCCGCACCACCCCGATGATGATGGCGGCCTGGTTGGGGGCGATCGTGGCGGGTCGGTTGCCGGCTTTTTTGTCTTATCCCAGCCCGAAAACCTCCCCCGAGGCCTTTGCGGAAAAGTTGGCCAATTATCGGAACCGATTTCAAAGCACGATGTTCGTCGGCGAACTGGAAGACCGGCAAACCTGGCCGGACCTGCTGTCCCCGGAATCGCTGCCAAGTGTCGATTCCTTTGAAAATAGATCCGATCCCGAAGGCGCAGGGGATCCCCCCCTGTTTCTGCAATGCTCCTCCGGCACCACGGGTTTGCAAAAGGCGGTTCTCATCCGGGAATCCCAGCTTGTTGCCCAGATTGACAGGTATCGTGCGGCATTGAACCTCGATGCGCACACCGACCGCATCGTCAGTTGGTTGCCGCTGTATCACGATATGGGCTTGGTCGCGACCTTTCTGTTGCCTTTGCTGACCCGAACACCGGTTTATTATCTGGATCCCTTTCAATGGGCGGCGACGCCCGGTTTGTTGCTGGCAACACTGGAACGGTATCGGGGGACGCTGACCTGGTTGCCCAATTTTGCTTTTTCATTTTTGTGTAAAGAGAAGCATCGTTACCGCCTGGACCATGTTCGTGGGTTCATCAATTGTTCCGAGCCGGTCAGTTTGGGTGGTTTTCAACGCTTCATGGCAACGCATGGCGTTCTTCCGGGGCAATTGTCCGTCTGTTACGCCCTGGCGGAAAATGTGTTCGCTGCCAGCCAGAGTCCCATGGGGCACACCCCCCGATGGCTTTCGTTGGATGCGTCCGCTTTGCTCCGGCATCAGGTTGTTGTTCAGGGTGGTGACCGGGCACTGGATGGAGCGTCGCAGCCCCAGGCCGGTCAGCGCGCCATCATCAGTTGCGGTCCGCCGCTGTCGGGGGTGGAGGTGCGTATTCAACCGCGAGCGGGGGCGGACGTGGGGGCCATTTTTTTGCGCGGTCCGTGTGCGGTCCGTGGCTATTATCAGGCACCTGCCATGGATGACGATGGATGGTTTCCCACCGGGGATCTGGGCTTCATGCATGCGGGGGAATTGTATGTGTGTGGTCGGCAGAAAGAGGTGATCATCCAGAATGGCAAGAACATCTATCCCCAGGATGTGGAAGCGATTCTCCATAGTCATCCTGCGGTTCACCCCGGGCGGGTGGCGGTTGTGGGGATGGAGGATCCCGAGTTGGATACCCAACGTACTTTCGCCCTGGTGGAACCAGAGCGTGCCATGACTCTTGATCAAAGGGTGTTGGTGGGTCAGGAATTGCAATCCCGTCTCGCTTGGCACCTGGATATTGCGGTTCAGGTGGCCGTTGTCCCTCGGGGATGGTTGCGCAAAACCTCCAGCGGCAAAATGGCTCGGGAGCAGAATTTACAGCGCTATCTGACGGGTTTGAAGGATCAGGTGCATGTGTGTGGCGATTCCCATGTGCGTATCTTTTGGACGGGCAAAACGTCGCATCGCAACCTGTTCAAGGCGATTCATGCCCACTGGGTCGGCTTGTTGTGGTCCGACAATTGGCACAAGACGACCGCTTTTTTCAGCCAACTGGTGGCTCATCTACAACCTCGGGATTGTTTGGTGATTCAGGCGGGGGAGCCGGAGTGTCGCAGTATTTTTCCCGCCAGTCCCGATCCCGAGGCCCGGATTCGTCAGGCGGTTGCCGGGTATCGTGACTTTTTTCTTTTTTTAAAAAAGTTGTGGCCGGGGCGGTTGGCCTATATGACGGGCATTCCGACGGCACCCCGGGATGGTGATAATGGGGATCCCCGTTGGCCGGTATGCGGTACGGCCACGGAGCGTTACCGGTATCAGCAGCTTTTTTATGGTGCCATGCAAGCCTTGTGTGCCGAGCTGTTGATTCATTTCATAGATGCCTGTACCCCCTTCCTGGCGGCGGACGGCATGATTGCCGCCGATGATTTGTTGGATGGGACGCATCTGATACCTTCCCGGGTGTCGGTTTATGTGGATTTGTTGGAAAAAAATTTCGGTGTCATCAATTGGGAAGCCAATGATATTCCTGAAGATATGCGTGCCTGGGATGGCAGTTATGCCCATTTCGCCCAATTGGTGCAAAACAAGGTGCGGGATCACCATCCTTTGGTGAGCAACCCCTCCTGGGAACGGATGGTTTCTTCGGGATTGTTGGATTCATTGGATATTGTCGAATTGGTGACCATGCTCAACCAAGTCTGTGGTTTGAATATTGAGCCGGGTGGGGTTTATTGGAAAGATTTTGAATCGATTGATGGCCTGTATAAAAAATTTGTGCTAGGATCAAATCTTTAAAGATTTATGAATAACCTGGGAATGGCTAATGATGCGCGCAATGTTTTTGAATCGGTTGAGTTTCATTATATTGATTGCCCTGTTCATTCAAGGGTTCATACCGGTTCCACTCCGGGCTGCCGAACAATGGGAGGGGGTGGTGGTGTATGTGTTGGATGGGGACAGCATCAAGGTGAAAGTGGATGGTCGGGTGAAGGTCGTTCGCTTGAAGGGGATTGATGCCCCGGAAAAGGGTCAGCCCCATGCGGAGGAGGCATCGCTCTTCGTCCGGCACCTGACACTGCACCAGCCCGTTACCCTGAAAGTTTTTGGTTTGGACAAATATGAGCGCGTACTGGCCGAGGTCACCATGAAAGATGGCCTCAATCTGAATCAGGAGATCGTGCGCCGGGGATTGGCCTGGCAACACATTGCCTATTCCAAGGATAAAACGCTACGAAGCCTGGAACGGGAAGCCCGGGATGCGCGGCTCGGGCTTTGGGCCGAGGCCAATCCGGAGCCGCCTTGGGTCTGGAAGCGGCGGCACGGGAAATAAGGGCTTAGGATCACAGGGAATCGTAAGAGCCGCGACGTTTTTTGGCCATGATGGATCCGGCAAACATTCCCAAACCCAATACAGCGGCCCCGGCAATAAAAAAAGAGGTGTCCGACTGGCGTTCCAGGGATTTTTTCTCATCCGTGATTCGCTTGAGTTCGCTGCTGAGTTGGTTGATCTTGGTTTTGAAATGTTTGTTTTCCTCATCGATCTTCAAAGTATTGTGCATCAACCCCTGCAAGCGTTCCAATTCGACCTGGCTTTGATTGAGCGTTTGGTTTATTTGTTTGACCTCGTTAAATCTTTTTTCAAGAACACTATGTTCGTTTCGCAAGGTTTCCAGATTTTGTTCCAAATCGGTCACGCGCAATGATGCCGGGACTTTGTCGGTGAGGTAGCGGTCAAGAATCCATCCATCCTTGTCATTTTCATCGCGGACGCGACTCCAGCCATTGGCGTTTTTTTCCAGAACGCGTAATTTCATGCCACTCTTAAGCATGCGCACGATGCGATAATTGGTTTCTGGTCCACTGCGCATTGAAATATCGACGCTGTCGGCGACATAGTATGGGGCATCGACAGGGTTTGCACAGAGGGCTGGCTCGGGGGAGAAAAGCAGGCATCCCCCTATCGGGATGAGCCAGATCATGGTTTTTTGGATGGTTTTGGAAGTGTGGGACATCGTGGACCAATAGTGGTTTGTAGTTTGCGTCAAGAAGGTTATTCTTGACCTGGATTAAAGCAACTCCCAAGCGAAAGGAGATGGCTATGCCCGTCGAAGATCAAATCGGTAAAGCGCGAATTCTCATTGAGTCACTGCCTTATATGCGTCGTTTTGAGGGTAAGACCTTCGTCATCAAATACGGCGGGCACGCCATGGTTGAAGAATCATTAAAGGTATCCTTTGTCAAGGATGTCATCCTCATGCGCCAAGTGGGTATCAAGCCCGTAGTGGTTCACGGTGGCGGCCCGCAGATCGGCCAAACCATGACCCGCATGGGACTCAAGCCGCAATTTGTGGACGGGCTGCGGGTCACGGACCAGGATACCATCAATGTAGTGGAGATGGTGCTGGCAGGCAAGGTAAACAAGGATATTGTGAGTTTAATCAATCTGAATGGTGGTCGGGCGGTGGGGTTGTCGGGCAAGGATGGGCACACCATCCAAGCGCGCAAACGTCAGCATGTGCGTCAGGGACCCGAATTGCAGTCACCGGAAATCATCGATTTGGGCTGGGTCGGCGATGTGGAAAAAATCGATACCACCTTGCTGGATCTGTTATCCCAATCTACCCTGATTCCCGTGGTGGCCCCGGTGGGTGTTGGGGAGAGCGGTGAAACCTACAATATCAACGCCGATTCGGTTGCGGGTGCGCTGGCGGTGGCATTGCGGGCGGAAAAACTGATCCTCTTGACCGATGTTATTGGTGTCAAAGATAAAAATGGTCAGTTGATCAGCGAATTGAACCAGGAACAGGTACGCCGGTTGATGCAGCAGGAGGTGATAACCGGGGGGATGATTCCCAAGGTGGAAACCTGCATCAACGCCCGCAAGGGGGGGGTCGATTCCACCCATATCATTGACGGTCGTATCGAACACGCCCTGCTGTTGGAGGTGTTTACCGACCAGGGGGTCGGCACGTGTGTTCGCTAAAATATTTGGCTAAACAATAAATAAGAGAAGTGTTCTTGACCATGCCGCCAAAAAACAAAACAATGCCGCCACCCGTGGAATCCAAGGATGAGCTGATCGCCTGGTTTCACGAGGGCAACAAGCCGCGCCAGGAATGGCGCGTTGGTACGGAACATGAAAAATTTGGATTCAGAAAGAAAGATTTGACCCCCATACCCTACGAAGGGGAAAGGGGGATTCATGCGCTCCTGCTGACCATGGGGGAAAAGTTTGCCTGGGAGATGGTCCTGGAAGCGGGTTTGCCGATTGCCCTGGTCAAGGGGGCGGCGGGGATCACCCTGGAGCCGGGGGGGCAATTGGAGTTGTCGGGCGCTCCCTTGAAAACCATTCATGAAACTCAGGATGAAATCAACGAGCATTTGCAACAGTTGGGGGCGGTGTGTCGTGATCTTGACATTGCCTTTCTTGGCATCGGTGCCCAACCCAAGTGGCCGTTTGCAAAAATTCCCTGGATGCCCAAAGGGCGCTATCGGGTGATGCGGGAGTATTTACCACAACGCGGACGGTTGAGTTTGGACATGATGGCCCGGACGGCGACGGTTCAGGCCAATCTGGATTATGCCGATGAAGCGGACATGGTCCGTAAATTTCGCCTGGCACTGGCGATTCAGCCGGTGGTGACGGCCTTGTTCGCCAATTCCCCGTTCATCGACGGCAAACCCAATGATTACCGCTCCTACCGGGCGCATATCTGGCATCATACCGACCCGGATCGATGCGGCATGTTGCCCTTTGTCTTTGAGGATGCGTTTGGCTTTGAACGCTACATGGAGTATGCCCTCAGTGTACCCATGCTGTTTTATTATCGACACGGTGTGTACCACCCGGCGGGTGGGGTGCCATTCGCTGAATTTTTTGCCGGTCGCTTACCGGCGTTGCCCGGGGAACGACCGACCATCGACGACTGGGCCATGCATCTCTCGACCCTGTTTCCCGATGTCCGCTTGAAGCGTTATCTGGAAACCCGGGGGGCGGATGCCGGCAATTCGGCAACCTTATGCGCATTGCCCGCCCTGTGGAAAGGATTGTTGTATGACGACGATGCCCTGGAAGGGGCTTGGGAACGGGTGGCGGCCTGGTCGATGGAAGAAAGGGTGCAATTGCATCGTGATGTGCCGCGTTGGGGACTCGGTACCCCGATTCCCGGCGGCGGAACGGTACGGCAGTTGGCCTTGGAACTCCTGGATTTGGCGCGGGACGGCTTGCAAACCCACAATGCCAGAAACGCCAACGGTTGCGATGAATCCATCTACTTGAAGGTGCTGTATCAATGGGCCGAGTCGGGTTTGTCGCCGGCGGATCGCTTGCTGAAGGCGTTTCACGAACGTTGGGGTGGTCGTGTCGATTCGGTGTTTTTGGAAGAAGAGTTTGAATCTTTTTACGGAGTCTGTAGCTGATGTTGGCGTCTGGGGTGATCTCTTTGTTTTTTGGTGCCGCCTTGGCCACCGGACTGGCAGCCGGGATCATCGCCGGAATGTTCGGAGTGGGTGGGGGGATCATCGTTGTTCCGGCATTGTTATTTTTGTTCGCCAACATGGATGTCAACCAGGATGTTATCATGCATCTGGCGGTGGGAACTTCCCTGGCCACGATTGTGGTAACCAACAGTTCCGTAACCTTCAATCATCATCGGCGCGGTTCCGTGGATTGGCGCTTGGTTCTACTTTTCACTCCGAGTACCCTTTTGGGTGCTTGGTTGGGGTCGCATTTGGCGGCTACCATCAATGGGGCGGCGTTACGTCTGTTGTTTGGTTGCTTTGAAATTTTTGTCGGCTTGCAAATGCTGCGCGGTCAGAAGGGGGATGGGACAGGCAAACCCGTGTTGACGGGGAAATTTGACCCGTTACTCGGGTTGGTGATCGGATCCATTTCCAGTTTATTCGGCATCGGTGGCGGGACTTTGGCGGTGCCAACGTTGAATTTGTTACGCGGTGTACCCATGCTCAAAGCTGTTGGTTCCGCATCGGCCATGGGTATCTTTTTGGCGTGTGCCGGTGCCCTTGGCTATATCCAATCCGGGTGGGGGCATGCCAGTTTGCCGCCCGGTTCTTTTGGGTTTGTCTTGCCAGAAGCTTTTTTGGGTATTGTTTGTGGTTCCTTGTTAACGACTTCCATAGGGGTACGGATGGCGCACTCCCTGCCGCAAAAACTGTTAAAACGCGGATTTGGCGTTTTTCTGATCCTGGTCGGAATCAAACTGATTCTCAAGTGAGTGGCGCAGCGGGATCGGGTTATTAGACCACAGCAATACGGGCGAATTTGCGTTTGCCCGCTCGTATGAGGTAACTCTGACCCGATTTGAGCATCGTTTTGTTGTCGTTTGTTTTCTGGTTATCGACGCTGACGGCGTTTTGTTGGATCAGGCGCATACCTTCACCATTGGAAGCGACCAACCCTGCGAGACGCATGGCCGTAGCCAATCCCAGTTGACCACCTTCGCTCGCCAGGGTGACGGAAGCGATATCTTCCGGTATTTCCCCGTGTTTAAAGACCGACTCGAAGGATTCACGCGCTTTGCGGGCTGCGGCTTCGTCATGAAAGCGTGCGGTTAATTCCATGGCCAATTGTTTCTTGACCTCCATGGGGTGTTGCCGACCTTCCGCCACATCGTGTTTGGCGGTCTGGATCTCTGCCAGGGATTGGGCCGACAACAATTCAAAATAACGCCACATGAGGGTATCGGAGAGTGACATCACCTTGCCGAAAATTTCCCCCGGGGGGTCGAGTATGGCAATGGTGTTGTTCAAGGATTTGGACATTTTATGGACTCCGTCCAATCCTTCCAGGATGGGCATGGTGAGGATGCATTGCGGCTCCTGGCCATACTCCCGTTGCAGCTCCCGTCCCATCAGCAGGTTGAATGTTTGATCGGTTCCACCCAGTTCCACATCCGCTTTGAGGGCCACCGAATCGTAGCCTTGCACCAAAGGATAGAGAAATTCATGGATGGCAATGGGTTTGTTGTCGCGATAACGTTTGGCGAAGTCATCGCGTTCCAGCATCCTGGCGACGGTTTGGCGCGAAGCCAGTTGGATCATTTCGGCAGCACTGAAAGAGTTCATCCAGGTACTGTTGAAAACAACGCGTGTGGCTTGGGGATCCAGTATGCGAAAGGCCTGGGTTTTGTAAGTCTCGGCGTTAACGGCGATTTGTTGTGGCGTTAACGGTTTACGGGTTTCACTTTTACCGGTGGGGTCGCCGATCAGGCCGGTGAAATCACCGATCAGGAACAGGATTTCATGACCCAATTGTTGAAACTGGCGCATTTTTTGGATCAGCACGGTATGTCCCAGATGCAGGTCCGGGGCGGTGGGATCGAACCCGGCCTTGATGCGTAATGGTTGGCCGGTTTTTAATGAGCGGTTGAGTTTTTCTTCGAGGGCTTGTTCCTGAATGATGGAGACAGCGCCACGACGGATCAGATCCATTTGTTCAGCGACCGGTTTAAACATGATGCCCTTGACCATAATCGTTACGGGTTGACCAGAGAAGCGCTCACCTTAACACAAACAAAGGCTTTAAAACATGGGGACAATCTTTCGGGCGGTGGGACTGATATCGGGTACCTCGGCGGATGGTGTGGATGCGGTGTTGCTGGATACCGATGGTGAGACGGTACCCCGGGTGATCGCCCGTGTGGCCAATCCCTATCCCGACGCGTTGCGCCGTCGGGTCATGGCGCTGTACGAACCGGGGGACAATGAGTTGGATCGCATGGGGGCGTTGGATCGCGACCTGGGTGACTTTTTTGCGGAAGCGGCCATTGCGGTGTGTCGGGCGGCGGGGTGTGAGCCCTCCGCAATCGATGTGGTGGGGAGTCATGGGCAAACCGTGCGCCACCGCCCCCCTGGTTTTTCGACGCAAATCGCCAGCCCATTCGTGATCAGCCACCGTTTGCGTGTGCTGACGGTGGCCGATTTCCGCATGGCGGATATGGTGCGGGGCGGGGAGGGGGCCCCCCTGGTGCCGTTGTATCACCGGGTATTGTTTGGCGGTGATGAGGCGGTGGCGGTCATCAATCTGGGGGGCATTGCCAACATAACCGCCCTGGCGACCGATGGCAGCGTGACGGCGGGGGATACGGGACCCGCCAATACATTGATGGATCATTGGGCGGAACGAATCAGCTCTGGCCGGGAGCATTGCGATACCGATGGGGCCTGGGCCGCCCGGGGTCAGGTCGATGCGGCGGCGTTGCAATGGTTGCTCGCTCATCCCTATTTTCAACGCCCATTCCCCAAATCCACCGGAAGGGAAGAGTTTGGTGCCGAGTTTTTGGAACAATTCATAGCGGCGTTTCCCGGGATGGGGACTGCGGATCGGTTTCGCACCCTGGCGCAGTTGACCGTTGAAACGGTGGCCCTGGCGTGTGAACGTCTCCTGTCACCTGAGCCCCAGCGGGTGGTTTTGTGTGGTGGCGGGGCGGATAATCCGGTGTTGGTTGCGGGGTTCCGGGAACGTCTGCCCCGTTCCCGGGTTCTCTCCAGCGCCAGTCTGGGGGTGGATACGGCTTTTCTGGAGGCGGAAGCCTTTGCCTGGTTTGCGGTGCGCACGTTGCGGGGGTTGCCTTCTAACCTGCCAGAAGCTACCCACGCATCGGAACCGGCGGTATTGGGGGCCCTTTACCTCCCGGGTCCGGGCTATAGCGTACTCAAGCGCTGAGTTATCGCGCCTATGCTTACTGCCGTGCTTTTTTTCCCGCGTTACCGTTTTCTTTCATGCGTTCGATGACCGAACGATAATCGGGTTGTGAGAAGACAGCGGATCCGGCGACAAAGAAATCGGCCCCCGCCTGGGCTGCGGCAAAAATGTTATCTGGTTTGATGCCGCCGTCCACTTGCAGTTCAACGGATAGCCCTTGTTCATCGATCATGCGTCGGACCGCCCGGATTTTATCCAGGGCGCGGGGTATGAACGATTGGCCACCAAATCCGGGGTTGACACTCATGATGAGTACCAGGTCGGTCAGGTGCAATAAATCCTGCAGGACGGTGACGGGTGTCCCGGGGTTGATGGAAATGCCCGCCTTGGCGCCTTTTTCGCGAATCCGGTTCAAGGCCCGATCGGCGTGAACGGTGGCCTCGGCATGGATGGTGAGATAATGGGCCCCGGCCTGGATGTAGTCATCAATGCAATGGTCGATGGGCGCGACCATGACATGGACGTCGAGGGGTTTTTGCGCCACTTTGGCGAGGCTGCTGATGACGGGGGGGCCCAGGGTCAGATTGGGGACGAAATGGCCGTCCATGACATCGACATGGATGGCATCGGCACCTGCCAGTTCCACAGCTCGGATCTCTTCGCCCAATCGGGCGAAATCGGCGGACAGGATGGAGGGGGAGATTTTGATCATCTGCGTCTGGCCATTTGTTGCAAGCGGTGGATGCGATCCTCCATGGGAGGATGGGTGGAGAACAAACCTGCCAGAAAATTACCCGACAGGGGATTGACGATAAACAGGTGTGAGGAAGCGGGATTGGCTTGAGCCGTCCCCATGGGGAGACGCTGACTACCCGCCTCCAGTTTGTTCAAGGCGTTGGCCAGCCACAAGGGATTGCCGCACAATTCGGCACCGCGCTGGTCCGCCCCGTATTCCCGGGAGCGCGATATGGCCATTTGGATGAGCATGGCGGCCAGGGGTGCCAGGAGCATCATGATGAAACCTCCGATACCGCCACTGTTCCCGCCCTCTTCGTTGGAGCGTCCCATGCCAAAAATGGCCCCCCATTGCGCCATATTCGCCAGGGTCGTGATTGCCCCGGCCAGGGTGGCGGTGATGGTACTGATCAATATATCATGATTTTGCACGTGGCCCAATTCGTGGCCCATGACCCCTGCCAATTCTTCGCGATTGAGGATACGCAACAATCCCGTTGTGGCTGCGACGGCGGCGTGTTCGGGATCGCGACCGGTGGCAAAGGCATTGGGTGACGGATCGTCCATGATATACACCCTGGGCATGGGAAGGTTGGCGCGACGCGCCAATTCCTGGACGACCGCATAATATTCCGGGGCTTCCCTGGGTCCAACTTCAAAGGCGTTGTGCATGCGTAATACCAGGGTATCGGAACTCCAGTAAGCCCAAAAATTAAGTCCCACCGCCAGGATCAACGCCATGACCATGCCATTATGGCCCCCCAACAATTGACCCGATACCAAAAACAAGGCGGTCATTCCTGCCATGAGTACAAACGTTCGCAAGTCTGTCATGATGCGCCTCCTTGGGTAAAAATAAGATCAAAGCGTGGATCAATGATGAAGATATGGTTGTCTCCGAGGGTTATGTCAAGGGGGTGGTTTATGAGGGGATTTGGCTGGGACCGGACAGGAATACCACTACTGCATGCCAATGAATTCGGACTGAAGATGTGGTTGACCGTCCTCCAGGAGCATGGTAATAACTTCTTCCAAGTTTGTGCGTAACACATCTAGTGTTTCGCCTTGGGCATGGGCACCTGGAAAACCAGGAACATATCCAGCATAGTACCCGGTATCCTGGCATCGTTCCACGACAGCATCAAATGTTTGCATCGCATTCTCTCATCTGCTGTTTCATCCATCCACCAAGCATGCGCCCGGTTTCATCCATCCAAACACCCGCCACGGCGCTATACTTTGTCTGAGAAAACATCGTCCAAGGACTGGGCATCGAAGATGCGAAGGCTCCAGTTTTCCAAAGTGGGAGGTTCGGCCTCAGCAATTTTTTCACTGGCCCAGTCAGGTACGGCACCGAAACGGCGTTGCAGCAGGCCTGTCAGCATCGACGCACCTTCTTGCTGGCGACCTTTCAGAATCCCAAACCGTTCCACACTCGAAATGTAAGGCATTTTTTGGCTCTCCTCAAAGTCAACAATTTCTTTCCACAACCGCTTGTCAGCCTCATCTGGCAGGTGGAGTACCCAGTCGATAAAACGAAAAAAATCGATAACCTGCTGGCGGCTAAAACCATTCTGATAAAGCCTCCGAATCAGGCATCGCTTTTCTTGATAGCGATCCTCCGTCCGATGTTTGGTCCTCTTGGCATGCAAATGCGCTAGAGTGACAATCGCAAACGGACTTTTGGACTGATTCAACTCCGTTTCCAAATAGTCTAACAGTTTGATCGATGTAAACTGATAACTCTGTTTCGTTCCCCAAAGGTCGTAACTGAACTCTGTTGGCCGCCAACCTGCTTCCTCGTCAGCCAGAATTGCCAAACCAACCACTGGCACTTGATAGAGATCGAAAGCCCTGTATTGGTAAACATACATCCCCAACTCAAAGTTTGGCTTTCTGTCTCCCTGGATTTCAATGTGAATCAATACCCAGAGTTCCATCCCATCGTGCCGCCAGACTTTGGCCAGCTTGTCCATGCGCCGGTCTCCGATTAGGGATTCACGGGTGATACGCGACAATTCTTTGTCGAGAAATTCAAATCCTCGTTGCCAATCAATGCCGGCATAAGCCACAGGCAGGAAAAACGCCAAGAATTCCGGGAAATAGGCTTCCAGGATATCCTTCCAGGGCACATCAAATTCGTCGTTTGGACGTTTTTCGTTGTTTTCCGTCATCGCCATTTTCATCGCGATCCATTGGAAGGATCGTAACAAAGAGGATTATCGGCAGCATCCCAAACGGAAACAACCTCACCAATCCTGTTTTTTCACAATAACCTATTCATGGGGGAAGTTTAGCATTTCATCAGGATTCGTGATAGCCTTTTGCCATGGACAACGATCTGGAATCCTGGCCAAACTGCATCCACCCTTGTTGCTTCCGATGCGCTCGTCCAGGCTATTTTTACTGGTTCACTGGAAATGCTTCAGTTTCCAAAGGGGTTGAATTTTCGTTTACAATGCCCGACAGGGCCTTGGTTTCTTCGGATGGGCACCACTTACGCATAAAAATGGATCGACTTGGTGGAATTCATACCTCTCTATTATAAAGAAAAACTTGACATCATCAACCCCCATGGCGATGTGGGGGTGGTGACGTTATGGTCACCGGTCACCATTGTCAAAAAACATTTGCGTGCGATCGATGCCACTCTGTTGCAACAAGATTCACGGATAGCTGTCCTGGGGACTTTGTATGGCGATGGGTTGCCGGAGATGTTACGCAATGTGTTGTACAATCCGCACATTCGTTTTTTAATGTTGCTCGGGGTGGATTTGGCAACATCACGCAAGAGTGTACTCCATTTTTTTCAAAAAGGATTGGAAGCGACAACCGTTCTGGGTACCCCTGTGCAGCGAATCATCGGCACCACGCAAACCATGGATAATGCCATCCATCCGGACATGTTTCGCGATGACCTGACCATCGTTGACCTGGGGGCTCCCAATGATTCCGGGGCGGATGTGCGGGTCCGGGAGTTTTTTTCGCGCCTTCCGGTACCCCAATCTGGCGATCTTGAGCGCATTGCCATTCCTCTCAAGACATTTCCTCTTACCCGGCACCCCTCGGAACCCCGTTCCCATACCATCGTGGCGCGTACCCCCATGGCGGCCTGGAAAGAGGTGATTTTTCGGTTATACCGTTTTGGGTTTCGCGTCCACCTGGACCAGGGCAAGGAACGTATCGAATTGCAAACGTTGAAGGTGACGATCCAGGAGCCCTATGAAGAATCTTCCGAGGTGTTGCAGGAACACGGCTTTTCCCTGGAGGAGTTTAAAAACTATCAAAAGAAAATTCTCGACCCGCATCTTCCCCCGGATCAGAACTACAGCTATGGCCATCGCCTGCACGATCATTTTAAGGGCGACACCCTGGCGCGGGCCATCACCCTCCTGAAGGCCAATCCTGAATCGCGCCAAGTCTATGTTTCCTTGTGGGATACGAGTCGGGATCTGCTGACGGCCACCCAGGGACATCCATGTCTGGTGTCGTTGTTTTTTCGCTGCTTTGACCAATGTTTGACGTTAACGGCGGTGTTTCGCACCCACAATGCCCTCAGGGCCTGGCCGGAAAATGTGTATGGCCTGATCGCCATTCAGCGCCATGTTTGCCAACACGTGCAACAAGAACCGGGTCCCATTACCGTTTTCAGCCATTCCATCAGTATTGATCCGAAGGGCAATGGTCTGGAACGAGCCAGGAGCCTGTGTGCATTTCGTCGGGGTGCGATGTTGGCCAGTGATGATTTTGTCGCGGACCCCAATGGTGACTTTTTAATTTCCGTGGATCCAGAGACGCAATTGATCGTGGTGGACCATCGTTTTGCCGGTCACCGACTCTTTCGCTATACCGGCCAGAGTTCTGAGGAATTGGAACGGCAATTGGTGTGTGACCAAGCGATATCCGATGTGGGGCACGCCCTTTATTTGGGACGGGAACTGGCCAAGGCCGAGGCGCAACTTAAAAAATTAAAGCGCCATCGGGAATGAAGGCGTGATTGTTTTTTTCGACATCGGTTTCACCCTCCTGGGTGGTCCTTCCCAAGGTCCGGCGGCGCGTTTGCTGAGCCAATTGGGCTTGCCTACCAACGCCAAGACTTGGCTGAATCACCTGTTATTCGCTACGCCCCTGCATCATCCGGAAGAATTGGCGGATCATGTACGTCGATCTTACGGTTTACCCGTTTCGCAAACCATTTCTTTTATTGAAGAATTGTGGGATAACCAGGCGGGTGAATCCTTTGCATTGCCCGGTGCCCGTGAAGCACTGGAACAATTGCAACAGGCCCAAATCCCCTTTGCGTTCATCAGCAATATATGGGCACCGTTCCTGCGGGGGTTTATGCACAATTTCCCCCTGGATTTTGAAGAGTATCCCATTTTTGCCTCATTTCAACAGGGTTGCCTCAAGCCGGACCCGGAACTTTATCGAATTGCCTTGCAACGCACTGGATATTCTGCGGCACAGGCGGTCATGATTGGCGATACCTATGAAACCGACATTGCCCCGGCACTGAATTTGGGTATGAAAACTGTGTGGTTGCTGCACCGCCCCGACAAGGAGCGTGCCGACTTGGTCCGGGTGATGAACCGGACCCAGCCAGCACCGCAATGGGCGTGGGCCACTCTGGAACAATTCACTTTGGATGATCTGTTGACTTTGCTCCATCCCTCTATTGGATAGTGGCGACTGACTTATGAAAATTACACGCATTCAACCCATCAGTGCCCAGGAATTGATCGCACGTTTTCGTCAAACACCTTTGAAAGGGTTTGGCCAACCATTAATCTACCAGGAGGCCCATCTGGAACTGGTTCGTGATGTCGATCCCAAAACCTTGTTTCCCGCGCAGCGTTACGTCCTGAAGGAAGATTATCAAACCATCCTGAATTTGGTTTCCTTGTTTCAGGACCATGGACTTGATCCCTTTCATTTGGACGGGGGGGTATTGTTTTGGCTGGCCAATCCCGATTTGCCGGACGGTGAGGAAGGTCCCATACCCTTTTTACCCCCCCTGGTGGAAATGTCACACGAACCCGATGGGCGTGTCATTCCCCTGATCAACGATGGCATGCACCGCATTTTTACCGCCATGAAATTGGGTCGGAATATTTCCATCATCCTGGTGCATAACGTCCCCCGTGCCTATCCCTATTATGCCTATGCCTTGCCCGGGGGGTGGGATGATGTGCAGGAATTGGATGCGCTTCCTGATCAATTCGTCAAGAAGACCTATCGCGATCCCCAGAATTATAAAGCACTTTTTCGTAATTTTAATGCGATTTTCGAGGGTATTCAAAAAGAACGGAAAAAAACCAACCCGATTGCATTCAAAGCCTGATGGATACTGGCATGGACAGGATGCAAACTTCAGGGTCATAATGCTTGTTGGTCGGTGCGGATTGGCCCATGCCTTATGACCTCAAACTTGAAGGATTTCGCGTGCGGTTATCGGATCAGGATATTCTTAAAGCCATGGATCAGGGGCGGATCACCATTGATCCGTTGCCACCGCAACATTGTTTTGGCTCTTTTTCGGTGGATGTCAGTTTGAGTGGGGTGTTTCAAACGTTTCGCCACGTGCGATTTCCCTTTTTGGACCTTTCGGATCAGGAAAGTTTGTACAGTGTTTCGGAAGAGTGCATGGAAAAAGTGGAAATTTCTGAAAAAGAACAATTTTTCCTGCATCCCGGGGAATTTGCCTTGGGGATGACGCGGGAGCGGATCAAAATTGCCGATGATTTGGTTGGCTGGCTGGATGGTCGGAGTAGTCTGGCCCGGGTGGGGTTGATGGTGCATATTACCGCCCATTCCATTGATCCGGGTTGGGATGGTCACATCACCTTTGAATTTTTTAATGCGGGTCGCTTGCCGTTGGCGCTCAATCCTGGACTCAGGATAGGTGCCATTTCTTTTGAAACCCTCTCTTCCAAAACAACACGCCCCTACGGTCATAAACAGGGGGCCAAATATTTTCAGCAAGAAAGCCCCTTATCGAGCCGAATCTACCAGGAAAAAAGAAAACCATAAGGGATAGTCCTGGAGCTGGCTGATGTTCCGTTAATTGTCATAAAGTTGCAAGCAAAGAATGATGGCCATAATGTTTGAATGGGATGAACAAAAATGTGCCAGCAACCTTGTCAAACACGGGGTCGATTTTGAACGTGCTAAGCTGATTTTTGAAGGTCCAACTCTCGAAGGTGCGGATGAACGGGAGTACGGTGAAAAACGAATAGGTGCCTATGGAACGGTTGACAATGAGGTGTTTTTTGTCACTTACACATGGCGCGGAAACAGGCGGCGTATTATCAGCGCAAGAAGGGCAAGGACCAATGAGCAAAGAAACTATGCAGCACGAATTGCCAAAACAGGTGAGTTCGATGAGTGATACAGAAATCGAAAGTGCCGTTGCTGCCGACCCTGACACGTTCATTCCAGATGCCGAATGGTTCGAGAAAGCAAGGCTTGTCATGCCACAGGATAAAGAGATGGTGACCCTGCGCCTCGACCCTGAAATCATGGCTTGGTTTAGAAAATCTGGTAGAGGCTATCAGACGCGCATTAATGCTGTGTTAAAGGCATTTGTCGAAGCACAAGACAGAGGAAGCCGGAATCCAGCGATATAGTGTATAGATGTTAAGGCTTGAGAAGATTCCCCAGCCTTGAATCGAAGCATCGACCCAAGACCGGGGACTGTGAGGAGGGTATTATTAATGCACCTTGGCCCAGATACGCCGTTTGATGGCATACAACAAAATGGTCAGGACGAACAGATAACCCATGACCCAAAAGCCCAACGATTTTCTTTCCTCCATTGTGGGCTCGGCAGCCCAGGCCAGGAAAGTAACGACATCGCGGGATAGTTGCTTCAGGGAATTGTCGGTACCATCGGCATATTGAACGGATCCGGCACTGATCGGGGCGGGCATGGCGAGAAAATTGCCGGGGAAGTATTTGTTAAAGTTGGCCCCACCCACCAACCGTTCCAGTTTGGCCTTCATATGCTCTTTTTCATGGGCATTGATCAACAAGGCCGACTGAACTTCCAAGGCATCCTGTTCGGAAATGCTACCTTTCGCCATGACCTTTTTAGCCAATTCCATTTCGGCTTCGCTGGGGTAACCTGTCAGCAAACCATAGATGTAATCCTCATAGCCCTTTCTGGCTTTGGTGATAAGTGACAGATCGGGTGGTATGACCCCGAAGGAATCTTTAGCGGCGGTTTCGTCCATGGCGCTTGTCATGCGATCATTTTTGGAACGCCCCTGGACTTCGGCCAGTTTTTTGACCTCGGCCTCCGACAGACCCAATGCGCGCAACTGGTCAAATTTAATCAGGCTGATGGAATGGCACCCCATGCAGACCTCGACGGCCACTTGAGCGCCGCGTTTGGCGGCATGTTTGTCGTAGGAGCCGAATATACCGGTATGCGACCAACTTTGTTCTGGTGGCGTCGGGGCACCGGATGAGGCGTGAAGTGCAACGGGAACCATTGCCGCCGCTACGCACACGGCAAAAAATGTTTTGATGAGTCTCATGATCCTGACACCTCTCCTCACAGGCATTTGGGTACGGGTCTGGGCTTTTCGATATCCAACGCAGTGACCAGCCACAGGATGACGAAATAACCGAAATAGATGGCGGTGGAGGTTCTTCCGATAAGGATCAGCGGAATGGCGCCATGGAACAGACTGGCATCGGGCGGGTTGTACCCCACCCAACCCAGGACGAAAGCGTTGGCCACGAAAATCCAGAACAATTGTTTGCTCAGCGGGCGATAGCGGAACGAACGCACTGGCGAGCGATCCAGGAAGGGGAGGATGAAGAGGATGGCGATGGAAAGCACCATGGCGACAACCCCGGCCAATTTGCTGAACGATCCCAGAAAGTCAATGGAACGCAGGATGGCGTAGAAGGGGAGGAAATACCACTCCGGGACGATGTGTGCCGGTGTTTGCATGGGGTTGGCGGGGATGTAATTGTCGGCCTCCAAAAAGGCATTGGGGGCGAAGAAGACAAAGTAGCAATAGAAGATCAGGAACACGCCAACGCCGTAGAGGTCTTTAATGGTGTAGTAGGGATGGAACGGCAGATTATCCTTGTCGTCGTGGGCATCGATGCCGACGGGATTGTTGGAGTGGACGGCATGCAAGGCCCACAAGTGGACGAAGACCACGCCAAAGACCAGCAGCGGCAGGAGGAAATGCAGGACGAAGAAGCGGTTGAGGGTGGGATCGGCAACCGAGAACCCGCCCCAGATCCAGGTGACCAGATCGCTGCCGACGACCGGGATGGCGCTCATCAGGTTGGTGATGACGGCGGCACCCCAATAGGACATTTGCCCCCAGGGGAGGACGTAACCCATGAAAGCGGTCCCCATGAGCATGAAGAAGATGACGATGCCGATCCACCAGAGGATTTCCCGCGGGGCGCGATAGGAGCCGTAGTACATGCCGCGGAGGATGTGGATGTAGACGAAGATGAAGAAAAAGGTGGCACCGTTGGCGTGCATGTAGCGCAACAGCCAGCCAAAATTGACATCCCGCATGATGTGTTCAACCGACTTGAAGGCGAGCGTCGCATCGGGTTTGTAATGCATGGCGAGAAACAGGCCGGTGGCGATCATGATGATGAGGACCGTGAGTGCCAGCGAGCCGAAGTTCCACCAATAATTCAAATTTTTTGGGGTGGGGTATTCGGTGGCCTGACTTTTGATCAGTTCGGTTACGGGTAGACGTTTGTCTATCCATTCCATGATTGTTGACACGTTGAAAACTCCTACTAAAGTCTGGCAGGACGCCAAGGTTGAAAATCAGGCCAAAGCCTTGCCAATAACCAAGGTATTTGCGTCCTTGAAATCGTAGTGGGGCACTTCAAGGTTTCTTGGTGCCGGTCCCTTGCGAATACGGCCCGAGGTGTCATAGTGCGACCCGTGGCAGGGGCAGAGGAAGCCGCCATAATCACCGGTGCCGATGGGTTGAGGGACGCACCCCAGGTGGGTGCAGACCGCCAGGAGGACGAGGAGTTCGGGTCGTTTGACCCGGTCGGCATCTTTTGCGGGGTCGGGAAGGGATTCGGAGTCACCCTTTTGTGCCGAAGCGATCATTTCCGGGGTACGGCGCAGGACGAACACGGGTTTTCCTTGCCAGGGAACGGTGATCATCTGCCCGGGTTGCAAGGGGCTGATGTCGACTTCGGAGGTGGCTTGGGCCAGGACGTCCGCCGATGGGCTCCAGGAGCGGATGAACGGCCAAGCGGCGGCAGCGACGCCCGCCACCCCGAAGGCGCTTGTGGCCAGGATGAGGAAATCCCGCCGGTTTTCTTCTACCTCGATAGCCATGGACAATTTCGACCTCCAAGGGGTATTCGTGAAGGGGTTGAACAGGTGCCACGGGGTCGTTATCGGGGGGTCAGGCGTTCGATGCCCCGGGCCAACACATTTTTCAAAGCCTCATGTTCCCGCCCATTGCCCATTTTGTCAACCCGTTGCTAAAAATCTGGGCCACAAAACGGCATTTTTTTACATTTTGCGAGTGCGCGGGATAAAAATGAAGGAAGAAAGCATGCATATCGTACTCTACCAGCCAGAAATCCCACCCAATACCGGAACCATCATCCGTTTGTGCGCCGCCACGGGCTGCCCTTTGCATTTGATCGGACCCTTGGGCTTTCGATTGGATGCCCCGGGGTTGCGTCGGGCGGGCATGGATTATCGCGACCTGGCTCAGGTTATGCGCTGGCGGGATTGGCAGGAGTATCGGACCCGTTATCCCGATGTCCAACGATCCCTGGCTATTTCGACGAAGGGGACGCTCCCCTATGACCAATGGTCATTTCAGCCGGGCGATCATTTGCTTTTTGGTTCCGAGGGGAGTGGTTTGCCAGAGGCCATTCTGCAGAGTCACGCTTCCAGAGTGTTGCGCATTCCCATGCAGCCGGGATGTCGCAGCCTGAATCTGGCGTTGAGTGTGGGGATTGTCCTGTATGAGGCGTTGCGGCAAAATGGTTTTCCCGGACTTGATGGTGAGGTTTGTTGACATGAATTCAATCAGTCACCAGGTATTACGTGATCGGCAAATGGCATCCGCGCAACAATGGATCCAACACGGTTTGCTGTTGCAGCAACAAGGTGCCTGGCAAGAAGCCCGGGAATGTTTTATCCAGGCGCTCCGATTGCAGCCCCTCTGTTTTGACGCCCATTTTCATTTGGGCAATTGCTGGATGAATGGCGGTCGCTTCACCGAGGCCTATGATTGCTACCGCAAGGCGCTAAAAATTCGTCGCACCTCCCTGGAAGCGTTGGCCAATCTGGGGAGTGCCGCCTTGAAACTGGGCCGATGGCCCGAAGCCCGCGATCATTTCACCCATGCCCTGCGACTGGCTCCCGGGGAACCGCTCCTCCGCATCAATCTGGGAACGGTTATGCACCATTTGGGACACATGGACGCGGCCCTGGAAATCTACCAACAATGCGTTGCCACCACCCCCGAAATTCCCGATGCCTGGTTGAATCTGGGTCATGTGTTGCACGAACTGGATCGATTTACGGAAGCGGAGTCGGCATATCAAGAAGCCTTGAAGCGGAAAGCCGATTATCCCGAGGCGTTGACGGGTCTCGGAATCGTGGCGCACAAGCGTGGGGAGTTCGCTATGGCACTGCAATGGTTTGCAGCAGCCTTGAAGCACAATCCGCAACTGGCGCAAGCCCATTACAACAAAAGCCTGACCTTGCTCGTGACCGGTGCGTATGCCGAAGGTTGGCGGGAATACGAATGGCGCTGGCAAACGGAACGTTTTGCGCCCCATTCTTTTACGCAAGCACCCTGGGATGGTACTGCGATTCATGATAAAACGATTTTGCTCCATACAGAGCAAGGTTTTGGAGATGCCATCCAAATGATTCGTTATGTTTCAATGGCTAGAGAAAGAATGGGCAAAGTCGTGGTGTTTTGCCCCCCCGATCTGGAACGATTGTTTCAGACGATTCCCCACGTGGACCATGTGGCTTCCCGAACGGACCTGTTGCCACCATGCGATTGCCAGGCACCGCTCATGAGTTTGCCCGGATTGCTGGGGACCACCCTGGATTGCATACCCAACCTGGTTCCCTATCTTTTTGTCCGTTCGGATGCGTTGTGTGCAACCAGGTTGGAAACATTGCCGGGTATCAAGGTTGGCTTGGTTTGGCGCGGCAATCCCCAGCATGCCAACGATCACAATCGTTCCATCGATGCCGGGATCATGGCCCATCTGTGTCGGATCGAGGGTGTGAGCTTCATCAATTTGCAAAAGGACATCCGCGCCGATGAGAAGATAATCTTGACACAAAAGGGGAACTTTTATGATTTTATGGAAGGGGTGACGGATTTTGCCGATACGGCGGCACTTTTGAACCAGTTGGACCTGGTGATTGGTGTGGATACCTCGGTTGTCCATCTGGCCGGGGCATTGGCGAAGCCGGGGTGGGTCATGCTTCCCGAAAACAACGATTGGCGCTGGTTGCGGGATCGGGAGGACTCCCCATGGTACCCAACGCTACGTCTGATTCGGAGACAGAAGGGTGAAGAATGGTCCGAGGTGTTGGCGCGAGTGGGTGTGTTGTTGCAGGAGTAGGTGAAAAAAGAACACCAGGACCAAACTTGAATCAAAGTCCAGCCCTGGTGTTTTGTTCCGAAGGGCTTATTCACATCTCCCAGGTACCGTCGGCATTGCGACAGGCCGTATGGGTGGCCCGATCATGTTTGCCGTCCACAACGGCATCGATTTCCACGTCACGACAATTGCGGCCATTGACAGTTTTTGCCGCCATCGGTGTCACCGCGTAGGTACGACCGGTATCGGGATTGGTCCACTGACTGACCTGATTGGAGCGTCCTTTCTCCAAGGTGTCCGAAATTTTGGCCCGGTCCGCCTTGTCCATTTCATTGCCGACCGCATAGCCCAACAAACCACCCACCGCAGCCCCGATGAGGGCATTTTCCTTCCGGTTCTTCGATGGACCCGCAAGGCTGCCGATTAAACCGCCACCCAAAGCCCCCAAACCGGCACCGCTCTGGGCCTTGGATTCGCAACCACTGATGATGACCCCCGGGGCCACCAATGCCAAGCTAATGACCACGTTACGACCGATGGCTAGCAAGCGTTTCATTGTTTTCTCCTTGAAAGATCAAAATTGGAACACGATATTGGTTCGTTACACAACTTGAAAGGTTGGGGCTTGTTCATGAAAGTGTGCGGCGGAACGCATACGATGACCACAGGTCCATTTGGGCGGGTAGCAGTGAACAACCCTGCACCAATGCGGTCAGGATACAAAAACGTCATCCAGAGAATCGGCGAAGACGAAATTGTCACCCCATAATTCAATCTGTTCCAGATTCGCAGAATTGACTTTTTCGATTATTTCATCGGGAACTTGGCCGAATTTACGGCGCATTTGCCTGAGGAGCATGGTGGCAGCTTCTTCCTGGCGTCCTTCCTGCCTCCACTCCCTGGTCCATCTTTCCGCAGTCTCCGCAAGCATGGTATGTACCTCCTCAAGGTTATTCATCTCCGGAATGGCATCCAGGGCGGCATTTTTTTTCTTTGACAGTCTTGGCAACAGGATCCGGCTCACCCAGTTGGCAAAAGCGCGACGCAATTCCTGCTGTTCTGGACCATTCAACCAGGAGGCCAATTCTTGAATGACCTGCCGCACATCCGCAATTTGGCGGCTTTTCTCCAATCGGAATAACGCCGCGACCACATTCTGCATCGCGTTCAGATCACCTTCCTGGAACCGATGCTCATCCACCAGCAAGTAACGCATATGCGGTCGGTAGGCTTCAAGGCCAGGGGGTGACTCTTCAATCAAGTCGGCAATATCCATCGATGCCGTCCATCGGCTGTTGCCATTATACAGGACTATCGGGATAATTGGAGGAAGTTTTTTATATTTTGGGATCATTCCGGATTGACGCAAATCCTGATAGAGCAGCATGGCATACAGGGTATGACGCACTGCCATGATGTCATCCACCGTGGATTGTGGTTCAAGGATCGCGTAGATGAAAAGCCAGCGGTCTGTCCCTTGCCAGCGGATTTTCCATACCAGATCGTCTATCCGCTTGCGAAAATCGTCGGTCACGAAGACCGTGTTCACCTTTTCCAGAGTGGAAAAATCCAGTCCCGCCACCCACTCTTCGTGAACGAAGCCAACCAGAAGATCCTGGATCATCCTGGCGTGCGAGAAAAGTTTGGTGTAGCCAAGGTCATGGGCGTTCATGCTGCGTCACATCTCCCGGCAACGGGGGAGCAGGAATGTGATAATCTTCCAAATCGTGAGATCACTGGCATTTTCATGATTGAGCAACGGTTATCCTTGTTCCATAACCATTTTTAACGGTTGTCCCCCCTTCAAGGCGGAGTTGCGCGCCCAGTGTTTTCCTTTATCCAGCAGGGCGTTTTCATCGCTACCAGTCGTAGCAGTCACCTGGATTGTAGCGATACCAAAGCGCACATGGGTGGGAAAACCTTTGGTAGCTTGCAATCGGTCCAAAATGCGATCTTTGACGAGTTGCGCGACTTCTTTATCGATGTACGCCTCGGCGATGAGGACGGCAATGGTTGCATCCCCGATGTGGAAGGAGAGGCCGAGGTGTGATTTTTGGATATGTCGCCCAACAAATCCCAACACGCGATACACCTCACTCCGGGCCAGTTTCGGCATGGCGTTGGGATCTTCATCAAAAAACACGAACAGCAGGGCCTGGCGGTTTTCCTTGAGGTAGCGTTTTCTATGCTCGGTCAGGGCGAAGCGGTTGCCAAGTCCGGTGAATTGGTCGAACAATTCCTGATCCCGCGATTCCTGCAACTGAATGTCCGCTTGGCGGAACAGCCCGTTAAGCTGGTGAATGGCCTCGTCCGCCTTGAGGATATTCTCTTTGGCAAGCCGTGCGGCCTTTTTTAACGCCCGGGCTTCCAACAAAAAATTTTCAACAAATGTCGGCAAGACAACGTTCAAAGGTTCTTTGCTACTGAGTAAAGAAAGAACTTTTTGCAAACCTTCGGTCGGGTGGTGCATGCGTTCGGCGGCCTGCATGACAATGTCGCCCAGCCGCAGCAATTCCCCCCGGCGTCGTTGCCATTCCCGCTCCTGGCGTCGTTGTTCGCGTCCCTGTTCCTGGATGCAGGAATCGACCATTGCCAGGATTCGAGACCAACCGGCAGTTTCCGTGCGTTCCCCCGTTGTGACGGCGGTCTGGAATTCCGGAATGCGATTCAGGCGCTCCATCAGCCGCTCGGCCAGTTCGCGGGTGGCGGTGGGTGCCGTACCCGAGGGAGAGGCTGCCATTTTGGCAATCTCATCCAGGGCTTCCCGAGGGTCAAATCCGGGATTGCGCCGAATTTTGCTGATCAATCTTTTCAGATTGGAATCCTGTTCCACGCTGCCCTGGAGTAGCGGACGCACGACTCGATCCAGCAGCAAGGTGGCGGCGGATTGAAAATACCAGACTTCCCGGTCGTTGACGCCATGGAGCATCATTTCCTTGGCAACGGCCAGGGCATCGTGAAAGGGTACGGGCGTCGTCAACAGCAGCCGCCGTAATTTTTCCATGTTTTCGGCGGTGTCAATCAAGGGTGATCTCCTCATGGCTGTCCAGTTCCACGGGCTGGTGCCATTGTTTCGGTTCTTCCGCCACGGGGGCCTTGCCGATGGATTCCGCCAGATGGGACACCCGGGTCAAGATTTCCTTGACCGTCATACCCGGTTCGGCAGCCATGCTTCCGGTAACCAGCTTGAGTTGTTGTATTTCGGGATTCAGGGGTAACACCGTTTCCGCCAACTGGTGGTCCAAGGTGTTGATGACCGCCGAACAACGGTCCAATGCCGTTTTTGGGAACAGCAGGCCCAGACGATCCGGGGCGATCCGGGCGATGAAGTCGGTTGTGGCCAAATGGGGGCGTATGGCATCAGCCAAAGAGCGTATCAGGTGATCGACCCGATCCAGGGGCAGGGTGGTGGCGAGGGTGTCATAGTGGCCAATGCGAATGACTCCCAGGGAAAAGGCTTCGCCCAGGTGGCTGGCTCGATCCAGGAGTCGATTGAGGTGTACGGCAAATCCCGAATGGTCCGAAAGGCCGGTATTGGGATCGATAAAATGCGCCGACTGGCTTTGCACAATGGCACCTTCCAATTCATCGATCCGTTGTTTCAGTCGCATCCCCTTGGCGCGGGTATCGTCGAGTTGCTGACCGATGCGGGCCATGTCGCGCATCCAATCCTGGGCTTGGTGCAGAACATCCTCGATGCGGGATGCCCGATCTCCCGATTGGTCCGCGGTCTCTTTTTTCTGATACAAAGCGTGGGTTTCCCGGGTTGGCGTCGAAGCAGCCGTGATCTCTTCCATGCCCTGTTGCAGGCGCCGCCAAACATTGTCCCAGAGCCGGTCATCGTCCTTCCGGACCACGGGTTTCATGGGCCCGAGGACCAGGGAATCCAGGGCATGAGCCAGTTGCTCCAGCGAGGGTTCCCGTGCTGGAAGGGATTGCAGCATGGTGGCAATGTCCGGTCGGTCGTTCTTCAGCAGTTGCAAGGCTTGCAGAAGCCGTCCCGCCAGCTCGGGTGCCGGTTTGGCGGTTTGCGTATCCCCCTTGAGGGGGGTTACGTGACCAAACAGTGGTTGGGCCGCATGGGCGAACTGATCGGGATCCCGGTTATGCCTAGCGAGTTGACGGCACTCGGCGATAGCCGCATGACAGGCCGGGTTTGCACCTTGCCACTTCTCCAGCAAGTCCAATAATCCTTCGACAAGCTCCCGACCCCGGCGGCGCTCTTCGTGACACACCCCGGTGGCCAGCGTCTGTTCCACAAGACCCAACACCCGTGCCGGGTCGGGAACCTTTTGCCGAAGGAGATCATAAATGGTTTCAATGAGCGCGGCGGTAGACATCTGGCACGACCTTGGGCTGTACAGCACCGTCAATCGGCTACGATAGACACCTTGGGGGTTGGTTCGGTTTTTTGCTGCTGTACGGCATCATCCGTATCCGTGGTTGGTTTTGAATCCTGAGCCGGTTTGCTTTTGTTGGCATCGGTATGTTTGACCGGCTTCGGTTCTTTTTTGGCTTGGGTCTGTCCGGTTGGTTTGGCCTTTTCTTTATCCGGGAGTTCTTTAACGGTCCGAGCCTGTTTTACCGGTGTGCCCTCTTTTTTCACCTGAGACGTGAACAAAATATGCGAAAGACGTGCCACCTCAATATTGTGACCTTTGAGCGTCGGCAACCATTCCCGCAACGCTTCCAGTGTGGACTGATAGGGATGGCCAATTCCAACCGCTTGACCAAACTGTTTGGCTATTGTCACCAGTTCCGCCAATTTTTTCAGGGTGGCGACTTTGTTGGGGGCGTTGTCGATAAACACATCGCGTTGCGTTGCCGGTATGCCCAGGGCCCTGGCCCGACTGTAGCCAACGGAACGGTTGGAAGTCCGGCTGTCGAGGAAGAACAATCCCCTTGGTTTCAGATAGCGCATCACCGCATCCATGGCCTGGGTATCATCGGTTAACAGCGATCCCATGTGGTTGTTCAACCCTTTGGCTTGGGGGAATTCCCGAAAATTGTTTGCCAAAATTTCATCGATTTGTGACTCGGACATGCCTGTGAACAAGGCACCCGGTCCCGGTTTGATACCCGGGTAGCCAATGGGTTGCATCGGTTGATGGAGGATCAATTCCTTGCCCTGAGTCTCCGCCAATTGCGCCACCTCTTTGGAAAATCCGCCACCGGGCAGCACCGCCAGCGTAATATCATAAGGCAACAGGGCGATGGCCTTGGACAACGGTTTGTTGAACCCCAAATCATCGATGACCATCGCAATGATGCTGCCGCCGGTGTGGATCAAGGGGGATGGCTTGACCGACTGATTGGTTTCAATTTCCTTGATGCGATCATCGGCGTGGGACAACTCTTCTTCGTAGGGGAGGTTTTCGCCAACGCTGGGCACCATCGGTGTTGGTGCCTTGACAGGTTCCGGCGCATGGACCCCGGGCTGCAATCGGACGGGTTCCGGTGCCTTGGCGGGTTCCGGTGGATGGATTTCAGGTTGTAAACGGGCGGTGGGGCGCAATGCGGGATCGGGATGCGTTGTCGTAGTCGCTTCCCTTTTTCCCACCTCCCGCCTGCCCGGGTCCAAGGGCGGCGACGGGGCAATGGTGATGGGTGGGATTTGGATGAATGTTTCTGCTTTCGTGAATGATTCTGATTCGGTCGGTGCAACAGCGGCAGCGGAACCCGGTGTGGTGATCCCACCACTCGCAGGGGGTACCAGGGGTACCTCCCCGGGTGGCGAGAGTGCCGGAGTGTGATGAAGGTTGGTGAAACCGGTGTCCCCTTCTATGACATCATCCTTGGGAAACAAGTCCGGTTCAGGGATACGGGCGGTATGTTCCACGGGTTTGACACCCTGCTCCGCCCGGGGGGGTGACGGTGGGGGGAGCGGCGGTTTCTTACCGACAGGCTGGTTAAATCCCGCCTCGTCCCCCAAAAACCACCAGGCAGCCCCACCCGCGACGAGTACCAGCAGCGGTATCACCAGCCACAACGCACCCAACCATGTGTGCGAAACGGACTCTCGCTTCCCTCCAGGGTGACGCAAGCTCGTAACCCCTTATTTGCGGGCCAGACTGTTTGCCGCATCCCCGGTCAAATGACTTTTCAATACCTGGAACCCGCGCAGCAAGTCCAGGGCCCGTTGCAATTGGTAATCTTCCTTGCTGCGACCGGTTACGCGATCCTTGTTGAGTTCCGCTTCTTCTTCGCTGCCCTCGGGCTTGGCGGGATCGGCAGTGGGTGATGTTGTTTCCTTGGTGGTTGTTTCCTTGGTGGTTGTTTCCTTTTTCTTCTTAGGAGTGGTTTTCTTGCCGCCATCCCCATCTTCCAGATGACCGCGCAAATCGGCTTCCGTGGTACGAGGTGTTTTGTTGCGCACGCCACCGATATCCAAATCTTCCACCACGATGTCCGGCTCGATCCCTTTGGCCTGAATGGAGCGTCCACTGGGGGTATAATATTTGGCCGTGGTCAGGCGCAGTCCCGAACCATCCGACAGGGGGATAATGGTTTGTACCGAACCTTTGCCAAAGGAGCGGGTTCCCATGACCACGGCCCGATGATGGTCCTGCAGGGCGCCTGCGACGATTTCCGATGCCGATGCCGAACCGGCGTTGATCAGGACCACCATGGGGGCATTGGCCAGGAGATCCCCTTCCTGGGATTCAAAGGACATATCTTTCCCTTCGATGCGCCCTTTGGTGTAGACGATCAGCCCTTTATCCAGGAAGGCGTCCGCCACCTGCACCGCCTGATCCAACAGTCCACCCGGATCGTTACGCAGGTCCAGGACCAATCCTTTCAGTTTGCCCCCGGCGTTTTTGGCCAGATCGGTCAAGGCTTCCTGGAGCAAGGGATAGGTTTGTTCGTTGAATTGGATGACGCGCACATAGCCGATTTTATCCCCTTCCAGGCGCCATTTGACACTGCGAATTTTAATGATGGCCCGGGTGATCTTGAACGTCAGGGGTTTGGTTTCCCCTTGGCGCACGACGGTCAGGGAAATGGCGGTGCCGGGTTTGCCCCGCATTTTCTTCACCGCATCCATCAACTCCATGTCCTCGGTGCTTTCGTCATCGATTTTGATGATCAGATCGCCGGCCTTCATTCCCACTTCAAAGGCGGGGGTGTCTTCGATGGGGGAAACCACGCGGATGCCGCGTTCGGCATGGGTGATCTCAATGCCCAGACCGCCGAATTCCCCCTTGGTATCGACGCGCATTTCCTTGAAATTTTCCGGTGTCAGGAATGAGGAGTGCGGGTCCAGGGATTTCAGCATCCCCTGGATGGCACCGTACAGGACGGTCTTTTCATCCACGTCTTCGACGTAGTTTTGTTTGATCAGACGAAACACTTCAGAAAATACTCTCAGTTTTTCGTAGGTTACTTGACTGACGGCTTGCACACTGCTGCTGATCAGGTTCAGCCCCAGCAGCACGGCTAAAGTCAACGCCAGAAATAAATAAGGTTTTGGAACCCGAAATAAACCTTTCATGGAACTTTTCCGCACATAGGCTGTTATCGAACAGGATGCCCGCTTCACGAACACGGTGAATAGCCGACACGTTATCAAAAGTTTGAATAATGAGCTAGTATTCAAAAGTATTCAAGGAAGATCCGCTGCCATGACATGGCCGCGTGACCTTCAAGATCCGAGCCAATGATGCGGATTGACCGCCTGTCCCTTGTCCCTGATCTCAAAATAGACCCCCGAAACCCCTTCCAGGGAACCGGTGTTTCCCGAGGTGGCGATGGTTTCCTGGTTTTCCACCCAATCCCCGGGAGCAACCAGCAATTTTTGGTTATACCCGTAGAGGGAGTAAATGTGATCCCCGTGGTTCAAGATGACCAGTAAACCATATCCGCGAAACCAGTCGGCGTAGACCACCTGTCCACGATAAATGGCTTTGACGGCGGTTTCGTTGTCTACCGGATAAAACAGTCCCGGGGGATGATTGTGTCCGGCATGGGCTTTGACGGGGGGATGCAGATGTCCTTTTTTTTGAGTGATATGCTCAATCTCTAACCCGGTCGGCGTTTGAATGTCCGGTGCCGGGGGACTCCCGGGTGAGGCACTGGTTGTTTCGTTTTCGTTGGCTGGCAAGGCACCCAGGGCATGGTGCAATTTGTCTACAAAAGTTGTCAACACACCCCGCGCCCGATTTAGTTCATCAATTTTTTGTTGAACCAGATTTTTTTTATCCCGAACGCTGACCAGCAGTTTGCCGCGTTCTGATCTTTTTTGCTCCAACTGGACCCATTCCGCCGCCAAGGCTTCGGTGAGACCCTGGGCTTGTGCGAGCAAAGCACGATGTTGTTCCGTTGTTTGTTGTCGTTTGGCGATCAGGTCGGCGTATTGCCGAAGCTGTGCATTTCTGGCCTGGAGCAACCGGCCATAGTACAGGATGCCCTGGCGAACACCGGCGGCGCTCTCCTGGGAGAAGATGATTTTCAAGACACCCTGTTCGCCCAAACCGAACATGAATCGGACGTGAGCCGCCAAGTTGCCGCGAATCTTGGCGATTTGTTTTTGATCGTCTTCAATCCGCCCGGCCAATTCGGGCAGTTCCTCCCGGGCTTTTTGCAACTGGGCGGTTTGTTCGTCCCGGCGCCGCATCAGGTCGTTCAATTGTTGATCCAGGAGTTCCAGTTCCGCGAGCAACCCTTGCTCCAAACCTTCCTGGACCTGCAATTTTTTAGTTTCGGTTTCCAGATTTTTCAGGGTTTGATTGAGATTGGCGCGGTTTTTCCGCACCTGTCCGCCCGGGGCGGCCCACGACCGATCGCAAACCCAGCTCGTTGCCAAAACCGCCATGCCGAAGCACAACACCAACCAGGGTCGGGTTGGCTTCGACTGGCATGGCATCGGTACCGCAAACCCGGTTCTAAGAGAACCTGACAAGGGACTTTCCTGTCATTTCCTTGGGTTGTGGTAGGTTCATCAGCGACAGGATGGTTGGTGCCACATCGCACAGGGCACCATTGGTCATGGTAACGCCGGGGCGTCCCAGGAAGATAAAGGGTGCTGGGTTGTTGGTGTGGGCCGTGTGGGGTTGACCCGTGGCCTCTTCCAACATGCAATCGGCATTGCCATGATCCGCAGTGATCAGCATTTCGCCACCCATTTTTTTAACTGCGGCAGCGACCCGTCCCAAGCATTGGTCCACGGTTTCGATGGCTTTCAGGGCCGCCGGCATGATCCCGGTGTGGCCAACCATATCCGGATTGGCGTAGTTGAGAATGATCAGGTCGTACTGACCGCTTTCGATGCGTTGTACCACGGCGTCCGTCAGTTCCACTGCCGACATTTCCGGTTTCAGGTCGTACGTGGCCACTTTGGGTGACGGAATCAACAGGCGATCTTCGCCAGGGAATTCCTTCTCTTCGCCACCGTTGAAGAAATAGGTGACATGGGCATATTTTTCCGTTTCGGCGGCGCGCAATTGCTTCATGCCGGCCTTGGATATCTCTTCACCGAGAATGCGCGTCAAGGCTTCCGGTGGAAAGCCGATATCCACGCCTTTCAGACCTTCCTCATACTGGGTCAGGGTGAAATAGCCCGACAATTGCGGCAATACTTTGCGTTCAAAGCCGGTGAAAGCGCCATCGCCCTGTTTGGGATCGAGAAAGGCATGAGAGATTTCCCGTACCCGATCGGCGCGAAAATTCATCATCAGGATGGCATCGCCGTCTTGCACGCGGGTATTGCGACCATCTCCCGAATCGATGACAGTTGGCAGGACGAATTCGTCATTTTCGTCGCGTGCGTAGGCGCTCTGGACCCCTTCGACCGCTGATTTGGCCGTGTGGCCGGTGCCCTGAGTGAGCATGTCGTAGGCTTTGACCACCCGTTCCCAGCGTTTGTCACGATCCATGATCCAATAGCGTCCCGACAGGCTGGCGATACGTCCGGCGCCTATTTTTTGCAGGCCTTTTTCAAAATCTTGTATATATTCGATAGCCGAACGGGGTGGGGTATCGCGGCCATCGAGAAAACCGTGGATGTAGATCTTTTCCATACCCAGTTGGTGTGCCGCTTCGACGACTGCCAAAAAATGATCGGTATGCGAGTGGACGCCACCGGGTGAGAGCAGACCCATCAGGTGGACGGCGCCACCCGCTTTTTTGGCTTTGTTGATGACGGAAACCAGGGCGGCATTGCTTTGCATGGTCCGATTGCGCACCGCCAAGTTGATGCGGGTGAAATCCTGGTAGACGATACGCCCAGCCCCAAGGTTGGTGTGTCCCACCTCGGAATTGCCCATCTGCCCGTCAGGGAGGCCGACATGTTCGGCGCAGGTTTCCACTTGCGCGTGGGGACATTCCCGCAACCATTGGTCATAGTGGGGCGTGTTTGCCAGTTGGATGGCGTTGTTTTCCCGGGTATCCCGTATACCCCAGCCATCCAGGATCACGAGTGTCATGGGTTTGGGTCTCATGGTGTCAATCCGTTTTCTCGCTGGTTGATGTAATGATATGTTTGGCAGCGTTCCAAGAGCGGGGTGGAAAAAAACGCTCCCGGCTCCTTCTGGTTCCGTTCTTCCCGCCATAATACCGCATTTCTTACCGCAACCTTCCAGGTTTTTTAACGCTTTGAACCAGGGGAACGCATTTTTTTGTCACCTCTCTTGCACGTTCTTGTGTGTGGTGCGTATTTGCGCTAAGGTTCCACAGCCTGTCCAAAGGTACGGATGGGCTTTTACGAAGGCGGGTGGGTGTTGCAACCCAAGCCTTCGACATTCTAACGGAGAAGTGCCGGAGCGGTTGAACGGGACGGTCTCGAAAACCGTTGTGGGGGTAACTCCACCCAGGGTTCGAATCCCTGCTTCTCCGCCAGTATGAACCCCAGCATGAACCATTGATGATCCGTATGTTCGCAAAACAGCGGACCCGTTTCGTGACTGTATTGTGACCAAAGGGATCAGCCCCCTTTCGCCCCTCCCCCGATTTCTTCCGTGCGGAATCCCGTTAAGCGCATCTGGTTAATTAATCTTGACACTTCGAACGTCTTGAAAAATTTTTATACAAATGACACTATATTTTACAATCCGTTGTGTCCGACCATTGCCGTACCCAATATATTTCTATATAGTTCAATAGTTTGCACCATTAATGCCGCATGGTATGTTTGTTGCGGATATCAATTTAACAATACATGTTGCCAATATCCGCTGCCAGCAAGCGATAATATGTATCAGACCATCCCCCTTATTTCCACCCATATCATTTATTACACACTACACAATTCCGGGTCGGAATATGTTATTTATAAGTGACGCTCATTGGCACAAATAATTTTGCCGTCAGTCGAATTAAAATAATATTGATTCATGGCTCAGAAAACCATCACTGTCTCTTTACAATAAGGAGATGGGACATGAACGAGAACATGAATTCACGAAATCCCATTCAACAAGATAAATGCTTGTCGTCAAGCGCTTGTCAAGATATATTGAATGAATTTTCAGCCAAGATATTCCAGATTTTTACAATTGCTCCCGATCAGTATGCATCAGCGAGTTCTCTGATATCCGTACTCACCTACGAAGAAAAGATCGCTGATGGAATATGGGAATTGGCCAAACAACGGATTACGAATATTGATATTTCAACGGATACATTGATTCATGCCCTAGAAAAAATCGGTGTGATCAATCTTCGAAATATCGCGGTCGAATACATGTTTTCCAATCTTGTTATCCAACGTTTCCAGATTGAAGGTTTCGATTCCAGTCATTTTTGGCAACATTGCGTGTCCGTTGCGACTATTGCACGTAATCTCGCACGAATAATACATTTCCGATTGGAAGATGAGGCGTGGTTCGCCGGCCTTTTTCATGATGTGGGTCAATTGTACCTCATTTCTTCTGGCACTGAGGAGTACAACGAGTTCCTGTCATCTGCACAAGATACAGAAATTTCTTTTGCCGAACAGGAACGTTCACTTTTTGGCACAGGACATGATGAATTTGGAGCCAATTTCCTTGAAAAATGTGGCTTCTCAAATCAGTTGGTTGTCAGTGTGAAGCATCACCATCAGGATTATGATGAAAAAACTCTCGGCTTGGAAGGGGCGCGTCTGACAGCACTGCTACAGCTGTCAGATTTTGTTGCCTGGTCTCTTGGATTCGGTTCGTTCAAAGGGGTGAGTACGCCAGTGCTCCCACCACAAACCAGGAGAATTATCAGCCTGAAACGACTGGGAATTTCTCGTCTTTTTAAAATGATTGAACCTCATTTGCAAAGGAATTTTGATATTTATGGCATCCCAATGCCGAGCGATAATATGGTAAAGGAAAAATTATTCCATGTGAATGTTGAATTGGGCCGATTGCGAACACGTTATCTCTACCTCATGAGGAAACATAATAATTATTTGGAGAAAGCAAACGAAATTTACTCCAAGCATGCTAAAATTTTGATGACACCTCATCAAAGTCTTGAAAGAAATTTGATCTTCAAGAATACTCTCCGGACAGTTCGTGAGAATCTTGGCCTTAAGGATATCATGGTCTTCGGATTTAATCAGGAATCACGTTCCATCGCTGTTTGTGAATATCCCGGGGCCACCCCTTTTGATTCATCATGTTTAGGGAAGGTAGTACGGGTTGATGAAAATGATAGCAATATCCTTGCATGTCTCCGGTCCAGGAAAGGTGTCAGGATTCAGGGGGTAACACCCGCTGAACGAGAAATTCTGAATCTGTTGAATGCCCATTGGACCATCATGATACCCATTGTTGGTGCGGGCAACATTCACGGGTTGGTCTGTCTCGTGGACAAAACACAAGAGGACATGGATGACCCTGAAATGTATGCTCCACTTAATCTATTATTCCATGAAATGGCCATGGCCTTGGACAATGCTTCCTTATATGCATCAGCGAAACGGAGGGCGAATCAGGATAAACTGACTGGCGTTCTGAGCCGAGCCGCTTTGGATGAATCTTTTTCACTGGCCTTCAGACAGGCGTCGCAGAGAGGAGAAGATTTTTGCATTGCGGTTGTTGATATCGATTTCTTTAAAAAAATTAACGATAAATTTGGCCATCTGCAAGGGGATCGCGTATTGCGGTTGGTGGCAAGGGTCCTTAAGACATCCCTTCGAGCGGGAAGCATATTAGGTCGTTATGGTGGTGAGGAATTCGTGATTATCCTGAAACGAACCGGGTTACAAGCCGCCTGTCGCTGCTGCGAACGGATGCGTCTTCGCGTTGAGAATCTGGGTAAAACGTTGAGTAAAAAACTCCCCGACTTCCGTTTGACAATCAGCATTGGTCTCGCAGAATTTCAGTCGGATCTCAAAAACGCTGTCCAATTGTTCGATATGGCTGATAATGCACTTTACCGGGCAAAGAATTCCGGACGTAATCAAGTCGCATGCCACCAATCAAAGAATGCACTGGAACTGAGAAAACAGTGAATTCTGTGATCATGGAGAACTGGCCTTGGACAGGGGACAAAAGGCTTTGTTTCAGTGTTTTGAGTTGCTGTACTCCTTGCAGAATGCTCAGCGGGTACGGGCCAAAAAAAATTCCTTGAAACTATTTGGAATAAAGTATATGGATTAAGTGCATGACACACCGCTGGGTTATTGTCAACCCGGGTGATGGATCATGATGAAGCGATGGGAATGAACGACAACCAGTATCGGACGGGGACCATGCAATATCCATTGCGTCAAGTTCCGTGGGGGAGGGGATTGAAAGTTTGGCAATCGAAATGAAAGGAGATGGGAAGCATGGCTGTTGATTATGCACATTGGCTGGAATACGAAATGATCCCTGTACGTGACGCGATCCTCTTATCGTTGGGGGGGGATCCATCGTCAGAGGGCGCCAAGATCAACAACAGGCACATTATTTTGGATGTATTGGGTATGATTGCCCATGCACAACTGGATCACTTCGCACCTGTCCATGGAGAGGATGGCCACCCCGTTGTGGATGATGACGGCCAATTCCAACGGGGGGAACGTCTTCCTTCCTCCGAGTGGCGGGATGTGCGGCAGGACGTTATCCATGGTGATCGGTACGTCACGCTGGGTTCTTTTTTGGAATGGACGGCCCGATGTGACAGTTTCATGGATATGGCATTGAGAATGGGCATGACCTATCCCCCCCTCCTGTTGGTATTCCTGCGCGAAAAAGGGCATGACTTCTCGGATGTTTTCAGGTGGGCCAGGGATAAGCTCGAAAGAAGGAAACGGATTGTTGCATTGGGGGATGAATTGGAATCCCTTGTCCCGGGAACTTGGGAATACCAGAAAAATATCAAACTATTGGATGAACTGTTCCACGCCGAGAAAAAAGACCGGGCAAAGGAAACAGCCCGGCATCGAAAGATTCGTTTGACACACTGGTATCAGGAGGAACGCGACAAAAATCCAAAGGGGGCCATGCAGCGTGTTGCCCACAGGGAAGGCGTGTCACGCCAAAGGATCGCTTCGATCCTGTCGCATGGATGAACTTGAAAAATGGGTTGAACTGTGCGGCTACGTGAGCGATCAGATCATAGCCCACAAGCATCTCCCTTGCCCCCGGGACCATTACCTTATTCCGCATGGGTTCAATCAGGTTTGTGCGTTGACAAGCAATGCAACAAGCCTTGATTCGTTACCCTTTTCCTTTCAAAGAAAGATGGCTTTACATCGAGTGATCATGCTTGGATAACAGGTTTCGAAACCATTTTGCTGGTTGTTTAATATTTATATAATCTTTATCGGAAATCCGGATTACTGTAAATCCAGACTTTGTTAATATTTTTTCCTTTAAAACATCATGACCGAATCGGCGAGAGTCGGTACCTTCGTTGACGTAATGGAACCGGGTGCCATCACATTCCAAGGCATATTTTCTATTATTAAAATTAATTTTAATGTCAATAAAATAACCTTCAAAGAAAAATTGTGTTTCATAGTTGATATTTAGCCGATCAAATTGTCTTGCAATCATTTCTTCAAACGAGTTTGATTGTGGTTTGTGTTTTTTCCTTTGTTCAAAAACCCGGTCACAACGACACCGCAAATTAGTATCCAGTTGTATTCCGGGAACCAGGAAGGTAGCATGATAGATCTGGGTTATACCTTCGTCAGATAGCTCATCGATTCTGGTATTGGCAAGCGATAAGAGATCAGACCAATCGATGGGTGAGTCGGGCTGTAAAATGGCCAGAGACCATATGATATTAGCTAGTGATTGAGATGAAAATGTTTTTGCCAATGCTGCAATTCTATTTATCAAAGGATCCAAAGGGACAGTTCCAGGGTAATTGAGTTGAGCCATGGCCCAAAGCAACGTACTCAATGATTGGCCATCGAAAATATCTACAAGGCGATGAGCCTGGATCAACACTGCGTCTAGAAACGAATCATGACAATAATTGATTTTGGCAAGGGACCACACAATTTTTGACAATCCTTCAGGAACGAATTCAGCTAATGTGCATGATGTTTGATTTTGAATTGCAGAAAACAGAAGAACATCCCGCATCTCAAACCGGGCAAAAGTCCATGCCAAATTGGTCAATTGTTGTGGATTGAACTGTGTAATCATGTTAATAGATAATCTGGAAATAATAGCAAGAAAATCGTCTTGTTCGATTCCCAGGGTGGCGAAAGACCAGCACAAATTGGCTATATGTAAAGGTTGTAAAGAATGATGGTTGCGCTCAACCTCTTTGGCCAATTTTTGGAATAGGGCGATATCTGCTATGCCAAGTTTGGCAAAAGCCCAAGCTGCCAGCACCGGTCCGGAACTGTAGGAACACCACCGGCTTGAAAATGCGAGTGGGATCTTCTTCTCTTCTTCAAAAAATCAGATAAAGAAATCTTTTTTCTTCCCTCTTTTTTTTCTTTTC
>PEAK01000058.1 GCA_002753515.1 Magnetococcales bacterium
CCAACGATTTCCACCTTGCAAGATGTTGACGTCAGACTTTCATACCAAAAAAAATCGGCAATGTCCAGATCAGATCACTACCTCTTTGAATCAGAAATATTTTTGTCCCGGAACAAATTCACCCTGCGCCTTCCCAAGCATTCATTGAAATTTCTGTCAAACAAACATACAATTTCATAAGATTTGGCAAATCCCCAACAAGGTCTTTGATTCCAAGGAACATGATGAACCAGCGCAAGATGACCTTTCCCGCACGTTTGGCCGGCCCCACGGTGGTGACCATCTTTTTTCTCATCGCCCTCTCCTTCCAATTGTTTCGTATCAGTGGACAACCCGATATCGTCAATCTGGATCATGACGCCAGTGTCCTGGCATCCTTTGCTGCCGCCATGGACCACCCCGATGCGTTCAAAAACGATATCCTTTTATCCGATAAAATGAATTTCCAGTTTTATAACACGGTACACATGTCCGTATTACGCACCCTGGCTCCGTTGCTGGACTCCTATGGAAAAGTATTCGTTGCCTTTACGGGGATTCATGTCTTTGTTTTTCTCATGGGGTGGTACCTGTTTGGCATGACGTTGATGCGTCACCATTTCTGGGCCGCTCTATTGGCTTGCTTTCTCGCTATCCCGACCAATTTGGGCTACAATGACACCTGGGGGGTTTTGGTAGCGGAACCTTTGCCGAGAATAACCTTCGATTCCGTATTGGGATTCCTTTTCGCAGCCGCCATACGCTGGGGTCACCTGCCCCAAGCACCATTCTGGATTCTCTCCCTATTCGGCCTGAGCATTACCCTCCATCCACCCAATGCCGTCCTGGTGGGTCTCTGCACATGGCTCGGCCTTGTTCTGCGACGCATGCAAGGCATGACGATCCGCGCCTGGCTCATCGATTCCGCATGGATGGGAATCGGTTTTCTCCTCATGATTTTCATTTATCTATTCAGTTATCATCAACAAATCACACACATCCCCCAGGGAGATCCCGTTTCCGCTTATCAACTGGAACAGGCTGCCGCTCCCCATCTCGTTGATACCCTTCCCGATATACTTAAAATTTGCACGGATATCCTCGAAAATGGCATGTTCCCACTGGCCATTGTTGCAGGACTTGGCATTTATTTCATCGGAACAACCGAGCAAAGGCAGCATCTCTTTCAAGTTATAATCTGGATGAGTGCCATCGCCGCGATTGTTCTCCTGTCTATTCTGTTACAACAATCTCAGTGGCTTGCCATACAAAACCTGGTATATCTCCTCTATGGCGTACATAGTATCCGATATGTGTTCCCGTTATTGATCGTTCTATCGATTTGGTCACTATCCCTCTATTGGACCAAATTTCATGATACCGTTCCCACCTTTTCGCTCGGTATCGGGGCAATCGTATTCGTCCTGGCCTCCACGGGTACCCTCAGCCAGGCGATCCCCCTCATTATTTCACCGAGACAATCCTACTGGGATTTGTTGACGTATTATGATAAAAGAAATAAAGGTAATCTGTTTAACCATGAAATGCTCAATGCCGTCAAACAATTAACACCCGTGAGCGCTCGCCTGTTGCCCCTGAATGTCGATGCCGCGCTTATTCGGTATGGCGCCCGACGCTCCGTCGTTCACGGATATTGGGATTCCAGTCATTTCAGCTACTCCAATCCCCGCGCCAATATGGAATGGATCCAAAGGGAAGCCTTGGTTACTGATGTCAAAAATCTTTGGAACGGGATGGACAGCAATGACTGGCGAGAACAGTTTGAAATCGCCATCGATCGTCTGTTAACCTCATTAAAACCTGATTACATAGTGAGCAGCCGTATTGAACCATCCAGTATCTGGGAACGATCCGGAAGAAAAATTATCTGGAAAAATAGTAGATTCATACTCATCGACGTTACGGAGAGCAGGTATGGAAGGCGATAAAACTCGCAACGGGGAAAACCGGATGGTCCGGGTCATCGTCATCGTTCCGGCTTTCAATGAAGGGGAATCCATCGTCAAGACGGTTCAATCCCTGAAATCCCTGATGCCCGACTGGCAAAGCCGCAACCTGGAACTCAGCATTCTGATCGTGGATGACGGCTCCCGGGATCGGACGGGTGATCTGGCCCGCGAAGAAGGGGTCTACCAGGTCATCCGTCACCACGCCAATCTCGGACTGGGTGCTGCCGTGCGGTCCGGATTAACCTTCGCAGAAACCGAAGATTTTGATATCGCAGTCAAATTCGACGCCGACCTGCAACACGATCCCCGGGACATCCTGCCACTGATCACCCCCATCCTTGAAAACCGGGCCGACATCGTTTACGGCAATCGCCACCAACGAATCGACTATGTCATGCCCCTGGTCCGCCGCTGGGGCAACACGGCCTTCACCCGGCTCATGCGCTGGTTGACCGGCTGGCCCCTGGAAGACAGTCAACCCGGCATCATCGCCCTGGGAAAAAATTACCTGCATCGCTTCTACATGCCGGGAGACTACAATTATACCCAGCAAATCCTGGTGGACAGCTACCGCAAGGGAATGCGTTTCGCCCATGTACCCGTGGCCTTTCGCAAGCGCACCACCGGACGCTCCTTCATCTCCCTGAAGTACCCCTTCAAGGTGCTGCCGCAAATTTTCATCGTCCTGGTCGCAGTGAAACCCCTCCGAGTCTTTGGCCCTCTGGGAGGCTTTTTCCTCGGTGCGGGGGGACTCATATTCCTGGTGGAATTCATCCATTTCCTCCTGGGGGAATACGAACGCCCGGTGCAACACGTATTTTTGGTTCTGGGCCTCCTGCTCTTCGGCCTGCAAACACTCTTTTTCGGCATATTGGCCCATCTCATCGTGGATCCGGGCCGACGCCAATGAACGGAACCCTGGAGAAATGTTCATGTGCGGGATAGCCGGTCGCCTCTCCTGGGATCCGCCACCACGGATTTCCGTCCTGGAACGAATGACCCGTCGCTTGGCGCACCGTGGTCCCGACCACGGCGCCGTCGTCTTGGACGGGATCATCGGCCTGGGTCACAGACGCCTTGCCATCATCGACCTCAAACCGGAAAGCAATCAACCCCTCCGGGATGTCACGGGACGTCTGATCATCGTCTTCAACGGCGAAATATACAACCACCAGGAATTACGCCGGGAACTCGAAAACCACGGTGCCTCCTTCGCAACCCACAGCGATACCGAAGTCATCCTGGAAGCCTGGAAAATCTGGGGTGTCGCCTGCCTGCAACGCTTCAACGGCATGTTCGCCCTGGCACTCTGGGACCGAACCGCCAAAACACTCTTCCTGGCCCGGGATCGACTGGGGAAAAAACCCCTCTACTACCACCTCCTCCCTCGGGGCGGCATCGTCTTCGGCTCCGAACTCAAAGCCCTGCTGGCAGATGGAGATGTTCCCCGAAAAGTCGATCCAGAAGGATTGAGCCAATACCTTTCCCTCAACTACACCCTGGGGGCGACATCCATGCTGGCGGGGGTCCGCAAGCTTGAAGCGGGTCATTTCCTCCTCCTCGATCAGGATGGCCGCATCCGGGATGAATCCTGGTGGGATCTGGCGCACCACTTCCGCAATAAACTGCCCATCACCAGTGAAGGTGAAGCCTTGGAGGCCTGGGACGCCCTCTTCCGGGATGCCGTCCGTTTGCGCATGATCAGCGATGTCCCTTTGGGGGCTTTCTTAAGCGGTGGCGTGGACTCCTCCGCCGTGACCGCCTCCATGGCAAACCTGGGGAATCCGGCTCAGTTGGATACCTTCTCCATGGATTTTCCCGAGGAGGGGTTCAGCGAACTCCACAAGGCGCTACGTGTGGCAACCCATCTGGGGGTACGGCACCATGAACGTACCCTGCATCGCTCTTTCGCCGCCAACCTGGCCAATGTGAGCTGGTATGTGGACGAACCTTTCGCCGATTCCTCCATCCTGCCCATGTTCGATCTGGCCGCCTTCGCCCGGGAATCCGTCACCGTAGCCCTTTCCGGGGATGGTGCCGATGAAATCTTTGGCGGATACGTTACCTATGATGCCGACCGTATCCATGCCCTGACCCGCTGGATCCCCCAGGGGCTGATGCAACCTTTGGGAAAAGCCGTGACGGCTCTCTTACCCGTCTCCATGGGCAAAGTGGGCTTTGACGAACGCATCCGCCGCTTCCTGGACGCCCAGGGATTGCCACCTCCCCAGGCCCATGTCGCCTGGCGCCAAATCTTCTCCCGGGAAGAAAAAATGAATCTGCTCCAAGACCCCTGGAGATGGGACGTGGCCAACCACGATCTTTGGTGCCATTTCCAACCCCTGTACCAACAAGTCGCCGATTGCCATTTCCTGGACCAAGCCATGTACGTGGATATCCGTACCTGGCTGGTGGACGATATCCTGGTCAAAGTGGACCGCGCCACCATGGCGCATGCCCTGGAAGCCCGGGCCCCCTTTCTGGATTACCGTGTCGTGGAATTTGCCGCCGCGTTGCCGGTCAAATTCAAGATACAGGGTCTCAATAAAAAGGTTTTGCTAAAGAAAAGCCTTGCGGGCCGACTGCCCGGGGACATCATCCATCAAAAAAAGGCCGGATTCAGTGCCCCGGTCTCCCGCTGGTTTGCCTGCCTGACCGATCCCCTGGTGGCAAAACTGCGCAAAAACATGCCGGCAGAAGACCTCTTTGACCCCCGCCAAGTGGATTCGTTATGGCACCTTCATGCCGAAAAACGTCAGGACAACGGCTTGCGACTGCTTAATCTGGTATTTTTCAACCTTTGGCTACAACGCCTCCAAGGCCCCGATGCATCCTGGGATGCCCCAGAGGCAATGTGATCACTTTTCCACAACGTCATCCTTCAATCATGTCGCAAAGCGCACCCCCCAGCACACCCTGGACCCTTCTTTCTTCCCTGGATCGCCTTGTGCGTTTCCTTTGCATCCTTTTCGCCATCTGGACCCTTTACTGCCATTTCCACGTCTTTGCACTCCAATCCACATTTTCCACCCTGGTAGCCTGGTCTCCCCTGGTACCGGTGATGGCCGTGCTGCTTAACACCCTCCTGCGCCACACCCCCGTCCGAGGAGACGATTCCCTCGCCTATTCAGACGTCCAGCATGTACCTCCAGAACACCTGCGATTCCTGGGACTGGCTGTAGCCCTGGTAGCAACCTTTCAAGGCCTAGAAGTCTTCTCTCCCAATGGTCGCTTTGGACTCTTCTGGATCCTGGCCTCCCTGTTTCTCGGCACACTGTGGTTCCAAAACCTCCGGGAAGCCCCCTCTCCCCCACAGCCAATCCAACCCGGGGAAACTTCCAAACACCGCCTGGTTTTCCTGCTGCTGGCGCTCCTGGTCATCCTCATCACCCTGTACGGCCATCGGGATGACATCGACGATCGTATCTTCCTCTCATTCGCCTCCTGGAGCGTGGATTTTCCAGAACAACCCCTGCTCAGCCATAACGGCATGCTCTTCGGACCCCATCAACCCATGCTCACCGAGGCCTACCGCCTCTCAACCTACGAACTCTTCTATTCCCTGCCAGCCTTCCTGTGGAATGCGGAACCCATTTTTTTCGCTCATGTAGTCCTGCCACCGTTTTTCGCCTTTCTCATCGTCGTGGTCAACACCTTGCTGGCAGCACGGCTTTTCCCAAGATATTGGCTGCACATCGTGATCCTGGCCATGTTCTTTCTACTGGTTCTGGGTGGAGAAGTGCGCGGTGGTCACAGCGCCTTCGCCTTTGTCATGTTGCAGTATGGAAAAACTATTCTTATTGCCATCATAATGCCGTTACTGATTCTCTTGACCATGGAGTATATGCATCATCCCCGACCGCAAAGCTGGGTACAGCTGGCGCTGGCCCAGGTGGCCGCCCTGGGATTTTCCTCCTCGGGCCTTTTCATGGCCCCCACCGCAGTCATGATCACCGCCCTCGCCATGTGGCGCGCCGACAGGAAAAGTACCCTGGCCCTGATCACCACCCTGCCATCCTCCGCCTATCTTCTGGGCATAGGGTTCCACGTCAAAAGCAAAATGGTGCCGCTCATGCAGGGGTACCTCGCCGACCCCTTTAGCATTGCCAATAATTTTGGTAAAGCCTTCGGCGATGGACCCCACATGTGGCTGGCGTTGCTCGCTTTAATAGGAGGGTGGAGCTTGGTACCCTCTCCAGCCGGTTGGCGATTTTTCCTGGGATTCAGTTTTTTCTTCATGCTGCTCATCTTCAATCCCTTTACACAGCCTTTCGTGATGCAGCACTTCACAGGAACCTCTCTCTACTGGCGCCTGTTCCTCATACCGCCCCTACCCATCCTGGCCGCGATTATCCTGTCCGGCCCTTTCCCGTTGTGGCGTGGTGCGCGCCTCTTAGAGCCGCTGCCCTTTTTTCTCATGATACTGTTGATAGGAACCCTGACCCTGGTCTCCCAATGGGCCACCCTGTGGGGAGATATCTGGCCCCCAGCCCTGGCAGTGGCTGGTATCCTGGCCCTGATCCATTGGGGTGGATCACGTTTCATCAGCGTTGCCGCTTCCCTTCTCCTGTGCGTCATCCTGCTCTCCTGGACCCATTATGGCTACCAGGACTTCCGGCGTCGCCCCGTCCTATCCAAAGCCAACTTTGTCCATTTCCATACCCCGGGATACCGAGTACCATCCCCCTTGTTCGAAGCCGCCCAACTGGGGACCTCCCTGACACCCCCGGGTAGCACTGTGTTGGCAACAGAGTATGTAGCCGGCTATATGTCCGTCATGCGCCACTCCCCACTCCAGGTGACCGTCAACCGCTTGCACAACGAATGGCTGACCCATGCCATGGGCCAGGAGGAAGTCGATAAACGCAATACGATCCTCGATTATGTCAGTGGCCAGAAACGTCAACCCGATGCCCCGGACAAATTGTGTGCTGTCCTGACGGAAATGAACGTTGGCTTGGTGATCTCCAATCTGGACAACCCCTGGCTCAATGAAATAGGGCAACTCCCCTGCATGGCCTCCTTCGAAACAATGGACCGCTATGACAGACGCTTCTGGTATGTCAGGAAGGTCACGGGGACATCATACTCCACCCCATATGAGCTGCTGGCTGACAACAGGTGAGCCCGGGAATCCTTAACCATGACGAAACGCTCAGCGTGGCATGTGCAGTGGTCCATGTTTCAAGATGAAGAGGTCTTTTTGTTCCAGGACTGGATCGCACCCGCAACCTTGGATGACTTGCGGGACCAGGATATCCTGGAGGGGGGATGCGGTGGCGGTCAACACACCCGCATGATGGCACGTGTCGCCCGTTCTGTAACAACTGTCGATCTGAACACCACCGATCTGGCGCAAGCGTACAATCAGGAATTGAAAAATGTCGATTTTGTGGCAGGGGATTTGGCCACCATCCAATTGGATCAGCAATTTGATGTGGTGATATGCATCGGCGTTATCCATCACACCGATGACCCGGATCGGACATTTGACAATCTTTATGCCCATTTGCGTCCAGGTGGACGCATGATTATCTGGACCTACAGCGCCGAAGGCAATGCCCTGGTACGCTGGATCGTCGAACCCATGCGCAAGATTTTTTTTCGCTTTCTCCCCAAGTCGATTTTGCGGGTCATATCGCAGTTGCTGACCGCCTTGCTGTATGTGCCGGTCTACACAATCTATCGCTTGCCGTTCATGAATAGGCTGCCTTATTTTGAGTATTTTTCCAATTTCAGAAAGCTTTCATTTATACGCAATACATTGAATGTATTTGATAAACTCAATGCCCCCCAAACCCATTTCACGACCATGGATACTTGCGAGAAATGGTTTAACCCTTCTCGATTTGAAGCGGATTCGATTTCCATTCGCCCTTATCTGGACGTCAGTTATTCCCTGGTGGGCATCCGACGTCAGCATGATAATTAATACCTTGTCAATCGATCACTTCCGCATTCCCTATCGGGACAGGTTCACAAGAATGCACTCCAGGCGATGAGGATTTTGAATTGAACGGATTCATCACTACACCCAGCGGTCGTGTCATCACGATGCTTTTATTCCTTATCATGGGGATAAACCTCGTTTCCGGGTTTCATTGGATTCATTTTGATTATGTCCTTGATGCCGATTCACGGGGATATATGCAGCTGGCAGGCGGGGATGTGCCATGGTTAAAGCAGCTCACATCCGCAAGAACCCTTGGTTACCCGATGTTCTTGCGTGGTTATCGGCTGTTGTTTGGCGATTATTCCGGCCTCGCCATGGCGCAACTGCTGATCCATGACCTGTCATGCTTTCTATTCTACGCCGCATTGGTACGCTTCGGCTTCCCCGTCTCCGCAGCCTTCTTTGCAACCGTACCCATCGTCATAGCCGACAACTATTTCGCCGTGGTTATGACGGATTCCCTGGGGGCATCGATTGGCTTGATCATCATCGCACTCTTATTGCGCATCAGTACCAACCCATCCGGCACATCGTTCCTGACGTGGTTCGCCTTGACCTTTTTTACAACCCTGTCTTATCACGTCCGGCCCGCCAATCTGCCTTTCATCTGTATCGTTCCCCTCCTGGGTGTCCTGATCCCGCTGATGAGGAATTCCCACCAGCGTCTCCCAACCGGATGGCGCAACGCACTCAAAATGGGCACCGTGTATTCCGTGGCCACCGTTGTTCCATTCCTCGCCTTTTGCCTGATCAGGTTGGTGTTGGTCGGTCATTTCGGGTTGGTATCGTTTGGTGGCATCAACGTGATTGCCGTTACGGCACCGATGATCAAGCCTGAAACCTTTTCGCTACTGAGCGCGGATACCCGTCCCCTGGCTGAAGCCATCTATAAGGAAAAAAACAAGATAATCCAGGACAAGGAAATTTCTGACAGCTATATTTATATCCATAATTTCCGCATGCACGATAAAAGAATCACTGAAGCCCTATACCAAAAATATGGCGCCTGGGTCAGCGAACCGGCAGCACACGTCCTGTACGGAGAGGACAGTGTTAAAATAAACGCCATGTTCACAAAGCTTTCCCATGAACTCATTCGCATTTACCCGAAAGAATACCTCCGATGGATTATCAGCGGTTTTTATAATTCCTTCCAAACCATGAACAAGGAATTTTTTCCCGCAGGATATGTATTCCCCATTCTGGTGCTGACCATTCTCATCCGGTTTGTTGCCGGTCCCATAACGCTCAAAACAGCACCTTATTTGGAATTTGACTACCATTTTAAGATTTTAACAATAATATCACTTATAACCTACGCGGCACTGACATTGCTTTTCGTTCTTGTGGAACCCCCCTTGACGCGCTATGTCTATCCAACAATACTCTTCGTACTGCCGTTGTTGGCATTCTTCATATGGCGCATCGGCATCATCACCCTGACCGTTCCTGCTCATCCCGCAACACACGAACAGGCCCACGACCAGAATAACAAAGGCCCAATATCATGAATCCCATCATCATTGTCGGCTCAGGATTGGCAGGTTACAGCCTGCTCCGAGAATTAAAAAACCGCGCATGTCCCACCCCCATCACCCTGATCACCGCCGACGGCGGGGAGTCCTACTACAAGCCCAAACTGTCCACGGTACAATCGCAACAAAAAAGTGCCCTCAATATGGTCATGGCAAGCGCCAGCAAAATGGCCCAGGATCACCATGCCGAAATTATCACCCATACCCGCGTCGCCAGCCTGGACACCCCCAACCATCAACTAACCCTGGACAACGGTGAAGTACGTCCATACCACCAGTTGGTCCTGGCCACCGGTGCCTCCCCCACACGCATCAACCCGCCCGGCGATGGAATAAAAGATGTCCTGTCGATCAACAATTTGGCAGATTATGTCAACTTTGAACAAAAACTGGCTGATGCCAAGAGGGTCGCCATCATCGGCCCGGGCCTCATCGGAATGGAGTTCGCCAATGACCTCCTGCACACCAACCGGTCGGTCACCGTGATCGGTCCCAATCCCTGGCCCATCAGCACCCTGATCCCCCAACCCATCGGCGAAGCCGTGCAAAAAGCCTTGAGCGACAAAGGGGCAACCTGGCACCTGGGAAGAAACACCGTTGCCATCAACATACGGGACTCCGGCTATCGTATCGCTTTGGATAACGATACCGTTGTCGAAGCGGATCTGGTCCTGTCCGCAGTGGGCATACGCGCCGATCTGCAACTGGCCGTTCAGAGTGGTTTGAAGACCAACCGGGGTATCCTCACCGATTCCTATTTGCAAACCAGTGCCCCGGATGTCTACGCCCTTGGCGATTGCGCCGAGGTCGATGGACGCAATCTGCCTTTTGTCCAACCGCTGTTGATCGGCGCCCGTGCCCTGGCCGCCACCCTGACAGGCCATCCCCAGACAGTTCACTATCCGCCCATGCCCGTCGCCATCAAAACCAGCTTGCATCCCATCATCATTCTTCCACCGCATACCAAAGAGGGACGATGGGTTTTCACGGGATCACCCGATACCGGCATGGTGGGAAGATTCTTGACCGGGGCGGATAAACTCGCCGGATTCGTCCTGAGTGGCGATCAAACCCCAGAAAAAAATAAACTCATGGATGAATACCACCCATGAGTTCCATTATTGAATGCCCCCAACGGGACCTTAATGAGTAAACAACCGCCCCCCCCCCTCGAAAACCGGGAGGGGGAGTCCGGTGTGTGACACATCTTAAACCGCAGCTATCTTGGGATGTGTAGTTATTGTCATCCTCGCCCCCGATTCAAGCATTCGAGGGCAGGCTTCAGCGGGGATCCAGAGGACTTTCCTACCTCCCCTGACTTTCTGGATTCCCGCTTTCGCGGGAATGACACTGGAAAACTACGTTTCCCGTGTTGGTTGCGGTTTAACAGCTACTGCCTCACCTGCCATACACAGAGCTGACTGATGCTCCCAGCAGCCTCTCAATCCATTATGCCATCACTTTCTTACGATCCTGACCGCTGATCCGTTCCAACAGACGTTCCAATTCACACGCCAGTTTGGAATTCATGTCGATGTGGCGGGTATTCACCTGCTGCATCAACAGTTCGGCTTTCAGCCGGTCCTGTGAGTACTCCCGGAACAGTTCGCAGCGCGGGCAGGTCTTCACCGACCCTGTTGTGCCTGGAGTATGAACATCACTGTTTTTATAGGATTCGATGGCCATTGTTTTTCACCTTCGTCGCAAAATTGTCCGTCCAATTTTTGGATCCTTACCCCACACCATGATCTCTTCTCATATATTAATAAAAGCAAAAACCGGACCAGAACCTTATCGATTTTTTGGGCACTCAATGTTGGCATGAAAAACGTATGGGGCTCGCGATTCACGAAGGGTGAAACAATTTTTTCAGGAAACTGCTACAAATAATGGCCACGTACCCAATTTCGGAACTTTGCCAGGGAAAACCAGGGAAGGGGCGTTCAACCATGAAATCCGGGGAGGATCGCAATATTTTGACAGGTGCGGATTTTTTGGCGGTGCTGCTTCTTTCAGGGCTGCCCCCAGACAATCTCCAACCCACGCATGCAAACCCACCACGGTAACAGATTCTGGTTAATAGGGATTTCAAGAAGGTCGCCTTCAACATCAAAAACTATGGAGAATTTTTCATGTCCTCTTACGGCTACCTCATGCTATTCTGCGCCGTCTGGATCGCCTATTCGTGCTACCTGGTATTGAAAAATCTCCAGTGGGCCGGACAGAACGAAAACAATTACCCCAGCAGTCAACCCGTCGATCCCGAAGCCATGACCGGTTGGCGCGTTGGATAAAAGGTGTACCGCGTTCTCCATTCATGAGTACCCTACCCATACCATGAGGATATTCGACTGTTGACCTCTCTCCCGACCATGGCGACGTCCATCGTTAGCAGCGAGGGTGATTTAACCATCCTGTCCGCCGTCGTCGCTTTCCTGGCCATGTTCCTGACACTGGAATTGGCAGCACGCCCATTCGCTGCTCAAACCAAACATTACGGAAAGCGCCAATTATTGGCTGGAACCCTGGTCTTGGGGCTGGGGTTATGGACCATGCACCAGGTCGCCCTGGTATTGCTGTCGCTTTTTATCATGGGCACCGACTATGGCTTCCACCTCGGCCACCCCCGGGAAATCCTCCCCCCCATGCTGGCAGCGCTGGCAGTCGCTTATGGGGCCATGCGCATCTTGTTGTTCCATACCTTGACGATTAAAAAACTTTTCATCGTAAGTCTGCTACTGACCCTGGGTATCCCAATCCTCATCATGGCCACCCTTCTGGCCGGCACGCTCCCCGGTGTCTGGCATGGTAACATCCAGGGTGCCGCGCTGGCCGGAGCCCTCACACCCATTGCCACTTTCATCTCTATTTATCTGGCACTCATGTTGCCCTCCCAATTTCGGATGCATATAACCTCGCGACTGACCCTGGCCTCCATCTTGTTGGTAATGACATGGATTATCTGCCATAACCTGTTCCTTGATGCCATCTACATCCCGGATTTGGGAAACTACCTCGCGAAACAACACAATTTGGAACATGAATGGACCACCTTCCTGGTCATCTATCTCCTGGTAATAATTATTATAACTAATTATTGGCATTTGTTTCAGGTTCGTTCCCAATTGGAAAAAAATATCCATGACCTGCATTTGGCTCAGGATATCGCCCACATGGGTACCTGGGATTGGAATCTGGAAACCGATGAGGTGCAATGGTCACAAAGATTGGCACGCATTTACGGGATCGAAACGATGACAGATCACGGGCGCGCCAATTATTTTACCCATGCCATCCATCCCGGAGATCGCGTCGATGTCCTGCAATGTCGTCGCGAAGCCCGCCAAAATCCCAAAGGACAATGGAGCATCCGCTATCGTATCAATCGACCCGATGGAAAAATTTTGCAGGTGCGCGAGCATGGCCGAACCCTGACCAACAGACAGCAACGTCCCGTCCGGCTGCTGGCAACCGTCGCCGATGTCACCCACATCTACGACATGGAAAAACGTGAAGAACGGGTCATGCAGTCACAAATCGCCCTGAGTGCCCTGTTGGAAACCGGCTTAGAACTCCTGACCCTCGAAAAACAACTCCAAATTGCCTTGCATATCATCTTGACGGTGCCCTGGGTCTCCCTTCAATACCAAGGCTCCATCTTTCTGACCGATCCCGATACTGGCGATTTACTCCTCGCCTCCCAGGTTGGATTGTCGGAAACACAGTGTCAGGTGTGTTCACGGGTCAAACCAGGCTATTGCTTATGCGGTCGTGCCCTGCAATATAGAGAAATCATCTTCGCCTCCCAGATCGACGCCCGCCATGAAATCTCCTACCCGGACATGCACCCGCATGGTCACTATTGCGTACCCATCCTGTCACGCAGTCGGGTCCTGGGAGTCCTCAACCTGTATGTCCCCAACGGCTACAAAAAAAATAACGAAGAAGATGCCTTTCTCACCACCATTGCCAATTCATTAGCCGGATTGATCGACCTGCGCCGCACCCAGGACAAACTGCGTAATGAACAGGAATTCATCGCTACCATCCTCAGTACCGCCCCTTCTCTGGTGGTTGTGCTGAATCAGGCCGGGGAAATCATCCTGTTCAACCACGCCTGCCAGCTCCTGACCGGTTATACCCAGGAAGCAATCGTCGGACGCAAAATCGGAGAGGTATTGATCCCGAAAGAAGAAATCGCCGCATTTCAGGAAAAACTGGACACCATCCTCCCCGGGACAACTCCCCAGGAACATGAAAGCCACTGGTTAACGCAAAAAGGGGACAAACGACTCATCGCCTGGTCTTTCACCGCCATCGATCCCACCCCGGGAACTGGACGCCACATCATTGGTACCGGCGTCGATATTTCCGAAAAAAGGCTCGCCGAACAAAAATTGCAGTTTTTGGCCAGTCATGACTCCCTGACCGGGCTACCCAATCGGGTACAATTCATGGAACATCTGCTCATCGGGATGGCGCAAGCCCGTCGTACCGGACGACATTTGGCGGTCATGTTCCTGGATTTGGACCGTTTCAAACCCATCAACGATACCCTGGGCCATGAAGTCGGTGACCAATTGTTGATTGCCGCCGCCCAACGCATACGCTCCAGCGTACGCGAAATGGATGTGGTCGCCCGAATCGGCGGCGATGAATTTACCGTTCTCATGACGGGATTTAACGAAATAGATCACGTCGCCACAAGCGCCCGGAAAATTGTCAGCAACTTGGGAAAAACCTTTGAAATCGGTCCGCATCGCTGTCACATCGGCACCAGTATCGGCATCAGTTTGTTTCCCGCTCACGCCGATGATCCGCAAATACTCCTGAAAAAGGCGGACCAAGCCATGTATGCCATCAAAGAAGCGGGCAGAAACAATTTCAAGATTTGGGATGAAACGTGCTGAGCTGACCGGAATACCCCTCCTTTCAACATACCCCGAAAAATAGACCGCCCTCACTAAAGCTTGGGAACAACCACATCCGAAGAATGGGCATGTGGAACAAATTTGACAATTGTACGTGTTCCTGGTCATTATTAAGTCTCCTGTAGCTTCCTGTCGCAACGGAATATGGAAGTTGGAAACCGGGTACCATCGAGGCACGTTATGATTATAAATAATTTCAGTATCCGTTATCGAGTGACAGCAGGTGTTATCCTGCCGTTACTGTTGTTGCTCTTCGCTGGTATATGGAGCTGGTCGGCAAGCGACAGGGTATTCCGCGAAGTGAATTCTGTGAGTCATGAAAGATTGCGACTAGTACTGTTGGCCCATCGCCTGGAAAAAAATCTATTGCAGTTGCAGTCATTCATTACTGAAATCTCTCTCAGCACGAATACAAAGAATGACGTGAATACATTCAACATAACCGTTGATTATTATAACAGCTTCATTATTGATCTTGATGAATATGAGAATATAAATCGCAATTTGAACAATCAACAGGTTATGCAAGCCATTGATGAGATACGTGAAAAAATAAAAGAATTTTATAGTACGGGGAAAAAGATGGCCGATGCCTTTGTCCAGGGAAAATTGGAGGAAGGCTACAAGGCCAAGGAACAATTTAATGAATCTTCTGAATTCATTGACTTTTATCTGGAACCTTTGCTCCGTCAAGAACGCGATACCATATCCAACTCCATGGAAACACTGGTATCCAGCATGTCCAACCTTAAAACAGGTTTGGTCATAGTCATGCTTGTGGCCATGGTCACCTCAGCACTCGTTGGCTGGCTTCTGGTACGTTCTCTGGTACCACCCATTCAGGAAATGGCCAAAATGATGCACATAGTTGCCGAAGGCAATCTTGGTTCAAAAGTACCTGTCGTCGGTCGCGATGAACTGGGCGAAATGGCCAAAATTTTTAATTATATGGTTGAAAATCTGACCAAAAATGCGATAGCAACCATGTTACAATCCGGTAATGTCGGTGCCGTGGTACGCGAACAGGTGCGATTAAATGAGATATTAAACAAGGACTCCTTGGAAAATATGCGCCTTTCCCAAAGTGTCGTAAGCGAAAACGACCGACTTGATGCCCAAGTGCAACAATTGCAAAGCAGTATCAACCAGGCCAGCGATAATATTACCTCTGTTTCACAATCCATCGACATCCTGCTCGCAAAAAATATCGTACCCATTGCATATAATGCCAATACCGCATCCAATAGTGTGGACAATATGGCGGCAGCCGCCAAACAGATGAGCAACAACATTGAAGAAATGCACAACAGTCTGCTCATGGTGGAAAATTCGGTACAAGGCGTTGGCCACGAATTGGTCGACTTATCCAACGCCATTCATGAAGTGCGTGTTCGTTGCCAGGATGCCTCTTCACGATCCAGCACTGCCAGGGATCAAACGGGGAAAACCATTGATGTCATGACCAGTCTGATCAACAGAGCCGGCAAAATTGCCGATATTGTCGAGATCATCAATGAAATTGCAGAACAAACCAATATGCTGGCCTTGAATGCATCCATCGAGGCCGCTGGAGCCGGCCAAGCCGGAAAAGGTTTTGCCGTGGTGGCCAACGAAGTCAAGGAACTGGCACGACAGACAGCCAAAGCAACGTTGAATATTGCCGAATTGGCGGATGGCATCCGGGAAAGTGTCCATAGTGTCACAGATGCCACCAACGACCTCAACATCATGATCGGCAGAATCGCCTTCATCAACGACGAAATCCAGTTCAGCGTTGACGAACAGTCCCGCTTCGTCGGAAATATAGTAATAAATATGAATCATGTTGGGCAAGCAACGGTCGATGTCAAACACAATGCTGAAGAACTATTGAAAGCGTCCAGCGAAGTCGCCCAATCCGCATCCCTTGCAGCACAGTCAACCAGAAATATCGCTACCGATGCCGAAGAAGCATCCACCGCTGCCAACCATGTTTCTGAAAGCTGCCGTTCCGCATCCAACCAAGCCGATTCCGTACGTAATTTCGCCGGAGATATTTACAGCGCTTCGGTGCATGTTCAAAAAGACATGCTGGTCTCCATGGATCTTACCAATATGCTGCGTACGTCAATAGAATACTCAAATGTTCTGACTCGTTTCGGCCAGTTGGCGAGCGACTCCCTTGAGACTGTGGGTCGTTCAGTACAATTATCAAAAGAATTCTGGAATGTTCAAGAAATTAAAAGCAGCCACCTGCGCATTGTCGATATGGTCCGCCGTGCCTATCAAAGTCATCCCACCCCGCACATTGAATCATTGACAGATATCAGCACATGTTCCATGCCCGAATCCCTGATAGCCGATCATCAATCGATGATCACTCAAACTCATAAAAATTTTCACGACCTTGCCGTCAATTGCCTGCAATTCGCCTCCTCCCTTGAAACGAAAAACGCTGAGGCCATGATGATCATGGAACAAAATATCAAAGCCTTGGAAAATACCATGGCTGATCTATTTAATGCTCTGGACCAGGATTACATTTCATGATTTAGTTGAAAGCGGTGCCAACAGCAAAGCAACAAAAACATCTGTCAATCGCACACCATTCAGCACCGACTCCCCAATATCTATAAGACCGCTATAAAGAAAGAATCCAACGTATAAACTCTCTAAGCTGTTGCTCCTCCATAAAATCAGTTTTCTTGTGTTGCTCCTCGGTACCATCCTCTAATTTAACTTTTGGAGATGTGGTCAAATGTTTGTATAGTTTATCTTCCGCATCCGGTTTTCCCCTGTATTTTTCCGACACCTTTTGATAAGAGGGTCCATTCTTTGATTTTTTCACAGAATGGCACTTGGTGCAATCATTGCGTTTGAGAGCTTCAAGCGCTATATTGGCATCCAATGCCGCAAAGGCAGTTCCTGATTCATATATCATTCCAAATACAAAACTGAAGACAAATAAAAAAATCGTACGTTGATCAGATGGCGTTTTAGAAAGCATAAAGACTCCTGCTGTATGGTTACACCTCACCGTTTACACTCATGGAAACTGTTGGTATCTAGCCAAAATACGGGGAAAAAACGATACCTACAATTCAAAATATGCAATACACATCATGGTCAATAATATCAACCCAGCCCATATCAATATTAAATTTAAGAATTTTGCCCCAATGATCTTAGCAGCGGAAGGAGCATCAACAAAATAGTTTCCCAACTCACCCATGGAAACCAAACGTTCATAATATTTCATATGATCAAGTTGGAACCCGATACAGGACTGAACCCCAGTGAACATCACCGCATTTTCATGCTTCTGTTTCTCTGGGCGGAAGTGATTGTGAAAAATATGAAATACAAATAGAAAAACAGTCGCTAAAAACGCCTCCTTGGCATGGATTAAAAGGGCAACGTTAAATATCCATCCCGCAAAATATTCGCCCGCCACATGAGGAAATGCCAGTACAGCACCCGTGAGCCCGGTAACGATGATACCCCAAAAAACAGCCCAATAACCAAATTTTTCAAAATAGGTCCATCGATCAAACTTCGGCTTCTCCCCCTTCCCGAAAAACCATCTGAACATACCGACACAGTCGCTGATATCCGCTCTGTTTGGAAGCAGTGATTCGGGACCAAACCATTGGAATGTTCTATTTCTTACAAGCCGATGCAGAATGAAAACAATATGATATGCAAATACTGCAACAAACAATGCAGCAGCTATTCGATGAGTCAACCGCATTTTTTCCACTCCCCCGAAAATCCGAACGATTTCAGGAGCCCAATTGGAGTCAGAATTCATAAATGTTACTCCAGTGAACAGCAAAACCATAAGCAACAGAGTGATCAGCATATGTGTTAATCGCCATCCAAAAGAAAATCGACGCACATGCTTGCTCGGATCATTGCCTGAACACGGAAGATCCCGCTTATAGCCTCTTCCTTCCCGCCATTCACGATAATACCACATGCAAGAATGGACCGAGAAAAAACCAATAACACTCCAAATCAATATATCCATTAAACGGGAGAATATCCATACTTGAGGAAAACGAGCCAAATCCTTGCTATGAGCGTGCGGATTATACGAGGAAAAACCGACCGTGGCCAAATGGGTGCTTTCACCGTCATGGCATTTTTGGCAAGTCTTCAGTCTGTTATTGGCATGGATGGATGATCGTTCATCCTTCACCGACAAAATCTTATGTCGGGAATGACAGTCCGAACACCTAGCCGTGTGGACATAGTTAAACCGGGTCATTTGCCCATGAAAGGTCGTTCGATATGTAGCAAGCTGGGAGTTATGGCATGCACCACATCTGTCCAGACTTTCCAATTTAAATGATCGTCTCAAAGCCCCGGTGATTTCGTGGGATGTATGACAGTCTATACATGTGGCCGCCTTCACATTGCCTTTTTCCTTGAGCTCTACACTGTGAACCGAATCCTCATAATCCGCAATTTCATCCTCGTGACACTTACCGCACAATTTCGGGATCGACTGTCTCCAGTCAACATAAGCAGGATTGTTTCTATCTTCTATAGAAACATTAAAAAAATGACTGTCGTGGCATTCGTGGCAGGTCGCATTGACAAATTCAGGATTATCCTTATTGGGACGAGCATGAAAAGAGAGTCGATACGTTTCGATATTTCGGAGTACGTGAACACCGAGCGCCGTCTCACGTTCTGCAACCGGACGTGATTTTGCAATCGATTCATGACAAGCTGCACAATCAACCTTGACCACAGACCCGATCTGATGCGGGGGGTGCAGATTGGCAATGCCTCCATGACAGTCCATACACTTCAAACGGGCATGGATACCCTTGGCATACTTGGCAGGAACAATAGCTACCAGCGCACGATTATTCCCTTCTTGGGCATACGGTGAAACGTCTGGAACCTCGATCTCCTTTCGCCCATCGTGACACTCAAGGCACTCATGGTTTGCAAATGCTCCCACACCCCCCGCTGCCCATGCACAGCCAGTCAGGACGGGATAAAAATATAACAAGTTCAGTATACAAAAATTGACTAGCAGGAGGAGAAAAAAACGAACCGTCTTGTTCATCATGATTCTATTAAAGGGTCCCAGAAAAAACTGTCAACAGAAATATTACCATACTCAAACGGTACAGACGTTCGCCATACACCAAGCCCCGACCCTAAAGTTTGATACAGAGCGATAATGCACGCATTCAATATAACGTAACCGGTGCATTAGTCGATGAATCCGGGTCCCAATTCAAACTCACTTGAAAGTCGTTGAATAAACTATTCCAATATAATCAGATGTTTGGGTATCATTTGAGGACACCTTCGTGCTGTCCGTTTTGTCGTTATAAACATAGGTTGACCCATCGCTGAATTTCCACGTCCAATCATTGGTGCGCCATCTTTCGTGGGTGTAGTCTCCACGCAGGACACCTGGCCCCAACCCCCTATATTCAACAAACGTATTCAAACTTGACCCGGGAGTCACTATTCCTGGCAAAGGGCTCAAACCGGCGGGGTATGCCGTAGTGGTTTTATTAGCAGGGTCAACAACGACCGTGTCAGAAAATGTAGATTTATTTCTTGTCCACTGAAAGTTGGAACCAATTTTGGTATGTTCATCCCACTGATTACGGACCCCCAGTCCAAAAGAACTACCAACATCTTTTAAGTATGAACTTTTATCAACTTCATGCACACCTGTGGTACTCCACCTCCCACTATCCTGATATATCCTGTTCACATCGAATGAATACCATGCGGTGAACAACCATCGATCCACAGGGGCATAATCAATATCCAGAGAATAAAGACTGGCATTGCCCTTTCGTTGACCATAGGGCAATTGGTCAGGACCGTAGCGATCTATGGAATTCTCAGCCGCAACCTGGACACCCAATCGATCAATCGGACGCCAATCCATCGTGAGACGAAGTTTATCACGATCCCGATCAGCAATAAAATACGGATTGATCTTTCCTTGGGCGTTGCCCATGATCTTTACAGAATCCACATAGGAGGAACCCCTGCGAACTCCATGTTCAAAAGCCACAGTTCCGTCAATATCCTCCGATAAACGCCGACTTAAACTCATCCGATAGGTCATCTCATTCGAATTGGTTCGCCAGGGAACAAAACGTTCGTCATCCAGCCCGTCGGCAACGATATCATTACCAAAGGGAACCTGCCGTTTCTGATCTTTACGTTCAACACCTCCGGTAACGGCCATATCATAGGGCAATCGGTAAGTCCCTTCCAAAAGACTTGTGATGGTGCGGCTGGAGATGGGCGTGGAGTGAACCTGAACTTTTGGCGCTGTAGCCGTAGCAGGAGTTTCTGCAATCAACCATGCTGGCGTCTTATCATCTTCATCAAAATAACGGAACTTGGCGGAAAGACTCAGTTTGGGTATGGGCTGGGTCGTCAATCCAAGCATCAACAACGTAGAATTGACTTCCCCATTAAGTTCCGTTGGGCCGGAAGACAGGGCAAGATTCTTGATATCCGACGTGGGCAGATGTTCATTCGATAACGCCCGAGTATATGATAACTTGAAAGTTCCCCGAGTGAGCGGCGAAAAACCATACCCACCACTCAAGAAAAATTGATGTGCCTCATTGTTCAGGGGCAAGGTCATAAAAGCATGATTTGCAACTATTGACGGATTGGCACCTTCGTTAATGGTATCCACCAGGTTGTTCTGGTTCTTGAACCAACTACCATTATAGCCCCCGAGAAGTTGCAGATCGTTGCTCACGTAACTGATCGTTGGATCCAACTGCAACGTGGACCAATGGATGGGCTCAAGAAGGAAATTGACAGAATTAATACTTCCCCGCCCCCACTGACGCGTCCCCTCTTTATTCTCGTTCTTCAAGTCCAGGTTGATTTTGATATTCTTGTTCAAATTGCGAAACACCGTCAGGGCCAATCGATCCCGATCAGTTTTGATACTGTAGTTACTCCCCGTACCAGGAGTAGAAGAATTGGAAATCGTTTGAAATGGTGTTCCTAGTCCCTGGTTCATTGAATTAACCGTATAAGGGGCTATACGGGTCATTTCGTCATGATCAATACGCAGTCCCCACTCCCCCTGTTTTTCCAGGTTGAACATCATTTCGCGATTATTGTCCATACCCAGATTGGCACCCTTGAATAGGCCCCATATCCCTGTTGCATCGTCGCGTTTGCGTATATTCGTGTCCAACAATAACCATTCGTGGGAATCATTTTTTCCAGTAAACATACCCAATTGTTGCCGATCACCGTCCAGAATGCCAATGCCAATGCCAATGGAACTGTCCGGAGTCGCAAATGGCAATGCCGTAGGACTCAAATCCCAAGGATTATCCGTCGGAATTTGCTCTTTTTCCTCCGCCGACCATGCAGAAGAAGCGACCACGATCAAGCTGGCCAATGTAACCAACAAGGTCCATTCAGTGCCTATTTTTCTCATGATTCCGGTTCTCTCAAAAACTGCTAACGGAAGAATCGTCCAGCATTGGTCTTGTTCTCGGTACTGTTGCTACCATGTATATTGGTATGACATTTCAAACATCCCCGTGCTATCGACCCCAGCATCAGCGGATTGGCATTATTTCGCCCTGCGGGCAACCCCGCAACCTGACCACGGTGAGATGTATCACTGTGGCACCCCTGGCATAAATAAGGCGGTCGCGATAGAAGCAGACCGGAAATCGATGTCCCATGCGGATTGTGGCAATTCAGACAATTATCGGCCACTGGCGGGTGGTTGTGGACAAATGGCCCCCGCTTTTCCATATGACACTGGTAGCACGTTCCATTCACAGTGTCCCATCTGAGGGATTTGTGGCCGGCGGAACCGTGCGTATTATGGCAATTGGAACACGTCATTTTTCCCTCGGGAACCGGGTGGTGCGAGGGACGATTGAACAGGGATCTTTGAGATTTGTGGCAGGTGAAACAGACCTTGGGTTGGCTTGTTTTATCCAATACCCTGTCGTGATCCGTATGAATTTCGTGGCAAGACGTACAGGCCAATCCCTGGCTGGAATGGGCACTGCCAGTCCAAAACAAAAGCCCCCCCCCCTTATGACAAGAAGTACAGGCGGCGTTAATGGCCGTAGCCGCGGAACTGGAGGTTCTGAAATTGCCAAAATCCTCGTCAACACGAGCGTCGAGGCGAATCGCTGAAGAACGTCGCCCATAAACGATGTCCGGCTTTGGACGTTTTTCCTGCCCCTCCTCCTTTTTCAAATGTTCCCGGCTTGGACCATGGCAACTGATGCATGTCGGGGTTCGGCTGTCAGCCAGCGTGCCATGCTTTGTCTTCCCGATGGCGAGCAAGGCGACGGAATCCTCCTCATCGTGACACATGGTACACTCGGCATCCCCACGCAACACGGCATCCTTCCGCACCTCCTTTTCACGGCCTTCCGCAGCGGCGAGTATAGTCACAATTCCCTGAGACATGACAAATCCCAAACACAGTAACAGGACAAGTCGGGGCACGTTCAAGTTTTATTCTCCATTCAGAGATGTTCTGACGCAATCGGTACCCATCCTTCATCCCGGACGGAAAAAGGAAAACACTCCGTCCAACCTCGCATATCAAGCTACGATTGCCCAAGATACAGTCCGATTCGTTCCACTATACGACCGCAACTCGATATTCACAAGTTTAGAATCAACATGTGAATAATGCAGGAACATAGTGAATCAAGTCATGAATAAAAATTTATCTTACTCCTTGTAATCATGACATGTTTTGATATTATCAACTTTGTATAACTTAGATACACACCGTCACAATCATACGTTGTTAATGCCATCGAATCTTTATAAATCCAAGACACTATTTACAACATAAACAAGGATAATACCTGTTAAAGCAATATTGAAACATTGGCATTATTATGTAGATGCACAATTTAAACTCGGTATCACACTTAGAAATTGGATAACTTATAGATGAACGAGAGTTCCCGGATACGTATTTCCGCAGCAACTTGAATATAGGCTCCCCTACCAACGGTTCGGCTGGTATTTCCCCACTGGCATAGTCGGTGGAATGGATAACCAACGAAATCACCAACTACCTGGATCGTCCCCATGTGGGACAAGGTGTGTGGGATCCCGGGCGATGCCTCTTGACACAGACGATGCTTTCGTTTAAAGTGACATTCATGAATACTATCTTTTGTCATCCTAATCTGCGACTGCCCAGCCTACCACCCTCTTGGGTGGCTTTGGGCGTGCGTTTTTTAATGGAGTTGGCGGCTGAATAGCCATTCCTTGTTACGAAACACATGATGCAACCCAAAGCCACAGGTCACCAACTTGTGGCTTTTTTTATTTTTGACCCATCGGGAGAGTAATCATGATGCAACGACACACAACTCTACGACTTACCACCGACCGCCACGTAAGCGGTCCTGATCGTATCTGTTTGCAGTTTCCACCTTTTCAGTCCCGGAGTCGTTTGCGATGTTGAACCATCCCATGAACAAGTACCACCCCCTCCCCCCCATACCCATGACGGAGCGCCATTGGCCGGATCGTTCCATTACCCGGGCTCCCAGATGGTGCAGTACCGATTTGCGCGACGGCAACCAAGCCCTGGCCACCCCGATGACGCCGCAGCAAAAGGAAACCATGTTCCACCAGTTGGTGGCCATGGGATTTCGAGAAATCGAGGTGGGATTTCCCGCAGCTTCCATGGCGGATGATACGTTTATCCGCCACTTGGCAGGCCACGTCCCTGAACACGTCACCCTCCAGGTGTTAACCACCGCACGCGAAGAACATATTCGCCGCACCTTTGCATCCGTGGCAGGTCTCCCCAGGGTCATCCTCCATTTTTATATTTCCACCTCCACGGTACAACGCCGCTTGGTCTTTGGCGTCGATCAGGACACCTTGATTCGGCGTGCCACCGCCGCCGCCCGATTGATCCAAACCTTGGCCCGGGAACAGCCTGCAACCCAATGGACGATGCAATTCTCTCCCGAAAGTTTTTCCGCCACCGAACCGGAATTCGCCTTGGCCATATGCGAGGCGGTCGCGGACATTTGGCAACCGACGCCAGAGCATAAAGCCGTTTTCAACCTGCCGCAAACCGTGGAAATGGCGGCACCCAATCGTTATGCCGACCAGATTGAATGGTTTGCCAGTCGTTTTTCCCGGCGCGATGCCATCCATCTTTCCATCCACCCCCATAATGATCGTGGCTGTGGCGTGGCCGCTGCAGAATTGGCCTTGATGGCCGGGGCCGATCGAGTCGAAGGGGCGTTGTTCGGCAATGGTGAACGAACTGGCAATCTGGATTTGCTCACCTTGGCGTTAAACCTTCACAGCCAAGGGATCGAAACCGGCCTCGATTTTTCCAACATGGCCCAGGTGGTCGCCTGTTATCAGGAATGTACCGGCATGGAAGTCCCGGTACGCCATCCATACGCCGGCGCCTTGGTTTTCACCGCATTTTCCGGCTCCCATCAAGATGCCATTCGCAAAGGATTGGCCGACTGGCAGCCGGGAAAACCTTGGGAAGTCCCCTATCTGCCCATCGATCCCCGCGATGTGGGACGGGATTTCAGTGGTATCATTCGCGTCAACAGCCAATCGGGAAAAGCGGGGGCCAGTTATCTTTTGCATCGACAAACCGGCATCCAAATCCCCAAATGGATGGAACCCGCTTTGGCCCGGGAGGTACAGTACGAAACGGATCGGTCGGGATGCGAATTGACAGGTGACGATATCGCCACCATTTTTACCCGGACGTTTGTAGAAACACCCGGTGGATTTGTTGTGTTGGGGTACCAGATGGTACAAAACCAACAGGGCCATATGGCGTTGGATATCGCAATCGATGGAAAAACCTACCATCTCAACGGCCAAGGCAATGGCCCCATCGATGCCGCCTGTCATGCCCTCGCTGGTCCATGGCGTTTGCATCGTTACGAAGAACGGGCGTTGGACAGTGGCAGCTCGGCCCGGGCTATTGCCTTCATTTCCATCGTCGGCGAGGATAAGGACACAACGGAATGGTTTGGCGTCGGTATCCACGAAGATATTGTCACCGCCTCGTTGCAGGCTTTGGGCGTGGCAATCAACCAATGCTTGAAAGCTAACGGAACCCAGAGTTGGATAAGAGGATGTTCGGCTTCTGGCTCGCAATAATCGTTTTCTACATACATCATTCCTCGAGACATATATGGAGCTGATGATGGCAAAGGAAATTTCGGATGAATATGGTGGACCCCAAGAATGCGACAGTTGGTTAGGCTCGAGGAAAAAATAAACTATCCCAAACCAGTCGATGAGCCAGTCATGGGATAAATGTTTATTGACCACCACTCGAGGCCATTTTTTCGCTCCAAACGTGCCTCAATGGATTCCATGG
>PEAK01000059.1 GCA_002753515.1 Magnetococcales bacterium
ATAGAGGTTTCGGGCAACGCCGGTACCTTTCGCCTTTTTCTAAAGAGACACTCTGCGAGTGAGTCCTGAATGCAAAAGGTCAATCATTTCCACAAAACGCCCATCCGGGTCAAGGTTTCAGAGTCTGTCCGGGAAAACAATGATCGAAAAGTACGCGACTTTTTCTATGGGAATGGTTACACCTTGTCGGAAAAAACGGCCTCCAATGTTTGCGCATCCAATAATCGAAGGCTCCATTCTTCCAAAGAGGGCAAATCTGCTTTGGCAATCTTTTCATTGGCCCACTCAGGTACAGTGCCAAAGCGGCGTTGCAACTGGCGAAGCAGTATTTTGGCCTCACCTTTCTTTTCGCCATCCTTCTCTCCATCACGGTGTTCTTGCAGCAAACGATGTTCAAATTTTGGCAGGGAAAAGAGTTTTTCCTCGGGTGTAGCATCCAACATGGACTCGAACCATTCTTTCCCAAGCTGCATGACATATTCTGGCGTGATTTCTTCCATCTCTGGAACTTCCATTATATTTTCCATTTTCATTCTCCATAAACCGACAATAACTTGACCAAAGGCTTCGGAAAGCTTGAACAAGCCAACGTGATTGATCGTTGCAAACGCTTTTTTTTGCTCATCCAGGCGGCTGGCGAAGCATTTCATAGGGGCATTTTGTGGTGTATCCGCCAATTCATTCAAAAAAATCAAGCGAACAACACCGCCCCATGTGGGTTTACTTTCATAAACGCCTGCTGTTCCAATCGGCATAAAAAGATGGTGCGCCAGGAATTCTTTCCGGGATGTTATGGAACTGATGATAACACTCCGTAATTGATGGCGTTTTAATTGCGCAGCTTTCAAGTATAAGTGGTCGTATATCGAAAGCTGCATGAGGGCATCTTCATTCAGACTTTCGGTAATTTTTAGCTCGACCAATATTTGCTCAGCATCCAGGTCTCGCAGCCCATCCGCCAAACGCAGAAATTGATCTTTTGTCCAGCTCCTTTCGCCCATTTTTTTTCGTTGAATCAAGATGAGATCCGCAACAGGTGGTGCCGGAACGACAGGAACTTCCATGCGTACTTCGATACCGACGGGCTCCAACAACACTTTCAGTGTTTCGCCGACCAAGCGGTGCCAATAAGTTTTGCCGTTGCTTTTTTTTCCAATGCGATTGGTTCCTCCCCCCCCCTTGGCCCAATGGAAACACGCCCTTCAATATCGTGGATTGTCCAAGATTTTATCCTTTCAGTCCACTAAAATCTGTCAGATTTGCCCACATTGAGTCCAAAGGGTGCAAAGGATAGAAAAGGGATCCAGAGTATCTTCCGTGGTTGCCTTGCCGAATCCGCCATGTTCCGGTACAAGGATGCCGGGTTCATGCAATATGGCCGATGGGAGGCCAAGGGAATGTTCCTGATATCGAATGGAAGAATTTGGAAAATATAACTCTTGCACAAGGTTGGAATGATGCTAAGTGAATCTTTTAAATTCAGCATGGATTGGGCCAATTCTTTTCCGCACTTTTATGATACGGCCTTAATCCACGTTTCTATTTTGACTGTGGCATTGGGCTGTTTTTCCGCCTTATTTATAGTTCGGGTTTTGAGGCAAAATCTTTCTCTTGTGCAAAAAATATTTTGGCATGTTATTGGGTCATTCATTCTGGGTCACAGTATTTTTGGCATGCATTTCATTGGCATGCTCGCCTATAAAATTCCAATCCCAATATCTTATGATCGCAACATAACCATATATTCATCGTTGCCAGCCATTCTTGCGGCCGCCTGGATCATTCATGCCATCAACCGTCCCGTTTCCACCATTCGCCTTGCAGTGATGCACGGGGCTATCGGTGGGTTTGGGATAGGACTTATGCATTATATTGGGATGATGGCGATGCGATTGGATGGTCATATAGTGTTTAACCCTGTTATCTTCTCAATTTCAATTATTGTTGCTATTATTATGTCAAGCATTGGTATTCGCATCCCGAACTGGATACACAAATTAGGGGTGATCAAAGGGGAACGAAGTGAAATATTGTTGTCAGCGGGTATTATGGGGCTTCTGTTCTCAATTATTCACTATGGTGCCATGGCGGCAACGGTTGTCCTGCCCTGGGCTTCGGATCTGGTATGCAGCAATGCGTCAATGATTGATGCAAACCTGACAACAAGGTTGTCGATGTTGTTTTTTATTTTATTCATTGTTGCGCTCTTTTTTCACTTTTTCAGCAGCCAAATCAAGCAATGGAAAATTCATTTCTACCATGTGACTGAAGTGATCAGTGATGGGTACAGAATGGTCTATTTGCGCAATTTATTATCCGTTTTTTTTCTAATTTTTATTCTTTGCTGGATGGTTTTGTATTTTTATAGAGAATCAACCGAAGACAATTTGGTGAGATCAGTACGGTATAATCTGGATCGGTCGTCCAAGGAAGCCTCCGCGACGATTTCTTCAGTTATATTTGATCTTGAGTTTTTGGCGGGAAGCGGTTTTCTGAGAGATTATATCCAGGATCCCACCAATGAAAGGTTTTTACATGATCTTGAAGCGCGGTTCTCCATGGTTGCGCATAAGCGTCGCAATTACGACCAGGTCCGCTACCTGGACCGGACAGGTCAGGAAATCGTACGGATCAACTCCGACCGTACGGGGCATATTCAGGTTGTTCCCGCAGATCAGCTCCAGAACAAGGGGCAGAGGGATTATTTTCGGAATGCGATGAATCATCCTGGTGCATCGATTCATATTTCACGATTTGACTTGAATGTGGAAAATGGCAGTGTCCAGGAACCTTGGAAACCCACGATCCGTTTTTCAAAGCCGGTCTTCAATAAAAATGGTGAAAAACAAGGCATTGTCGTCCTCAACTTTTTGGGGGACGTTCTGTTGGATGTCATTCAAGAAACATTTGATCGCAGGAGAAACAAATTCTATCTTGTAGATCAAGAGGGATATTTTCTTCTCTCCCCGGACAAGGGTGAAACATGGGGATTCATGTTTGGAAAAAAATCAAATCTGGCCACGCAGATGCCGAGCCTATGGTCCTATATGGGAACGAAACTTTCTGGAGATTTTGAATTGTCTGATGGGCACTATTTTTTCAATACTGTTTCGCTGAGCAGCATTGGTGAATTCATTGGGAGCAATAATAATCAGCAATGGAAAATACTGATATTCCATGAGAAAACCCGTTTGATCCAAAAAGAATGGTTCACTGGTCCAAGTCTGATAGCCTTGGTTGCGGCGGGCTTCATCGTGTTGCTTGTTACATGGACCATGACCATGGCATCTGTTTTAAGGGAAAGAATTGAGAAAGAAAGAAAAGATGCCCTGCGGGAATTGGAGTTTCAGCAAAAAGCCCTGGATGAGCATGCCATTGTCTCCTCGACGGATGTTAAAGGTAATATTCTTTATGTCAATGATAGATTTGTCTCCATCAGTGGGTTCACCCGGGAGGAATTGATTGGAAACAATCACCGCATGGTGAAATCGGGAGAGCATTCCCTCGAATTCTACCGGAACATATGGAAAACCATTGCCAATGGCCGACCTTGGAGCGGAGAGATAAAGAATAAAACCAAGAATGGTGATTATTATTGGGTACAGGCAACCATTGTTCCCTTCCTGAATCAAAAGGGAAAACCGTTCCGCTATGTTTCCATTCGCACCGATTTGACACCCTTGAAAAATCTTGAGGAGGAGTTGAAACAGGCCAAGGAAAAAGCCGAAGACGCTGCCAAAGCCAAGAGCGAATTCCTGGCAAACATGAGCCATGAAATTCGAACACCCATGAATGCCATCATCGGTATGAGTTATTTGGCGCTTAAAAGTGGACTATCCAGGAAGCAGCATGATTATATTTCTAAGATTCAGACATCTGCCCAATCCCTGCTGGGCATTATCAACGACATCCTGGATTTTTCCAAGATTGAGGCCGGGAAACTGTCAATGGAAGCAATCGAATTCCGCCTTGATGAGGTCTTGGACCAGTTGTCAGGCATTGTCAGTATTAAGGCGGAGGAGAAAAACCTGGAATTATTGTTTGATCGTGCGAGCCAATTACCCAATGTATTGGTGGGTGATCCCATTCGCCTTGGACAAATTTTGATCAATTTGACCAACAATGCCATCAAGTTTACAGAGAAAGGTGACATTTTTATTGGTGTTGAACTGCTTGAAAGAAATCAGGACAGGGTTCAACTCCGTTTTAAGATCCGGGATACGGGCATTGGAATGACTCCTGAACAAACTGAGAAATTGTTCCAGGCCTTTTCTCAAGCGGACACTTCCATTACGCGTAAATATGGTGGGACCGGCCTGGGGCTTTCGATTTGTAAAAAACTGGTTGAAATGATGAACGGAGAGATCGCCGTCCAAAGTGAAGCCGGCAAGGGGAGCGTTTTTGCTTTTACCGCCTGGTTCGGTGTCCGACCGGAGCCGGCCAAGCGCTTTGCCTTGCTCGCAACTGAGCTGAAGGATATGCCGGTTCTCGTGGTCGATGACCATGAAGGTTCGCAGAATGTGCTTGGATCCATTTTGGAATCTTTTTCTTGCAAGCCGCACATCGTCAGTTCGGGTCAAGAGGCGATCGATGTGTTGACGAGCAAGGAAACAGCCCCCATGGAAACACACTTCAGACTGGTATTGATGGATTGGAAAATGCCGGACATGTCAGGTATGGAAACCATTCGCATCATCAGGTCTCGTGTAACTATTGCAACCCAGCCTAAAATTATTCTTGTGACGGCCTATGGGCGCGAAGATGTGTTTCAGGAGGCCGAGGCGGTTGGCGTCGATGGCATCATGACCAAACCTGTCAATCCATCCCAGGTGTTCGACACGATCATGACGGCCTTTGGGCGGGAAGACCATCGTGTCCACTTGAAACACCAACCGGTGGCCAGGGATGCCGATGCGATTCAGGGTATTTTGGGTGCCAGCGTGCTTCTGGTAGAAGACAATGCAATCAATCAGCAGGTGGCCACCGAGCTTTTGCAGGAGTATGGTGTGCATGTTACCATTGCCAATAATGGCAAAGAAGCTGTGGCGATGGCAGGTCAAGAAGCTTTTGAGCTGATCCTGATGGATATTCAAATGCCGGAAATGGACGGGTATGAGGCAACCCGGCGGATTCGCCAACAGGCCACCCGGGAGAACCCGCCCATTGTGGCCATGACGGCCAACGCCTTGGAAGGGGACCGGGAAATGAGTCTGAGCGCCGGCATGAACGATTATCTGACCAAACCGATTCATCCCGATCTTTTGTTCGATGCCCTGGTCAAATGGATCCCGAAACGAAATCGTGGTATCCAACCGCAACCAAAACGGCATCGGGAAGTGTCTGCCCAATCCTTGCTGCCATCATCCCTGCCAGGAATCCATATGCAGGAGGCACTGCTCCGGGTTCATGGTAATCAACAACTTATCAGTAAACTGCTGTATATATTTGCTAGGGATTATACTGGTATTCAAGACAGAATCCGGGCATTGCTGGCTGAAAAAGAATATCCTGAAGTGCAAAGGATAGCCCATACCATCAAAGGAATCGCCGGATCTCTTGGTGCCATGGACTTGAGTGCGGCGGCGGCTGCCATTGAAAATTCCCTCAGAAATGGTGTGACAGAAATTTCCGTGGAAGTAATCGACCGTTTTGAAGAGGCTTTGCATGTGGTGCTGACGGGAATCGCGTCCCTGTCTGATACCTCTTCTTCCAAGAACGCAGTCGCCTTTGAAGGGGAATCGGCTCCGGCAGAACCTTCTAATAAACTTGATTTGCAACGCCTGGCTCTCCATTTCAAAGATTTGGAACAGGCACTGAAGGGTGGCTATGCGACCAAAGCAACCGCCCTTTTGGCCGAATTGAAAGAGATGTTGCAAGGCGCGAACGCATTGGAGTTGCAACGTTTGATGGAACTGGTTGATGATTTTGATTTCGAAGAGGCGCTTGGAACCCTTGCAAACTTGGCGACGTCTTTGAATGTCCCTGAGGAACGGGCTTGAAGGGAGATGGTCCGATGAGTGAGAAACGTGACGCGATACTGATCGTCGATGACGAACGATTCAACTTGACCGTTCTCAAGGATCTCCTGGATCCCTTCTATGATATTATCGTGGCAAAAAATGGTGAACAGGCCCTCAAGCGATCATTCGCTAACCCGCCACCGGAATTGATCCTCTTGGATATCATGATGCCTGAAATGGATGGCTATCAGGTCATGCAACGCTTGAAAAATGATGCGGTGACCCGGGATATTCCAGTCATTTTCATTACGGCGATGGGGGATGCTGCGAATGAAGAGAAAGGTCTTTCATTGGGTGCTGTCGATTATATCACCAAACCATTTTCCCCTGCGGTGGTACTGGCCCGGGTCAGGACGCATCTTGGACTCCGGCACAGCCTTCACAATGAGCGCCTTCTCAATAATCAACTCGTTAGCCTGAATGAAGACCTGGCCAGTAAAAATAGCCAGCTTGTCGAGCTTAACAAAAGGTTGAAGGATCTCGCCAGTGTCGATGGCCTGACGGGTATTCCCAACCGGAGGCGCTTTGACGAATTTCTTCTTCAAGAGTGGAAGCGTGCTTTGCGGGATCAGACCCCTTTGTCTTTGATTCTGATGGATATCGACTTTTTTAAGCCATTCAATGACAACTATGGCCATGCTGAAGGCGATGATTGCTTGAAGAAGGTTGCGCAGACCTTGTCCGCTGCCGTAACGCGTGAAAGTGATCTGCTGGCCCGGTATGGGGGGGAAGAATTTGTCTGTGTTTTGCCGGAAACGGATATTTGTGGCCTGAATCGAGTTGGCAACCATTTGCGGGACGCGATTATCGCCCGGAATATTGTCCATGCACATTCCAAAGTGGCCCCGCATGTTACGATCAGCATGGGTGGTGTCGCAATCATTCCCGACAGAACCGGATCGCCGGAAAATCTGATCCAAAGTGCGGATAAATTTCTCTATAAAGCCAAGGAACAAGGTCGAAACCGCTTGATCGTTGAATAAATGGTCCCGTGCGCAATCGTATGCCACCCATTGTACGGGCTTATGACGTTGGGCCAGGAGAAGCCCTTGACGCCAAGGGGAAACGGATGGAAGATCGCGACCCTGGATTGATATCCCATAAAACGTTATAAAGCCCCATGAGCGCTACTGTCATTCCCGATTCCCACGCGACTGGTTCTGTTGGCTTGGTGACGACCCGGACGGTCACCTTGTTTGCGCACGGTTCCCCCATGCCATTGGACAGTGGTGCCAGCTTGCAACCCATTCAGGTGGCCTACGAAACCTATGGTGCGCTGGATGCCAACCAGGACAATGTGATTTTGATCTGTCATGCCTTGTCCGGCAATGCCCATGCGGCCGGTCGGCATCGCCTCGACGATAGCAAAACCGGCTGGTGGGATGGGTACATTGGTCCGGGTAAACCGTTTGATACCAATCGTTTCTTTATTATTTGTTCCAACAATCTGGGTGGTTGTGATGGCACGTCGGGTCCCTCCAGTATCGATCCGAACACGAACCAACCCTATGGTCTGAATTTTCCATTGATCACCATAGGCGATATTGCCCGCTTGCAAAGGGCCTTGCTGGATCATCTCGGGATTCGCAAAGTGTTGGCGGTGGCCGGGGGTTCCATGGGGGGGATGATCGCCATGCAATGGGCGCTCGATTATCCCGAACGGGTGGCGGGGGCATTGATCATCGCCTCGACCCCACGGTTGTCGGCGCAAAACATCGCTTTCAATGCCGTGGCGCGTCAGGCCATTACCCAGGATCCCGATTTCAATCTGGGCAACTATTACCAGGGGGCGAAACCGGAACGGGGTTTGTCCGTGGCGCGTATGATGGCCCACATCACCTATCTTTCGGAAAAGGGTTTGCACGAAAAATTTGGTCGCCGCCTGCAAAATCGCGAACACTTCTCCTTCGCCCTGGAAACCGATTTCGCCGTAGAATCCTATCTGAAACATCAGGGATCGACCTTTGGTAAAAAGTTTGATGCCAACACCTATCTTTACATCACCAAGGCCATGGATTATTTCGATCCGTTTCCCGACCCGGAGACCACGGCCCGACGGTTGCAGCCCGTCCATGCGCGTCTGTTTGTCATGAGTTTCGATACCGATTGGCGTTTTGACAGTTCCCGTTCCAAGGAATTGGTGCGTATTTTAAACCTGCATCAAAAAAATGTTTCCTATCAGGAATTCCACTCGCCGCACGGACACGATTCCTTTTTGCTCCCCGATCACGAATACCAACGGGCCATTGCCACTTTCGTCAACCGTCTGTACGAGGAACGGCGCCGGCTGATCTCTTCAGTGGGATTGCCCGTATGAACGATCGCTTCGATAGATCCCGGCGCCACACAGCTTCCGATCTGAGCATCGACCAGGAGATCATTGCAGGTTTGGTGGGCGAGGGGGCGCGGGTATTGGATTTGGGGTGCGGCGATGGTCGGTTGTTGGAATATCTGATCAACAACAAAAAAGCACGTGGTTTTGGCGTGGAAATCTCTTCCCAGGGGATGCATGCCTGCATCGCCCGGGGCTTGCCGGTGTATCACGGTGATATTGACCAGGGTCTGTCGGACCATACCGATGCCGCCTTTGATTATGTGATTTTGTCGCAAACCTTGCAGGCGGTGCGTCGTCCGCAATTCGTCCTGTTGGAGATGTTGCGGGTTGGCAAAAAAATTATTGTCTCCTTTCCTAATTTTGGCCATTGGCATATACGCTGGCAGCTCCTCGTCAACGGGCGCATGCCGAAAACCCCGATGCTCCCTTACGAATGGTTCGATACCCCGAACATTCGCATGTGTTCCATACTTGATTTTCAGGATTTGTGCCGGCAGATGGATATCCACATCCTGGAACAAATACCTTTGGCGGCCTGGGGCGGACTCCCCAGAAGTTTGATCAAAAGGCATTTGCTGGGTCTTTTGCCCCGGGGAGTGGCCAACCTTCTGGCCCCGGTCGCGGTTTTCCTTTTGGAGAAGGGGCGCGAATGATGGCTGCTGTACCGCCGGTTCATTTCAGCCAGGAGCAGGTGGCTGACCGGGTTGGCGCGTTGGCGCGGGCTTTGGTGCCCCGACTGCGTTTTGAACCCATCGTCATCGGCGTCATGAAGGGGGCTTTCATGTTTACCGCCGACTTGGTGCGCCAGTTCCATGCCCTGGGAATCGCCCCCCGATTGGATTTCATGACTGTTTCATCCTACGGTTTCGGTGCCCGGCGTGCGGATGCGGTGACCATTGTTCAGAACCATTCCCTGGAGGTGGGTCAGGCCCAGGTGGTGTTGGTGGAGGATATCATCGACTCAGGACACACCTTGAAAACCTTGCAAAGCCATTTTATCAATAAGGGGGTGGCCGAATTGTTGACCGTCGTATTGCTGGACAAACCTTCGGGCCGGGAGACTACCGTCCCGGTCGATAGCGTTGGTTTCACTGTTCCCGATGGTTTCTGGGTTGGTTATGGTTTGGATTATGCCGGAAACTATCGCGGATTGCCCTATATTGCCCGGATACAACCATGATTTTTCCCCTGCGCTGTCGCGCCGTTTTGTTTGATCTGGATGGCACCCTGGTTGATTCGGCCCCTGACTTGTGGCGGGCGACCAATCATGTCTTGACATTACGGGGACGACCGGAGTTGCCATTGAATCTGGTGCGTGATTTTGTCGGCAACGGTGCCCGTTTTTTGCTGGCGCGTGGTCTATGGGGAGTGGCGGCGGTTCCTCCCGAGGGAGATCCCGATTTTGAGGCGGCGGTGACCCTGTTTCTCGATTATTACCGGCAGCACATCACGGATCATTCGTTTCCCTATCCGGGGGTTGTGGAAACCTTGGAAAAGCTTCAGGAACGGGGGTTCGCCCTGGCAGTGGTGACCAACAAACCGGAATATTTGACGCATGACATGTTGGAAAATCTGAATCTGGCAAGATTTTTCCCCGTTGTGGTGGGCGGGGACACATTGGCGGAACGCAAACCGCATCCCCTGCCCATGCGCCATGCCATGCAACGGTTGTCCGTTTCGCCGGAACACACCGTGATGATCGGGGATTCGGAACCCGATGCCCTGGCTGCCAAGAATGCGGGTTGCTCCCTGTTTCTGGTCAGGCATGGTTACAATCGTGGCCAGCCCCTTGAAGAACTGCATCCCGATGCCATTCTAGATCCTTTTCACCAACTCCTCGAACTCCTGGCACCCCTCCAGGATTAACCATGGCGATACGTTCATGAACTCGACACCGCAACTCAAACTTGGCATTCCCAAAGGGAGCCTGGAAAAGGCTACCGTGGAGCTGTTCGCCCAGGCTGGCTGGGCCATTTCCATCAATTCGCGCAACTATTTCCCCGCCATCGACGATCCCTCCCTGGTCTGCAAACTGATGCGGCCACAGGAAATGGCGTTGTATGTTGCCGATGGCACCCTGGATGCGGCCTTGACCGGGTGGGATTGGATCATCGAACGCGATTGCCAGGATCTGGTGACCGAAGTCGCCACCCTGGAATATTCTAAAAGTTCCAACAGGCCGTGCCGTTGGGTCCTGGTGGCACCGGAGCATTCCCCCATTCAAAGCATTCAGGATCTCCAGGGCAAGCGCATCGCCACGGAATTGCAGTCTTTCACACGGCGTTATCTGGAGCAACGCGGCGTCCAGGCGGAAGTGGTTTTTTCCTGGGGGGCGACCGAGGCCAAGGTGGTGGAAGGTTTGGTCGATGCGGTGGTGGAAATTACCGAAACCGGATCGACATTGCGGGCGCATCGCCTGCGTATCGTCGAGGAACTTCTGGAGACGCGGACCAAACTGATTGCCAATCCCAAAGCCTTGGAGGATCCCTGGAAGAAAAAAAAGATTGATCAGTTGGCTTTGCTCCTCAAGGCGGCCCTGGATGCCCGGCACAAGGTGATGTTGAAGATGAACGTGCCGACAGCGAGCCTTGAAGCGGTCATGGCCATTCTGCCCAGCCTGACATCCCCAACGATCAATCCCTTGTTGGATGATGCTTGGCGTGCCGTGGAAACGGTCGTGGATCGTGCGTTGGTGCGTGATTTGATACCGCGCCTAAAAGAGGCGGGGGCGAAAGGCATCCTGGAATTTGATTTAAAAAAGGTGGTATAATCTGTTATGGTTCTTAATATCATGATTGTCCAAACTTTTTCTTCCCTGCCCTGACCAGGAAAATGGAAAACTTATGAAAAAGAAGCCTCTTGGAATCACGGAGGTCGTCCTGCGGGACGCCCACCAGTCGTTGTTTGCCACGCGCATGCGGATCGACGACATGCTGCCCATCGCCGCCAAACTTGATCAGGTTGGCTACTGGTCGTTGGAAACCTGGGGTGGTGCCACCTTTGACGCCTGTATTCGTTTTTTGGGTGAAGATCCATGGGAAAGGTTGCGGCGCCTGAAGGCCGCGATGCCGAAAACCCCCATGCAAATGCTTTTCCGGGGCCAAAATATCCTGGGCTATCGTCACTATGCCGACGATGTGGTGGAAAAATTTGTCGAGCGCTGTGCCGTCAACGGCATGGACGTGTTTCGCATCTTCGACGCCATGAACGATGTCCGTAATTTGGAAACCGCCATTCGCGCCGTGGTCAAGGTGGGCAAACATGCCCAGGGAACCTTGTCCTATACCATAAGCCCGGTCCACAAGATCGCTTATTGGCTGGACATGGCCAAAAGAATGGAAGACCTGGGAAGTCATTCCATCTGCATCAAAGACATGGCGGGCCTGATCACCCCCTATGCCGCCGAAGAGTTGGTGACGAAACTCAAAGAAACGGTCAAACTGCCCATCGCCATGCATTGCCATGCCACCACGGGTATGTCGACGGCTGCCATCGTCAAGGCTGCGGAGGCGGGTATCGATATGGTCGATGCCTCGATTTCCTCCATGAGCATGACCTACGGCCATTCGGCAACCGAATCGGTGGTTTCCATTTTTGAAGGGGGCCCCCGCGCTACCGGCCTGGATATCAAACTGTTGGAGGAAATCGCCTCCTACTTCCGTGAAGTGCGGAAAAAATATGCCAAATTTGAAGGCAGCCTCAAGGGTGTCGATTCGCGCATTTTGGTGGCACAGGTCCCGGGCGGCATGCTGACCAACATGGAAAGTCAGCTCAAGGAACAAGGGGCCAGTGACAAGTTTGATGCGGTGTTGGAAGAGATTCCCAAGGTTCGCAAGGATCTGGGTTACATCGCGCTGGTGACACCCACGTCGCAGATTGTCGGTTCCCAGGCGGTTTTCAACGTGTTGAGCGGTGAGCGCTACAAAAACATCACCAAGGAGACCCGTGGCGTTCTGCGCGGTGAGTATGGTGCCACACCCGCCCCCATGAATAAGGATCTTCAAGCGCGGGTGCTGGAAAAAGGGGAAAAACCGATCACCTGCCGTCCAGCGGATTTGTTGCAACCCGAGGTGGATAAACTGACCGATGAGGTGAAAAAACTGGCGGCGGAGAAGGGGATTCGTCTGGCCAAGGATGTGATTGACGATGTCATGATCTATGCCTTGTTCGCCCAGGTTGGCTTGAAGTTTTTGCAAAATCGTGACAATCCCGGTGCCTTTGAGCCGGCACCCGGCACCGAAGCCGCCAAACCCAAGGCGGAAGCAGCCCCGGCGGCCCCGGCTCCGGCAGCGCCCCCGGCGGATGAGGGGCGGCGGTTGGTCTATATTGGCGATGTGTATTCCAGAAGTTGGGCATTTATACCGGCTCATCCTTCCGAAATTGCCGCAGCGGCCAAAAAGCCCGGCAAACCCAAGGCGGCGGCGTCCAAGTCCTCCACTCCGGCTGCCGTGGTCGATAGCAAAGGCGGGGTGGTTGTAGCCTCCAATCTGGCGGGAACCATTTGCAAGGTGGTGGCTGAGGTCGGCAAGGCGATCAAGGCCGGAGACGTTATTGTGACGATTGAAGCCATGAAAATGGAGGCGGAAATCCATGCCCCCAAAGATGGCACCGTGACCGCCGTCAGTTGCAAAACAGGAGACATGGTTAACGTGGGGGCCCCGCTGATAACCATCAGTTGATCTCTGGCCAAAGGTTTCATGCCAGGGCAGGGTGCTGCTCAAAGGATGCGGGAATGAGTGTCAACAATCAGGATGGGAGATCCAATGGAAATTAAACTTGAAGGCCGCCAACTGGATATCGGCGACGAACTGAAAGATCGTATTACCAAGCGTCTAGAAAATCTGGATCACCGGTTCGGCCCCATCACCAGTGCTCGATTTACCATAGAAAAGCACGCACATAAAAACGAACAACGGGCCGAAGCCAAGGCGGTCATCAATGTTCCCGGCATTACCATTACCGCCACCAAAGAATCGGCTACGGTCATGGCTGCCGTCAACGAAACGATCGACACCCTGACCGAAGAATTGAAAACCCACGCGGAAAAGAAGAAAAAGAAATCACCCCATTGATGGTATGTGTCTGTCAGGGGGGATTCTTCCCCCCCTGACCTTGTGCAGTTTTGCTTTGACAATCCCCGGTTGTCCCGAGCGAAGGCCCCCCCGGGGAGGCAACGGTGGGCAATGAATACGGGTGCCCATGTCCAAAGAATCCAAAGTTGCTCTCATTACCGGCATCACCGGCCAGGATGGTGCGTATCTTGCCGAACTTTTGCTCGACAAGGGATACATTGTCCATGGCATCAAGCGTCGTACGAGTCTGTTCAATACCGACCGAATCGACCACCTTTACAAGGATCGGCACGAAAAGGGGGTCCGCTTTTTTTTACACCATGGTGATTTGACCGATTCTTCCAGCCTGATTCGCATCATGCAGCAGACGCGCCCCGATGAAATTTACAATCTGGCAGCGCAGAGCCATGTAGCCGTCAGCTTTGAGGAACCGGAGTATACCGCCAACTCCGATGCCCTGGGTGCGTTGCGCCTGCTTGAGGCGATCCGCATCCTCGGTTTGGAGGGGAATACCCGTTTTTATCAGGCTTCCACATCCGAACTATATGGTATGGTCCAGGAAATTCCTCAGAAAGAGACCACCCCATTTTATCCTCGTAGCCCCTATGCCGTGGCCAAGCTATACGCCTATTGGATTACTGTCAACTATCGTGAGGCCTACGGGATTTACGCCTGCAACGGCATTTTATTCAATCATGAAAGCCCGGTGCGTGGGGAGACATTTGTCACCCGAAAAATTACCCGAGCCTTGGCACGCATCCAGTTGGGGCTTCAGGATTGTCTTTATCTCGGTAACCTGGATGCCAAACGTGATTGGGGACACGCTAAAGATTATGTCGAGATGCAATGGTTGATGTTGCAACAAAGCCAGCCCGAAGATTTTGTCATCGCCACAGGGATACAATACAGCGTGCGCGATTTTGTCAACGCCGCTGCCGGGGAACTGGGTATGGCCATGCGTTGGCAAGGGCAAGGGATTGAAGAGCGGGGGTATTGGCAAACAGAGGCTGGCGAACGCCTTGTGGTTGCGGTGGATCCGCGTTATTTCCGTCCGACTGAGGTTGAAACGTTGCTTGGTGACCCATCCAAGGCAAAGGCCAAGCTGGGTTGGGCACCCAAAATAACGTTTCAAGAGCTTGTAAGCGAAATGGTTCGTGAAGATTTAAAATCGGCCAGGCGCGACGAGCTGATTAAAGACCACGGTTTCAAAGCCATGGATTATAACGAATAGTCACAACGGTTTAAAGGTTTTTGCGTCGGCGTCTCGACGCAAAAACCTTTAAACTATTACTTTTTGGGTGGTGCGGGAGGTTGCGTACCAACCGATGCCGAACCTTTTGGGAGTTGCACCCCAGCCGCTTTCAGACAGGCACTCATGAAGGTTTTTGCGGCATCGCCCGTGAGCTTTTTGGCTTCGCTCTGTTTCATGCAAGCAATGGCGGCAGGAGGGACTTTGCCCGGGGTGTGCGTTCCTGCGGCAGGGGACGAACCGGGGGCTGGGTCCGCAGCGGCAGCTAAGCCGACGAAACCCATGCAAGCAACCAGGGCGGCAACAGTCGAAAGTGTCCTTTCCATGATAAAGCTCCAAAATAAGAGATTTGATAAACTGGTTAAACCGTGTCCAATTCTAAAGAAATGTTACTGAATGACAAGGAGCGAATGATTGTCTTGCCGCTGCGATAAGATGAAACATCGCGTTCGCCGACCGAGATGGCGAAGGGGGGGGGCTGCAACTAAACCGCAGCTATCTTGGGATGTGTAGTTATTGTTATCCTCGCGAAAGCGGGGATCCAGAGGACCTTCCTACCTCCCCTGACTTTCTGGATTCCCGCTTTCGCGGGAATGACACTGGAAAACTACGTTTCCCGTGTTGGTTGCGGTTTAGGTGGTCTTTCGCAGGGGCTGTCCGTGTTTGGCCGTGGCCTGGAGGAACTCCAGGCCACGATGCCCTAAGCACCAGCCCCCGCGATGATGCCACCGGGGTACCCTAAAGAGGGTGTTACTTCTTGGGCGGAACGGGGGGTTGTGTACCAGCCGGGGCTTGGGGGAGCGGCGGGACTTGGATGCCAGCGGCTTTCAGGCAGGCATCCATGAAGGTTTTCGCGGCATCGCCCGTGAGTTTTTTGGCTTCGCCCTGCTTCATGCAATCGATGGCAGCGGGTGGGAGTGCGCCTTGGGCGGGGGTGGTGCCATGGCCAGCCGGATGCGTGCCTGGGGCCGGGGCCGGATGCGTGGCCGGGGCCGGATCCGCAGCGGCGGCCAAGCCGATGAAACCAACGCAAGCAACCAGGGCGGCAACAGTCGAAAGTGTCTTTTTCATGATAAGGCTCCAATAAGGAAGTTTGTTATTCATAACGTTCATAACAGGAGAGAATTTTGAGCAATGAGAGCGATGCATCAATCCGCCCCTACAACCCCGGTGGTTTTTTGATCCCGGGGCATAGAATCCAATCTTTTGCTGAATTCCTCCCAACTTATCCCATGAGTCACGGACCAGTGAAAATAGTTTCAATTTTTTTTACAGCAAACAATAAATTCATTTGATATCAATTTAGTATAAGAAAATATTGCGAATTTTCCTTAGCTGACGGCAGGTCGTTTCGGGTATGCGGCGGCAGATGTTCCTTGAGGCACTAAACCGCGCCCAACTTGAAATTCGTAATTTTCGTTAATCAATAGAGGTATCCTTCAACATGTTTTCCATCTTGGCGCTTGGCTCATTTTCCCTGTGTGAAGCCGATCTATCTGGTTTGACTTGAAAGGTATTTCCCTGGAAGATGTTGATTCTGAACAAGGCTGACGATCTGGGAAGCAATTTTTTGCAATGGAACCACGAAAACAGCGCCCCCCCGATTGATGGCCTCTTTCGGCATGCCAAATACCACGCATGTCGATTCGTGTTCCGCGATGGTTACAGCACCTGCCTGACGCATCTCCAGCAACCCCTGGGCACCGTCATCACCCATCCCGGTCATCAGAACACCGATGGCATTGTGACCCGCGCAACGTGCCGCAGAGCGAAACAAAACATCCACTGACGGACGGTGCCGCGATACCAGAGGGCCATCTTTGAGTTCCACAGAATAGTGATCTCCTCGTCTGACAAGCACAAGGTGTTGATCTCCCGGGGCAATCAAAGCCTGTCCCGGCAAAATCAAATCATTCTGTCGCGCCTCCCGGACCGATATGTCACACAGGCTGTTGAGGCGTTGGGCGAATGTATTGGTGAAGTTCTCTGGCATGTGTTGGACAATCACGATCCCGGGACAGTTTGTGGACAACATTTTTAAGACCACTTGCAGGGAGTCGGTGCCACCCGTGGATGCCCCGATGCAGACAATTCGTTCGGTCGAGGGAACAGTACTCCAATGGGGCCGTGGGGGCAGGATCACATCCGCTGTCAACTTAGGCTGGACGGAAAGAGACAAGGGAATGGAAGTCAGATTGCGGTGTTTGATGACCCCCTTAATCCTGTCAAGAATCTCTCCACTGGAAATGCGCAAGAACTCTCTGGCTGCCGCTTCCGGCACTAAAAACACATCCAATGCCCCTGCCTCCATGGCCTCTTGCAACGTGGGCATGGCAGGGGATTCTTCGGCGGAAGGCGTCGAAAATGCCACGACAGGCAAAGGACACTGGCGCATCAATTTTTTTAGAAAATCCAGGCCACCCATGCGCGGCGTCTGCAAATCCAGAATGATCGCGTCCGGGATTTCATTGGCGATGCGTTTGGCAGCCATGAAAGGATCTACAACAGCGCCCGCCACCTCCAGGGTTGGATCGGAAGCGACAAGTTCCGCCAATGTGACACGTACTCCAGCGGCACCGGCAATGATAAGAATACGATGGGGCTTCATGATTCATTGGATCGCATAAACGTGGTGGGAGCAACGGGATGGAGCGGTAATGCCATCCCGGTGACACTTTCAGAGTGACCAAGCATCAGGTAGCCACCGAGCCTGATGCAATGGCAAAGGCGTGACAACACGTCGGCCTGTGTTATCTTATCAAAATAAATCAATAAATTTCGACAAAAGAGGAGATCCACCGGCTGATGCGGCGGGTAAGGCATCTCCATCAGGTTGTGATGAACGAATCGGACCTTTCCGCGAAGCCGGGGGACGATGCGAACCTCATCACGCACCTTGTCCCGTAGCAGGTAGCGGTGGCGCAGTTCCATGGGAACGGGTTCAATGGCGGCATGGGGATAAATAGCACGCGCCGCCTCTTTGAGCATCCGGGTACAAATATCGCTGGCGATGATCTGGTAGTCAAAGCCCGGATTGGCAAGGGCAAACTCTTCACAGACCATTGCCAAGGTATAGGGTTCGGCACCATTGGAACATCCCGCACTCCAGATGCGTACCGGCAAATGCCTCCTTTTACCCACAGCCATAAACGTTGGGAGAGCTATCGTGGTCAAAAATTGAAAATGATGCGGCTCCCGAAAAAAATCGGTCTTGTTGGTAGTGACCGCATCAAACAATTCCGACTCTTCTTCCGCCATACCCCCTTCGTCAAACAGCCAGCGGCAATAGTGATTCAGGGTGGAAAAACCCAAGGTGCGCAAACGTCGTCGCAGGCGTCCTTCCAGGTGCATTTTTTTCGAGGGCTGCACCCAGATTCCGGTACGTCCATGCACAAACGCGCTGATACGATTGAAATCATGCTCTGCAAACGTATCGCCGGATTTTTCATGCCACTGGGTTGTCATGGAACTTGGAGACAAGCCAGATCATAGGTGCCAAACATATGCTGCATATTGAAAATAATAACAAATTCACCACGTAACCGCCCTATGGCTTTGATGTATTCCGATTTCCATCGAACACCAATCTCGGGGGTCGCAATCAAGGATTCGGTCGCAAACTCAGCCACCTCCAATACCCGGTCCACCCGCATGCCGATAACCAGGGTACGATCCTGAATGGTCACGTCAAGCACCAGGATTCGGGTATCTTCCGTCAACGTAATCGGTGACAGCCCCAGTTTTTCCCTGAGGTCGATCACCGGGACGGTACAACCGCGAACGTCGATGACACCGCAAAGAAACGAGGGGGCGTTGGGCAATGGAATAATGGGTCGGTTGTCGAGTATTTCGCGGACCATCCCAACTTCAACGGCAAACCGGTCTGTTCCAACACCCAACGTGACGTAACTGGTCAAGATTTTTGGTGGAATCATGGGTGTGGGTACCCCTTAATATTGGGAAAAACGACTATCTTCGCTGTCGGGTTCCAGCAAATTCAGTTCAAATCCCTTTTTTTTGTTTGCCGGCAAGACAGGAAGCGCCTTACCCGTTTTGGCGGGGAAGGTACTCTTGTTGGTGGCAACTGGCAGAGCGGGACGACGCAAAGTTTTTGTCTCTCTTTTGCCGACAATTCGGGGTTTCTGATCAGAGGCGTCCAAATCAAAAAAGGCAATCATCTCCAAAAGCTGCGCCGCCTGGGATGAGAGTTCCTCGGAAGTGGAAGACATCTGCTCGGCACTGGCGGCATTTTGCTGGATGACCTGATCAAGCTGTTGGATGGCAATATTAACTTGGCTAGCCCCAATATCCTGCTCACGACAGGCAGAACTGATGTCACCGACCAGCTCTGCAGTTCGTTTGATGTCGGGTACCAAACGTTCCAACATGGCACCGGCATGGTTGGCAACTTCGACGGTTTCGGTGGAAACGGCACTGATTTCGGTGGCGGCCCGCTGGCTGCGTTCAGAAAGTTTGCGTACCTCGGAGGCGACGACAGCAAAGCCCCGGCCATGTTCACCGGCACGGGCCGCCTCCACAGCCGCGTTCAAAGCGAGCAAATCGGTCTGGCGAGCAATTTCCTGAATGATGGAAATTTTGGCGGCAATGGTTTGCATGGCATGCACCGTCTTGTTGACCGCAGTTCCGCTCTCTTCGGCATGTTTGGCGGACTGTTTGGCAATCAATTCGGTCTGCGCGGCATTTTCAGCGGTTTGTTTGATACTGGAGGCCATTTGCTCCATGGAAGAGGAGGCTTCTTCAGCGGCCCCCGCCTGTTTGGCGGCTCCTTGACTCAATTGTTGCGCACTGGCGGAAAGTTCCTGGCTGCCAGAGGATACCGAAGCAGAGGCCTGATTGACCTCTTCCACCACCGCGCTCAACCGGTTCAACATGGTTTCCAGGGCGCTTCCCAGGACATCCCGATCCGATTTACGATGAAAAGGAATACCCAGATTACCATTGGAAATTTCATTTGCCACCTGGGCTGTAACCCGGAGGTTACCGACCATGCCGTTCAACGCCTTGACCATATCCGCCACTTCGTCCGAGGAATTGACGGAAGTTTCAACGTTCAAATCTCCTTCCGCCACAGCATCGGCCATTTGGGAAGCCTTTAAAATGTTTTTGCTGATTCTGGAAGAGATCAGTATCGCGCCCGTCATGGCAAGGAGGAGAGCGACCAGGGAAACGATCATCTGCATGTTCTTGAGGGATTCAAAACGATTGTGGGCGTTGCTCTTTTCTTCCTCCATCCCCTTTTCCAACTGTTCCACCAAGGTCGATAATTGCTGTCCCAACTTGGTGGCATGGGCACGCACTTCACCCCGGGAGAGGGCAAAGGCTTTGGACTCGGTGTTTTTGCGCGCTGCTTCCATGATCCTCCCCGCAACACCTTCCCAAATGGAAAACTTTTCCTGAAACGCCGCCAAGGTGTGGCGTTCCGATTCCGTTGTGACCGATGCGCGCAGCGTTGCAATGACAGCGTTAATCTCTGCGATGGACTCCATGGCTTTCTTTATTTCGGCTTCGGTATCCGCATCGGTGTCCGCTACGGAGGAGGCCAACAACCGTCTGCGCGCCGTTTCCCACAAAGCGGTAATCCATCGCGACCTTTCGGCGATGCGTACCTGGGCAACAGTCGCATTGGGGGCGTCCGCATTGGTAAAAAACGGAATCATAGCTTCCAGGGCGGCATCCTTGGCAGCCTGACCCTCAGTCGCCATCAGCTTGGCCGTCTGGGTGTCGGAGTGAATCCGTCCAATCTCCCGTACCTTGTCCTGAGAAGCGATAAACTCAGCAAATATCCCTTCGATGGTTGTCAAACTTTTAAGCAGCTCCTGGTCCGATAGTTTGCGAAATCCATCGACCAGCTTGCGAAATTCGTCGCGACGCGCCAGGAGGGATTTATCGAACATCTCCATATCGCTCGTTTCGGAAGAGAGAAGGAAATTTTTTTCTTCGCGTTGCATAAGATAAACCGTTCTCTCCATGAGAATGGCGATCTCCGTTCGTTTTGCCATAATATCTGTCAGATTTTGAATGCTCCCATTCATCTCTGCCAGCCCACGAAAGGCCAGAATATTCGACACCCCGGTCAATAGGAATACAAAAATAAACGAAACAATAAGTTTTATTTTGATTGAAATTTTCATTGCTCTCTCCAGGCCAACAATTCAGATTTGAACGACCGGATCGGTCGCGGAAAAAATACGGTCGGTATCGAGTACCATGACAAATCCTTCATCCATTTTACCGACAGCCCTGACGAACTCTGGGTTCCACCGCATGCCGATACGCGGCACCTGCCCCAAAACCACTTCATCCAGGTTGTGGACGCCGTAAACCTTGTCAACAAGAATGGCAACCAGAATGAGTTCCCCTTCAAACCTGATTTCCAACACCACAATGCGCGAATCCACCGTAACGGCTGTAACGGGCATGCCGCAACGTAATCGCAAATCGGCCAATGGCACCACCCGACCGCGAAAATTGATCAAATTGCCGATATACGGGCGTGCGGTGGGAATCGGTGTTACCGGTCCGGGATCAAGGATTTCCAGCACAATGTCGGCAGGAAGGGCAAAAATACCTGAACCCAGGGCAATGGTTAATATTTCCGACTTATCGCCAGCGGCAGCAGCGGGCATCATGGTTTCCATGAAGTTCTGAGCCTTTCTTCAAAACTTTGACCCAATTCAATAAGATGCAAAATATCCAAAATCAGCACCACGCTTCCGTCACCCAGGATGGTTGCTCCCAGAAAGCAATGCACATCGCGATGCAAGGGGCTTAAAGGTTTGATCACCGTTTGATGATCACCCATCAATTGGTCAAACACCAGACCGATGCGGCGCTCCCCCGATGAAACAATGACCACCTTTTCAAAAGGTGTTTCGTCCCCCGGTACCTGAAATAATTCCCGAATCCGTAAAAAAGGAATCAACTCGCCCCGTATATCCAAAAAGTTACTGTCATCCCTGGCGGTCAGATCGGCGTTCAGTTCCACACATTCCTCAACCGAAGACAGCGGTATAATATAGCGATTGTCACCCACACCCACCAGCAAACCATCGACGATGGACAAAGTCATGGGAATGCGCATGGTGATTTTCGTACCACTTCCCGGTACCGAGTCGATGGCAACCGTGCCGCGTAATTCTTCAATATCGCGTTTGACAACATCCATCCCCACGCCCCGCCCCGAGACCTCCGATACTACCTTGGCCGTGGAGAGCGATGGGGTAAAAATCAACTCCAATGCCTCCCGGTCGGATAATTCCCGATCCTCTTCAATGATGCCCTTCTTTTTGGCGGAACGAATGACCCCTGCGACATCGATGCCGCGACCATCATCAGCCACCTCAATAACGATCAGACCGTATTGGTGAAAGGCGGAGAGCAAAAGACTCCCCTCCACCGATTTCCCCGCCGCTTCGCGATCTGCCGGCAACTCAATGCCATGGTCCAAAGAGTTGCGAATCAGATGTTTCAAAGGACCGCTGATTTGTTCCGCAACCTTTTTATCCACTTCGGTATCATTGCCATGGATCGTGAGACGCACGCGCTTGCCGCTGGTACGGCAATAATCATGCACCAAACGTTGCATCGGATTAAACGTGCCGCTGATGGGCACCATACGGATCGTCATGGCCTGGTCTTGCAGTTCGCTCACAGTACGCGAACTATCATCCAATATTTCCAGGAGTTGTTCCGCCAATTCGGTGTTTTTTTCTTCCATCGATGCTTGAAAGCTATCGAGTCGGGCACCAATCGTGATCAATTCGCCGACAAGATTGACCAGTTTATCCAGTTTTCCCGTATCGACACGGATAGAACTGAGCTTTTGCGCCGTCTGATCATCACCCTTGCTGTTTTTTTTCAAGGGTTGCGGCGCTGGAACAAAGGGCCGTTCCGTTGTGACAGAAGGGGACGGGAGCGATGCGACGGAAAGGACAGGGGGGGTACCATCAACGGCAGCATCTATGCTGTCCTGGTTCTCCGGGGCCTCTGGCAACAAGTCCAACAACTCAATGGTAACCCGATGGCGCGTTGGCCAATCCCCCAGCGCCGCCATGACCCGATCTTCATGAGCATCGGTCACCAAATGGACACTGCGCCATAGGTAAAAAACATCGCCCTGGCGTTTGTTTTCCGGGGGAAGACTATGATCGTGCGAAACAAATGTGACCTTACCCAATCGCCCCAACGCGTTAAATTTTTCCTTCAGTTCGTCCGGGGATGGAAACCGTGGGGACTGAACATGAATCTGGATCATGAAGGTATTGACGTTATCCACCGGCCCCGGTGCTGGAGCAACAGATGCCACGGGAAGTGGTGCATTCGGCTCTGTCTGACCCACACCCTTCTTACCCATGATACCGACAATCCTGGTTTGGATCTCTTCGATACGCACATGGTCAAGGGTCTCCTCCCCCAATGCTTCGGCCATAAAGCCTTTCAGGGTATCCCGTGCGTCCAGCATCAGTGCGATCACGCTCGGGGAAAGGGCAATGCCACCCCGGCGCACGTCATCAAGCATGTTTTCCACACTATGGGTGAATTGGGACAACGGCTCCATACCCGCTACCCCGGCCCCCCCCTTGATGGTGTGGAGGTTGCGGAACAATCGGTCCAACAATGATCGATCACCGGGGGTGTTTTCCAAAGAGAGCAGGTCGCTTTCAATTTCCTGGAGCAATTCGCTCATTTCCTCAAGGAATATCGACCGCATGGTGTGACTATTGGTGTCATTCATCAGGATTGCGTCTGACTCCACGGGGACAGAAAATTGAATCAACCATTCATTCACTGTACAGGAAAAATCTTACACGACAAATCCGACCGAGAGAACAAGATTTCGCCACGGATGTCCCACGCATCCTACCTCAAAGACATCACTCACAGTCGAAATCCGACTACGGAAACATCATCACGACGCCGCTCATTGCCCTGCCAATGGAGCAACGCACGCCAGACAAGCTCTTTTTGCTCACGCATGGGAAGGCTGCCGTTCTTATTGAGAATTTCCAGGAGTCGTTTTTTACCAAAGGAACGACGCTTTTCCTCCCCCACTTGGTCGATAAGCCCATCCGAAGTCAGATAAAACCGGGTTCCAGGAGATACCACGAAGCTATGTTGGGCGTACACCTGGTCCACAGGGGTGGAACGATAGCCGATGCCACGTTTGGTCCCTTTAATTTCAGAAAGTTCACCTCCATCCAAAGAAAGGAACAGGGAAAAACCGGATCCGGCGTAAACAAGCTGCGTTTTTTTTGCCTCAATATAACAAACACCCATCTCCATGCCATCGTCGGACTCGCCCCCCTCGGCATCCTGCTTGAGCGTTCGCTGCACCAATTGGTGCATCCGTTCAATCAATCGTCCCACCTCACCCGGGGTCACTTCGTTCTGCGCCCGTTCAAACGCACCTGTGGCGATCAGAGACACAAAGGCACCAGGAACGCCATGGCCGGTGCAGTCGCCCAGGACGAACAAAAACCCATCACCCCAGGGGGAGCACCAATAAATATCACCACCAACCATATCCCGGGGCTCCCAAAGAATAAAATGGTCGGCATAAAACTGCGCTGTCAGGTTGGCAGGCGGTAGAATGGAGCGCTGAATGCGGCTGGCATAACGGATACTGCTCTCTATGATGGCAACCGCCTCCGACAACTCGTTTTTCGTGACGGTCAATTCGTCGTAGGCTTTCCGTTGCTCATCGAGTGCCAGCTCCAGATCACGGGCCAACCTGCGATTTTCGTCTTCTGCTTTTTTGGCCCTGAGCAAAGCGCCTACCCGTGCCAACATTTCACCAGCGTCAAACGGTTTGGGCAAATAATCATCACATCCCAGTAGCGAAAGCCCTTTGACCACCTCCGCTTTATTCGCCTGGGCAGTGAGAAAAATGACCGGGATGGTCCGCCACAGGGGATCGGATTTTAAAAAACGGATGCAGGCATCGCCACTCATGTTGGGCATGTTGCGATCCAGAAGGATCAGGTCGGGAAGAAAATCCACGGGAGTTCTTTCCATGATCTCAAGGGCATCAATACCATCTACCGCCTCGATCACCTCATATCCGGCCTGTTCGACACCGGTGAGCAACTGCCGAACCCGAAAACGCACGGTTCGCGAATCATCGACAACCATGATACGTGAGCCCATGTATTCCTCCCCAATGTATATTTTCAATCGGCTTGTTGTCGTCTGGAATCTTCAAAGCCACTTTGCGGCAATTCACGCAAACGTATTAAACCGCAGCTATCTTGGAATATGCAGTTATTGTCATCCTCGCGAAAGCGGGGATCCAGAGGACTTTCCTACCTCCCCTGACTTTCTGGATTCCCGCTTTCGCGGGAATGACACTGGAAAACTACGTTTCCCGTGTTGGTTGCGG
>PEAK01000060.1 GCA_002753515.1 Magnetococcales bacterium
GAAAAGAAAAAAAAGAGGGAAGAAAAAAGATTTCTTTATCTGATTTTTTGAAGAAGAGAAGAAGATCCCACTCGCATTTTCAAGCCGGTGGTGTTCCTACAGTTCCGGACCGGTGCTGGCAAGGGGTGAGGAGGTGACCTATGAAACGGACCGAATGGCACCAGGGGACACGTCAAGATGAGAGTCGAGGAAGCGTATGGTAGTTGGTCTAGAAGCCGGCTCACCCGGGAAGGGACTGGCAGACTGCTTGATGTGAGTGAACGAACATGTCTACGTTATGTGGATCGGTATGACGATTTTGGCTTGGATGGTTTGACCGCCAAACGCCTTGAGCAGGCCTCTCACCGAAGGGCACCGGTGGATGAAGTAATGACTTTAAACGCCAGATCTTAATTGTCGCTTCCAATATTAAACAAAGAGTTGTGCTAGCATCTATTTCAGGTTAGTCAATGTAACAAAGTAGAACTATTTGCTTGCTAAAACAAAAATGGCCACCCGGAGGCAGCCTGTCAGTATTTGTTTGATTTGGTAGCGAGGGGGGGACTTGAACCCCCGGCACACGGATTATGAATCCGTTGCTCTAACCAACTGAGCTACCCCGCCGTAAAAATGGTGATGGTCGTCTAGAAGTCATCCCATTGTCAAGCTTTCCAGACATCAAATCAGTCACTTTTTTTCTTCCTGCCCCATCGCCCCGGGTTCCCAAGGTTTGATCACCGGCACCGACAATCCCAGCTTGGCAACACGTTCGCTCATCTTCAAGGCTTCCTCCTTGGAAATAAAAGGCCCAAAAAACACCTTGTTAACCGGCATATCCACCTCAATCTTAACCATACGCACCGGCTTGACCCCCAACGAGCGTCCCTTTTCCATGTCGGCCACGGCCTCTCCCAACAACAAGGAGCGACTCATGGATATGATAAATCCCTCCCAAGTCTCAACGACCTCGGCCTCATAACCATGACTTTTGAGTACTGTTTCCGCCACCTTGGCATCTTCAAGATGCAAAAAAGGACCCGCTTGGACATTGTTCAACCGCACACTTTCTTTTTTTACCCCGGTTCTGGGTTGCAGTCCATTATCTTTCAAACGCTTCAACAAGCTTTCCATCCCCAGTTCCAGGACGAAATCACCCACCAAAACCACAAACTGCCCCCGAGCATCTTCGATCTTGGTATCGACCTTCGGTTCCACCTTGGTTTCAACCTTAGCCTCAACCGGTGGAGGCAAACGCTTCACCTCTTTTTTTTCTTCCTTCGGCTTGGATTCGGCGACCTTTTCCTCGGTTGGCTTGACCTTGTTGACCTCATCCCCGGAATTTGATCCAGAACCTTTGATGACTTTGGCTTGGCTGATATCGGGCAACGGATACCTTTTCCCTGGCATCAGGGAACCCGTCCACACATCCTGTTCCGGCTTATGCGTCAGAATCAGCTTGCTGTAATAGCCCAGATTTCCCATCAAAAGCAGCAACGCCATCGCCCAGGCCAACAGTCCCATGATCCCCGAAATGCGTGAAGGCACTTTTGCTTCCTTTAACAATTCCGCTCATAAATCAGTCGCAGACCATTCAACGTCAAAAATTCATCGACAGTTTCCACCCTGGAGCTTTCGGCGGCCATCAATCGCGCCAATCCCCCCGTGGCAATCACGCGCACTGGGTCAAAGCCCGATTCCTCAATCATCCGATCAATCAGCCCATCGACCAGGCCCACATACCCCCAAAACAACCCCGACTGCATCGATCCCACAGTATCCCGACCAATAACTGATTTGGGTTTGGCCAGCTCAATCCGTGGTAATTTCGCCGTCTTTTCCGACAGCGCATCCATCGACAATCCCAATCCCGGGGCAATCGCCCCTCCCAGATAATCGCCAGTCGGACCCACCAAGTCAAAGGTGGTCGCCGTGCCAAAGTCCACGACGATAGCCGCACACTTCAAGCTGTGATAGGCCGCCACCGCATTCACGATCCGATCCGCCCCCACCTCGCGAGGATTGTTGTAGCGTATGGTAATGCCGGTTTTGATACCAGGCCCCACCACCAATGGCTGAATGTTCAAATATCGTTTCAATGCCCGCACCAGCGCCGACTGAATCGGCGGCACTACGCTTGCCAATATGACCGCCTGAACCTCTTTGGTCGGCAAGTCGGCCAAATGAAACAGATTGACAATCAATATTCCATATTCGTCACCGGTCTGGGCAACACGCGTCGCCAAACGCCAATGGCGAACCAGTTCTTCCCCACGATAAACACCAAGAACAACATTGGTATTTCCAACATCAATCACAAGAAGCATGGTTACGGCGCTCTTTCTTAAAGCAAACGGATATCCCCGGCAATCACCCGCCTGAGCTGATGCTCCCCGGGACAACGAACCAACAAAAACCCCTCGCGATCCATATCCACCGCCTCGCCAGAGAAGGTGTCCTCCATCAGGTTGACGCGAACCTGCTTGCCACAAATACCGGAATCCCGAACCCAGGCTTCCCGAATCGGGGCAAACCCTTCCCTGAGGTATCGGTCATACCACCCGGCAAACCTTAGAAGGAAATCGGCCAACAATGGCGCCCGCTTGACGGTTTTTTGCAAATGACCTCGCAAAGACCTAGCAAGGGGCTGAATCTCCATCGAATAAGACTCCGGCTCGCCATTGACATTCACCCCTACGCCAACCACCACATAATGAACCTTGCCAACCTCCCCGGCCATCTCGGTCAAAATGCCCGCCAGCTTGCCGCCATCCAGCAGCAAATCATTCGGCCATTTGATCTCGACCCCCTGAACGCCCAGGCCACGCACCGCCTCTGCCAGGGCGAGCCCGGTGATCAACGTCATCTGCGCCGAATACTGCGGCAGCACTCGTGGTCGCAAAATCATGGAAAAATACAGATTGACACCGGGTGGTGATTCCCACACCCGACCCAGACGCCCCCGCCCCAGGGTCTGACCGTCCGCAACGACCACACTCCCCTCTGGGGCCCCTTCCGCCGCCATGCGCGCTGCCCAAGTGTTGGTCGAGTCCAGGCTCGGAAAAAATGAATAGCGCTCCGGCAGAAACAAACAACCACCCAGATATTCCGCGATCGCCTCCCGTGTCAGGGGATCGGACATGTTTTCATCCGGCATGCCATCCATCGCATCATCACATCGTCACCAACAAGGACACATCCTTGCTGCCAGCACTGTGGGTGATCGCCCCGACCGAGATCAAATCGACCCCTGTCTCCGCAACCGCTCGCACATTGGCCAGGGTAATGTTACCGCTGGCCTCCAGCAACGCCTGTCCCCCGGCAATGGCCACCGCCTTTTCCATGGTCTCCAGGTTCATATTGTCCAACAAAATGATGCGCGCCCCCGCATCCAACGCCTCGCGCAATTGGTCCAATGTCTCCACCTCAATCTCAATGCCATGAAGGTGGCTGACGGCATCGGCGGCCTTTTTGATCGCCATGGCAATCCCACCCGCCAAGGCAATATGGTTCTCCTTAATCAATACCCCATCATCCAACCCAAAACGATGGTTGTATCCTCCACCGATGCGCACCGCATACTTTTGCAACAGGCGTAACCCCGGAGTCGTCTTGCGGGTGTCGCAAATTCTGGCCCGGGTCCCCTCTATCTGTTCGACAAACCGCCGCGTCATGGTGGCCACCGCCGACAAGTTTTGGAAAAAATTGAGTGCCACCCGCTCACCCGCCAAGATACCGCGAGCGGGACCATGCACCGTGCAAATACGGTTACCGGCCAACACCCCCTCGCCATCGGGGCGTTCCGGCAACATGCGAATGCGCGCATCCACAGCGCGAAAGACTTCCGCCACCACCGGCAACCCGCAAACCACCATATCTTCCTTGGCCACCAGTTCGGCTTCCGCTTTTTGCCCCGGGGAAACCAGGGCGTTGGTGGTAATGTCCCCCCGCCCAATATCCTGACTCAAAGCAATGGTGACAATATCCAACCAAGGGGGATTCATCATGGGACCCTCCGCATCCTTTCCAGGCGTCGCAACGCCTCCTCAACACCCGCTATTTTTTCACGATATTCCCCCTCTTTAGCCCGTTCTTTGGCCACAACCTCGGGTTTGGCTCTGGATAAAAACGACGGGTTATCCAATTTTTTGACCACCACTTCCAAATCTTTCACCATCTTTTCCAAACTTTTGCCCAGCCGCGCCGCCTCGGCCTCCCAATCCATCAGTCCGCGCAAAGGGATGAACAGGCTTAAATCTTCCAGAACCCCCGTGGCATTGTCATCTCCGGATGCCCGCTCGACACGTTGGATCCCCTCCAGCCTGGCCAGTACCATGACAATCCGCTCATGCCGCAGCAAACGCGCCAAAGCCTCGTCACTCCCCATCACCTCCATCTGCAAAGGCTTACCCGGCGGGACATCCAACCCCGCCCGCATGGTCCTGATCGTCGTAACCACCCGGGTCAGCCAATCCATTTCCTTCTCATTCGCCTCTTCCCCAGCCCCGACACCCTCACCGGCATCGGGCCATGCGGCCAAAAGAATCGTATCCCCACCACAACCCGCCAACGGGGCGACCCGCATCCACAATTCTTCGGTAATGAAAGGCATCAAGGGATGCAACAACCGCAACGATTGCTCCAAAACCGTAAGCATGGTCGATCGGGTAGCCATTTTATTCCCTTCCGCCACCTCTTCGCCGTAAAGTACCGGCTTGACCATTTCCAAATACCAATCGCAAAACACGCCCCACAAAAATTGATAAATATGGTGCGCATAATCGTTAAACCGATACTCATCGATAGCCCGCGTCACCTCCCCCCGCACCCGCTTGAGCTTCGTCAGGATCCACTGGTCGGCGGCTGATCGCAACGTGACATCCACTTGCTTCCCATCACCCTTGCCCTCGGTGTTCATCAACACGAACCGGCTGGCATTCCACAGCTTGTTGCAAAAATTGCGATACCCCTCTATGCGACCCAAATCAAACTTGATATCCCGACCCTGAGTCGCCAAGCTCGCCATGGTAAAGCGCAACGCATCCGCACCATAAGCCGGTATCCCCTCGGGAAACTCCTTGCGGGTCGCCTGTTCGATCTTCTTGGCCAGATGCGGCTGCATCATGTCCCGCGTCCGCTTGGCCACCAACGATTCCAGGTCGATACCATCGATCAGATCCAAAGGATCCAAAATATTTCCCTTGGATTTACTCATCTTGTTACCTTCCGCATCGCGAATCAGCCCGGTTATGTACACATCGCGAAACGGTACCTTGTTGGTAAATTCCATCCCCATCATGATCATCCGGGCAACCCAGAAAAAAATGATGTCAAATCCGGTCACCAAAACATTGGTAGGATAAAACGTTTTCAGCTCCCGGGTGGACTCGGGCCATCCCAATGTGGAAAACGGCCACAACGCCGAAGAAAACCAAGTATCCAAAACATCGGGATCCCGCTTCAAGCTGACAGGCTCACCGTAATGCTCCGCCGCCAACTCGTAAACCGTCTCTTCACAATTACACACAAACAACTGACCATCAGGGCCATACCAAGCGGGAATACGATGCCCCCACCATATTTGCCGCGAAATACACCAATCTTGAATGTTTCTCATCCATTCAAAATAGGTTTTCTCCCAATTGGCAGGAACAAAGCGAATCTGCCCCGATTCCACCACCTCAATCGCCTTTTGGGCCAAGGGCGCCACCCGAACATACCATTGATCGGTCAACAAAGGTTCAATGACCGCTCGTGATCGATCACCCCGGGGCACCATCAGTTCATGGGGTTCCACTTTTTCCAACAATCCTTGCGCTTCCAGGTCAGCAATGACTTTTTTGCGCGCATCGTAGCGGTCCAGTCCCCGATACGCCGCAGGTGCCCGATCATTGAGGGTGGCATCCGGGGAAAAAATGTTGATGACCGGCAGACGGTGCCGCTCGCCAACGGCATGGTCGTTAAAATCATGTCCCGGAGTTATCTTGACACATCCCGAACCAAATTCAGGATCAACATAGGTATCGGCAATGATGGGAATCCGACGGCCCGTCAGCGGTAGCATGATCTGACGACCCACAAGGGAACTATAACGCTCATCCTCAGGATGCACCGCTACCGCCGTATCACCCAGCATGGTCTCCGGGCGCGTGGTCGCCACCACCAGATGACCCGGACCATCGGCCAAAGGATAGCGCAAATGCCACAGAAACCCCGACTCCTTCTCCGACAATACCTCCAGGTCCGATACCGCCGTGCGCAAGACCGGATCCCAGTTAACTAATCTTTTTCCGCGATAAATCAATCCCTTATCATACAAATGCACAAATACTTCCGTCACCGCATGGGACAAATCCCGATCCATGGTGAAGCGTTCGCGGCTCCAATCACACGAAGCACCCAAACGCCGCAATTGTTGGACTATCGTCCCACCAGAACTCTCCTTCCATTGCCAGATGCGCCGTTCAAAAGCCTCCCGACCCAAATCATGCCGGGTTTTTCCCTCCCCCTCCAACTGCCGCTCCACAACCATCTGCGTCGCAATCCCCGCATGATCGGTCCCCGTCTGCCACAAAGTGCGATCCCCACGCATGCGGTGATAACGAATCAACGCATCCATGATGGTGTCCTGAAAGGCATGACCCATGTGCAGGCTGCCCGTCACATTCGGGGGCGGAATCATGATGCAATAGGAGGGTCGATCACCGTCCAGGACCGGGGCGAACAGGTTGCGATCTTCCCAGGATTGGTACAACCGCTTTTCAACACCCGCTGGATGGTAAACCTTGGGCAATTCCGATTCTGACATAGTGTAATGTTCCGGTTTGTTTTATTCTTATCAGGGCTTCGCCGCATCCGGGGCACTTCGATTGCACCGCACCATAAGACGACAACCGATCACCCATGCCATTATTCTGGGAGTTTTTCCTGTTCCAAAGCCTCTTCCTGGCGAATACGATCCAGTTCCTCGCGCACGATCTCTTCCACCAATTGCGGTAGCCACTGTCTGACCATGCTGGTCACCGTCTGCCGAACCAAGGCCTCCACCCCACCACCATCCCCATCCGCCCAAGATTTGGTTGGTGAAGCATCCCCCGTACCCAACCCTGGTAACGCAACCGGTACATCGCTCGCGGCCAAAGAAGCAACAACCGGCTTTTCAGGTTCCACCGTTTCCTTGACAACAATCGGTTCCACAACAGGCTTCGGTTCCACAACAGGCTTCGGTTCCACAACGGCTCCCGGTTCCGCAATATCAGCCAATTTCACATCTGCCAACTCTGCCTCAGCCAATGCCGATTCTTCTTCAACCAATGCCGATTCTTCTTCAACCAATGCCGATTCTTCTTCAACCAATGCCGATTCTTCTTCAACCAATGCCGATTCTTCTTCAGCCAATTCAGACTCTTCTTCAACCAATGCCGATTCTTCTTCAACCAATGCCGATTCTTCTTCAACCAATGCCGATTCTTCTTCAGCCAATTCAGACTCTTCCTCAGCCAATTCAGACTCTTCCTCAGCCAATTCAGACTCTTCCTCAGCCAATTCAGACTCTTCTTCAACCAATTCAGACTCTTCTTCAGCCAATTCAGACTCTTCTTCAACCAATTCAGACTCTTCTTCAGCCAATTCAGACTCTTCTTCAACCAATTCAGACTCTTCTTCAACCAATTCAGACTCTTCATCAACCAATTCAGACTCTTCATCAACCAATTCAGACTCTTCATCAACCAATTCAGACTCTTCTTCAACCAATTCAGACTCTTCTTCAACCAATTCAGACTCTTCTTCAACCAATTCAGACTCTTCTTCAACCAATTCAGACTCTTCTTCAGCCAATTCAGACTCTTCTTCAACCAATTCAGACTCTTCTTCAGCCAATTCAGACTCTTCTTCAGCCAATTCAGACTCTTCTTCAGCCAATTCAGACTCTTCCGGTTCTATCTCAGATGCAGCCAAATCCTCCTCAGCAGACGCCACCTTTTCGTCAGACGGCAACGCCTTTTCAGGTTGCGGCACTTCCCCCGATTCTCCTAGCAGGGCCGCCAACTCCTCCTCACCCGTCTCCAACACCGACAGCAACTCTTCCTCTTCCGACTCCTCCTGACCTTCGAGGCTTAAAGATTCCTCATCATCGGGAACCAATTCCTCCAGAGAACCCTCAGCTTCCAAAGATGAGGAAGACTCTTCCAGATCATCCGCACCCTTCCCCGGGATCGAAGCCACATCCTCCTGCGTTTCTTCCGCAGTGGCCGAAGACTTCTCCGCACCCTCCCCCTCTTTCAAAGATTCCTCTAGCGCATCAGCAACCACCTCGTCATCCGGTTCAGGTGCAAAAGAGGCTTCTTCTTCCAGTTCAACTTCTTCGAGTAACGAAAAATCCTCCTCCTCCTCCAACCCCGGCAATTCCGCATCCTCTTCCACATCCAGGGAAGAACCCTCCTCATCAAAAGCTTCCTCCTCCCCCATGGATTCCTCAAGGGAAGAGAGTTCCTCCGATTCCTCCAGAGCGGGGAGTTCCTCATCATCCAAAGACTCCTCAAGGGAGGAGAGTTCCCCAGATTCCTCCAAAGAGGGGTGTTCCTCATCAACCAAAGTTTCCTCAAGAGAGGAGAGTTCCCCAGAATCCTCCAGTGCAGGGAGTTCTTCATCACCCAAAGTATCTTCTAGAGAGGAGAGTTCCGCCTCCAGAGCTGACGCCACGTCCCCGTCTTTCATACCCGCAGTCACGGCAGCCACATCTACAGGGGTGGGAAAATCAATCTCCATGCCCGACAAATCAAGAATTTCATCCTCCTCACCGCCAGCCCCCCCTTCAGGTTCGGCAGGGAGCGCATCCCCCTTCTGAGCAGGGGATGGCATCACTTGATCCAGCTTGATGGTTTTGGGACTGCGCGCCGCAGGGATAGAGGACGATCCATCCTCTTCCAAAGCTTCACCATCAAGCATGTCTTCTAAAGAATTGAGAACTTCCTCCATGGATGGTGCCGCAACACCATCCTTTGGCAACTCCTCTTCAGGAGGTTGCATGGCAGATGGCTCAATGTCCTTAAGACTCTCTGTAACTTCCACCTTTTCCAAAGCAGCGTTTTTTTTGGCCTCCGCCCCAGCCGCTTTTTTTCCACCCTTGGCTGCTTTGGGTTTACTTTCCTTCACACTGGCCATTTTTATTCTTTCACCCCCGGTGGAAAAGGTGCGCCCCCTTCGAGGAACTCACCCTTGTCGTCAAGCATAATCTACCAGCCAAAATACATGCGTACGGAATCCGCCAAGTTACCCAACATTCCCCCCGAAGCGATGTCCTTGGACGCAACGACCGGACGATTCAACAATTCCTGATTTTTAAATTTAACAATCACCGAACCAATTTTTTGCCCTTTTTCCAAGGGGCCTACAACAGGATCCTCATAGAGCATACCCACTTCCAAAGCATTTCTTTCCTTCCTCGGAATGGTCACGACCACTGGTTTTTCCACAGTGGCATCGACAAAGCCTTCGGTGGATTTCCACACCTTGAGCCGACGAATCGTCACCCCCGGTTCGTAAATGCGTACCGTCTCAAACATGCGGTTGCCGTGACGCAGCAGTCGCAAAGCCTCCTCTTCGCGAATTTTGCTGCCTGGGGCACCCAGGATCACTGCCGAAAGTCTTTGCCCCTCTTTTTCCGATGTTGCTACGAGACAAAAACCGGCTTCCTTGGTATGCCCGGTTTTCAACCCGGTAATGGACGGGTCACGCCACAACAAACGGTTGCGGTTATATTGTTGAATACCACTGAAAGTGTAATGTTTCTCTTTGACGAAATAGCTGTATTCGGGAAAACGATTCATAATGGCGCTGGCCAACTTGAACAAATCCCGGGCGCTGGTATGGTGCGTTGGATCGGGAAGTCCTGTGGGATTGATGAAATGGGTATTGGTCATTCCCAACTCCCGCGCCTTGGCGTTCATCAAATCCGCAAAGCCGGCCTCCGAACCCGCCAGGTGTTCCGCAACCACCACGCAGGCATCGTTGCCGCTTTGCACCGCGATGCCATGGATCAAGTCGTCCACTTTGATCTGATCGCCGACTTTTACAAAAGTTTTCGAACCAGAAGTTCGCCAAGCCTTCTCACTGACCGGCAGTTTTTGTTCCAGGGTCAAATCACCCCGGGCCAGGGCATCATAGACCAGATACAAAGTCATGATTTTGGTCAACGACGCCGGAGGCAGCACTTTGTCAGCCTCTTTTTCGTACATGATGACCCCGGTGTCCAGATCCCCAAGGATTGCCGCCGTTGCCCGAACATCCAGGGCGTTTTTGTCGGCATTCTTGTCAGGATCGGCGGCTTCGGCACCTGGGAAAGAAAGTACGAACGTAATTATGAACACGAACAATTTAATCATCGGCACGACAAAAAACCCCATGTAGCAGGGTCCCTGTTGAACAAGGTTACTCCCCTGACCAAGCCATGCAGGCTAAGGTCCCAAACCAGACTGATTGCAACATATTTGACCACTGCCGGATCGTAACCGGCGGCATCTGGAGTCGACGAACCATACTATTCCGAAACGATCCTGGATTTTTTCAGACCAAGGTTTGACAGACGGGCCAACACAATATCGGCACCAAGCGGAGAGGGAAACGGGCCCACCAGAACCCTGTGGAAGCTGTCACCATTCTTGGAACCTGCCCGTACATGCGTTTTGCCAGCCGAATGAACCCGGTCTGCAAGATTTTTTGCCTTGTCGCGCGAATGAAAAGCCCCAACCTGAACATAGAAAGCTTGATCGGCCCCACGCTTTTGATTTTGGACTTTTTTGGTTTCGTTATGCAAGGTCTGTTGCTCATTTTGTACTGTTTTTTGTCGGTTGGCAAATATTCGCTGCCGTGAAGGACTGTACGGGTGATCGCTGGGCAACGGATCCGCAATCCCCAACGCCTCAATGCGTACCTTGGCCGTCCCCTTATCTAAAAAACGTAATTCCTGCGCTGCCGATTTGGAGACATCGATGATCCGGTCGCCGACAAACGGCCCCCGATCATTGACTCGAACCAAAGCGGAACGACCGTTATCCAGATTGGTCACCCGCACCAAAGTTGGCAGGGGCAAAGTTTTATGGGCTCCTGACATACCGTACATATCGAAATATTCCCCATTGGCCGTATCTTCACCATGAAAATGCGGGCCGTACCAGGATGCGGTGCCAACGGCAACAAAATTTTGCGCATCTTCATTGGACATGGGGAAATAGGTTCGACCGTTGATGGTATAGGGGCTGCCCGTCTTGACATGATCGTAAGATTTTGGTTTGGCAGGGGGTGGTTTGATTCCCGAAACCGGTTCATTCGGCAAGCTGCTGCACCCGGCTGCAACCAGACAACACACGAGGGTGGCTACCGTGCGCAACTTGGAGTTCCATGATGAACAAGGGATATGATCGATACCTTTCAAGGGCGTTTCTCCTTATTATGGGTACTTTGCAGCATCGGGATTTCTATTCCTGAGTTACGCCAACCCGATTAAAGCACCTTTGAAAAACAGGCCGTTTGCAAGAACTGGTCCGTTCTTCCCGCGACTCCCCGGAAAAATAGGCGAATGATGGCCCCTCCCAGACACCAAACCAGCACGCTCATGAATCATTATCGATAGTTACTTTTCATCCTATACCTACCCCTCACCTCCCGAATCCTTCCCCAAAAAAGAGAAAAATCCTCAGCAACCAACCCTTGCCAGATGCCACGAAACAGTTCATTGTCTGCAAGCTGCGTGACGGTAATTTGTCACGCATGTCAATTGTCCAACATCATTACTACCTGCCCGACACAGCACCTATGACCACCAACCCGGCCCCTGCCGCCAGTCCCAGGGGTTTTTCGCAAAACTGGCGCTACCGCCTGCGGCACGTTATCCCCCACCTGAAAAATCATCGCCACGCCTTCGTCGTCGGCTTTTTGCTCCTGGCCTTGACCAACTTGAGCGCCGCCTCCATCCCCTACCTGCTCAAATTAACCACCGAAACCGTAACAGCGGGTGCCGGCTCAAAAGAGATCCTCCACTTGACACTCGGGCTGATCCTGCTCTCCGTGGTCAATGCCGTGTTGCGCGTACGCGCCCGTACCCATATCTTCGGAATTGGTCGCACGGTGGAGTACGAACTGCGCCAACGCTATCACGCCCACCTCCTGGAACTGGACGCCCCCTTTTTCGATGGCGAAAGAACGGGCGACCTGGTCGCACGTGGCAACAATGACATCACAGCCATCCGCATGTTCGTCGGACCCGGCTTCCTGCAGGTGTGCAACACCATCATGGTCTACGCCACCACCTTGCCGGTCATGGTCGGTCTCGATACCACCCTGACCCTGTTGGTGTTGGCCCCCTTCCCCATCGTACTCGGGGGAACCCGGTTGCTGACCGGACGTCTGTACGCCCTGAGCCGACAGGTTGCCGACAGTTTTGGTCACATGTCCAGTTTTGTCCAGGAAACCATCACCGGAATAGCCGTCATCCGCACACACGCCCGCGAAGAGGATTGGAACCGGCAGTTCGCCAACGAAGCCAATGCCTACTACCAAGCCAACGTCCACCACGCCCGCCTGCAAAGCCTGTTCAACCCCTTGACCACCTTGAGTGGCAGCATTGGTGCCATACTTTTGCTCTCCCTGGGAGGCAACGAAGTGGCCAAGGGACATATCACCGTAGGCGATTTTGTCGCCTTTTCCGGATACTTGGCCATCCTCATCATGCCAACCGTGGGATTCGGCTGGATATTGACCGTCATGCAACGCGGCTTGGCCTCTCTGGAACGGGTGGGTCGTATCCTTGATGCCACCCCCGCCAAAGCCTACACCCCGGAAATCCCACCCCTGCCAAGGGATCCCAAACGATGGCTCGGTGGCATCACCATCAAAAATCTCCATTTTTCCTATGACAAAGGGCCGGAAATACTCAAAAACATCTCCCTCACCATCCCACCGGGAGCCTTTATCGGCCTGGTCGGACGCGTCGGGTCGGGCAAAAGCACCCTGCTCAATTGTTTGGCCCGCCTCTACCCCGTCCCACCGCAAAAAATATGGCTGGATGACCAGGATCTGACTGATATCGATGAAACAGACTTGCGCCGCAATCTGGCCATGGCCCCCCAGGAAAGCTTCCTGTTCGCCACCACCCTGCGGGAAAATCTTGACCCCGGGAATCGCGGCATGGACGATCAAACCTTGTGGTCCGCCCTGAACATGGTCGCCTTGGACGAAGAAGTCTCTGGATTCCCCCAAGGCTTGGACAGCCTGCTCGGCGAACGCGGCATCACCCTGTCAGGCGGTCAACGCCAGCGCGTTGCCCTGGCCAGACTACTCCTTGCCAATCCAACCATCCTCCTCCTGGACGATGTCTTCTCCAATGTCGATGCCAAAACCGAAGAAACCATTCTCGTCAACCTGAAAACATTGGCCGGACAACGTACCATCCTCATGGTCTGCCATCGCGTGGCAGCACTGCACCATGCCGATCACATCCACCTCCTGGAAGCGGGGGAAATACGCGATTCCGGCAATCATGCCCAACTCATGGCTTCCAGTTCCCTCTACCAAAGTTTGCACCACCAGATGGCCCGGATGGAAGCTTTGCAATCCCTGGCACTGCCGGTCAACACTCCGGGATCCACACCATGACGCCAACCATCCACTCCGAAACCGAAGAAACCCGCTACGGCAGTTTCCTGGATTGGCGGCTGTTCGCCCGCTTTCTGTCCTACACCCTGCCCTATCGCAACTGGATCGCCGCCGCCCTGATCTTTCTCCCGGTGACCGCCCTGCTGCAAATCGCTCAACCCATAGTGATCAAACGCGCCGTGGATCACCATTTAACCACCGGGGCCATGGAAGGATTTCAACTGCTGCTGCTGCTGTTTGTCGCCCTGGTACTCAGCCAGTTCGCAATCGCCTACATGCAATCGGTCGTCAACAATCTGCTGGGACAACGGGTGGTACGCGATCTGCGCCAGCATTTGTTCTCCCATCTGCTGTTCCTGGACGCCGGTTTTTTCAACCGTCACACCAGCGGTCGCCTGACCAATCGCATCACCAGCGACACCGAAGCGGTCAGCCAAATGGTCACTTCGGGATTGGTCAATCTGGTTGGAGACCTTTTGTTGCTTCTGGGAATCGCCATCTCCATGGCCTGGCTCGCCCCGGGTCTTTCCCTAGTCACCCTCCTGGCCATGCCGGTTATTATCGCCGGCACCATCTTCATCACGCGAAAAATGCGCCTGGTGCAACGCCAGGGACGCCTGTATCTCGCCCGCATGGCGGGAAGAATGACCGAGGAGGTGGAAGGGAGTTCGGTGTTGCGCCTTTTCGCCTGCCAAAACCATCGCAAAGAACAGTTCGGCACCATCAACCGGCAACACTACGATTCTTTTCTCACCAGCAATTTTCTCGAAGCAACGCAATTCAGTTTCATCGATGCCGCTTCCACCATCACCATCGCCCTGCTGTTCTGGTATGGCGCCAGCCTGGCGGAACAGGGCGAGGTCACCATCGGCACCATCGTCGCCTTTATCGATTATATTCGACGCATCTTTTTTCCCATCCGGGATTTATCGGGCAAGTTCACCACCATGCAGGCCGCCATGACCGCCCTGGAGCGCATCTTCAACCTGCTGGACACCCCGGCCGCCATTCGCGACCCCTCCCATAACCACCCCCTGCCCGCGTTTCAGGGAGAAATCCGCTTTAACCAGGTTGATTTTGGTTATGGCAATACCCTGGTCATCCACAACCTTTCCTGTACCATTGCCCCGGGCGAAAAATGCGCCATCGTCGGCCCCACAGGTGCCGGTAAAACCAGCCTGGTCAAGTTGATCAACCGCATCCACGAACCCCTCCGCGGTCAGGTATTCATCGATAACCTCCCGGTTTCCCATTATCCCCTCAGCACCCTGCGCACACTGGTCGGCATGGTGCAACAGGAAACCTTCCTGTTTGCCGGCACCATCGCCCAAAACATCAACCTGAACGAAAACCGCATCAGTCGGGAAACCATCCACGCCGCCGCCAGCGAGTCGGGAGCCCTCGCCTTCATCGAACGCCTGCCCAATGGATTCGATACCCTGTTGACCGAAAGGGGTGGCAACCTGTCCGCCGGCGAACGACAATTGCTGGGCATCACCCGCATGTTCGCCTTCAACCCCGCCATCCTGGTCATGGACGAAGCCACCAGTTCCGTGGACACCATCAGTGAACGGATGATCCAGGATGCCTTGAAAAAACTGATGCAAAACCGCACCGCTCTGATCATTGCCCATCGACTCTCCACGGTGCAAAATTGCGACAGAATCCTGGTATTGGTCCAGGGGCGCATCGTTGAATCGGGAACCCATACCCAGCTCCTGGAAAAAAATGGCGTTTATGCCCAGCTATATGCCTTGCAATTTCAAAGCGAAGGAAACGATCCATGCAATGGACCCGGGAAAAACCCAGAGAACCTGGTTGGTATTGGTGGCAGCCCATGCCCAATTACACCGAAGCCGTATTGATCAAACAAGGATTTGTCTATCAGGTGGGGGTGGAACAAGGCAAGCAGGTGGGGCTATTGGCTGGGCACTGGTGGGGTCCCCTTCAGGCCCCTCCCAGACCACCGGGAGAATGATTGCCAGATCGGGATCAATTCAACCCATCCCTTAGGAATCGTCACTCCAGGCAAACAATCCCTTGATCTCTTCGGGAGTCAGGGTGTCACGGCTCAGGGTGGAAAGCGATTGTTGGTGGGAAGCCAACATGGCATTGAAAATTTTTATATTTCTCTCCCAGGCCCGCAGTTTGGCTTCCAAAATGGTCTGGTTGAACGGTTTGTTGACAATATCATCCCCACCCGCGTCGATACAATCGGCCAACTGTTCCTCGTCATAGTTGGCCGTCAGAAAAATCACCGGGACAAACCGTTCACCGCAACGCTTCTTGATTTCCCGCACCACCTGAATGCCGCTCATATCGGGCATTTGCAAGTCCAGCAACACCAAATCGGGACGCTCCACCTCAAATACCACCAGTCCCTGGGCACCCGATATCGCTGAGACCACCCTATAACCCAATGGTTCCAAGATGATTTCCAACAGTTGCGCTATGACAGGCTCATCATCTATGGTGAGAATTTTCATCAAAGCAAGCCGCATGGACGTGTGTTATCGGACCTACAGACCTATCACAATAATGAAATTGCAATAATGCTACTTAAGCAATAACAGTGCCAGCTATTCAGAACCACCCGCCTTGCCACCTTCCTCCAGTCGCCCCAACAATTCCCGCGCTACCCGGGAATTGGCATAGTCCGACATATGATCCGTATAACTGTAAAGAAATTGACCATTCCGAGTAATGGAACACACATCCCTCTCCACGTCACACAACAATGGTGTTGGATCGTAAACCATCAACCCGGGATTATCCGCAACCAACCGGGCAACCCAATGGCGATAGACCTCTGTCCCCCGCCTATGGTCGCTGTGGCGTAACATACACCGTTCATTCAATTTGCGCCAAAAAATATGATTCAACAAAGGACTCGATGTCATTCCACCACCGATGCAACTGCGCGGATCGGGAAGCGTCGGGTTATCAATGACGAAGACAACCCGCTTGCCCACCCCTTCCATGCCCCGAATCACCCGATTAAAAGCCACACGATACTGCTCGGCAATCGGTGCCGTATCCCCCGCAATCCACCCCGTCTCCCTGTTGACCGGAAACAGGCTGCGCATCGCATTCACCAACACAACCCAACGAATGGATGGATTGGCCACGATCCCATCGTAAGCCCGGCGGCTTTTATCCTCTTCAGGGGCATTTTCAAAGCGTGGCGGTCGAACCGAACCCACCAGCAACCAACGATTGCCCGGACGCGATTCCCGCACCATACCATAGAACAAAGCCTCCGCCTTGCTGTCCCCCAACACAGCAGAACGTGGCGTTTCCCGGCCATCCGACAAACAAAAATTAAACAAATCCTTCTGCCAGAAAGGCCACGTACCATGTTTGGGGTTGGGGATGCCGCATTGCCTAGCCAGTTGCCCCCGATCCTTGCCGACCACCAGGGTATCCACGTTGCCATTGAGCTGTCCCAAATGGCGAAATTTTAAACCATCCAGTTTTTTAATGGTCACCCCAACCGCCAACATCAGCGCCATAAGTACCAAGAGTCCCCATGCGATACGTCGTGCCCGCTCACCCGATTGCCTGCGGATGGGGCGTTCCAACAAATGATAAGTCAACCAAGCCAATATCACGCTGGTCGCAAACAATCCCAGGCGTATCCCCAAAGGCGGTGTCGCCGCATCCATGATGCGGGCAAACGATAAAAGCGGCCAATGCCATAAATACAAGGGGTAGCTGATCAGGCCGATCCCCACCAACCAACGATTGGCCAACCAATGCCGATTACACCACCCCTCCTGTCCCGCCAGGATCAGGCAACCCGCCCCCAACGTGGGTAGCACCGCCCACCACCCGGGAAAAGGGAGTTGTCGGTTCAAAAACAAAGTCGAACCCAGCACAAGTAAAAGACCCAACCAGGATAACAGGTTACGTGCAGGCAACCCCACACCCACCCGGTGAACGACACCATAGGCTACCAAAGCACCTAGAGCCAATTCCCAAAATCTGGTAAAGGGGGAATAAAAATCAGCGGTTTCACTCACATGGACCCAAAGAACACTGGCAACGAGAGAAACCGCCACAACTCCAGCTATCCAGCGCCCCAAGTGCCGTCCACGACGCGATAAGAAAAGTAAAAACAACGGCCAAACAATATAAAATTGTTCTTCAACACCCAACGACCACAGGTGCAATAACGGTTTGCTGGCCGCTTCCCGGTCAAAATAACCCGCCTCCTGCCAATAGACCAAATTGGCGACAAACCCCGCTCCGCCCCCCACATGCCGACCCAGTACCTTATATTCATCTGGAGTTAACAGGATCCAGCCGACCATGGTACTCAGAATGAGGATCAGCAACAACGCCGGAAAGATACGCTTGATCCGCCGCACGTAGAAGGCTATGGTAGCAAACGTTCCCGCATACAGATCGGAAAGAATATGCTTGGAAATCAAATAGCCGGAAATAACAAAGAAAATGTCAACTCCCGCAAAGCCCCCGGATATAACCGTTGGGAAAGAATGAAAACCAATGACCGATAACACCGCGATGGCCCGTAACCCATCCACGTCAGGTCGGTAATCACCTTCTGCAATGTTGGCATTCAGACAATGAGCACGAACAAAGGGATGCGTTACCATGGATCACTTTTTCATCGCAAAAAAGGCCAACGAGGCATCCAGTGTAACGGTCGAAGCCCGGTCGGGAAAGGTTGGTTAACAAAACTTAACCGACTTTGATGCAACGGCCTCCCCGTTACCCAAAATCCCCTTGTCTTGACATCTCAATTTGGAGGAAAGACCATGGCAAAACCCATTCTGGGCTTGGACCTCGGCGGCACCAAGATCGCATCGGGTCTGGTGGATCCCAATCTTGGCCAACTCTCGGGTCTGGGATTGCTGACCCGTCCCACGTTTGATCCCAACCAGGATGTCGACGTGTTCGGCTCCGTGGTGGCCGCCATAAGAGCAACTCTGGCAACCAATGCCCTGAGTATAACAGACATCGATGGCATCGGGGTGTGCGTCCCCAGCCCCGTGGATCCCAAAACCGGCTTTTTATACAACCCACCCAACTTACGCGGCTGGGCCAACATACCATTGCGGGATCGTTTGCAGGAGATTTTCGGTATCACCATCGCCGTCGACAACGATGCCAACGCCGCCGCCATGGCCGAAGCCCGATGGGGTGCCGCCAAAGGTTTTTCCAAATCGGTTATTTACGTCACTGTCAGCACTGGCATCGGTACCGGTATCCTGATCAACGGCACCATCCTCCACGGCAAGAACGGCTTGGCTGGTGAAGGTGGTCACGTCCCCCTCGACGGGTTCGGCCAGGAACGCTGCGGCTGCGGCAATTTTGGTTGCATCGAAGCCTTGGCCTCCGGGACCGCCATGGTCAAACTGGCAAAAAAGCTGCTCCAGGACGGCGCCCGCCACTCCCCCTGGATTCAGAACAAAATCCAAGGCAATCTGGAACAACTCGACATGCTCACCATCGGCGAAGCCGCCCAGCAGTCCGACCCGTTCGCCCTGGAAATCATCGACACCCAAGGGATGCGCCTGGGTTTGTGGTTGGGAGGCATGGCAGCATTGTTCGACCCGGAAATCATCGTCGTTGGTGGCGGCTGCGCCAATCTGGGGGCCCCCTTGTTCAACGCCATGCGCCAAACCATGATCCAACGCACCATCCATCCCAAAGCCGCCGAAATCCCTATCGTGTTGGCACAACTCGGAGTCGCTTCGGGTGTCTTGGGAGCGGCCAGCCTTCTCTAAGGAGACGAATTCTTTCTAAATTTCTAACGCTTTTCCGGGGTCGCATCCTTGGCGCGGACCAAAAAGGGTCCCATGGCCAAACAATCCAGGCGACCATCCAGGTACGAGGTCACCGCATCATCCGGAGTGGCGACAATGGGGGCTTCGTGCATGTTAAAGCTGGTATTCACCAACGAGGGAATACCCGTCGATTTGTGGTATTCCCGCAATATTTCATGAAATCCCGGATTAACCCGGGAATCAACCAACTGACCACGCGCCGTACCATCCACATGCACCACCGCCGGACTGGTCCGTTTCATCTCCGGGGTGCAGTCAAAGGTGATGGTCATAAACTCAGCCGTATGTTCACACCCTTCCAATCCCACATAACACCGATGGGCCTTTTCCTTTAAAGTGGCCGGGGCAAAAGGCATAAATTCCGTCCGAGCCAACCGTTTGTTGAGCCAAGTGTTCACCGTCGGGTCAATCGTGTGATACAGGATGGAGCGGTTGCCCAACGCCCGCGGCCCAAACTCCATCGCCCCATCAAATCGTGCCACAACAAATCCATCCTCCACCAACTGCGCAATGGCGTAATGGATGTTGTCCACCCGCTCATAGGCAAGGCCACGACGTTGAATGGCCTCCTCCATGGCCGCTTCGTCAAAGGCAGGCCCCAAAAAACAATGATCCAAGCGTTTCGGGGGAACCCCATGTTCCATTCCCAGATGATACAGGGCCGCCCCCAGCGATAATCCGCCATCGTCCATGGCCGGCTGGACAAAAACTTGGCGAAATCCCATCTCCTTGACCTTCTGGTTGACGCGAACGTTGGCAAATACCCCACCCGCCAAACAAAGATCGGTATTTCGAACATCGGCGGGGGCATACTTGGCAATCAACGACATCACCATTTTTTCGGTCTCATCCTGGATGGCCCAGGCCAAGTCCTCCTGACTGAACGCACCAAAAATCTTTTGCCGCAACCCCCGCAGCTCCTGCAATACTCGTGTTTCATCCTCATCGTGCAACCGGTCAAACCAATTCTTGCGACCCCGCTGCCAGGATCGTTCAAAAAAACAGCGAACCGCCTCCACACAAGCGGGATTTTCCCGACCCCGAGCCGACAGACCGGTAATCTTGCCGCAATGCCGGTCCGGGTTGAAACCCAACAAACCGGTCAATACTTCATAATTGGCCCCCAGTGGGCATTCGTTATAAAAATAATGGGCAACACGCGTCAATTCCGCTCCCAGACCCGAGTAGACCGTTGCCGATAAACAATCACCGACACCATCAATCGTGACCACCATGGCTTTGGCAAACCCCGAACAATAATAGGCACTGGCCGCATGGGCCGCATGATGTTCGACAAGGTGCTGAAAATCCAGTACCTCCTTCGGTGCTTCCACAGCCCCCGCCACCCCGCTACCCTGCCCCAACAGCATGCGCTTGGCAAAGGTGCCCGCCAGCGAACCTAAACTTTTGGACGTATTCAATCCCTTCAAGAAACTGTTCTTAACCAATGCCATATTGCGGGACACTTTGGACCCCAAAGGCATATCCACATAGCACACGGGAACATCCTCCAGCATGCCCGGAAAATGCCGCTTCAGATCCGCCATACTTTGGCGCGGCAAACCTTTTTGTAACTTTTTCTTGGTGTAGCGCTCTTCAGCAGCGGCAAACAACACCCGACCCTTGCCGTCCAGCAAAACGGCGCTGGCACAATGGCTATCATGCCATCCAGCCACCGCTCCCAAAAGTTTCTCCGCTGTCTCAGCCATCCCAATCAGCTCCACACCCGAATGATACGGCAATTGTTTCATTTTTCTTGTTTGTAATCCCGGCATTCTTAAAAAAGATCTATGATACCATAAGAAATCCGTGGCTACGCCGTTGAACTGGAAGGAAACGGGTTTCCGATCTTGAATTGTCCAGGATTTCAGCCCTGTCGTCCACTAAATTTTGTCCAACGCTACAGCATCACTCTTCAAACTCTGCCGACACAAAGCGTAAAACGTTGCAATTCTCCTTCACCGTTCGTTGCACCTTATCATCAAATCCAGCCTTACTGCTGGCCTGAATTTCCACAGAAATAATGATATCCACGCCAAGCCGCGACGTGAATTGTTCAATAACCTCATCAACGATTGTGGCAAAATTTATTTTTGCCTTGACAGGGTCCAGGTTAACCGTGCCATGGAAACGACTCTTATCACTTGGAGAAGGGAGTCGGATAGGGGGTACATGTATCGGCTCAGATAATGGTTCCGGTGTAACCCGGGGTGGATTTTTTTCTCTGTCATCTGGATTACACGACACTCTTCTCGCCGTCTCCAGGTCAATCAAAAGTGCAGACTCCTCCAGAGATGTAAGACCAGGGTGCCCGAAAACAAAACCAGGGTAACATTCTTTGTCTTTTCCCGTCGCATAGCCAAAGAAATCTTTGGATTCCACCCCCTGGAACATGGCCTTCTTGAAAACGTCACTGTTGATCAGGCGCGGCAGATACAGATAGTGGCAAGTATCCTGCCAAACCTTGAGAGCGGAAATTTCGGTAACCCCCTCCTTGAAGTACCATTGACGCAGAATCGTGGCCAAGTGAATGGCAGACCACTCCGTGATAACCCATTCCTCTTCGACCGCTTTTTCCTCAATGGCTTTGATCAGGCTGTGCGCAACGGGAGAAATCGCGACAACATCCCATGCAAGCGTTGGTCTGCCCCGCACAAACGTTTCGTGGGGATTGATCAGCCAACGATAAGCCTCCCGCAATAAACGTTGCAACGTCTGCTCTGCTTCCTCTTTATGTTGCCTGGCCTGCTTAACCTGGATTGTATCCAGAACCAGTTTTTCATCCTCCATGTCACTCACAATGGAGTTCCAGGCCAAACAGCTCTTGGCCTGTTCCCAAACTCTGGCCATAACATCATGATCAGCCGCAAGAAAAAGCAGGCGGTTTTGCTTCTGTCTCGGATGGTCACCACGATTTCGGAGGATCTCCGCCGCTGCCTGGAAGGCGTCGTTAGCAGGCACTTTGCGATAAGAGGCATCAACCGGTGGCAGAACGATCAATCGCAGGGCGGGGCCGCTTTCATCAGGAATGTCAGAACTCGGAGTAAACAGATGCACCCCGGAAAACAACGCTCCCCTGCCCATGATCTTTTCCATTTTGGAGCGCAACAGTGGGATCACGTCATACTGATCGCTGAATCGTTGCTTGCGGGATTCCATCTCCCGTCTCAGGTTGGGCGTCAGACCAAACCAGTACCTTTCATTGGCCGTATTAAAAAAATTAAGCCGGTCCATGAGCCTTTTTAATACATCCTTGTAATGTCCCAAAGGTTGATCGGGTCGCCCGACCCCCAACAAAATGCGTTGCAATTCCACCCCTTTGACGATGCTTCCCACAGCCCCGGGAGCCGATGCCAGAAATAGGGTGCGTGCAACCCGGCGTGCGGCTTGAATCTTGCCAAAACGCGCCTCCTCGCTTTCGATGCTGGCCGGTTTGGATTTTTCGCCGTCGATATCCTGGTCAATAATCGGCTCCCACCCTTGCGGCAGGTAGTCCAAACATTTATTCCGCACCATGGGATCAAAAAGCGGTACCGCCCCGGGCATAACCAGGGGGTCGCTATTGCCATCCTTCCACAGGCGGTGAATCACCTGGGCCAGGAGTTGCAACACCCCTCGGGTTCTCTGAAATCCCTGCAGGGTGGACCAATCTTCATAAAGTCGGTCAAAAATCTCTGGATGGATGGGATAGGCTTGCTGCATCCGTTCAAGATAGTAGGATTCTTGCGTTTCGTTGGGAAAATCACCCTTGTTGGCTATATAGAACCTGGCAAATGCACGGCAGGTGCTTTCCATGCCCGAATGCTCTTCGATAGGGTCAAACAAACGGCGGCGGACGATACGGAAGGCTTCATCCTTGGAAACCGGCTTCCATATCTTGTGCAACCGTCGAAAATAATGCTCCAACTGCTCCAGGACAATCTGGCCACGACCTTCACCAGCGTTGGAAGAATCAGGCAAAGAGGCCAGCAGGATCGCCTGCGGAACCGATTTGATCCCCTCGGTCAACGCTTGGACAAAAGTCATGTTGGTCTCGAAGGAACCTGCCGGATAGGTTTTCCCCTCCTGGAATTGTCGATAAAAAGCGACCAGTTCATCCATGAGGATAACGCAAGGGGCAACCCGCGAGAGCATCTCTATAACAGTATCTTTGTCCGGGGAGGTGCCCGATTCATCAGCGGAACGGACCAATGCGTACGACGGTTCCCCTCCCAACTGCCACGCCAGTTCCCCCCAAAGGGTGTGGCATCGGGTCGTGCCATGAACCTTGGGCTCCGACACACTCAAATTGATGCCATCCATCACGGCTACCCGGGCAGGGGGGAAATCCGTGATGCCCGTTTGATCCAATATGGGGGGAATACCATGCAATGCACCGGTTGCAATTTTCCTTTGCGCCAAATGATAAACCGCCAGCATGGTATGGGTCTTACCACCGCCAAAAGCGGTTTGCAATTGGATGATCGGATCCCCACCGTGACCCGCCAAACGTCGAAGCACGCTATCCAGTAGGAGCGCCATCCCCTCGGTAATGAAGGTACGAGAGAAGAACTGCACCGGGTCTTGATATTCCCTGGAAGCTTTGCCCTGGGCAACCTGGGAGATGTCTGCCGCGAATTCGGACTCCTGGAAGGTTCCTTTGAGGACATCCTGATGGGGAACGGCGATTTCACACCATGGGGTGATCATCATGCTATTGTCCTTACTCTCTAAGATCCAGGGATTTTTGGGTTCCAATACGGCCGATTTTCTGGGATGCTTCAGAGATGCTGTGCCAGGAGGTCATCAACTCATTGTAGGCGAGGGCGTCTTCGGCCCATTTTTTTCTCTCGCACACGGTGTACAGGTGGTAAGCCAACTGGCGAATGGATCAGCACGTTCCGGCATGCGCGAAAGCAGACGACCCGATTCCGACTCCCCTTGCGTGTTCAATGCCCGGATTATGTGATGCAAGGCCTCCCAGACCGCCGTTCAGTTGTCGTGTTGCGGATCCCAATCAACCGGGTGGTCTTTCCATGGGAGCAATCGCACCTGGCCACCACCCAACGTTTGGTTCTGTGAATAATACCTACCCACCCCTCCGTCTTTGCCACCACCCCTAATAAAACGATCCAGATGTACGCAAGGCTCACCGCAATAAGCAGTCTTGAAATTCTTTCTGGATCAGATAGATGTGATTTGTGAATGTTGAAACCACGGCTCTTTGTGTCTGAAAAAAGCGTCTCTACACGACTTGGAAGGTTATCGCAGCCTAGATCGGCATCAATGCTCCCAACATGTGATCAATACCCATCCCATCTTTCACAAACTGACTGACCCTCAACAGCAAAGAACGAAAAGCTTCCCTG
>PEAK01000061.1 GCA_002753515.1 Magnetococcales bacterium
TCTATGTTGTTTTGGTGGGTCTGCGCCGCTCATTCTTTTTGCGTCCTCGACCTTGCGTTAAAAGTGAAACTATTATAGCATGTTCCAATAATTTCAAAAGGTTAAATGTGACAAAGTAGAACTAATGAATGGGTTCACGGACTGGCGCAACTCAGTTCCATGTCAAGGCCGGGGGATATCCCCACAGTGCAGTGGTTGGCGATTCTCAAGGCGGGTAAATTGTTCGTGAACCAGTGGTCCGAAACAGCACACCATTTTGGAGGGACTACGCCAGAAATTTTCGGGATCCACGCTACCGCACCAACGCGACGTTACGGGTGTCAGGGACTCGTTTACGGCATGGCCGACGACAATTCCACACTGGTGGGGATGAACGAATTCCATGCCGAATTCCGAACCGGCAACGGTGCCAGACAAGTATTTCGCCGCGACTGTTTCAACATGGATCGTTCGCCGTTGCGAATGCTTTGGGATTAAATTGATTCCACGAACAAAGAAAATGAAATCGAAATCTAACAGGAGATTTGAAATGTCTTACGGCAGCGAGAAACGAGAATACAAACCATTGGTAAAACTGACCGGACTTTATGAAAACAAGTCAAAAAAAACTGGCGAGACGTATTTTGCTGGCTTTCTTGGCAGTGCAAAGGTTTTGATTATGAAAGACAAGAACGCCGAACCCGCTAAACCGAGTTGGACTTTGTTCGTCCAGGAAAAACCGGACTCGGGACAGGCCAAGAATTACGGTGAGCAATCGCCGTTTTGAGTCTCACGCGCAAACAATATCAACTTTCATCGAAAGGAAATTAAAATGAACGCCGAACAAATGAACGATACGAAAGCGACTCTGACAGTAAACAAAGACGACTTGCCAACATTTAAACGTATTCAAAGTCTCATTCAAGCTCCCGGCATAAACGGTGCCGGGTTTAAAATGCTGCTTTGGGAGTTTATGCGGGTTGTCACTATGGAAAGCAGGATTAACAAAAAAATCGCAGACTTGGAAGATTATTTCCATAAAACAATTACTGATGTGGAGCATGACCTTAGAGGAATGTTGTGCGAATTAGAGGAAAAGTTTCGCAATTCTTCGGCGCACAACGATTGACACCATCCCCCCTTGGACAACGAAGGGGTGGAATCCGATTCCATCCCTTTCGCTCACCCGATTTTCACGTTATGTCAACTAGCCGATTGCTGGATAAGCGTTGGATAGTGTAAAAAATTTTGTCACTGCTGTAAACTGGATTGTCAACCATTGTCAACCAGCAAAATTCCCGCGTCACTAACGTTTCATCGGGCTGCGCACGGCACCCGCAAAAAAAATCCCCGGGAGTACCTTTGATGCCACCATCAGGCCGTCAACGTGAAAGGGATGGTGGCGTGGGGATAGGTTGCACGGGTGACGATGGGACGGGTGACGATGGGACGGGTGACGATAGCACGGGTGCCGGTGGTGAAGGCAACCTCATTTCCTGGACGGGAGGGGTGTGATACCCGGTGGGTTGCGGATTGGGTTGGTTCGTTTTCAGCATGGCGAACGTTGCACCGATGATCAGTGCTGTTTGTGCGGCAAACATCCCTGCTGTCCATTTAATGCTATCCGCTTTGGCAGCTTCGATATCCCGCTTCAGGTTGGCTTCCACGGTGGCTAATCTCAAGTCCAGTTCTTGCCGGGTAGCCAGACCATCCAAACGGCCTTTTACCTGTTGCTCATTGCGATCCGCCAGGGTGTCGAACCTTTCCGTTGTCTGCTTGTCCCTTCTGGCCGCAAGATCATCGACGCGGGCATCAACCTGCCGTATGACCGTAGCCAACGCCTTTGCCTGGGCTTCGGCCTGGGCAGGGGGAATCCCGGCACCTTCCAGTTCCTTCACAAAGGCCAGGGTGTCAAACGGTATGGCTGTACTCATGGTGGTTTCCTCCCAGGGTGAATTCAACCGACTCTCGGGGACATTCTACCCCACCGACTGGTAAACCGTCAAAACCTATGCCAAGGAGGTTGACACGGGTTGACACACCAACCACACCCCCATGGTTGACACTGGTTGACAGAAAAACAAACACCCACGTTCCGACCGGCCAGAGAAAAATATTTTTCCCAACGAATTGTTGCTTTTGTTTCGGCATTTGAAAATATCGGATCGAAAGTTCACGAATTTATCTAACCGATTTAAGATTCATAGGTGACAACATTTCTACATTCAATATTTTAAATGCACGTTCAGAACATTAAACTATGTCATTATGTCATTATGTCGTTGTTGTTTGAAAATTTTGTGTCTACTAACTTGTATTGACATTCTTTGTTGGATTGCTAAGATTATTTAACTGTATTTATCAATCCAATAAGGAGGATCAAGATGGATTTTGAAACTGGCAACCCGCTTATCGAACATGGTTCCATTGAAGGGACTCTTGGAAACGTGACTGACGCCGTTGAAAGCGTTCGATTCTCCTTGGGGGAAATGGGAGGTGGACGGGTGACATGTGTTCAAGACGGGGTCTACCGTGGGTTTTTCACGACACTGCAATCCGTAGAAAGCGCGATCAAATACGCCAGTTCCCTGGCAAAGTGAAAGGGGTGGGTGGGACTGCCAGGGAATAAGCTGGCACAGGTTCCCCCCCTACCCATGTTCGTCCAGAACAATGGTGAAATTCCCACGCAGAACCGCATTGATAATCCCGCACAGGATTCATTCTGGCCGTGGGTAGAACACCAGTGCAACCAAAGCAGGGAGAGCAGGCAGAATCATTCCTGGCGTCGTTGAACCGGGTTGGCACGGGTCCAGTGCCTGACGTGGAGAACCGGCACGTTGTTCTCAATCGCAGCCTGCAAGCGCGGGTTTTTCGCTACCTCGGCGGCAAACTTGGCCGCACGCTTGATTGTCTCCCGGCTTACCCCATGAGCAATAGCCAGCGTTTCGGCGGTTGATGCAGGCTTGGGTGACACGATTGGCGGTTTGTGCTGTTCTGGTAAAGGCTCAATTTGAGCTTTTACCACAGTATGCTGATTACCCCGGCCACCAAGTTCAGCACCATGTGCTTTCTTCACCCTGTTATACCGCCGCCCCAGGAGCAGCCTGAATGCATCGGGTGACAGGTTCCGCCGTCCAAGCTGGTTGGCGTCGATCCCACGGCTTTCGACCGAATCCACCCCTGGTTGACCCCACCAGTCCAACCCGGCAAGGTTGACCCCACCACCGGAACCAAAACCTTTCGGCACACCGACGGCACGCACACGGCCAGGGAAGATTTCCTCCTGGACGGACCCCGACGTGGGAACCGGGTATGACAGAGTTTTGGCCGACGAGTGATTTTTTCCAAGTGTCTACGTGGCGTCTACATGAACAAAAACGGCCACCTTGAGAGTGGCCGTAAGTCTTTGTTTTATTTGGTGGGCCGTGTAGGGCTTGAACCTACGACCCGCTGATTAAGAGTCAGCTGCTCTACCAACTGAGCTAACGGCCCAAATGAGGAAGCAAACATTTCCTTCCCCGTCTTCGGGCGGATTATCGGTGAACTATAGGCCAATAGTCAAGCATTGTTGCTCAAATTGCACTGATTGCGTTTCATTCTCGAAGGATTTGTCCCTTGAGAAGGGGAGGGGGAAGGTAGGCATGGTCCGGCACAGAGCGATCTTGAAGGGACGAAAAGCCTAAAATTTAAAGTGTAATGGTCACGTTGTGGTCTCGTTGTTGGTGCGAATCATGACGAGACGGAAGCCAACCAGTTTGCTGACAAGTTTTGGCGAGGCTTGCATGCGATTGGCAGAGCGACATTCCTTGGCGGGGCTCCGACAACTACCGCCACGCAGGCATTTTTTCTCGGATGTATCGGATCCTTTGGGGTTATTGACCGGACTGGATTGATAAAAATGGGGGTCGTAGCCATCTTCAACCCATTCCCAAACATTGCCGAACATATCGGACAATCCCCAGGGGTTATAGCGTTTTTCTCCCACGGGCTGTGTTTTTTCCGCAGAATTGCCTTTATACCAAGCGAAGGCATGCAACTCTTTTTCGTCGGTGATGGAAGGGAACGGGGTCTGGGTTCCAGCACGGGCGGCGTATTCCCACTCGGCTTCTGTGGGAAGTCGAAATAGTTTGTTCCCTTTGGCGTATTTATTGAGGCGTTCCACAAATTTTTGCACCATGTTCCAGCTCACCCTTTCCACAGGGTACAAGGCCAAGTCCGGGGTAAAGATTCCTTTGGGGAAATCTCCCATGATACGGTTCCATGTTTGCCAAGTGATTGGGATGCGGGAGAGCCAGAAGGTGTCGAGGGTCACGGTGTGTACGGGACCTTCATCGGATTTTCTGCCTAGTTCTTCGGCAGGGGAGCCCATTTGAAAGGTTCCGCCCATGATTTTGACGAATTCGGTCTTGGTCAGACCTTCGACGAGGATTTTCGGGGCGGGTATTTTTTTCGGTGCGGTTTGGCCAGCAGTTGTTCGGGGTGCTGAAGTCGGGGCTGCAATCTCTTTGCCGGAATTGGTTTTATGGGCTAGAGTTGTCGACCGTCTTTCCGTGGCAGGGGTATTGGAGTCGGGTGTTTTGGCTGATGTCAGGGGTTTATCGCCCAGATTTCCAGCAGGGGCGGAGAATTCATTGATGGATGCGATAAAGCTGCGCCAACTGCTTTTTTTTCGTTTAACTTCAGGGGCTTTGTCATCATTGCTGGTTGCCGGCCCGCGACTGAGAACTTTTTTGACCACGGCGACGGATGCCGTGGGTTCGATACCCAACATGGTACGCCATTCTTTGATGGATTGCGGTCGGTCGGTTTCCAGCACTTCGAGGGCTTTGTCCACGGCAGCCAGGAACAAGGGATTGTAGCGTCCCTTGCCAACTTCGACAGCGGCTTTCATGGGATCCTGGTCATTGCGCAGGCGAGAAGCGATACGCATGGCGGCATCGGCTGGTTTACGTCCAGAGATGCATCGATAGATCACGCCCCCCATGGCATAAATATCGGACCATGGCCCTTGTCGTTCTCCCGAGGAATCGTATTGTTCAAAGGGCGAATACCCGAGACTGAGCAAGCTGGTCATATCGTCACCGACCGATTGTCGTGCGGCACCGAAGTCCAGGATGACCGGGGATTCATCCCGACGGATGAGAATATTGGGAGGTTTCAGATCGCGATGGATGAAATTGGCGTTATGCAACACTTCCAGGCCGTCCAGCAGGGGGGGCAAGAGTTTGCGGACCTCCTGTTCGGTCAATGTTTTTTTGCGTTTGAGCAATCCATCCAATCCTTCACCTTCGACGTATTCCATCACCATGTATGCGGTATTGGAGTCACGGAAAAAGCTGACGACGCGCACGATGGCCGGGTGGCGGAAGCGGGCGAGGATTTGCGCCTCTTTGAGGAATCTTCGGAGGCCCCATTCAAATTTATCTTTGCAGGAAGGTGAATTGGGATGAACCTGGCGACCTTCGGTTCTGGAGGCGAAGGTGCTGGGGAGGTATTCCTTGATGGCGACCAGTTGATCCTGATTGGTATCCCGACCGAGGTAGGTAATGCCGAACCCACCTTTTCCAAGGATTTGGATGATCTCGAACCAGAGGATTTTTGATCCTGCAGGGAGAGCGTCAGTAAATTGTGTGGAACTCATACAACCGTCCCGGTCCCTTCCTTAGACTTTGACATGCTCAAAGTCCGGCCAAGGTACTCATCGTCCCCAAGTCGTGGCGTTGTTTCAGGGACGCGATTTTCACGGCACAATGGTTACCACGTTCTCACGCCCTGCCATGGGTATAACCGATGGTACGCGGAAATGGCAAGTTATCAAGAGATGATTCCGTACTTGAGAAAGGGGTACCGATCAACCTCGGTAGTCGGAGACGAGACAGCGCAGGGCACCAGCCTGGTCGTCGAGAACTTCGGAGGGGAGCCCTGTTTCCTCTTCCAGCAGGGTGGATACTTTTCTTTCTTCGACGTCGGTACGCAAATCCTGACATTCTGCGAAAACCTCATCGGGGGGCAAGCGTTCGTCGAGGTATGATTCCCCATATTCCTCTGGAAAGGTGGCGTAGGGATCCATGGGTTCCTGGTTGTGTCGGAACAGGGCGATCAGGCTTTCCAGGCTGTTACGGGCCAACATGGAAAGGCCGGCCACCAGGAAAACGCTACCTTCGAGTGCCCACAGGCCAACGGCTTTGCCGGAGATCTGGTAGCGTGGGCGTTGTTTGCGGGTGATGGGGAGGCTGTCGTTGGTTTTGAGCAGCTGGAAATCATTTTTCCGTACTCTGCGCTCAACCTTTTGGTTGGCCAAAATGGAGGTTTTGATACTGCCACGCCGCCCGGTTGTATTACCCGGGCCGACTGCTCCGGTAGCGCGTGGGGTTGTTTTTCGTCTGGTCCAGAATTCTTGAGCCATGAGCTTGCCAGTTTTCAAAAGAGCTTTAACGTTCCAGGGTGATCCAGCTTTGGGTTGTTCGCCCGTTGTTCATGCTGGTGACTGCGCGGAGGGCGCAAGAGCCATACGGACCTGTTGCCTGTTTGGCCTTGGTCCTGCTAGGCTTGCGTTTAAGTTCCGCACGATTCATTCCTGTTCCCTTATCTATTGTGAGTATCCATTCCATGGCACCTTCAGCTCCTCATAGTCCTCGACATCCCAAACTTCTCCAGGCGCTGCCGCACGAGGCTTTTCACTTGGCGCAACAAATCAACACCGTTTTTATCGACATTCGATCCGAGATTGAACATTTTTTTGTCGGTAGTCCCACAGGGGTTGTCAATATACCCTGGCAGGATGCTCCCGATTTTGAAATCAATCCCGATTTTTTGGCGGAGGTTTCCCAAGTTGCCGCCAAATGGCAAACCATTCTATTGATTTGTCGTTCCGGTCACCGTTCCATTGATGCTGGTAATTTCCTGTTGGAATCAGGATTTACCGTGGTTTATAACGTTTTGGAGGGGTTTGAGGGTGACCGGGACGCCAACCACCACCGATCCAGTGTTAACGGTTGGCGTTTTCGGGGTCTGCCCTGGATTCAGTGCTGACCTTTTTGGGTGATCACTGGTTTAAGGACCTCGGGTTGGGTATTCATCACGCGCGCCGTTGGTCGTTGCTTGATTCGTTCCCCTCACTGGCCTGCTAGCTTTTATTAACCTATCCGTATCCATTGTACAAGTCTTGGTGACAGTCAATAAATATTTTTTCCCAACCTAAGCTGATGAATGGCTCGCATCCAACGTGGATTCGAGTGGATTTTGAGCCCCCTGTTTGGGATTCTCATTTCGACTTTCGATAATGCAAATTTCATACCTTTAATCAAAATGTAATTTTTTCAATTAGTTAATAAAATGGACACCCCGTCCGCACCGCTTTTCTCCCCCGGTGTTGTCAAAAATTTGTTCACCTTTGCCACTTATTTACGCAGCCTGTGGTGCCCGCATCGTCTGCGGAAAAAGGGGGGTGGAAGCGGTTACCGCCGGTGTGGTAGGTTGCTGGGGTCGCAAAAGTTCCGACACCCTTCCGCCAGGGGCCCGCATGCTTTCCCGTCCGCCCATTCTCGCCTTTGCCCCGCATCCGTGGTGGAACCATTGGTTGAGTCGTCAGCAATTGTTGTCGCGCCTGGGGCAACGGGGGTGGCCGGTGATCTACAGCTTTGGCCCGCTCAACGTTTGGTACCGGCATGGCGATTTGTGGCGACAGTCGCCGTGGCTGGGATGGTTGGAACGGCGTGACCATGTCCAGGTTGATCATCCGGGTCGGATCCCGCCGTTGTGGCCCAAATATCCGGCCTGGGATCGCTGGGTGATTCGGCACCATGCCGAGCGTATGCTTCGCGGATTGCCAGCCTCTCCGCTCCGACCCATCGCCTTCCTGTTCCACCCCACCTTCGAACCTTGGTTGGAGTTCTTGAATCCCGGTCATGTGGTCTATCATGTCTTTGACGCCTACCGCATGATGGAAACCTGGACCGATGCCAAGGCGGGGATGGAGAAACGTTTGATCGAGCGCGCCGATTTGATCACCACATCCTCGAAGGGGATGGCGCTCACGCTGCCCTGGGGGGGGGGCGAGAGGGCGCGGGTCCTCAACAATGGTGCCGATGCGCAACGTTTCATGGCGGCGGAAGGGGTCGTATGTCCTGACGATTTGGCGGCCATTCCCCAGCCGCGCATCGGTTATGTCGGTTCCATCAATCCCAAATTGGACTTGCAGATGGTACTGGGGGTCGCCACCCGGAGACCCGATTGGCACTGGGTGTTCATCGGTCCGGTGTACATGAACGGTTTGACCGAACGCGATCGGCACGCACGACAATTGTGGCAAAACTGCCTGGCCCGGGACAACATCCATTGGCTCGCCCGCAAATCCTTGGAGGAGATGCCCGCTTATCTCAACCATGTGGATGTGCATGCGATCTGTTACCTGATCGCCCGGGATGGGCAAAAGCTCAAAGAGGATTGGGTGGTACACGGGTATCCCACCAAACTGCACGAATGTCTGGCGACGGGGCGTCCGGTGGTCGCAGCGGCGCAGCAGGTGATCGTGGATGATTTTCAGCAGGTGGTGCGGGTGGCGGGATCGGTTTCGGAGTGGGAGGGGGCTATCGCCGAGGCTTTGGCGGGGCGGGGTGCCGGGTCGGTTTCGGAACGCCGCCGGGTGGCGTTGGCCAACACCTGGGAGGCCAGGGTGGATCAACTGGAGCAATGGTTGCTCCAGACGATCCAATCATCCTGAATGCTGCTTGGGCAACGGGAGGCCAGCGGCTGCGATCAATCGATGCCAATCTCTTCCTGAACGGTACGGACGATGCGCGTATCATAATCCATCAGGATATCCCGCTTGCCGGAATAGTCGATCTGGCTCAAGAAATATTTGATGCTATTGACCCGTGCCCGTTTCTTATCGTCCGATTTGATGATGGTCCAGGGACAGGTGGCGGTGGACGAGTAAAAAAACATGTCTTCCTTGGCGTGGGTGTAGTCATTCCACTTGTCCTGGGATTCTTTGTCCACCGGGCTTAACTTCCATTGTTTCAAGGGGTCGGTTTCCCGCCTGTTGAACCGGGCCGCCTGTTCTTCCTTGCTGACGGAAAAATAAAATTTAAACAGTATGATTCCCGACTTGACCAGCATTTCTTCAAATTGTGGCACGGAACGGAGGAATTCGCGGACTTCATCGCGATTGCAAAATCCCATCACCCGTTCGACTCCGGCGCGGTTGTACCAGGAGCGGTCAAAAAAACATATTTCGCCACCCGAGGGGAGATATTTGACGTAGCGTTGAAAATACCATTGTGATTTTTCTTCATCGGTTGGCTTGTTCAGCGCCACCACCCGACTGCCGCGTGGGTTGAGATGTTCGATAAAGCGTTTGATGGTGCCCCCCTTGCCGGAGGCATCCCGTCCCTCGAACAGGGAGACGATACGCAGGCGATTGGTTTTGACCCAACTTTGCATCTTGAGTAATTCGATGTGCAACTCGTGCATCGTGGCCAGATATTCCTTGTTGCCCATTTTTTTTACTTTGGGTGCAATAGTGGGATTGGCCTGTTTGCTGCCCTCTCCCAAAATGATTTCATCCTGGGGGGGCGATGGATCTTTTTTTTTATTTTTTGGCGGCATGGTCGACTCCACTTTCCTTGGCCGGGTGATGGGGCAACGGAGGTGTTCACTGTGTCAGGTATTAAACCGCAGCTATCTTGGGATTCGTAGTTCTTGTCATCCACGCGAAAGCGGGGATCCAGGGGACCTACACACCTTTCTCTGACTTTCTGGATTCCCGCTTTCGCGGGAATGACGCTAGAAAACTACGTGTCCCGCGTTGGTTGCGGTTTAAGATGGACCATGCGGTTTTATGCAAATATCGTGCTATAACAGCGCATGCTCAATACTTATGGGGATGGGTCGATGATTTTTTCAATGCGTACAGGCGTTACCTTGTACTCGGGACATTGGGTGGGGGTATCGCTTCCCGATCCCACCAACAGGTTGGTGCGTGTTTCGTGGAAGTGAAAGGCCATGAATACGACACCCGGGGTGTTTTCGGTTGTGATCTCGGCTTCGACGCTGGTTCGGCCTTGACGGGAAACCACGGCAACCCGTTCCCCATCGACGATACCCGAGGCTTTGGCATCCCGGGGGTGCAGGCGTACCGTTTCCCGTTGGGCGGCGGCGAGTTGGGAAATGGCGCTCCGCCTGGTCATGGATCCGACATTGTAGTGATAGACGATGCGACCGGTGGTCAGCAGCAGCGGGAACTGCGAATCGCACACGTCGGTGGGTGGTTGCCACACCGGCGGGGTGAAGCGGGCGCGGCCACGCAGGAAGGCGCCATCGGCGTGCAGGGTCGCGGTACCGGGGTGATCCTGATCGGGGCAGGGCCACTGGATGAATGACAGATCGTGCAAGCGCTCCAGGGTGATGCCGCGCCAATTGGGTGACAGGCATGCAATTTCCCTCAAGACCCGTTCTGGTTCGACAGGCTCCGCGTCACCGGCGGAAAATCCGAGATTGACACCCATGCGGAGGGCCAGGGAATGGACGATATCGCCGTCCGTGCGGGCTTGACCCGGTGGCGGCACGGCTCGGACCACGGGTTGCACGCGGCGGTCGCTGTTGACAAAGGTACCGTTTTTTTCAAGGAAACCGGCTCCGGGCAGGACGACATGGGCATGGCGTGCCGATTCGCTCATGAAGATGTCCTGCACCACGAAAAAGTCCAAACGGCTCAAAGCCTTGATCACCTGTGCCGTATCGGGGTCCGAGTGTGCCGGATCCTGAGCGACCAGGTACAGGGCGTGCAGGGTACCCTCCCGGGCCGCCGCCAGCATTTCCGGCAGTTTCAAACCGGGGTCCGCAGGGGGTTCCACGCCCCATACCTGGAGATGACGTTGCCGTACCCGGGCATTGCCGACCGGTTGATAATCGCTTAACACGTTGGGCAAGGTGCCCATGTCGCATGCGCCCTGCACATTGTTTTGCCCGCGAAGGGGACTGACGCCCGCTCCGGGACGACCGATATGGCCGGTCAGCAACGCCAGATTGATCAGGCCAAAGGCGGACATCGAACCTTGGCAGGATTCGCTGATTCCCAATCCCCATAATATTTGCGCGGTGCGGGCGCGGGCGTAGCGATGGGCCGCTTGCCGGATGAGTGCCGCCGGGATTGCGCTCACGCGGGATGCCCGGTCCAGGGTCCAGGGTTCCAAGGTGGACCACAAGGTTTCAAAGCCTTCAGTATGGTTGTGAATGAAATCGTGATGGATGAGGTCTTCCTCGATCAACACCCGTTGCATGGCATTGATGACAGCCAGATTCGTCCCTGGTTTCAAGGGGAGATGCAGATGGGCCACGCGTGCGAGTTGGGTGCGGCGGGGATCGATGACGATGAGTTGACACCCTTTGCGTACCGCTTGAAGAATACGCGCCCCCAGTACCGGATGGGCTTCCGTGGGGTTGGCACCGACGAGCAGGATCAGGTCGGAGCGTTCGATATCATCGAAGCTGCCGGTACCGGCACCCGTTCCCAAGGCTTCACCCAAGGCGAAGGCGGATGGGGAATGACAGACGCGGGCACAATTATCGATGTTGTTGGTTCCGAGGACCACCCGGGCAAATTTTTGCATCAGATAATTTTCTTCGTTGGTGCAGCGTGCCGAGCTGACCACGCCCAAAGCTTGGGGACCGTGGGTGGCGCGGAGGGTGGCGAAGCGTTCGGCGATCAACGACAGGGCGGTGTCCCAGTCGCTTTCTTGCAACACCCCTTGGGCATTGCGGATCAAGGGGTGGGTTAAACGGTCGCGGGCATGTACGAAACCGTGACCGAAACGTCCCTTGATGCAGGCATGACCCCGATTGGTTGCGCCATGGGGATCGGGTTCGACGCGCAGGATGCGTCCTTGGCGCACCGAGACCCGCAACCGGCAACCAACGCCGCAATAGCCGCAGGTTGTAACCACCATGCTATCGGCTTGTTGTCCGGCGCTGGCCAACGGTTCCCTGATGGCCCCTGTCGGGCAGGCGCTCAGACAGGCACCGCAGGCGACGCAACCCGCCTCTTCCAGGGAGCCCCCGCCAACAATGCCCACTTCCAAGGTTTCACCGCGTCCCAGTTGTCCCAGGATATCCGCGCCCTGGATATCCCGACATGCGGCTACGCACAATCCACAGTGGATGCACAATCGTTTATCGTGGTGGATCAAGGGATGGCGTGTATCGGCTGCCGGGGAGGGGACATGCGTATCCGAACCGGGGGAAAACCCCAGTTCGCTGGCGACCGTTTGCAGGCGGCAGCGGTTGTCCACGGGACATCCCCGACAGGTCAATGGATGACCATGGAGAATCAATGTCATGGCTTGAATACGCGCCGCGTGCAGACGGGGAGAGTGTGTTACATAGATAGCGTTTGGTGAGACAACGGTTTGGCAGGCGTGTTGTAAGCGTCCGTTTTCTTCAACCAAGCAGAGGCCACACCGAGATTGGGATCCGAGATGTTCCGAGTGGCACAGTGTTGGTATCTGACCACCCGCTTTTTGTATCGCCTGCAAGACGGTTGTTCCCTCCGGCAGGTGTTGGATGAGACCATCCACGGATACGGTAACCATGAAAGCGCCTTCCATTGGGGTGGGGTTCATCGGTTTTATTGTTGTAGGGTGGGGTTGGAGCGAAACGGCAAGGTGCTGTGGCAGGGTAGCGCTCTACGGAATCCCTTTTTCCTGTTTATATTTTTCCACCCACTGATCCTGATCCAAGGGTGGCCAGGGTTCTATGTCCGGGTCGTAACCAGCCTCACGCAATGTTTTTAAATAGTGTTGTTCCGCTTCTTCGCCGTGCCACTCACGAAAAAAAGTTCCGGGACGCAAAACATCCGGCCCCAGTTCTTCCGGTAGGTCAGAGATATTTCCTCCATTTTTTTCCAGCCAATAGCGTAGCAACCGAAACAGTTTGTGCGACAGGGCTTCCAAGGGTTGGAGTGTTAGAGTGTTTGCCTGTTGCAATTGTTGTATATGCTTGAGAGGGAACCATTCTTTTGCCGAAAGATCATCGAGTTCTTTTTTGTTTGGCCATTGCTCACGCAAGGATTTGAAAGCTTCTATGGCTTGTTGCGGATTGAAAAAAGATATTCCGGCAGATTGTGCAAATACCAAAGGTGAGAACCATTGAGAATAAAACTGAGCTAGATCACGGGTTCTGTCCAGATTCAAATTCAGACCCCGAGCCAGACCCCGAGCTAGATTCAGCGTCTTAGCAAGAACTTTATTTTGATAAAGATTCCATTCTTGTTCCAGAGCCCGAGGTTGATCCCAAGCTCGATCCCGTGTCCAATCCCAAGTCCGGGCCCAAGCTCGATCTTTAGTCTTAAGAAGGTCTCGATCTAGACCCCAATTCAGACGCCGAGCCATATCCCAAGCTATATTCAGATCCATATCTTGAACCCGAGCCAGATCCCGTGGTCGAGCCAGATCCCGTTGCCGAGCCAGATCCCTTTCCCGATCCCAAGGCAAAACATTCGTCGCGTGAAGCAAAGATTCCATGGCCCACATTAAGTGGAGTAGGTTGTGACCCCGATGATCATGTTGAAAATAGATGAGAACAGAAATGGGGGTAGGGTAAAGATCAAAGTCAATCAGGAGAATCTTTTCCACAAGAGAGAGTGTACCCAAAAGAAGCGTTCGAGGTTCTTCAATAGAACCATGAACATCGAGAGAAACCCACGCATGATTATTTGTTGCGACCAGGGAATGCCATCGATTTGGAACATCCGGCACATCTTTCCAGCGCTCTTCCAGCCAATGCTTGGGCAGGGCACCAAGAAGCGTGATCTCCCGGCAGGTAGCTTCGATTTCCTTTTCATTCGCTATTTGTGGCAATCTTGCAAAACGTTGTGCTGTCCACTCTGGAACCTTTTTCTCCCCCCAAACCTGCCAACGTTCGGCAATGGCAAGGTAAAGTTTGAACCAATCGGAATCAAAATTGGATAAAGCCTGTTTCCAATAATATTGCCACAGACTCAGTAAAAACTCTGGTGACAACCCCTGCTCACCATCACATAACAATTTGTGCAAGAAACGCAAGCGACCTTGGGATATTTTATTCGTGGTTTCAGAAAATTTCGGATCCTCGTCTATCCACCCCTGCAACAAGTCTTCCTGAACCTCAGCCTCTTCACTGCGATGCAGCAGCCCGAAAAAGTTCAAACCCACGGGGTACCACTCCTCCACATGCAATTGCTCCAACATTTCTTGCACGAGAACGCCCTTTTTCAGGTTACGATTGCGCAAAACCCAACTGGCAGTAAGAAATTCTTGAAAAGAAAGATGGGAAAAGCGCAATAACCCCTCTTCGGGAGAGACCAGTAACCCGGCCCGCAATTGGTAGAATTTTAGCAGTGACGGGAGTGAACCAGGTTCAATCGCCAAGTTGTTTCTTGCTTCTTGCAACCATCGTTCTACCCAGGCGATAAACTCACCCGTATTGAATTGGAGATGGAAGGGGCTTTTCTCTCCCGCCGGTGTGGAACCGAGCTTCTTGGTGTGCAGATCATAAGCCAACCGTTCCAATACCCGGCGCCGGGTCAACCGATCAAAAACGTGGGTGACCAAACCTTTTTTCCGGTCATCCAACTCTTTGGCAGCTTCCAAAATATCAAGATAAGCCTCCACCATGGCACGATAAGCCTCCACCATGGAGTTGGGCAACTCCCCCTTGACATCGTGAACATAGGTGAGGGTGGCGAGATAAATGGGACGGCGTTTCAGTAGGGCAAAACTGCGATTGTTTTGCAGGATGGGCAACAGACGTTCGATTTTTTGTTGCTGTCGGACAGGCTCCTGGGGAAAACGGGTCTTGAACCAACGTTCCAAATAACTTTCCACCTGCTGGTCGGTGAAAGGACGCAGATAGCGGCGTTCAAAGGTGGGACAAATCGTGGTTTCCGGCAATTCCTCGCGGCGGCACATCGCCCGCCACAATCGGGGGGGAGGGTTTTTGAAAGACCAGTCGGTAAAACCCGCCGGACGCCCCGTTACCAAGATGATTGCTTTGGGATAACGGGCGGCAAAACTTAAAATCAATCGTCGCAAACGACGCCGTGCCGCAAAGCCGATCTCGTCCACCCCATCAAAGGCGACGATGGCCCAACCGACCCGCAAATAAAATTGGATAACGGACAGATCCAGCAGCCCGGGATGATCGCGTTCCACCCGTGTTGCCCAACGCTGCAACAATTCCTCCGTGGTGCGCACCCCGGTGAGGTTAAGATCCCGCAGGATCAACGGCAGCACCAAGCGTCGTCCGAAGGCGGTGTTCCAGGTGTTGTAAGCGGTTTCAGCGCATCCGGCGGCCAATACCCGTATCAGTGCCGATTTGCCCGAGCCTGGTTCACCGATGATGACCAGTCGCCGACCGGAAATACCGACGGGTACGTTCTCCTCATCCCAGGTGATCAGCAAATCTTCCAATTCTTCACCGGGTTGGTTGATCTTTTCGGCAAAATGGGGGCTGGAGGGGGAGATTTCTTCCTGGCTGAACTGTTCCGGAACAAAGATGGAGGCCAGTGCCATTGGGGTGCGCTGATTGGCATCGACCACCCCGGAAAAATCGGCGTCCCGATAGGTGTCGATCAAATATTTGCGGTAGCGCAAGTGCCATTGGCGTTGCTCGAAACTGTCGCCCGAGTTTTCCATCCAGGGAATGGCGCGCAGATTGTCCTGGACCAAGCGCCTAAGTTCCATACGGCGCTCTTTATTCATGGATATTCGTCCTGGGTTGTAGTGTTACGTTGGGCCTTACTCGAAAGGTCCTTGCAAATTGCTCGCGAAATGTCTTGATGGCTCCTTCCCGCCAAACGCGGGTGCGCAGGAGACGGTAATCCTTCTCCTGGAGTCGTCCCTCTTGCATCTTGATTTCTTGGGTCAGAAGAGGGCTGGAAAGAGAGCTGTGAAAAAAGGCATTCAGTGAGTTTGCCGTGTTGGGTGCGTGACAATATTCCGCCAATAATGGCCTGATCACTTCCTCTTCGTTGTCCAGGAGTTCGTAGACATCTGGGGCAAAACACCGCAGCCAGTGATCCAGAAGCTTCCGTTGATTTTTGTCGGCATCGGAATCGAGTTTTAGCGACGGCTTTAAGGCGATGAGGCTGTTAAGGAAATTTTTAATAATGCGGGGATTGTGCGGCAGCAGGGGCAGAATCTGTTCGTGGGAGAAGTATTCACCCAATTTTCCATCTTTCAGCAAATTTGCAACGAATGCATTCAGTTTTTCCTTTTCGGGTTGGGGCAGGTGCAAACGGGCCTGGAATAACTTGTCCACATAATCGGCGGCTTCGGCACTGTTGTAATGGCCGGCTTGGGCGACAGCTGTTTCGACGTGCACCCGATCCAGGGCGAATACGAAGACGCAAGCCTTGCTAGAAAGAAAAAGTTTGATGCTTTCCAACAGGGCGAAGACGGTGGTATCGGCGCATCGGTCCAGGTCGTCGATGAAGATTACCAGTCGGCCTTGGTTACTCTTTCCGCCACCGATAACTGTTATAATAGCATTCTCAAATTCTTCCTGGAATTTTTGCGCCATCAAGGGTTCGGCGAAGACGTTTTGACGGTGACGTTCCGCAATTTTTTCCGCTTCGGAAACAACCGTCTGGCCAATGGTGCTGACTTTTCGGCCCACGAGAAAGTTGACAGCGGTATCGAGGCAGGCTCCCAGGGCTTTGATGCCGATATCCACCATCTGTTCGCTGCCGCTTTCCATTGTGGTCGTCAATTTTTTCCAGATACCAAGCTGCGAGCGGATCTCGTGCAACAACGGCAGCATGGGATTGCTCTCCCCCTGATATTGCCAGGGGTTGAACCAGATGGGACATACATTATTAGGCGTGGTGAAGTTCCACGGTTTAAAATCACTTTGATCCAGGGATTTCATGAGGAACTTGAGCATGGAGGTTTTGCCAGCCCCCCAGCGTCCCCCGAGTGTGACGGAGAAGGGTGGATCGACATCCAGCAGTATTTGGCGCAACTCCGTGGCGAATGTTGCGTAACCGAGGACATCGATTTCCGTGGTGGGGTTGTCGTTGAAGCAATTCATGGGGGTCCATTCTACTTGATGAAACATAAGGCGCAATCTCAAGCTACTACGATCCCCCCGGACGCGGCAAGGTTGAGGAATCGCTGGTCAGGGCCGCGGTTGGGGAAAACGGGTGAAAGAAAACCGCACCCGTTTGGTGACATGATGGCAAAAAAACGCAACCCAATCTAACGGATTGGACGAAACGGTTACTTTTCAGCTTTTCATGTGCGTTTGGTTATTGTTTGCCACAAATCACACGCGCAAGGTGACCAAATTTTTCAGCAATATACCTTTTTTTGCATCATAATGCTTGGTAAGGGGATCATCCCTGAAGCCCATGTCCAGGGCAGACCAGACCAGGGATCGAAGCCAAGGAAATCTGTGGCATGCGTCCAAAAAAAGGAGAATTCACCATGACTATCGCCCACATGACCCTGAATCACCTCTTGCCGAAGGCGACTTCCCCCTGGAATACGCGGGAGCGGGCCGATGCCGCTGCCAAAGCGTTTCCCTGGATGGGTGTGGTTCGCACCATCATGATTGTCGGCATCATTGTTTTTGCGATATTCATGATCAGCAACCATTTCAAAACCCGGGAAATGGAAGAATTGGTGCAGCTTCGCGCCAGCTTTCAGGGGCAAGTGGCGGAGGCGCGCAAGAGCGTCGAAGAGATGAAAGGGCAACTCATCAAAGCCAACACGGTTGTGGAATCGTTGCAAAAGAAAGAGCTGGGTTCGGCAACCATCATCAACAATCTGACGGTTTCGCGCCAAGCCCTGGCCAACGAGTTTGACCAGGCCAGAACGAAATGGGAGCAGGAAAGGAAACAACTGGAGTCCCGATTCAAGGCATTGGAAGAGTCACAAAGGAAGACTCTGGCGGCCACGGAGAATAAAATGCAATCCGCAGCCGTTATCGTGGCCACGGGTGGTGCCGAGGGGCTGATGTTGGACCAGGCGTTGTCCCTGAGCAAAAAAGGGGGGGCGACGGGGTGCGTGCAGGGGGATTGTCAAACCGGGCAGGGGGCTTGGCGTTTTGACAATGGCGATATTTACGTGGGGATGTGGTCCAATGGTCTGAAAGATGGCCAGGGGTTGTATCGCTACAATCAGGGCACTTGGTATTTCGGCGGTTGGTCCAACGATTTGAAACAGGGCTACGGTATTTACCATTTTGCCAGCGGAGCCCGTTACGAAGGTGGTTGGCTCAAGGGTAACCGTCATGGTCCGGGTGTGGACATATCCGCAAGTGGCAAAACTACTCAGGGGCAGTGGGTCCATGGCAGGAAGAGTGCGTGATGAGGGTGATCAGAATTGGAAGTAGATGAAATTTTTGTGCAACGATAGATGCACGAAGGTACTGATGAACATCAGTGCCAGTCCGGCGGCCAGGATGGGGTGGGGGCGCCAGGAAAGGATCGGGAAACGAACCGGTTGGTCCAGGTGTTCCGGGGGCAGGGAGGCCCCTTGCAAGGTATGGCGCATGAACTGGGCGCTGTTGGGGAGCCACCAGACGCCGACCCACAGAACCGCGATCCAAACGCACGCCTTCCAACCCACGGGGCCGAACCAATAGGGGGTGAAGGATGCGGTGAACACCCACAGGGGATGGCTGAAGGGCCAAGCCCCTTGCCAGGACAACGGCAGCCAAACGCCATGGAGTCCAAGCATGCTGGCGAGCAGCGACCAGGCACCCGCGAAGGTTTCGGCGCGGAAAAAGACCCAGGCGATGGTGACGGCCAAAAACGTCAGGAGGCGATTGCCGGGAATGCGCGTCCGGGATGGGGGATGGGTGGGTGCTAGCCGAAAAGAATTCCAGGTGTGGTAGATCAGCAGATAGACGCCATGCAGGCCACCCCAAGCGACAAACGTCCAACCGGCACCGTGCCACAATCCGCCCAGGAGCATGGTCAGCATCACATTTCTGGCGCGTTGCGTGAGACCTTGGCGGCTGCCCCCCAGGGGGAAGTAGAGATAATGTCGCAGGAACCGCGATAAGGTCATATGCCAGCGGCGCCAGAATTCGGCAATGTTCGTGGCGCGATACGGTGAATAAAAGTTCAAGGGCAGATGAAAGCCGAACATTCGGGCCAATCCCGAGGCCATGTCGGAATACCCTGAGAAGTCGAAATAGATTTCAAAAGAAAATGCCAGGGCACCACACCATGCCGGTAAGAAATGTACCGACTCCCCGCGATCGACCGCAGAAAAAATCTCCGTGGCAATCGTCGCCACCCCATCAGCCAACACGACTTTTTTAAATAGCCCCAGGACGAAGAGGGTTATTCCCACGGCCAAATCCTTGGCGATTCTCCGGCGTCCATGGTGTTTGGCGAACTGGGCCACCATTTCCCCTGCCTGGACGATGGGACCCGCCAGGAGATGCGGGAAAAACGTAACGAACAGGCTGTAATGCAGCAGTTTCGGTTGCTTGAGATCGTTTCGATAGCGGTCCACCAGGTAGGAAATCTGTTGAAAGGTGAAAAAAGAGATGGCCAGGGGCAGTTCCAAGGGGTGAACCTGTTCGTAAATACGCTGTGCCAAATGCCAGTTGTCGGCAAGGAAATGGCCATATTTATAATGGGCCAGGAGTGCCAGATTGATGACAATGCCGACGATGAGCCAATGTTTGCGGCCCGGGGCTATCCAATGTCCCAAAGCATAATTGAAGGCGATGGACGTCAAGAGGATCCCCAGGTTGGCCGGATTGTACCAAGCGTAGAAAAAGAGCGAGGCCCCGGCCAGCCACATCAAGGACCATACCCGTGGCTTCCGCCGTTCCAGCAGATGGTAGACCAGGAGCGTGATCGGTAAAAACAGGGCAATAAACGGGTAGGTGTTGAATTCCACCTGGATCGTCCTTCAAGGGAGTCGGTTAGTGATACAGGGCGGTCAAGGCAGTGACCAGAGCCTCTCCGAGCCACTGGCGGCCCGCGTTGTCCAAATGTTCCACGGCCAGACGCTGATCGACGAAACGGTCCCGGGGCAGGGCGTCCGACCAATCAAGGAACACCCCCCCCTCCCGTTCGACGACGTTGTGGATGACCGCCCTATTCCTGGCCACCCGTTGTTTGAATTCCGGCCCGACCAGGGCGACACCATCTTCCATGTTGATGGGGGTGAGATAGACAACGCTACGGGCCCCCGCCGCTCGAACGTTGCCCATCAGGGTGCGCAGCGCTTGTAATACTTCGTGGGATTCATTCAGGACATACATATAATGATAAATATACTTTATTTTCAGGGCATCGTGATATTTATCGCGCAATTCGGGGTGACATTCCAGGTCGGGTTTGATCTCACGATTGAATTGCGAACGGATACCCAGGGGATGGTCGGGATAGGTGACGCGTTCCCCGAGCCATTGGTTGATTTCCCGATTCAGGGTGTCGCTGTAAGTGTATTTGGCGATTTGGTAATAATCCAACAGGGTGGCGATGCCGGTTTTGACGCGCAAGGTGGCTCGGAACAATTCGTTGCGTCGGGAGGGCATGGAGTACCATTCCTCGGAAAAGGAACGCGGATTGATCGCGATGACAACGGTCTGAATACGGGCATTCAGCGACAACATCAGGTTCAGGATGTCGTTATAAACCGGGGGGTAGAAACTGGCTGACGTGGCAAACACCATGTTTTGCGCGAGTTTTTGTGCCTCGGGGTGGTTTTTGGCGGTGTGTTGCACCCAATCCTGTAGTGTGTCCCGCCCGCTGTCGCAGGGACCGATGGAGGTTGCCACCGAATCACCGAACAACAGCATGGAAATGGGGCGATCACGCCAAATCTGGCTGGTGATGCTTTCCACATCCGGGTGTTTGACGATATAGAGGGCGTTGATCACCAGACCCACTAGTGCCATTTGCACGGTGAAGGCGGCGAACAACCAGAGGAAATTGCGATACGGATCCCTGGAGCGACGTGATGCCCCCCGGGATGGCGTGCGTTCGACCGTGTGATGCGGTTCCGTCACATGTCGTCCGTGATGACGTCGTGCAGGGATGGTATGTGCAAAATTCTCAATCTCCAAGTGTTACTGAGGGGATCGTGCCACGTCCCTCATTTCGCAAAAGCCCCACCCGCAAAACCCGACTTGGGTTTACAGAGGGTGGGGCTCGTATATCAGACAGACAACGGCAACAAACTCTTAAGAGGCCATTTCCATGAGGAGTTTGTTCAGTTTTTTAATGAATCCCGGGGGATCGTCCAATTGTCCCCCTTCACTCAACATGGCTTGGTCGTAGAGGATGCGACTCAAATCGTTGAAGCGTTCCTCGTTGGCCTCGTTCTTCAGCCGGGTTACCAGAGGATGTACGGGATTGAGTTCCAGGATGCGCATGGTCCCCGGAATGGCTTGTCCAGCTTCTTTGAGGATACGCGCCATGGTGGCACTCATGTCATGTTCGTCGCCCACCAAGCAGGCGGGGGAATCGGTCAAGCGATGGGTCAAGCGGACCTCCTTGACCGTTTCGCCGAGACCTTTTTTGACCCGTTCCAAAAGATCCTTGAAATCGCCCTCTTTTTTCTCAAGTTCTTTCTTTTCCGCCTCATCTTCGAGCTTGCCCAGGTCCAGGCCCCCCTTGGCGACCGATTGGAGCTGTTTGCCCTCGAATTCGGTCAGATGGTTGACCATCCATTCGTCCACCCGGTCGCACAGCAACAACACCTCGATCCCCTTTTTGCGGAAGATTTCCAGATGCGGGCTGTTCTTGGCGGCGGGAAAGCTTTCAGCGGTCACATAGTATATTTTTTCCTGATCCGGTTTCATGCGACCGATGTAATCCCCCAGGGTGACTTCCTGTTCGGCGGTATCGGTGTGGGTGGAGGAGAACCGCAACAGTTTGGCCAGACGCTCCTTGTTGCTGAAATCTTCGATGATCCCCTCTTTGAGGACCAAACCGAAGGTTTTCCACAACTGTTTAAATTTATCCGCCTCTTTTTCCGCCATTTCCTCGAACAGACCGAAGATTTTGCCAACGGCACCCTTGCGGATGGCCTCGACCATAGGATTGTTTTGCAAAATTTCCCGGGAAATGTTCAATGGCAGGTCGGAGGAATCGATCACGCCGCGGATGAAGCGCAGATAACGCGGCATCAACTCTTTGGCACCCTCCATGATGAACACGCGCTTGACGTAGAGTTTGACCCCATGTTTGCCGTCGCGGTCCCACAGATCGAACGGTGCCCGCTTGGGGATGTAGAGCAGAAGGGTGTATTCCTGCTTGCCTTCCAGGCGAACGTGCAGGTGGGCCAAGGGTTCCTCGTAGTCGTGACCGATATGTTTATAGAATTCGTTGTACTCTTCGTCTTTGATGTCGCTCTTCGACCGGGTCCACAGGGCCGAAGCCTTGTTGACCGTTTCCCATTCCGGTAGTTTTTCCTCTTTTTGTTCCCCCTCTTTCGGCTCTTCCTGTTTGGAATAATCGGGTTTGATCATCAGGATGGGCCAGGGGACATGATCGGAAAACTTGCGGATGATGGAGCGCAGACGCCAATCATCGAGGAATTCGTCATGTTCGTCACCCAGATGCAGGATGATTTCGGTACCGCGTTTTTCCTTGTCCACGGTTTCGATGGTGTATTGTCCATCGCCGGTGGATTGCCAGCGCACCCCTTGTTCCCGTGGCGCGCCCGCTTTGCGGGTGGTCAGGGTGACCGACTGGGCGACGATGAAAGAGGAATAAAATCCCACGCCGAACTGACCGATCAGGTGGGCATCCTTGGCCTGATCCCCGGTGAGTGATTTCAAGAATTCCCGCGTTCCCGAACGGGCGATGGTACCAATGTTACTGATCACCTCGTCTTTGTCCATGCCGATGCCATTATCGGTGATGGTGACGGTTTTGGCCTCTTTGTCAAAGGTGATGCGAATTTCCAGGTTGGCGTCGTTCTCGTATAGTTCCGGCTTGGACACGGCCTGGAATCGGAGTTTGTCGGCGGCGTCCGAGGCGTTGGATATCAATTCCCGGAGAAATATTTCCTTGTTGCTATACAACGAATGAATCATCAGGTGCAGCAGTTGTGTCACCTCGGTCTGGAAGGCATGTGTTTCTTTTTGTTCAACATCGCTCATGATGGTCACTCACCCCTTAAAGGAAAAATAGGATCGGATCGTTTGCAAATCAAATGGTCCTGTTGGATATGGGCATTCTTGGGGAATAATGCAAGGGCTGGTCGGTATTATTCATGCTGCTAAAGATGTCGTATGACGACTTGAGGGGATCGGGTGTCGCCGTGAAACTTTTTGAGGGACCGGGGGGAATTGTTCCAAACCATGTTAAACTTGGGTTAGCTTGCGCGATAAACCAACACCCGTTCTTCCAGCATGTCGCGCATGGCATAACGGACCCCTTCACGTCCCAAACCGGAATCCTTAACCCCACCATAAGGCATGCTGTCAATCCGCAACGATGGTACATCATTGTGGATAACCCCCCCCCACTTCCAGTGTGTCCAAGGCGCGGATCACTGTGGAAAAATCGTTGGTGAAGATGCCGCATTGCAACCCGAAGCGGGAAGCATTGGATCTGGTAAACGCTTCGTCCATTGATGACACCGGGGTCAATACAACAACTGGCCCAAACGCTTCTTCAGTCACGATCCGACACTCAGGGGCAAGCTCTTCCAGAATGGTTGCGGTCAAGCCATTGCCTTGGCCGATGGGGGGAACCTCATTGCCGGTGATCAGGCGTGCCCCGCGATCCAAAGCTTCCTGGATCCACCGTTGGGTGGTGCCTTACGTTAACCTAACCATGTTCCGATCCATATATTATTGAAAGAATGATGCGTGACATCGATGTTTTGAATGATGCACCATGTGGATTTTTGGAACTTCGATGGGAGAAAGGCGATGACGCATCAGATTGAAGTTTTCTGTTGTCAGAATCAGGAATGTCCAGATGTCGGACTCCGTGGCAAGG
>PEAK01000062.1 GCA_002753515.1 Magnetococcales bacterium
CAGGGAAGCTTTTCGTTCTTTGCTGTTGAGGGTCAGTCAGTTTGTGAAAGATGGGATGGGTATTGATCACATGTTGGGAGCATTGATGCCGATCTAGGCTGCGATAACCTTCCAAGTCGTGATATCAGGCCGTGTTTGGATATGAAGTTGAATTTTCAAAAATCTATAAAAAACCGTGTCAAGGATTTTTTTAAGGTGAGGTGCTGAATAGTTCCGAATAATCGAAAAAAACCGAAAGAAAAAACAAGGAAAAAGGGAAGAACACTTTCAAATCGGTGCTTTTATGACATTTTCAGGCCGGTGTCCGCAATCACAGTAAAACGCCTTGCTTTTCACGCCACGGTAATGGACTCTTGAGGAATTCCTCCCAATTGCGTGGCAGTTGCAAACGTTGGTCTTCGTAACCTTTCGCCCGCCAACCCAGAACGACACCGGCAAAACGCAATACTTGCACCTCAGTGACCTCCTCCAGGAGGCTGTCCAAGGTGGATGGCAAGGTGGCAACATCGTTCATCAACCCCAACACCCCCTGGATGGTTTTCAAGTTGCGTAAAAACAACCGCAAGCGATTTTCCGGGAGTAATGAGGAAAAAAAATCACTGGCATAACGCATTTTTTTGCATGCAATGCGCAACTCATGCAACTCAGGTGAGGACAAGCTGGTCAGATCCTTGCCACGCAGCACGAGTTTGCCATACCGTTTCTCCAAGGTTTCACGGGCGAACACCCCGATTCCCCGCGTCAGTTTCAATCGCGTTGTTGCCGGAATGTCCTGTTGAAACCAGGTACGTTCCGCCAACCACCGATCAAACCCGCTGATGAATTCCTGGCAGCGTGGGCTTTCCAGGGTGGCGCAAACCTGGGCTTGCAACGCCAACCGCCGAGCCTGGGTCAATTCCAAGAGTACGGTTTCGCCGGTGCGAAAAGAGGTTTTACCGAGAACGGGTCGGAGGGATTCCTCAAGGAACACATCCATATCACGCGCCGGTCCCAGGGCGGTGGCCAACCAGCGCATGGTATCGGACCAGGGTTTCAAACTATCAAGGGGCATGGACTTGGCGAACACGCCAACTGCCGAACGCATGCGACGCAAACTGACCCGCGCCTGGTGAATGCCCTCAACGTCGGAATTGTCATGGGCTATGGGTATCCAGGTTTGCAATTGCTTCAGTTCGTGCCCGACGATCCTTCCAAATGCTTCACCAACGCCCAACTGGGGGGATAAAGGAACAACAAGTCCCTCTTTAACTGAATGAATACCCAAAGGCTTTGCAACCATACCCCTTAAACCCTTTTGGTTTTGTGCAACGTTTGTGTACTGACGGTAAACCGTGCCTCGGGCACTACCGAAAGGACATGTTCTGTCAAAGCGGTATCAAACTTTTGCAACACAAACACCATATTTTCTGCTGGAGTGGCCGGCAACAACAAGGCAAATTCGTAACCGGGCGTCTCATAATCGAAAGCCATGTCGGTGTTGCGCATCACCACGCTCGTCGCCTTTTGAATCAACACCGGAATCTGTCGTTGTTGTTCCGGTTTCAAGGTATCGGCATTGTCCAGGCGGACGATCATTAAACTGACTTCAAAATTCAATCGCCGACCCAGATTGGTGATCAGGGCAACTTGTCTCGGGAAGAAACCGTAAGAGAACAACTGGCTATCCTGATTGACAACGCTATCGGCGCGTGCCGATTGCAGGTTTCTGGCAATATCGTAGGATGTCCCGGCCCATTCGCACAACGCCTTGAAATTTTCCACCGAGGTTACATTAAAGTCCATGAATCCCAGGCGTTCAATCTTGATCATACCACTGATGGCACCACTCTCCCTATGCAATAACGGCCCCGCCATCACCCCCTGCCCGTCCAATATTTCCCGATCCTGTGGCACTGAAGCCAGCAAAAACCTTTTTTCCGCAACGATTGCTTGATACAGAGGTGACGAAGCACGAAATGAGTCTTTGAAGGTTTGATCATCCTTCCAACCCGACTTGACCATGGCCACCAATTGTTGCTCTTCCACGGTGTAGATGGAAAACATTTCCGGGCTGATCACCGAGCGGATCATATCCCGGGTACCCGAAAGAACCATGGCGGGATCCTCCTGTTCCATCTCTTTGGCCGCCTTGAACGACGACACCACGGTTTTCAACTGTCCCGCCACCTGCATTTCCAGTCGTTCCTTGGCTTTGTTGATGTTGTCATAGGCATGGGTAATGGTTGCCTCGCGTTGTTCTGCGGCGGTCATGGCTTTCCACAGGGTGCTGCGTTCGCTGCGATGGCGATCCTGCAACAGCCCCAGGATGACGGCGGCACTGGCCCAACTCAACGGGGTGACACTCAGGAGATACAACCGGTCAAAGGCATCCTGGCCCAATGCAACATCGGGAATGGTCTGGGATAAAAGCAGGGCGCTGGACAAGGCAGCGGCCAGCAGCCCATGGCTGGTGCCATACTGCACACTCATCAGGACCACCGGGATCCAGAACGGATGGGGACACAAGGTGACAAAGCGATCCCGGGCCCCGAAAACGACATCCCACCCCAGAGCCAGCACAAAAAAGAACGCCATCTCCTTCCAGGCCGAGGAGCGTATCCCCAGGTAAAAGGCGGTGTTACGCCCCAACTTGTGCGGCTGGACATTGTCCACCACACCTTCGTAAGGAGAGGACATCGGTGAAGGATCCCGGGAGATTCCACCTGTTGATTGAGGGGTGTTTTTCAACTTGGTCCGCTAATAAGCCAATCATTTCGGGGGGAGCTGTTGATGCAGAAGGTCTTCTTCGATGCCTTTCACCTTTTCCAGATCGGATTTGACCCTGTCTTTGGTGACCGGCGAGGAATTATCCCGGAGACGACCCATTTCCTGTGCCCGGTTCGCCAGCAAGGCACGATTGGCAAGGCGATCATTGCAAGCCGGGTTCATAACGAGATAGGGCGCATCACCCCCCTGATCCGGTGCGACATACAACCTATCCCAGAGCCATTCCGAACGAACCCCATCCAACTTGCCGGACAGACCGGCAACGGTGGCATGAACAGCCTGTTGCGCCGTATAGAAAATACTTTCGCGACTCGTGAACCCCGAGCCCATCAACGATTGACTGGCGCGCCACAACACCACGCCGTCGCCAACGCGCAACAGTTGCATGGTAAATCCCACCGCTGGTTCTTCCCGCAGGCCGTGCTGATAGGAAAATTCCGACACACTCCCAGTCAACACCGCATCGACCAGCAATTCCCGGCCCACATCCCGGGCAATGCTCCCCTCAGCCAAATGGTCCACGTCCACTTTGAGGCTGGCGAGCTGACGCCGCATATCGCTCTCTTCCAACAGGCAAAAACGACCACTTGTCATCAGTTCGGTGGCAAAGAGTTGCGCTACCGACAACCCGGCCGTGGGATTGTTGCTCAAATTTTCAAACGGCAGCACGGCCACCGTCATGGGACCCGGAATTTGCATCTCTTGATGGATATAGCTCCGGGTCACACCCATGGCCGCGCAACCGGACAAAATGGCCATTGCCCACAAAGGGAGGATACGTCCGGGTCGCCAACATGCCAACATTTGATTGATCTTCATGGAGAAGGATGACTCAAAAAAGAATTTTTAGCGAATAGTCCAACTGGTTCGTGGTGACCCATACCCCCGCCTGCCTTGAAGTGCCGCTCTGCAAGCTAAGTGCCGATTTAATATCGGCCATGGGTTCGTAACTCAGGGAAAATGACAGCATCGGACCGTACTGGTCGGCCAGCCGATCATAAGCATAGCCAACCAGCCAATTGTAAGCCCAGTAATCACTCCACAAATCAAATCCGGCGACACTCAGCAAATGATTTTCCTTGGGAGTGATGGGAAATAACGTGTACAAAATCCCATCGTCATTGATTCGATGTTCCTGATGCCACGGCTTTTCCTTATCCAGTACGTAGGAGAGTTCCATATTGATCCGGCTCAGCAAGGTATAGCGCACGCTGCCGGTCATGGTAATGCTTTGAGCCGCCCCTGTATCGATTTCATTGCCATAGCGATTGACGGCACCACCTGCGACAGTATGCCAGCGATCCCCCCACCAGGTATCTTCGCGTTGCAACTCCAGGCGGTCCCGCCAGCCTTGATCCACCATGCCGTTGGTGGTCCCGGCATAGGGTCGACGCCAATCGCCAACCACGCGCACCTTGGACGCAGGCTGGAACCATTCGTGCGAAGCCGTCACACCCAACGTGTCTTGCCCCGCCAATATTCCCAAGCGGGTGGTGTCAGCATCGGGCCACGACCAGGCCATTTCCGCACTGCCCGCCATCCATTCAACATCCCGATTCCCTGTGGTACCCCGGGCATCGGTCACATTGTCAACTGCCAAATCGATCCGCCGCAGCTTGATATCCAGGTTCATCGCCCGCGAACCAACCAAGTTGACCTCCACATCCTGACCATCTTGCCGCTCATGATCCTTGGACGACCATTTGTCGAAACCACTGAGTTGCAGGTTGGCGCCATGCTGTTGATGCAACAATGCCTTGGCAAAAATAATGTTCGGTTCCCCCGAGGCATGGGATAACCCCTGGTCGTACAAGGCCACGGCCTCCCGCCAACGCCCAACCCGGTCTTCCACAGTGCCCAATTCCGCCAAAAATTCGACATTTTTCGGGGATTCTTCCGCCAACCCCTTCATCCGAGCCCGGGCACCATACAAACTCCGCCGCGAAACCATGGTTTTGGCTTTTAAAAACCGCAACCGATCTTCTTCCACTTTGCGTTGTTGCAATCCCTCTCCAGACTGCGGCGGCATGGTCATGGCAATGGTAACGACCGCTCCACTTTGGCTCACCCGAAATGAGGTGTCTTCTTGCCGGCCTGTTAACAGCAAGGAATCGTACCCATAACGCACATCTTCCAAATAAGCGCCCAACCCCTGGATTGCAGCGTCCAAGCCGGCGGGAATGAACTCTTTATCAAACACCATCAGTAATTCCCGGCCCATGTGCCGCATACTGAACTGAACGGAATCCTGCCAGGTCAGGGTCAATTGGGCCTCGTTCCCTTCGGGATGTACCTGCACTAGCACCGCATTTTTTTCTTGGGTAGCCGTTGGCGAATTGACGTTTTCCGCCGAGGGGGGACTGTCCGTTTCCGGGACAATCTCCATGGGATGATACAGTGCCGTTATTTCTTCGAGCAGGACTGCGGACGTAGCATCATCCGATTCGACAACCGGGGCGGAACCGGGCGCAGCAAAGAGAATGGTATTGCCATGCAGCAGTGGCAGCACCGTGAGAAACAATCCAATATGGCGAAAAAAACGCATCTCCCATCCACACCCAGGTGATTCCCCCGGATGCGGTTCAAGCAACACCAAGGCCAAATATGGGACGCACGCGCAAACCTACCCCCACAACTTGGCCTCAAAATAGAAGGTACTCCCTTGGCCCACGGTACTTTCCACCCATAAACGTCCCTCGAAAAATCGGGCCAGGACTTTGTTGCACCAAACCAACCCCATACCCAAGCCGCCATGTTGGCGATTCAGCACCGCCTCGACCTGGGAAAAGGGTTGCATGATGAACTCCCGATGACCTTCTTCGATGCCAACGCCGGTATCCCGGACAAAAAACTGCCCATAATCGGGTCGGTCGGTACTCCGCACCACCCCGAAAGCAATATGGCCCTGGGAGGTGAATTTAATGGCATTGTCGAGAAGATGGTCCAACACCTTGGCCAGGTGCTTCCGACTCCCGATAGCCAGGGGAAGGGAGGATGCATCGTCCTGGAACTGGAGATCAATGCCTTTTTTTTGCGCCCGGAGCCAATGTCTGGTGTGCGTCTCCTGGAGAACATCGGCCAGATCAAAGGGAGTGTTATCCGGGATGATCTGACCCAATTCCATTTCCACCAGGTCGAGGATACCCATCAACATATCCGCCAGGGATTGGCTGGACTCGTTAATAATCGCACAATATTCTTTTTGCTTTTTATCCAACTCCGTCAGACTCAACAATTCCAAAAAGCCCAGAATGCTGTTGAGGGGGGTGCGAAGTTCGTGACTGAAGAGTCCCAAAAGATCCCGTTTGGCCCTATCGCCCGCCTCGGCATTTTCCTTGGCCAAACGCAACTCCGCTGTTTGGATCGCCACCGTTTGCTCCAGGCGATCACGATACTGTTTCAACTCCAAATGATTTTTGATACGTTGCTTCACCACCTCGATCTTGAACGGTTTGGTCACATAATCCACCGCCCCCAATGACAATCCGATTGTTTCCATCTCCTCGAATTGCAAGGAGGTACAGAAAATGACTGGAATACCCCGGGTCTCTTTTTGCGACATCAGACGCCGGCACACTTCATGACCATCCATCTCTGGCATGACCACATCCAGGAGGATCAAGTCGGGTTGTTGCTCCAAGGCGAGACGCAACCCCCGTTCCCCGTCCGTGGCGAATACAATGCGATAGCGATCCTGGAGGAATTCGTTGAGCAGGCGAATGTTATCGGCCTGGTCATCGATAATCAGTATCGTTGGCCGATCCGGTGTGGTGATCACGAAAGATACTCCTCACTCCAAGGTAATGGCCATGGTAGAAGCCAATTGTTCTAGAATACCACGAGCTTTGGGATAATCCAGTTTATCGACAGCCATCAACATAGTTTGCAACAACTGACGGGCTGATTCGTCCAAGGGGAGATCGAGCAGCCCCTCGGCGAGCCGACGTGCTGACATTTCTTGTTGATCCAGCGAATGCGCCACCTTATGCATCAGAGCAAGCATTTCTTCAATATCGGGGGGGTGGCCAGTTGATGATGCGGACACTTGAATGTTGGCCAACGCATCGGCAATTTTTTCTGCGGCATGCTGGAGAGGTGGCCAAGCATCGGCGTAACGGCGGAATGCAGCCTGGATTTGAAGCTCGGTGACATCCTCCTGCACCAGGGATCGTTCCAAATGAGCCGATGCTTCCCAAAGTTCCCGCGTCCCCAGATTGCCCGCAATCCCTTTGACGGCATGCGCCAACCGTGACGCCTCCCTTACGGCACCAGCCTGCCAAAGGGGAAGCATTTTTTCCGCCGATTGCCCGTGTTCCCGCCACAACCCCACGATCATCTCGCCCAGCAAGCGTTCATTGCCCCGGACCCGTTTCAGCGCCGACGGCAGATCCAATCCCGGCAACGGGACGGGCAGGTGAAAATCGGAAAGATCCGCAGTGCCCCGCATGGGTGGCAATGGCGTCGCAGCCAGGAGGGTTCGGGGATACAACCAGGTTTCCAGAATTTTGTAAACTTCAGCAACATCAATGGGTTTTACAATATGGCCATTCATCCCCGCCGCCAATGATTTTTCCCGATCACCCACCATGGCATTGGCAGTCATGGCAATAATGGGGATGGAGCCCCAGTTTGGTTGCGCACGCAGGATGGCGGTCACAGTCAAACCATCCATGACCGGCATCTGAATATCCGTGAAAATCATCTCCACAGTTCCGGGTGTCTGGGCTGGCAACAGATCCAACAATTCCTGGCCATTGCCCGCCAACAACACCTCCAAGCCGCAATCTTCCAGGATTTCACGGGCAACTTGTCGGTTGATCTCATTGTCATCCACCACCACGACCCGTGCGCCACCGAGAGTCATTCGGATCCTGGCATCCGGATGGGTTGGGAAATCGCCTTCTGCCACCGTGGTAGCATCCTTGGAAGAACTTGAAGTCACCAAGCCTTCCTGATTGTCCACATCCTGGATGAAAAATCCGGCACGAAATAAAAACGCACTCCCCTCTCCCGGGGCACTGCTCACGGAAATGGCCCCCCCCATCATACCCACCAAACGTTGGCTGATGGCCAAGCCCAGGCCGGTTCCCCCATACTGGCGGGTCGTGGAACCCTCTGCCTGGCTAAAGGCTTGAAACAATCGTCCCATCTGTTCTTCCGTCATGCCGATACCGCTGTCCTGCACGGAAAATTCCAACCAGGAAAACGTGGGACTGGCATGCCGGGAGACAACTGAGACGATGATCTCCCCTTTTTGGGTAAATTTGACGGCATTGCCAACCAGGTTGAGCAACACCTGACCAAGGCGCAGGGGATCACCAATCAGATTGGTGGGAATTCCGGGTTCCATGTGTCGCGTTAAAATGATGCCTTTGGCATCCGTCTGATCGACAAAAAGATCCGTCACATCCTTCAGGACCGCGTCCAACGCGAAAGGAATGGCTTCCAGGTACAATTTGTTGGCCTCGATCTTGGAAAAATCGAGGATATCATTGACGATCCCGAGCAGGGCACGAGACGAGGCGGTCATCTTGCCGACATAATCGCGCTGGCGCGTGGTCAGTTCCGTCCTACCCAGCAAGTGGCCCATTCCGATGATGGCGTTCATGGGGGTGCGAATTTCATGGCTCATGTTGGCCAGGAAATCGCTTTTAAAACGGTTGGCCCGTTCCGCATTTTCTTTGGCAACAGCCAACTCTTCGTCCCGGAAATACCTTTCAATGATCAATGCCAAGGTGTTGGCGACGCCTTGGAGGAACTCCTCATCATCCGACCCCCGTTGATACTCATGGCCCAATACAACGGCCAATACGCCTATTTTGCGATGCCGCAGGATGGGAAAACACCCCAGCATGACACCCGGGCTGATTTCCCCGACGGCGGATTCGCATCCGTCCAGGGGGTATTCGGCATGGATCGTAACGCCGCGCCCCAGCGCTTGACAGGGGGGGAATGGATCGGTGAGCACCATGCGGCTAAAACGTTCCTGATCCGCCGGCTTGAGTCCCTGATGGGCTGTCAATACCAACTCGGGGGGATGATCCCCCTCAATGAGAAATACAGCACCGACCCCCCGACTGACAGCGCCCATTCCGGTAAAAATTTGCACAATGGCGTTTTGCAATTCATCCTTGAGAGAGCGAAAGGCTAGGCTGGAATAGAGCATGCCATTGATCGCTACCCGAAAGGCATTGGTTTTCCTGTTTTTTTCCCATAGCAGGGAGAAAGAATCCTCCAGATTGGCCAGCTCATCGCCCCGGGTTGCCACATCCAGGGTATGATCCAATTCCTGCTGGGCCAGGGTTGCCATGCGCCCGGTCAAGCCACGAATGCGTCGCACCACTTTCAGAGCCAGATACAGAAAAGCGGAAACCAGGAGCGCCCCCACGACCATGACCATCTGGCGTTCCAACGCCAAGAGTTGGGAGCTGAAACGAAACACACGTTCCTTGTTGGCAAAAACCGATATATTGATACGGTCCTCGGTAGCGCCGTCGTCGTCGTACTCCTTTCCAAGCAGTAGAAAAGGTCCTTCAGAAGACAATAAACTATGGGGATCCAACGCGATACTTTTGGACCCGCCCCTTTCCCAGGAATCAGGAATATTATCTGCCACCAAGTGTGGCGGTTCGCCCCGGAAAATCGCCACCCCCAAGCTCTCCTGACTGGTGAATGGAAACAGTGTTTCCAGAAGGTAATCATCGACCGGACTGACACCCATCAGATGGGCCGTGACCCGCCCCATCGCATCGCGAACGCCGACCGTGTTGACCATGACCAACCGATCAGAGTGTTCATAAGTCAAGAGTTGCCCCTGACTTTTGGCGAACAGCATGGGTAAAGCCTGTTGCAACCATTCGGGAAGGACCCTGTTGCGTTTGTCAGGAACATAATATTCCCGAATCCGCCCATCGGGATCCAGCAACAACAGCCAGTTCAGATGCAGAGAGCGCCAATCGGCGCTGGGAGGCAACCAGGAGGGCATTTTTTCATGAACGATCACCGCCCCTTCGGCTGGCAGCGCAGAGACATGGGAGACCAGGCGACTGTTGTCAGCCAACAATCCCAGTGTCGCTTGATACTGGTCGCGCATTCGTCGTAATTGGTAGCGAACCGTCTGGATTTCCCGTCCCAATTCCGCCATGATGGCCTGGGATGCTTGCTGCAAGAACACCCGCGAATGGAAAAAATCCGAGACAATCCCGATTCCCAGGGTAACCAAAATCCCGACCAGGAATGTCTTGCTCCCCAGGTTCAATCGTGCCAACGATACCTTCATGCTGGCATCCCGATAAAACGATCTGTTGGCATGGGTAGCACGAACTCGCTGACCTATTGCGGTTTGCCAATCAATTCATTGCCGTCAAAACGCCAGCCGTTCTGACGCAAATCTTTGGCATGGGCGATGAATGCGGCGTTTCCGAGCTGATCCGGGTGGTTGAGCAAAGTCTCCACGAGTTGATCGGCACGGGGATTGGCAGCCACCCCAGTCCATGTGGAGACGTTCATCACCTTATAGTAGGGATATCGCCCCGCCGCGACCGCCTTGGCATCATCCGCATCGACCCCGTCGAGGTGCAAAACCTTGACCCGCCCCTTGTTGGCCGGAAGTTCCACCACCCAACGCGACACCCAACCGATGGCCAAGGGGGATGTGGCGACGTAATCCACCATATCGGGGATGGAGCTGGTGAAATGGGTTTGTTGCTGGAACATGTTCTTGTTATCGAGGATATCGCGCCAATGGCCGGGACGGGTTTCACAATGCAGGCGCGCCACGGGTTGGATGGCGCCATTCACGGATTTCGCCTTGGGATCGGCCAGCTCGTTCCAATCGTGAAGGGTGCCATTGAACAGTTGTTGCACCTCTGCAAACCGGATGTCGGTCAGGGGATTGGACGGGTGGACGATAAACACTGTGGGCACGATGCCAATGGTGTGAAACACGATACCGGGCAAGCGGTCAAACGGGGCGGGTGGGCAGCAAAAACCCGCCATATCCGCCTCTTTTTTCGACAAAGGTCCGGAACTGGTGCCACAAGTCCCCTTGTTGATCCGAATGGCAAGCTTGTTTTCCTTCCCATACCGCTCGATGATGGGAGTCAGAGCATCGTACAAATTTTGATCCATTTCGACGATCAGATCGACTGGCCCGGCACTCGCGGGATGGGTGATACCCTTGGCGATCCAGTCCGGGGTCACCAGGGCAGGATTGGGTTTTCCCGGGATGAATGCGGGTCCCTGGAGGGCGTGATCGATCTCGGAAGCCCCCCCCTGAGCCAAGGGGGCGAGACACACTACGCAGACACACAGCACCATCCAATGACGTACTGTCATGACACGCCTCCTGTATTTTAATTGTCCACTCGAAAAAATCCCCGACTACCCCTGTTGAACGATGTTATCACAATGAAGTTGAAATGATAATGAAAACTTTTTCATGAGTGCCATTTTTTGCCATACGCATCCGGGTTTCAAGGGGCACGCCCCATGCGCAGAGCCAAAAAGGCCGCCGAGGCGGTAGCAAGTGCCGAGACGGCGAGCAACACTGCCACCAAATTCCGGACCGGGGTCAAAATCGCCTCCCGGGTCACCGACAGGTGCAACAACCAGCGGCTCCCCTTGAAATCAACGGTTCCCATACCTTGAATGGAAAACGTCAACTCGCCAAGGCCCTGGGGTCGAACCCACGGCTTCATGATACCTTCCCGATTGTGGTTGGAAAAAAGCAGCAAGCCATTTTCGTCACTCAGGTCGATTTTGACCGGGAAACCGGCATCGCTGGCATGCGTTACCGGGAACAAGGCATCCAGACGCCAAATGTGCATCCCGGCGATAATCGCCCCACGTGGCCCAGTATCACCCGGACAATGCACCGTATGGGTGAAAAAGATCACATCGGCATTGAGCAATCGGGAATGGCTCACCCCGTGGGTCAGGCCACCCGCCATCACCTGGGACCATTGTTTTCCGGGAAGCGTTTGGGGATCCTCCGGCTGACCCACCCCCAATCCCGAGGTATCCGCCAATCGCAATCCGGCACGCGTGCTATAGGAAAGGGTCACGTAAATTTTCAGGCGATCACGAAAGTTGGCCAATTGGACCGACATTTTTTGCTTGGAAGGTTCCGGCGCGCAAAAAACGGGATCACTGGCCAAAATATCAAGGTCTTGGATACTACTCGCCAGCATGCTGTCGATTGCCAGCATGCGATTGTTGGCCCGTTCCCGGAACCGATCCAAAGTCCCCTGCACCAACATATCGCTGGTGGTAATCCAAACCAGCGCGGTCATGCCAAAGGTAAACACTGCCACCATTCCGGCGTATAACAAGGCTAAACGGGTGCGTTTTATCATGGCGATGCCAACCTTTTTTAAGGCGAATACCGACAAACCATCAGCGCCAAGCAATCATGCCTCGTCAATCGCAATTGGTACAGCCCGTCCCAAGGTCTTGGATGTAAGACATTGAGCGTGCGGCAAGGATATGTTTCTTTACAAACGAGCGGTATTCCTGCTATTTTACAAGAATGGAAACTTCAATAAAAAAGCCTATTTTATATGCATTTATTATATCGGTTACCATACTGGTGGCCATCAATATTTACGCCATCCAATGGATGCATTTCACCCTGGAAAGGTTGAATCTGGAAAAAATTCAACTTAACCTTGAGCAAACACTGCACACCCTCCTGTCCGACAAATACCAACAATTGGACAACCTGTTGCAGCTCACCCAGTTGCAACCCGAATTGACGCAAGCGTTCGCCTCCCGTGACCACGAGAGGGAAACTTTATTGGCAAAAACCGCTTTTAGCAACCTTTACCACGCCTACGGTGTCGTCTCTCTCTCCTTGATTCTCCCAAACCAACAGACATCGGTCCTATTCGATCTTTCCAGCCTGGGAAAAAAAGACGCCAGCCCGAGCCAATCCCAAACCTTTCGGGATCCGAAAACAATCCCCGAAAAAGGTTTACTCCTGGATCCTTCGGGACACATTGAAATCCACGTGACCAAACCATGGCAAACCCCCGAAGGGAAGACCATTGGCGCCATGGCCATGGGCATGGATATCACCCCGCTCTTGCAGGAGTTGAAACACATTGCCCATACAGACCTGTATGCCTTTGTTCCCAAAGACAAGGTGGACCGCCCCGCCTGGGAAGCCGATCGGAAAAACCGGCACCCCCCCCAACTCTGGGATCAGTTCGGCCCATGGATTCTGGCTGCTGCCACGCAAACATCGCTCCCCCCCTGGTTGAATGCTTCATTCATTATAAACCCCCGATTTTTAATCGCCAAAGAAGAATCATCCTGGTGGAACGGGATCATCGAACATGATCATTTTTTAAAATTTGTTCTCCGTGACGATGGCTTCCACAACACCGATTCCCCGAACATCCCGGCACCCCTGGGTTGGATCGCCATGGCCACGGAAGATCTGGAATATGACATCCTCCAGGTTGAACACATCCTGACGATATTTCTGATATTGCTCCTCGTGACCACCCTCATCGGACTGCTGTTTTATCGTCTGATGAACGGCGTGGAACGCAAAATCGAACAATCGGTCCATGATCTCCACACAAGTGAAGTACGGCATGCCACCATACTCGACACCACCCTGGATGCCTTCATCAGCATTGATGAACACGGCACCATTCTCGAGTTCAACAGAGCTGCGGAAACCACCTTGGGCTACATCCGATCCGAAATCATCGGTCACTCATTGAGTGATTTCCTGGTCCCCCCCCACCTGCGGGCTGGACACGAACGGGGTCTGCAAAAGCTCAGGGACTCCAGCCAAGGGACCGCCATTCTCAACCGTCGCATCGAACTCCCGGTTTTACACAAGAACGGTCACACCATCACCTGCGAAGTGGCTATTTCCGCCTTTTCCCGAGGGCGATCCACCTGTTTTTCCGCCTTTCTGCGCGACATCTCGGACAAAAAAATCATTGATCAACGCCTGAACCTGCAATCGACGGCCCTCGAAGCCGCAGCCAATCCCATCCTGATCACCGACAACCAGGGGGTCATTCAATGGACCAACCCCGCCTTTACCCGGTTGACCGGCTATCTCCCCGAGGAAGTCAACGGCAAAAAACCCAATCTGCTCAAGTCGGGACAACACGATGGCACCTTCTACAACCACCTTTGGCAAACCATTCTCGCCGGAGACGTCTGGCACCACGAATTCGTCAATAAAAAGAAGGATGGATCGTTCTACATCCAGGAAACGACCATCACCCCGGTCCGTCACGCCTCGGGCCTGATACAACATTTTATCGCCATTCAGCAGGATATTACCGATAAAAAAAGGATTGAGAACGAACGCAATCGTTTTTGGCTGGCCGTGGAACAAAGTCCCGTAACCACCCTCATCACCGATCCCGAAGGGATCATCGAATACGTCAATCCCCAATTTTGCCGCACAACCGGTTACAACCAAGACGAAGCCATTGGTCGCAATCCCGGCTTTCTGGAAGCCATCGATGATTCACTGACGGCATTCACCGACATGCGTTTGACCAGTGCTACCAACAAACTCTGGCGTGGCGAATTGTTAAGCCGCCGAAAAAATGGCGAACAGTTTTGGGAATCCACGTTGATGGCCCCCATATTCAATGATTTTGGGCACATTCAACATTTTCTGCTCATCAAAGAGGATATCACGGAGAAAAAAGCCTACGAGACCAACCTGAAAGAGGCTCGTACCCGAGCCGAAGCCGCCAGCCTTGCCAAGAGCAAGTTCCTGGCCACCATGAGCCATGAAATTCGCACCCCGATGAACGGCCTCCTGGGGATGATGGATCTGTTGCTGGACACCGCCCTCAACAACCAACAACGCCAATATGCGCAAACCGTCTATCGTTCCGGTGAATCCCTGCTGACCCTCCTCAACGATATCCTGGATTTTTCCAGGATCGAATCCAATCAGATCCGTCTCGAACCCAAAGCCATGGATCTCGGCATTCTGCTCGATGATGTGGTAGGTATGATGGCACCTCTGGCGCAGAGCAAAGGTTTGTCCCTGGAAATCACCCGAACTCCTGCCGATATGCCAACCGCAATCAAGAGTGATCCGGTACGGCTGCGGCAAATTCTCGGCAATTTGTTGGGTAACGCCATCAAATTTACCGAAACGGGGGGTGTTACCGTCCACCTCTCGCACCACTCGACATCCTCATCGGCCATGGTGGTCCATTTCGTTATCCAGGACACGGGTATCGGTATCGACGAATCCACTCAAAGCGATTTGTTCCACCCCTTTGTCCAGGCCGACAGCACCACAACCCGTCGTTTTGGTGGCAGTGGCCTGGGTCTTTCCATCGTCGGCGGATTGATTGAGCTGATGGGGGGGAAACTGGGATTGGAAAGCGTGCCGGGACAAGGCAGCACCTTTTGGTTTGAGATCCCGGTCACCAGGGTCCGGGCGGATGCCGTAGCGGCCTCCGAAGAAAGCATCCCAACCCAGGAAGTCGCCTATCGCCTGTTGAGGAGCACGCACATTCTGGTGGCCGAAGATTTCGAGGTCAACCGCAACGTCATCCTGGGCATGTTGGGCAAGCTGGGCTGCACCGTGGATTGGGTCGAAAATGGCAGGAAAGCGGTGGAAATGGTCGCTACGGGCCGCCATTACGACCTGATTCTGATGGACTTGCACATGCCGGAAATGGATGGTTTGACGGCGGCGGCACATATTCGCAAGCTCCAGTCCACTCTGGACCAGCGGCGCATCCCCATCATTGCCGTGACCGCCGATGCCATGTCGGGAGATCGGGAAAAATGCTTGGCCGCTGGATTGGACGACTACCTGGCCAAGCCCTACCGCATGCGTGATTTGGTACGCACCATCAACATTTGGCTCCCGGGTCACATCCAAACCAGCCCCATGCATGTGTCCGCGTCCCCACCCCAAGTGCCGGACATTTCCGCCCCGGGTGCCGCCAAGGTGGCATCCATCCCCCTGAGCATCATCGACAACAAGGAATTGGGCCGGTTGCATAGCGAGGTTGGAGACGAACTGGACAATATCATCCGGGTATTTTTGCGTGTCTTGCCCGAGCGCGTCCACGACATCGTCCGTGCCGCCCACGACGATCCGATCTCCCTGGCGGACAAGGCCCACCGGCTCAAAGGAGGGGCGAAAACATTGGGGGCGCTACAGTTGGCCGATTTGTGCCAACAACTGGAAAAATTGGGCAAAAGCGGTGGTTCCATGGACGCCGTCCCCCCCCTCCTGGAACAATTGGAGGATACTGCCAAACATACGGAGGCGTTATTACGGGCTGGTTTGGCCGAAGAGTACGCGCCTTGGCGGGCCGACCCTTGATCAGCGTGTCTACAAAAGATTGTAAAGAATTGCCCGCGCCACGGCCTGGATCTTGTTGGATGCCATAAGTTTCTTTTGCGCATTGGCCATGTGGAAATTGACGGTCCGCTCCGAAACGTTTAACACCATACCCGTTTCCCAAGCCGTTTTTCCATCCGCAGCCCAACGCAAACATTCCAGTTCCCGCTCTGTCAGTGGAAACAGACTGCCCGGTGGTCTCCAACCTTTCAACTCGATATATTTCATATGCATCAATGGGAAAAAGGCGCTTGCGAAATGGAAACTCAAGGAAATGGCGTCGATACCGTCTTTCCTCTTGTCGCGATTTTGCAGGGTCAAAACACCTTTATCTCCGTGCTTGCCATGCGTTGTCAGGGAAAAGCCGTGGCCATGATAGCCAAAATCGATGATTTCTTCGATGACAGCTTTAACCTTTACCGGCTGATGCCGAAGCAGTTTCAAATCATTATCTGTGAATTTTTTATCATATATGAGCGGCACTTCTGATTGCCAAAGATGCTTGAGTCTTGGACAGTGAAACGCATGAATATCACGGTAGCGATCCACGAATTCCTGGTTCCAGGTATGGATGATATCGAAGGAACTCCCGTTAAAGGAATCGGGCATTTTCACGGTATACGCCCAACAATCGAATCCTAAAGTAGAGAGAAAACCATCCATTGCAGTTTTAAATTGATCCATATTTTGAAAGTTTGCGATTCTTTCAATTATATGAAGGTCATCAACAGCATTATTTTTGCTCATGGTTATTGTCCGATAATAAATAGAATATTATATTCCAAGGCCATGGGTGATCGGCCCTGTAATTTCTTACAGGTAGCATTTTTTGTCAAGTTTGGGCTACTTTAGTGGGCAGAGGGGGGGGGATTGACCCGACTGGTCGTACAGAGGGGGCCGTAGGGGAAATAATCCCTTTCGTGTGAGGGCGCGGGGAGGACAGGGAACCCGGGATGCCAAGTTGTCAGGGAGTATGAGAGCCTATTCTCCCGCAACGTCATTAGGGTTCCCTCCCCGCGATATATTTTTTTGTTGATGGACACAAAACAATCCATGGGTGTGGGATGCGTACCGACCGTCCAAAACTTTCGCTTGCCATTGTCATGGTGTCGCTGGTAAGGTAATCCCTGAGCAGAAGGGGAAATTACATGAATACCACGCGACCCATATCGGACTCGGATAAGCTGGACCTTCTGCTTGCACAATTATCCTCCCTGGAAAAACGTTTCAGCGTGCTGACAGGCATCAAGGATGTTGAACACCTTGAATTCCTGGACCGGCAGGCGCAACTGGAAGCCAAGCTCGCTCAGCTTGAACGGGAGCTTGAAAGGGCCCAGTCGGTAACCGCAGCCGTGACGAGTTGCAGCAAAGCGCTGGTTCACTCCGAAACAGAAGAACAATTTCTTTCCCAGGTCTGCGATTTCATCGTGAAAAGCGGCGGATTCCAAATGGTCTGGATTGGGTATGCCCTTGACGACGCGGAAAAAACAGTTCTCCCCATGGCCCATAGCGGCTTCGACGACGGCTATGTGGAACAACTCAAACTTTCCTGGGGAAACAATGAACGAGGCCAAGGTCCCACCGGGCGGTGCATCCGCAACCGAACGGCGGAAGTAACCCATAACATCCAGACCGATACCTCGTTCATACCCTGGAGATCGGAAGCACTGAAACGGGGCTTTCTGTCGGTCCTCGCCCTGCCCCTGATCCTGCCCGACAATAAGGTTCTCGGTGCCCTGAGCCTCTATTCCCACAAATCGGATTATTTCACCATCAGTGAAATCCGCATCATGTCCACGATGGCCAGTGATATCGCCTACAGCATCCAGTCGCACAGGAATTTACAAAAAAATCGGGAGGAACAAACCAAGATTCAACGGGATTACAAATCACGCATCGCCATTTCCGCGCTACTGGAAGCCTCCATTCAACCCATGTCCCTGCAACGCCAGTTGGAAGCGGCCCTGGATTTAATCGTCACAGTACCCTGGGTCAGCATTGAACCAAAGGGGAGCATTTTTCTCGCTGATGAGGAAAACCGTCACTTGCACTTGACCGTGCAAAGGGGATTGGCGACTCCCCTTCTGCAATTGTGCAACCGGATCGATTATGGTTATTGCTTGTGCGGCAGGGCGGCGGAGCAACGAAAGGTTGTATTTACCTCCTGTCTAAATGCAGAACATGATGTGCACTTTGAGGGCATTGGACCCCATGGGCATTTTTGTGTCCCGATTCAGGCCGCTGGAAAATTGTATGGTGTCCTCAACCTCTATGTGGCTCACGGACATCAGCGTAACGAAGATGAAGAATCTTTCCTGGTGGCTGTGGCCAATACCTTGGCGGGCATCATTCAAAGGAAAAAGGCTGAAGAAAAAATCAACTACATGGCAACAACCGATGCCCTGACCACCCTTCCCAATCGACAAGCTTTCCTGGACCGGTTGCACCTGGAAATTCTACGCGCCAAACGGGAACGGCATATCCTGGCCGTCATGTTCATCGACTTGGACGGTTTTAAACAGGTCAATGACCAAAAGGGGCACCAGGTTGGCGATCAACTGTTGATTCAAGTGGGACAAAGAATCAAAAGCTGCATTCGGGAAACTGATGTCGCTGGTCGCTTGGGCGGCGACGAATTCTCCCTGGTTTTAACAAGTATCGCGTCCAAGAAAAACGCCGTTACCATCGCCAGCAAAGTGATCAAGGCAATCAATAAACAATTCCTTATCAATGGCATGGATATCAAAGTCGGGGCCAGCATCGGCATCGCCTTTTATCCCGACAATGGACAGGATTCCGATTCGTTGCTGCAAAAGGCTGACGTGTCCCTCTACGCCGTGAAACGCAACGGTCGCAACCATTGCCTCACCTATTCCCCCGATTACGAACATATCCTCCAGTAAACCGTCGCTGTTCCCCACTTCGCGGAATAAGATGCGTTGACCCCGGAACTTAATGGCCCGGACGGTTACTGATGCATCATGCAGTGAAATACACTACGTCAACTTGAAGCAGGAGGACAGATGTATGAACAACCTTTCGATTTGTTGCGATTTCATCCGAAGATCGCAGACAAAAGTACGCAAATACAGTAATTTACTTGTTTCCATCCCGGCATTGACATTCAGTTTTTTCGCATTTTCCGCGCACGCGGCGGACAGCCTGACATCGGGAGGCATGCTTGGCAAGGACCAGGCGTTGGTCTCTGCAAACAACGCCTACATGCTCACATTCCAGAGTGACAGCAATCTCGTTCTTTACGATTTGCAGTTTAAACGGGCCATCTGGTCGTCCAAAACCAATGGTAAGGGTGGTGATCGTGTCGTCATGCAGCCGGATGGTAACCTGGTCATGTACAAAGGTACAACGGCGCTCTGGGACACCAACACCAACGGAAAAACCGGGGCTGTTCTTGGTCTGGGATCCGATGGTAACCTGGTTGTGGTTCAAAACGGCGCAACCGTTTGGGCATCGAACACCAAGGCGGATGGCATCCTGCCTTCCGGGGGGACGTTGGTTGGGGGGCCTGAAAAGCAGTGCGTCAAAGGCTCCTGTGTCCAATCGGGCGGAAATGGCACCTACTATGCGGTTTTCCAGTCCGATGGCAATTTTGTCATGTACAACAGTTCCTGGGGTGCCGAATGGGATACCAATACCAACGGTTCGAGAGCAAACAAGTTAGTCATGCAAACGGATGGCAATCTGGTTGTCTATCATGACACATCACCCAAGTGGGCTTCCAATACCGCAGGCAACCCGGGTGCCTTTATGGTGATGCAGAAAGATAAAAAGATGGTCATATACAACACCAGTGGCGCACCCATCTGGTCCAGCGACTGGAATTCCCACAGGCATTGCGGTACCTGGAATATCGCTTGTCGGGCCGAGAAAACCTTCTCAAACCTTACCGACTGGGTCAAGGATGCCGCCGAGGATGCCAAGGCAGCTGCAGATGTAACGAACTCGGTCGTGAATGCCGTTACGGCACAAGCCAACAAATTGGCTGCCGCCAGTGCCAGCATAGCCCAGTCTGAGTTGAACACCATTGCCGCAACGGCCAAATCGGCCTACGCATCATCCGCCAGCGCCATCCAGTCCGGCTATAATGCCTCCGTATCGGCGATGAAATCGGCCTTGACCGCCGCTCTTGAAGCCATATTCAGGCAGACGGGTCAGAGTTTTATCAACAGTAACAAGGCAGTCTTGAGCAGCCTGAAAACAAAGATGAAAAGTCTGGACGCAGAAGGCAAGGCTGCCGTCAACAGGATCCAGCGTGCAATCCCCGCCAAAGAAATAACCACCCAGGTGAATACGGATATGAAGCTGCTGGCATCCAAGCTGGGATTGGCATTGAATCAAGCGGGAGCCAATATTCCCAATAATGTCACCAATTCCTCATGGAGTATTCTCCTGGCTGGCGTTGAAGCCGGAGCGGTCGTCGGGGGTGAAACGAATTTGGCGTTGGCCATGAATGTTCAACCCGACAGCAGTGGGAGGTATACTTACGCCATTGTGGCCTACGCGGGCGGCAGCTTGGGGGCCACCATCAAAGGTGAGGTCGAGGGGGGCGGACTTGGAATCGGCTGGAGTCCAGGGACAATCGATGATAACGAAGGTTGGTCGGTAGGTTTCGGAGTTCAAGCCGCTCTGGCCGACGGTGGTGGCATCGACTTGTCATGGGGCGTCTCCAAGGGAATGTCCGGAGCTGCCAATGCCATTCCGGGTATCTCCCTGAATTCTGTGCAAGGAGCAGGGGTGGACGCCTCTTTCAAAGCGGGTTATACTAAGATACTGGTCAAAACCACACTGTAACATATCGCCCTCCGTCACCCCCTCCCACACAGCATTTCGTGTTGGAGGGGGTGATGTGTCGCGTTTATACGACAAACTTCCGCAATAAAAATAAAATTACCTGTTTACCAATGAGTCTCAGCCAGCATTAAGAGTCTCCCCGGCATAGGAGGCGTCCTGACAAGGTGTTTTGGCTGGGGCACCTCGTCTTGCCTCCAGATCTCTCACCTCCCCAATAGGCATCATCCACTACGATCCGACCAGAAAGCTGTTTCTTTTCCTCACGCTACAGCATCACCTGCATCAGTTTGTGTTTGACACTCCAGGCCGTGTTTATGGCGTTCGAGGAAAATTGTAATGCGAACATGTTCATCCGTTTTCTCAAACGTCTGACCCACGGTGCCGACAGACCCGTTTTTCTGATTTGGATGGCCACCCGGTTCACCGTTCCAGCAAGGAATGATAAGTAACGTGATCTGACCTACGCATCCATTTTTTCCATTTCTTCTTTCAGACGTTGATGAAAGGCATCGGTTTTCACTGGAACCGATGGGGCCTGGGGGGAGCGACGCCATTTTTTCAGAGCTGACAACAAGGCAACACCACCCACCAGCAAGGCGACAAATGGTCCGATCCACAACATACTATTGCCACCATGAGTTGTTGGCTCCAGATAAATATAATCCCCATAGCGCTGGAAAAAATAATCGCGGATCGCACCTTCTGTCTCGCCCTTTGCCACCTTGGTGCGAATCACCCCCAACATGTCTTTGGCCAGATCGGAATTGGATTCGTACACCGATTGATTTTGGCATACGGCACAACGCAATGATTGGGCAATGCTGCGCACACTGGCTTCGGTGGGATCTTCTTTTTGTTCGCTCGCCAAGGCGATACCCTGGAACACCATGTAAAACACACAGGCCAGCATCAAGGATTGTAATCTCATGTTTTTTTTTCCATCAAAGGGAGGGCAATCTTTTCAAACCATCCATTGAAAAGCGGCCCGACCTGTTTGTAACGAATGGTACCCGCAGGGTCGAGCAGATAGGTTTCAGGGGCACCATAGACTCCCCAATCGATGGCAATATGTTGGTCGGGGTCAAATACTTGCCGATAACCAGGATCGCCCAATGTTTGCAAAAATTGTTGGGCACCCGAGCGGGTATCCTTGAAATCGACGCCAATCATGACAAAGTCGGGACGATTGCGGGTCATTGTTGCCAACTGCATCAGATAGGGGTGTTCAAGACGGCAGGAACCACACCAGGATCCCCAAAAATTGACCAACACCCAGCGTCCTCGTAATGATTCCAGACTGATCGGTGGCCCATTGTCCAAGGCTGGAGCGCTGAACGGCGTGGCAAGGCGACCAATCAACGGTGAGGGTATGTTGCGTGGATCGTTGTTCAATCCCAGGGCAAACAGCCCAAGGATGGCAACGACCGCTGCTAAAAGTGAGGTTTTCCAAAGGTTGCTCATATTGTGTAACTGCTTTCCCCTTTATTTTTTGGTTTCTGACGCCGCCCCTGCAACAGGGAAAAGAGAATGCCCAGCGCCATCATTTCCGAGCCGGCCCAAATCCACGATACCAAAGGATTGCGGTACAAACGAAAGGCCCAGGTGGTTTCGGTAACCGGATCGCCCAGGACGACGTAAATATCTTCCAAAAATTGGGAATAAATGGCGGCTTCGGTCATGGGCATGGAGTGATTGTTATAAACCCGTTTTTGTGGTCGCATGATTCTTTTTTTGTTATTCTTTATTCCAGTGACTTCCATGACGGCTTCCTGACCTTTCCAGTTGCTGCCCTGGACGGGTTGCATGGTGGAAAACTGCAGGCGCCAATCGCCCAGGACGACAAAGTCGCCTTGGGCCATGGCCAGATCTTTTTCCTCCTGAAACAATCCTGAACCGACAAAGCCAATCGCCATGACCAGGATGCCCAGATGCACCAGAAAGCCGCCATAGCGACGTTTGTTGCGGTTGATGAGGCTCCAGGCAGCCGCCAACACCCCCTGTTGCGATTGCATTTTTTTTCGGCGGATGGCCAAGCCAAGGTTTAGCAGATGGGTACTGCCAACGAAGAGGACCAGGAGGATGGTCGCCACGGCGTAGGGATGGTGGACCCCCAACAGCCATGACACGGAGAGGCCTCCTGCCAAGCCGATGGCCAGGGGTGGTTTCAGGTATTGCAGCAGTCGTCTGCCCTCGATCCCGCGCCACACCAGGCCGGGTCCGATTCCCATCAGGATCAGGATACCCAGCATGATGGGGATGAAGACTTTGTTGTAGTACGGCGCGCCAACGGTTACTTTGGAAGCGCCCAAGGTTTCCACGGCCAAGGGGTAGAGTGTTCCCAACAGGACGGTGAGTCCGGCAATGACCAAAAAAAGATTATTGAACAAGAAGGCGGCTTCCGTGGAGAGGAGACTTTCCAGAGTGACCTTGGAGCGCAGGCGGTCGGAGCGCAGGACCAGCAGGCCGAAGGAAGCCAGCAGCACGACGGCCATGAACATGAGGATGTAGACCCCGCGTCCCGGATCGGAGGCGAAGGCATGGACCGACGACAACACCCCGGAGCGCACCAGGAAGGTTCCCAACAGTGACAGGCTGAAGGTGGTGATGATCAGGAACAGGTTCCATATTTTAAACATGCGCCGATGTTCCTGCACCATGACCGAATGCAAAAAGGCGGTGGCGATGAGCCAGGGGATGAACGAGGCATTTTCCACCGGATCCCAGGCCCAATAGCCGCCCCATCCCAGGACGTAGTAGGCCCAGTAGGCGCCGAAGACGATCCCGGTGGAGAGCATGGCCCAGGAAAACAAAGTCCAGCGTCGGGTTGCCAGGATCCATTCGTCGGTGATGCGACCGTTGATCAACGCGGCGATGGCAAAGGCGAAAGGGATGGCGAAACCGACGTATCCCATATACAAAAAGGGTGGATGAAACACCATTC